>NZ_JBXXJK010000003.1:0-571365 GCF_057628075.1 Blastococcus sp. OS1-29
AGACCCAGACCCGTGTCGGTTCTGGGTCTCTCCGGTTCCAGGGTGCGGTGCTGAGGCCGCACAGCTGTGCGGCACGATGACCGGGTGCCGTTCGATCCGACGCCCCGCGTTCCGCCCGCATCGTCGGCGCCCGCCCCGCAGGCCGTGCTGACCGTCTCCGGCGTCGACCGGCCGGGCGTGACCGCGCGGCTGTTCTCCGCCCTCGCCGGGTCGTCCGCGGGGTGCCCCGCTGTCGAGGTCCTGGACGTCGAGCAGGTCGTCGTGCACGGACACCTCGTGCTGGGCGTGGTCGTCGGCGCCCTGGCCGTGGGATCGGAGCCTGCAGCGGACCAGGCGACGATGCTGGCCCACCTGGGACGGCTCGCGGCCGAGGTCGCCGCGGACATCGGCCTGTCGGTACAGGTGGAGGCCGCCTCGGCAGACGAACAGTTCGTCGTCCCGGCCGGCCGGCCGCACCACGTGATCGTGCTGGGCCGCCCGGTCCCGCCGGACGCGGTCGCCGGCGCCGCGCAGGCGATCGCCGGGATCGGCGGCAACATCGACGCCATCCGGCGCCTGTCGGACTACCCGGTGACCAGCTTCGAGCTCACCGTCTCCGGTGCCGAGGCCACGGCCCTGCGGACGGCGCTGGGATCGGTCGCCGCGGCCACCGGAGCCGACATCGCGGTGGAGCAGGTGGGCCTGGCCCGGCGGAGCAAGCGGCTGATCGTGCTCGACGTCGACTCGACCCTCGTACGCGGTGAGGTCATCGACGAGCTCGCCGCCCGCGCCGGCCGCGCCGCGGAGGTCGCCCGCATCACGGCTGCCGCGATGAACGGGGAGCTGGACTTCGCGGAGTCGCTGCGCGCACGCGTCGGCGTGCTGGCCGGGCTGCCGGTGGAGGTTCTCGACGAGGTCCGCGAGGCGCTCGTGCTCACGCCCGGGGCGCGCACGCTGATCCGCACGCTGCAGCGGCTCGGCTTCCGCTGCGGCATCGTCAGCGGTGGCTTCACCCAGATCACCGGGCCGCTGGCCGACGCGCTCGGGCTGGACTTCGCCGCCGCCAACACCTTGGAGGTCGTGGACGGCAAGCTCACCGGCGGCTTGGTGGGGGAGATCGTCGACCGGCCGGGCAAGGCCCGGGCGCTGGCCCGGTTCGCCGCGCAGTACGGCATCCCGCTCGAGCAGACCGTCGCCGTCGGCGACGGGGCCAACGACCTCGACATGCTGAACACCGCCGGGCTCGGCATCGCGTTCAACGCCAAGCCGTTCGTTCGGGAGCAGGCGCACACAGCCCTCAACCAGCCCTACCTCGACGCGGTGCTGCAGGTACTCGGCTTCACCCGCGACGAGGTGCTCGACGCGGTCCCCGCCGACTCCTAGGAGAGCTGCCCGTCAGGGCGCCCGGAGGACCGGCGCGGGAGGAACCGGCGTGTGTGCGTCGGAGTAGGAGCCGAACGTGCCCAGCGCCATCAGCCCCAGGCCCGCGGCCACGACGACGACGGACTCCAGCATCTTCCGCGTGAACGTCTTGGGGGGCACGGCCGGATCCTGCCGCCTGTGGTCACACTGCGTAACGGTCCGGGGGCCGCTTCACCCGGACCAGCGACCCCCGCTCGCCTGAGGCTCCCTCACCAGCCCGAGCGTGTGCGCTGGCGCCCCCTTTCCGGCCAGAAAAGGGGGCGCCAGTGCACACGCTCGGAGCTGGCCGGGCCGCTCACGCTCGGTGAACGGTGCCCTGCAGCTCCACCCCGGCCGCGCGCAGCTGCTCCAGGGCGGCATCGGTGGTGCTCGGATCGACGCCAGCAGTGAGCGGCAACAGCACCCGGGTGCGGAAGCCGGAGCCGGCGGCGTCGAGAGCGGTGGCCCGCACGCAGTGGTCGGTCGCGATCCCGACGATGTCGACGGCGTCCACCCCGCGCTCGCGCAGCCAGTCGGCCAGAGCGACGCCGTCGGCCGCACCCTCGAAGCCGGAGTAGGCAGCGGCGAACTCGCCCTTGTCGAACACGGCCTCCAGCGGGGCCCGGTCCAGCGCCGGGTGCAGCTCGACGCCGCCCGTCCCGACAACGCAGTGCGCGGGCCAGGTCTCCAGGAAGTCCGGGTGCTCGGCGAAGTGGGCGCCAGGGTCGACGTGGTGGTCGCGCGTGGCCACCACGTGCTCGTAGCCGGCCGTCGCCACGTGCGCGGAGATCGCTGCAGCCACGGCTGCGCCGCCCGCGACGGCCAGGCTGCCGCCCTCGCAGAAGTCGTTCTGCACGTCCACCACGATCAGCGCGCGGGTCATCGGGTCACCGTCTCCAGCACGGGCTCGCCGCGCGACAGCGCCCACGCCTCGGGCGGCAGCGTCGTCCGTACGAGCTCGTGGTGGGCGCGCGCCTGCTGCAGCGCCTCGGCCGGGGTCGCGTCGCTGCAGAGCGCGCCGGCCCGGACGAGGGGGACGACGAGGTCGCGGTCGCCGTCCCGTGGCTCGATCGGCTCGCTGCTGACCACCTCGGCGAGTGCCGTCCCGTCGCCGGCGTGCCGGCGGACGGCGTACTTGCGGCCGCCGACCGAGTTCTTGCCCTCCGACTTCTTGGCCACCGGCAGCCCGTCGCGCTCGACGAGCTTGTAGACCATGCCGACCGTCGGGGCCCCCGAGCCGGTGACCAGCGAGGTGCCGACGCCGTAGCGGTCGACCGGCGCGGCCATGAGGCCGGCGATGGCGTATTCGTCGAGGTCGCTGGTGACCACGATGCGGGTGTTCGTCGCGCCGAGGGAGTCCAGCAGCTCGCGGGCGTGCCGGGCCAGGGTGGGCAGGTCGCCGGAGTCCAGCCGGATGCCGCCCAGCTCGGGGCCGGCGACCTCGACGGCGGTCCGGATGCCGCGGTCGACGTCGTAGGTGTCCACGAGCAGCGTCGTCCCCGTGCCGAGGGTGGCCACCTGTGCCTCGAACGCGGCTCGCTCGTCGTCGTGCAGCAGCGTGAACGCGTGCGCGCTGGTGCCGCTGGTGGGGACGCCGTAGCGACGGCCGGCCTCGAGGTTGGACGTCGTCCCGAAGCCGACGAGGTACGCGGCCCGGGCCGCGGCGACCGCCGCCTCCTCGTGCGTGCGGCGCGAGCCCATCTCGATGCAGGGCCGCTCGCACGCGGCGGCCACCATGCGCGCCGCGGCCGAGGCGATGGCGCTGTCGTGGTTGAGCACCGACAGCGCGAGGGTCTCCAGCAGCACCCCCTCGGCGAACGGTGCCCGGACGGTGAGCACCGGAGAGCCGGGGAAGTAGAAATCCCCCTCGGCGTAGCCGTCGATGTCGCCGGAGAAGCGGAAGTCGGCGAGCCAGTCGAGCAGTCGCTCGTCGGTGATCCCCTGCTCCCGGAGGGCCGACACCTCGGCGTCGCCGAACCGGAAGTGCGGCAGGGCCTCCAGCAGGCGGGCGGTGCCGGCCAGCACGCCGTAGCGCCGGCCGTGCGGGAGTCGCCGGGCGAAGACCTCGAAGACGCAGTCGCGGCCGGCGGTACCGTCGGCCAGGGCCGCGCCGACCATCGTCAGCTCGTACCGGTCGGTGAACAGGGCGGGAGCCGGTGGGGGCGTCAGCCCCGTATCCACGGACATGATCGGAAAGCGTAGGCGGACCGCGTCCTACCGGCGTCCTAGAGTGGATCCGTGGCCGGACCGCTCGCTCCGACACGGACGCCCGAGGAGACGGTGGAGGAACACTCCGACCTCGACCGTCCGTGGGTGACCGTCGTCTGGAACGACCCGGTCAACCTCATGAACTACGTGACGTTCGTGCTCCAGGAGCTGTTCGGCTACGACGAGCCGACGGCCACGAAGCTGATGCTGCAGGTGCACCACGAGGGCAAGGCGATCGTCAGCTCGGGCCCGCGCGAGCGCATGGAGCACGACACCAGCCGGCTGCACGCCTACGGGCTCTGGGCCAGCTACCAGCGGGATTCGTGACCTGCGTGGGTGAGGCGCGGTGTGGAGCCGACCCGACGGTTGCCGGCGCGGAGAAGCGATGAAGCCGTTCAGGTCGACCCGCGGTGGCGACGTGGTGGCCCGCCTCGACCCGGCGGAGGCGGGCATCGTCGGGCTGTTGCTCGACCAGCTGGAGCAGCTGCTCGCCGCGGACGCCGACGACGTGGCGGGCGACCCGGTGATGGACCGGCTGCTGCCCGAGGGGCACCGCGGCGATCCCGAGCTCGCCGCCGACTACCGCGAGCTCACCGAGAGCTCGCTGCGCAGCGGGAAGACCGACGACCTGGCCATCGTCCGGGCCACGCTCCCGGAGAGCGGGGGAGAGGTGCGGCTCGACCGCGACCAGGCGGCGGCATGGCTGCGCAGCAGCAACGACCTGCGCCTCGCGCTGGGCACCCGGCTGGAGATCACGGAGGACACCGAGCCGCCGGACGAGATCGCCGACGAGCAGGACCAGCAGCTGGCCGTCTACTACTGGCTCACCGCGCTGCAGGGGTCACTCGTCGACGCACTCGCCGGCGGCCGCGGCGGGCGAAGCTGAACCAGATCACCAGCGCGAGCAGCACGTCGAGGCCGAAGAACACGTAGACCAGCCCGTGCAGTTGCACGCTGCGGATCGTCGCCCCGATCGTGGAGACGAGGATCAGGGCCGACAGTGCGAACACCGCCACCAGCAGGACCGCGCGCAGGACGACGACGATCACGTAGGACAGCCGGTCGGCGGGCTCGTCCGGGTTGAAGCCGGGACGCCTGAGCAGGCCACGGGCGCCCAGGATCAGCGCGGGGATCGGGAAGACCACGACCGCCGCGGCGATGAGCAGGTTGACCAGCACGAGGCCCGACGGTATCGGTACAACCTGGGCGGCCGGTCAGTGCCCTGCGGACCCCGCATAGACTGATGTCGTGCTGCGCATCGACCGCGCGACCTACGACGCCATCGTGGCCCACGCCCGGGAAGACCACCCGGACGAGGCCTGTGGCGTCGTCGCCGGTCCCGAGGGCAGCGACCGGCCCGAGCGGTTCATCCCGATGCTCAACGCGGCGCGTTCCCCGACGTTCTACGAGTTCGACTCGGGCGACCTGCTGCGGCTCTACCGCGAGATGGACGATCGCGACGAGGAGCCGGTGGTCATCTACCACTCGCACACCGCGACCGAGGCCCATCCCTCCCGCACCGACATCGGGCTGGCGGCCGAGCCGAACGCCCACTACGTGCTGGTCTCCACGCGGCACCACGGGCAGCAGACCGGCCTGGCCGGCGACGACGTCGAGTTCCGCAGTTTCCGCATCGTCGACGGGGAGGTGAGCGAGGAGGAGGTCGAGATCGTCGAGTCCTACCTGTTCGGTCACACCCCGACGACGGTCGTCTACGACTGACGGTGAGATCCCTCGCCGTCCGGAATCCCGGACGGCGACCGGGCGTTGGCCCGTCCAGACGCACGAACGCTGCCTTTCGCGGCGCCCTGCACCCGAACATCCGAGGAGAATTGCACGCCATGGCCATCCAGGTCCGGATCCCGACCATCCTGCGTACGCACACCGGCGGCAACAAGACCGTCGAGGGCAACGGCGCCACGCTCGCCGCGCTCGTCGACGACCTCGACAGCCAGCACCCCGGCATCAAGAACCGCCTCGTCACCGAGGAGGGCAAGCTGCACCGCTTCGTCAACGTGTACGTCAACGACGAGGACGTGCGGTTCACCGGCGCCCTCGACACCGAGGTCAAGGACGGCGACTCGGTGACGATCCTGCCGGCCGTCGCCGGCGGCTGAGCCCCCATGGCCCGCTTCGCCTCGCTGGTCGACTCCCTCGGCGGCACCCCCCTGGTGGGGCTGCCGAACCTGTCGCCGACCCCGGACGTCCGCCTGTGGGCCAAGCTCGAGGACCACAACCCGACGGGCTCCATCAAGGACCGCGCCGCGATCGCGATGATCGAGGCGGCGGAGAAGGACGGGTCGTTGCAGCCCGGGTCGACGATCCTGGAGCCGACGAGCGGCAACACCGGCATCTCGCTGGCGATGGTCGCCCGGCAGCGGGGCTACAAGCTCATCTGCGTCATGCCGGAGAACACCTCGATCGAGCGCCGGCAGCTGCTGGAGATGTACGGCGCGCAGATCATCTCCTCGCCGGCCGCCGGTGGCTCGAACCAGGCGGTGGCGGTGGCCAAGGGGTTGGCCGCCGAGCACGACGACTGGGTGATGCTCTACCAGTACGGCAACCCGGCGAACGCCCAGGCGCACTACGACGGCACCGGGCCGGAGATCCTCGCCGACCTGCCGACGATCACGCACTTCGTCGCCGGTCTCGGGACGACCGGCACGCTCATGGGCGTCTCCCGGTTCCTGCGCGAGCACAAGCCCGGCGTCCAGGTGATCGCCGCCGAGCCGCGGTACGGGGAGCTCGTCTACGGGCTGCGCAACATCGACGAGGGGTTCATCCCCGAGCTGTACGACCCGGCGCTGCTGGACTCCCGCTTCTCGGTCGGGCCGGAGGACGCCATCCACCGCACCCGCCAGCTGGTGGAGCGCGAGGGCATCTTCGCCGGCATCTCGACCGGCGCGATCCTGCACGCCGCGCTCGGCATCGCCGACAAGGAGGTCGCCGCCGGCCGGCACGCCGACATCGCCTTCATCGTCTGCGACGGCGGCTGGAAGTACCTCTCCACCGGCGCCTACGCCGGCACGCTCGAGGAGGCGACCTCCGCGCTGGAGGGCCAGCTCTGGGCCTGAGGCCGGTTCCATGATCACCTCGCGTCGAGGGTCTTCTCCTGAACCGGGAGAGGGCCCTCGACGTGTGTGGGGTCATGACGACCCGTGATCGGGCGTGCGGCGTCCGTCGGCGGCGCCAGCTAGCCTGGCCGCAACATGGGGACGACGGCACCGCGCGGAGCAGACGCGCCGATCGGCATCTTCGACTCGGGCGTCGGTGGGCTCACGGTTGCCCGGGCCGTGCTCGACCAGCTGCCGAACGAGTCGGTGCGCTACATCGGCGACACCCTGCACGGCCCGTACGGTCCCCTTCCGATCGCCGAGGTGCGCCGGCACTCGCTGGCGGTGATGGACGGGCTGGTGGCCGACGGGGTGAAGATGCTCGTGGTGGCCTGTAACTCCGCCAGTGCCGCGTCCCTGCGCGACGCGCGCGAGCGGTACGACGTCCCGGTGGTGGAGGTCGTGCTGCCCGCCGTCCGTCGGGCCACTGCCGCCACCCGCAACGGGCGGGTCGGGGTCATCGGCACGCAGGCGACGATCACCAGTGGCGCCTACGAGGACGCGTTCGCCGCCGCCCCGCAGATCAGCGTCACCAGCGCGGCGTGCCCGAGCTTCGTCGACTTCGTCGAGCGCGGTGTCACCAGCGGGCGGCAGCTGCTCGGCCTCGCGCAGTCCTACCTCGACCCGCTGCTGGCCGCCGGGGTCGACACGCTCGTCCTGGGGTGCACGCACTACCCGCTGCTCACCGGCGTCATCTCCCTGGTGATGGGCGACGACGTGACGCTGGTGTCCAGCGCGGAGGAGACGGCGAAGGACGTGTACCGCGTGCTCACCGACGCCGACCTGCTGCGTGACGAGGACGCCCCCGTGCCCGAGCACTGCTTCCTCGCCACGGGCGACCCCGAGCCCTTCGCGCGACTGGGCCGGCGGTTCCTCGGTCCCGAGGTCTCGTCGGTCCTCCACGCCGCGTCGGTCGGCGTCCGATGAAGCTCACCGTCGTGGGTTGCTCCGGCAGCGGCCCGGGGCCGAAGTCGCCCGCGTCCAGCTACCTCGTCGAGCACGACGGGTTCCGGGTGCTGCTCGACCTGGGCAACGGCGCGTTCGGTCCGCTTCAGGCCCACGCCGACCCGGCGAGCATCGACGCGGTCTTCTTGTCGCATCTGCACGCCGACCACTGTCTCGACGTGGCCCCGTTCGTCGTCTGGCACCGTTACGCCGGCCCGAAGTCACGCAGCCTCGTCCCCCTGTATGCCCCGGTCGGCGCGGAGCGGCGGCTGGCGCTGGCCTACGACGGCGACGGCGACACGCTCACCGACGTGTTCGACTTCGTGCCGGTGGGTCCCGGCTCCTTCGCGCTGGGCCCGTTCCAGGCGACGCTCGCCCGCACCGAGCACCCGGTGGAGTGCTACGCCATCCGGCTGGACGTCGACGGCCGGTCACTGGTCTACACCGGCGACACCGGGCCCTGCTCCCGGGTCGTCGAGCTGGCCCGGGACGCCGACGTCCTGCTGGCCGAGGCCGCGCACGCGCCCGGCCCCGACCTGCCGGCCGGCCTGCACCTGACCGGCCGGGAGGCCGGCGAGCACGCGGCCAAGGCAGGCGTCGGCCGCCTGCTGCTGACCCACATCCCGGCGTGGGTCGACGAGATCGGCCAGTTGTTCGCGGCCAGCGCGGTCTTCTCCGAGACCGAGCTGGTGCGCCAGGACGCGGTCTACGAGATCTGAGGACGGCGATGACGGACGACGAACGCGACGGCGTCCGGCTGACCAGCCTCGACCAGCCCCTAGGCGACGATCTCGAGGTGACCAAGGGCGACCTGGTGAACTACCTGGACGCGGTCGCCGACCGGCTGGTCCCGCTGCTGGCCGGTCGTCCCCTCTCGGTCAAGCGCGTACGGCCGGGTCAGGCGCCGTTCATGCAGCGCAACGTGTCGAAGGGCGCCCCGGACTGGGTGCGGACCGTTCCGGTGTGGTCGGAGGGCTCGCACCGCGAGATCGCCCAGGTGCTCTGCGACGACCGCCGCACGCTGCTGTGGCTGGGCAACCAGCGCGCCGTCGAGTTCCACGTCCCGTTCTTCCGGGCCGGCGAGCACGAGCCGACCGGGCTGGTCCTCGACCTCGACCCGCCGGACGGTGCGGAGTTCGCCGTCGTCGTGCGGACGGCGCGGCTGGTCCGTCAGGCGCTGGACGACTCGGGTTTGCAGGGAGCGGTGAAGACCAGCGGATCGAAGGGGCTGCACGTCGTGGTCCCGGTGGCCGGCTCGCCGTTCGAGGACGTCGCGGCCGCCACGCGGGCGCTGGCCGCCCGGGCCGAACGCCTCGACCCGGAGCTCGCGACCACCGCCTACATCAAGGAGGACCGCGGCGGCCGGGTGTTCGTCGACTCGACCCGCTCCGGCCAGGGCACGATCGTGGCCGCTTACAGCCCCCGGATCCGGCCCGGCCTGCCGGTGTCCGCGCCGGTGGGCTGGGACGCACTGGACGACGTGCAGCCCGCGGACTTCACCGTCACCACCGCGGACTTCCGTACCGAATGGGCGGTCGAGCTGCCCGAGCCGCAGCGGCTACCGGCCGACCTGGTCGCACAGGGCCACACCATCCCGATCGCCCGGGTGCAGGCCATGCACGAGGGCAAACGCCGCAAACGAGCCGCCGAACGTGAGGCCGGGGGGTCCGACAGTTCCGGCTGACGGCGTCCACACCGGTGGACCTGTCCACAGAGTCGTCGGACGCGGCCCTTCTGTCGGTGCCCCGGCTGCACGCTTCGCCCATGACGACCGACCCGCAGACCACCGCCTGGCTGGACCAGGAGGACGCGCACCTCGCCAGGCTCATCCGGACGCATCGCTTCGCCGTGCAGTACGTGGGAGCAGGTGACGCCCTGGAGGAACCTGCGTTCGGCTACACCGTCGGCCTGTTCGGTCTCGGGCATCCGGAGTGCGTCATCGTCGGCGTGGGCCACGACAACGCGCACGGGATCCTCGGCCGGGTGGCGGCCGAGGTGGCGGACGGCCGGAACCTCGTGCCGGGGGAGCTGCTGACGTGGGCGGAGTGGGGTGGCCGGATCGTGGTCGAGATCGTGCCGAACCCCGGGGAGATCCTGTTCGCGGCCAACCGGTTCTACGAGCGGCCCGCCGAATACTCCGTCCCGGCCTTCCAGCTCACCTGGTGCCACCCCGACGGGAGCTTCCCGTGGGACCCGGGCTGGGACTGCGGTCCGGGGTGCCAACCGCGTCCGGGCACCTGGCGGGCGTGAGGTGGGCGTGCGGCGGGTCAGTCCAGTCCGAGGTCACGCCGCAGCTTGGCCACGTGCCCGGTCGCCTTGACGTTGTAGGCGGCGCGCTCGATCCGCCCCTCGGCGTCCACGACGAAGGTCGACCGGATCACGCCGACGACCTCCTTGCCGTAGAGCTTCTTGGGGCCGTAGGCGCCGTAGGCCTTGAGCACCTGCTTGTCCGGGTCGGACACCAGCGTGATGTCGAGCTTCTCCTGCTCGCGGAACCGGAGCAGCTTCTCCGGCTGGTCGGGAGAGATGCCGATGATGTCGAGCCCGGCCTCGGCGAGGTCGCCCGCCGACGCGGTGAAGTCGACCGCCTGGGTCGTGCACCCGGGGGTCAGCGCGGCCGGGTAGCAGTACACGATGACCCGCCGGCCGCGGTAGGACGACAGCGCCACCGGCTTGCCCTCGGCGTCGGGCAGCGTGAAGTCCGGCGCCAGGTCGCCAGGGGCCAGGCGGACGGATGCCGTGTCGGTCATGACTGGCATCCTGCCGTGTTCGTCCGGCGCCGCGGAACGGGGGGAGGGGGCGGTCAGCCGGCGAGGAACGAGAAGCGGACATGCCGCTGGTGGTTGTCGGTGTTGGTGTCGACCAGGCAGACGCGCTGCCAGGTGCCCAGCTGCAGTCGGCCCTCCAGCACGGGCACGGTGGCGTGCGGCGGGATGAACGCCGGAACGACGTGGTCGCGCCCGTGCCCCGGGCTGCCGTGGCGGTGCCGCCAGCGGTCGTCGCGGGGGAGCAGGACGTCGAGTTGGGCGAGCAGGTCGTCGTCGCTGCCCGCGCCGGTCTCCAGGATCGCGATGCCCGCGGTCGCGTGCGGCACGAACACGTGCAGCAGTCCGTCGGTCTCCGGCCGGACGAACTCGGCGCACTCGTCGGTCAGGTCCACCACCGCCGGGACTCCGCCGGTGCGGACGGTGCGCAGTTCGGATCGCATGCCGGTGATCTTCGTGTCGGTCGCGCAGGGACGCACGGTGGCAGGGCGTGGGGAGCGCGCAACTACCCTCGGACAGCGTGACCCGCCCCGACGGCCGCTCGGCCGACCAGCTCCGTCCCGTGACCATCACCCGCAACTGGCTCGACCATGCGGAGGGATCGGTCCTCGTCGAGTTCGGCCGCACCCGGGTGCTCTGCGCGGCGAGCGTCACCGAGGGTGTGCCGCGCTGGCGCAAGGGCTCGGGCCTGGGCTGGGTGACCGCCGAGTACGCGATGCTGCCCCGCGCCACCCACACCCGCAGCGACCGCGAGTCGGTGAAGGGGCGGATCGGCGGCCGGACCCACGAGATCAGCCGGCTGATCGGCCGCTCGCTGCGGGCCTCCATCGATCTCGCCGCCCTGGGTGAGAACAGCATCGCCATCGACTGCGACGTCCTGCAGGCCGACGGCGGCACCCGCACGGCGGCCATCACCGGCGCCTACGTCGCCCTGGCCGACGCCGTGTCGTGGCTGGGGGAGCGGAAGAAGCTCGCCAAGTCCAACGCGATCGTCCAGTCCGTCGCGGCGGTCAGCGTCGGCGTCATCGACGGCGAGCCGCGGCTGGACCTCCCGTACGAGGAGGATGTGCGAGCCGGCACCGACATGAACGTGGTGTGCACCGGCGACGGCAACTTCGTCGAGGTGCAGGGCACGGCCGAGGGCGAGGTGTTCGACCGCAAGACCCTCGACGCACTGCTCGACCTCGCGGTCAAGGGCTGCGCCGAGCTGACGCAGATCCAGGCCGAGGCGCTCGCGCGATGAGCCAGCTGCTGCTGGCGACCCGCAACGCGGGCAAGCTCGCCGAGCTGCAGCGGCTGCTCGAGACCGCCGTCCCCGGGGTGCAGGTCATCGGCCTGCGCGACGTCGAGGAGTACCCCGAGGCGCCCGAGACGGGGGCGACGTTCGAGGACAACGCCCTGCTCAAGGCGCGGGAAGCGGTCCGCCACACGGGGCTCCCCGCCGTGGCCGACGACTCCGGCATCACGGTCGACGCGCTCAACGGCATGCCCGGTGTGCTCTCGGCGCGCTGGTCGGGCCGGCACGGCGACGACGACGCCAACACGGCGCTGCTGCTCGGACAGATCGCCGACGTGCCCGACGAGCGCCGGGGCGCGGCGTTCGTGTGCGCGGCCGCTCTCGTCACGCCCGACGGCACCGAGCGCGTGCTCGAGCGACGGTGGCGGGGCACGGTGATCCGCGAGAAGCGGGGCACCAACGGCTTCGGCTACGACCCGGTGTTCGTGCCGGAGGGGCTCGACGTCACCTCCGCCGAGCTGGCCCCGGAGGAGAAGGACGCCCGCAGCCACCGGGGTCAGGCGTTCGCCGCCCTGGTACCCGTGCTGGCCGAGGTGTTCGGCTCCCGCTGACGGTCACTCCCGCCGGAGGGGTGAGGCAGGTGAGCGACCCTCGTGAACGCTTCTCACCGAGAAGCCGCGTGACAGATCGATCGGCGATCACCGTGCGGGAGGTCAGGTGTCGGAGCGTTCGGAACAGTTCCCCGGCGATCCCCTCGGGGGGCGTGCGCCGACCAGTCACGAACGCATGACCGGCCATGCGTGGGACGCGTCCTACCTCGACGGTCCCGCGCCCTGGGACGTCGGGCACCCGCAGCCGGCCATCCTGCGGCTGGCGGCGCGGGGTGCGTTCACCGGAGAGGTGCTGGACGCCGGCTGTGGAACGGGCGAGCACGCCCTGCACCTGGCCTCGATGGGGCTGTCGGTCCTCGGCGTCGACGTGGCCGGCACGGCCATCGAGCTGGCGCGTGCGAAGGCGGCCGAGCGGGGCGTGACCGCGGAGTTCGCGGTCGCCGACGCGCTCGCACTGGAGTCCCTGGGGCGCCGGTTCGACACCGTGCTGGACTGCGGGCTGTTCCACACCTTCGACCGCGACGAACGGCCGGCCTACGCCGCGAGCCTGGCCTCGGTGACCGCGTCCGGCGGCACGCTGTACGTGCTGTGCTTCAGCGACGTAGGTCCCGACACCGGCCCGCACCCCGTCAGCCGCGCAGACCTGGTGGCGCCGTTCGGCCCGGGCAGCGGGTGGACGGTCGGCGCCGTCGAACCGGACCGCGTCCAGACGAGGTTCCACGACGGCGACGGCGCTCCAGCCTGGTTGGCCACGATCAGGCGCAGCCAGGTCGGACCGTAGCCGGGAGTTCTCACGCGGAGGCGCGGCCGGCCCTCCAGTAGCCCATGAAGGCCACCGCGCGCCGGTCCAGCCCGGAGTCGGCGAGCAGCCGACGCCGCAGGCCGGTCACGACGCCAGCCTCCCCGGCCAGCCAGACGTAGCAGCCGGTGACGGCGGTCGTGTCCGGCACCTCCCAGATCTCGTGGTCCTGCTCCGGGCCGGCCGGGACGTCGGCCGGGACGCCCGACATCGGTGCCGCCTCGAGCACCGCGGCGGTCAGCAGGGCACCGTGCGGCCGGCAGCCGGCCCGCGTGATGCGCGGCAGCCAGGTGACCTCGACCCCGGCCGGAGCGCGCACCGGCAGGACGTCGTCCACCCCGGGGACCTCGAGCAGGATGCGGCCCGTGGCCCCGGCGCGGAGGGAGGCAGCGATCGCGCAGATCGCCGGAACCGCCGTCTCGTCCCCGGCGATCACGAGCCGGACGTCGCCGGACGGCGGCCGCCACTCGATCCCGCCGGTGTCGCCGGCGAAGCGCGCGTTCGGCCCGATGAGCACCACCTCGTCACCGGGCTGTACCGCCCGCGCCCAGGCCCCGGCGGGCCCGGTCGGCCCGTCGTGGACGACGAAGTCGACGTCGACCTCGCGCTGGGCCGGGCGGGCGGCACGCACCGTGTAGGTGCGGATCGGGTTGCGTCGCTCGTCGGGGAGCGCGCGCCACTCCCCGAACCAGTCCGCGCCCGTCGGGCAGTCCGCCAGCCCGCGGCCGCCGGGCAGCGGGAAGAGCACCTTGATCCGCTGGTCGAGGCCGCCGGAACCGAACTCCTCCAGGTCGGCGCCGCCGAAGGTGACCCGCACGAAGCAGGGCGTCAGCCGCAGCACGCGCACGGCGGTGACGCGGAACGGCCGGTAGGCCGCCACCGCCTCGGGTGTCTGAACGGTCATGGGGGCTCTCCAGGGGGTCATGGCGGGCAACGTGAGTAGGTTAGCCTGCCCTAACTCACGGGGACGGGCCCGTGCGACGTCCGAGGAGAGACCCGATGAGATTCCGTGGAGTGCCGGCCGCGCTGGCCGCCGTCACCGTGCTGGCCGGCTGCCAGAGCAGCGGGAGCGAAGGGGCCGGCGGCGACGCTGCGAGTTCTTCGGGTTCCTTTCCCGTGTCCATCGAGCATTCCTTCGGCGCCACGACGATCGCCGCAGAGCCGCAGCGCATCGTGGTCCTCGGCTGGAGCGCCCAGGACGTCGTCTACGCCCTGGACGAGGCGCCGGTGGGCATGCCGGCGTACACCTACGGCGGCGGCGAGGACGGCGTGCTGCCGTGGGACGACGAGCACTTCGACCCGGAGCGGACGACGCTGCTCGACACCGCCGACGGGCCGCCGCTGGAGGCCATCGCGGCGCTGCGGCCCGACGTCATCCTGGCGACCTACGAGGGCTTCGACCGGGCGACGTACGACGACCTCAGCAGGATCGCCCCGACCGTCGCCTACCCGGGGGAGGCCTGGACGACGTCGTGGGAGGACCAGACCGCGATGATCGGCAAGGCGCTGGGCAAGAGCGACCGGGCGCAGCGACTGGTCGACGACACCAAGGCCAGGTTGCAGGAGGTCGCCGACGCCCACCCGGAGTTCGCCGACCTGACCTTCGCCTACACCAGCATGGGCGCGGACGCGTTCTACCTGTACCTGGGCGAGGACCCGCGCGTGCGGCTCGTCGAATCCCTCGGCTTCACCCTCGACCCGAGCCTGCAGACGGTGGCGGGCGCGGGGGACAAGGCGACCTTCTACTCGCAGGTCTCCCTCGAGAAGGCGCCCGAGGTCATCGCCGACGTCGTCATCGGGTTCGCCGACGGGCTCACGGCCGATGAGGTCGGGACCTCCTCGATCTACGCGCAGATCCCGGCGGTCCAGCGGAAGTCGGCGGTGATCCTGGACGACGAGGAGTTCGGTGCCGCGGTCAGCTCGGTGAGCGTGCTCTCGATCCCGTTCGCCCTCGACACGCTGGTCGACCGGCTGGCCGCGGCGGCCGGCCGCGCGCAGGCCTGACCGCCGTGCTGGCGGCGCGAGCACGCGATTCCCGGCGGGCGCTGCTCGTCGGCGGCGTGCTCGCGCTGCTGGTCGTGCTGGCCCTGGCCGCGGTGGCGAGCATCGCCGTGGGAGCGCGGGGGATACCCCTGTCGCACGTCTGGTCGGCGGTCGTGGCGCCGACCGGCAGCTCCGACGACGCCGTCGTCCGGTTCCTGCGCCTGCCCCGGACCGGGCTCGGGATCGCCGTCGGCATCGCTCTGGGCGTCGCCGGCGCGGTCATCCAGGGCCACACCCGCAACCCGCTCGCCGACCCCGGACTGCTGGGGGTGAGCGCCGGCGCGGCGTTCGCCGTCTGCCTGGCCGTCTACGCCTTCGACGTCCCGTCGGGCACCGGTTCCATGTGGTTCGCCCTCGCCGGGGCGCTGGTGGCCAGCGTCGTGGTCTTCGCCCTGGGCACGTCGGGCGGAGGCGGGGGGACGCCGGTGACCCTCGCGCTGGCCGGCGCCGCGGTGACCGCGTTCCTCGGCGCGCTGACCAACGCGCTGGTCCTCAGGGACGCGCGGACGCTCGATGCCTACCGGTTCTGGGCGGTGGGCTCGCTGGTCGGTCGGGCGGACGCCGCGCTGGTGCAGGCGCTGCCGTTCCTCGGCGCCGGGCTGCTGCTGGCCGCGATCAACGCGCCCGCCTTGAACACCCTGCAACTCGGCGAGGACGTCGCGCGGGGTCTGGGGCAGCGGATCGGGCCGGCGCGGGCCGTCGGCGTCGCCTCGGTGACCCTGCTGACCGGCGCCGCGGTGTCGGCGACCGGTCCGATCGCGTTCGTCGGACTGGTGGTGCCGCACGTCGCCCGGGCGATCACCGGCCCCGACCACCGCTGGCTGATTCCGTACTCCGGGCTGCTGGGGGCGCTCCTGCTCGTCGTCTCCGACGTCGTCGGGCGCGTGGTCGCGCCGCCGGCCGAGGTGCCGGTCGGGCTGGTGCTCGCCCTGGTGGGGGCGCCGTTCTTCATCGTGCTGGTCCGTCGCCGGAAGCTGGCGACCCTGTGACCGCACCGGTGGTCCTCGGCCGCCGCGCGCTGCGGGTGGGGCCGTTCTCGGCGGTGTGGCGGCCGCGCGCCGTCGTCGTCCCGCTCGCGCTCGCCGCCGGAGTCGTGCTGCTGGTGGCGTTGGACG
Organism: Blastococcus sp. OS1-29; assembly: GCF_057628075.1. Classification (NCBI taxonomy): domain Bacteria; kingdom Bacillati; phylum Actinomycetota; class Actinomycetes; order Geodermatophilales; family Geodermatophilaceae; genus Blastococcus; species Blastococcus sp. OS1-29. The sequence continues at coordinate 16,217 of NZ_JBXXJK010000003.1, forward strand.
TGGGGCGCGGCGACTTCCCGATCTCGGTTCCCGACGTGGTGCGCACCCTGCTCGGCAGGGGCACGAGGGCCGACCGGTACATCGTGCTGGAGCTGCGGCTGCCCCGGTCGCTGACCGGTGCGCTCGTCGGCCTCGCGTTCGGCATGGCCGGGGCGCTGACCCAATCGGTCGCCCGGAACCCTCTGGCCAGCCCCGACATCCTCGGCATCAGCCAGGGCGCCGCAGCGGCGGCGGTCGCCACGGTCGTACTCGGCGGCGGGGCGGCGGGCGGCCTGTTCGGGGTGGTGGGCGTCCCGCTGGCCGCGTTGCTCGGCGGCCTGCTGAGCGCGGCGGTGATCTACGCCCTGGCGTGGCGGCAGGGCATCAGCGGGTTCCGGCTGGTGCTCATCGGCGTCGCCGTCGCCGCGGTGCTCTCCGCGCTGGCGTCGTTCCTGCTCGTCGTCGGGCAGCTGAACGAGGCCGCACAGGCCCAGATCTGGCTGGTCGGCAGCCTCAACGGGCGCGGCTGGGAACAGGTCGTCCCGGTCGCACTCGTCGTCGGCGTCGCCGTCCTGCTGTGCCCGATCGGCAGCGCATCGCTGCGCGCACTGCGGCTGGGCGAGGACAGCGCCCGGTCCTTGGGGTTGCGGCTGCAACGGGCGCAGTCCGGGCAGCTCCTCGTGGCCGTGGTGCTCGCGTCGGTCGCGGTGGCCGCGGCCGGGCCCGTGCCGTTCGTCGCGCTGATCGCCCCCCAGATCGCGCTGCGGCTGACCCGCTCGGCCGGCCCCCCGCTGCTGGCCGGAGGGCTGGTCGGCGCGGTGCTCGTCGTCGGGGCCGACGTCGTCTCGCGCTCGGTGCTGCTCTCGGCGCTCCCGGTCGGCGTGCTGACCGCGGCCGTCGGCGCGCCCTACCTGATGTTCCTGCTCGCCCGACGGACCCGGAGATCGGACGCATGACCACGTCGACGGTTGTTCCCCTTCCCACCCGGCTGCAGGCGCGGGAGGTCACCCTCGGCTACGGCGAACGCGTCGTCGTCGACGGGCTGGACCTCGCCGTGCCCGAGGGGGCGGTCACCGCGGTCATCGGTCCCAACGGGTGCGGCAAATCCACGCTGCTGCGCGCGCTGGGCCGGCTGTTGCGCCCGCGCGGCGGCGAGGTGCTGCTCGACGGCCGGCGGATCGACGAGCTGCCCACTCGCGAGGTGGCCCGCGTGCTCGGGCTGCTGCCCCAGTCGCCGACCGCACCGGAGGGCATCACCGTCGCCGATCTCGTCACCCGTGGCCGCCATCCCCACCAGGCGTGGTTCCGGCAGTGGTCGCGCGGTGATGAGCGCGTGGTCGCGGAGGCGATGCAGTGGACCGGCGTGCTCGACCTCGCCGACCGACCGGTCGATGCGCTCTCCGGCGGTCAGCGGCAGCGCGTGTGGATCGCCATGGCACTCGCCCAGGACACCGACCTGCTGCTCCTCGACGAGCCGACGACGCACCTCGACCTCGCGCACGCCGTGGAGGTGCTCGACCTCGTCGACCGCCTGCACGCACGCGGGCGCACCGTTGTCATGGTCCTGCACGACCTGAACCTCGCCGCCCGCTACGCCGACCACCTGGTCGCCATGAAGGCCGGCCGGGTCGTCGCCGCCGGGCGGCCGCGGGAGGTCCTCACCCCCGAGCTGCTGGCCGAGGTCTTCGGGCTGCAGGCGCTCGTCCTGCCCGATCCGGTCACCGACGGCGTGCTGGTCGTCCCGGTCGGGGCCCGCCGGAGAGTCGCCCGGCAGAGTGTGGGGGGCGGGAGTCGAACCCGCACGCCGGAAGGCGCCAGCTCCTGAGCACGCGGACGGCGGCACGACGCCGATGGCCGGGGGTAGCGACGGTCGCCGCGGTCTCCTCAGCCGTCGTGGCGGTGGGTCAGCCGGGCCGCCGCGTCCCTCGCCCGTCGTCCGGCGACGACTGTCCGCCCCGGCTGACGCGCCGCGGTCGTGAGGGCCCGGCGGACCGCCTGACGTGGCCGGGCGGCCAGGGGTGCGGGGCGCCAGGGATCCAGCGACGGACGGAGGGCGGTCTCCAGTTCCACGCGCAGTCGATCGATGGCGGTCAGGAGCGCGCCGTGCTGCACCCACGCGGCCGGGTCGGCCTGCGGGTCGACCAGGAGCACTGCGCTCAACTGGCTCCGCCAGTTCTCCAGAGTCTCCAGATGCGTCGCTATTCGGCCGGCCGCGACCTCGGTGGTGCCACCTCCGCGGACCACCGCACCGGTGTCCTCGAGTGCAGTGGCCAACGCGTCGAGGACGTGGGCGAGCGCGGCCCGGGCCTCGGAGGAGTAGGCCACCGAGGCCTCCTCCTCGGGCACGAAGAATGTGCGGTCCAGAAGGGTTCGGGCGAGGTCGCGCAGCGCCACCTGCACGTGCTCGAGCGCCGTCAGCGTGCCGCGCAGCCGGGGCCGCGCCTCACGGGCTATGCGGCCGCGCGGGTTCAGCCGGGCGCTCTCCTCGGTCTGGGCCAGGTTCCGGTCGGCGCGGCTCACCTCCACGTTGAGGAACCGCGCCTCCTCCAGTTGCGCGTGCGCCGTCTCCCGCGACCACTCGTGGCACACCGCCTCGGCCAGCGACCTGCTGAACCTGGCCAAGCGGTCGGCGAGCTCGGCGATCGCCTGGCTCGCGGGCTGGACGTAGAGCGGCGGTGCGATCAGCAGGTTGACCAGGACGGCGACGACAGCCCCCACCAGGGTCTCCACGATGCGGCCCGTCGCGGCCGTGCCGGCCCCGCCCACCGCCAGGATGAGCATCGCGCTGATCGGCACCTCCAGTAGGTTGTCCCCCAGCCGCAGGAGCCTGCCCGCCACCAGGGAGATCGCCACCACCAGTCCGAGGCTCCACCAGGTCAGCCCGGTCACCCGCGCGAACAGATAGGCGACGAGCACGCCGGACACCACGCTGAGGATGCGTTGCCAGCCGGCGGTGACCGTCTCGTACATCGTCAACTGGACGACGAGCAGCGCCGTCAGCGGTGCGAGGACCGGCGTGCTGCTGGTGTGCAGCCAGTCCGCCGCCGCGAAGGCGAGCATGGCGGCCAGGACGGTCTTGGCCGTCCGGAGGCCCGCCATCCGGCCGCGCCGGAAGAGCCCCATCACCCGTGACGGCAGCGCGTCGAGAGCGGCGCTGCGCAGGCGCTCGGCGCGCCGGAGCACGGTCGGCGATCCGGTCATCCGCCCGTCGGGAACTCCATGAGGCAACAACTCCCGCCGCTCGGGGCACGGGCAGCACACGTTCCGGACCCGCACCCGGACAGTAGCGCCGACATCGGCCGGCCGCCGCCCGCCGGGACCGGGCCGGATGATGGAACCGAGTGCGGGAGAGGGGAGTCGAACCCCTACGCCCGAAGGCACCAGATCCTAAGTCTGGCGTGGCTGCCGTTACACCACTCCCGCGTTGGTTCCGGAGTGTAGGAGTAGCCCTCGCGGGTGTTCCGAGGGTTTGCCGGTGAGCTGAGCTGCAGTTCGTCTGGCAGGCTGTCGCCGTGCCTCGCGACCCACGACAGATCCAGCTCGAGATCGACGCCGCCCGCGAGTCGCTGGCCGCCACGCTGGACCAGCTGACCTACCGGACGAGCCCCACCCGCCTCAAGGCCCAGGGCAAGGACGCCGTGCAGCGGTTCCTGCAGACCCCGGCCGGCATGGCGACGGTGGGCGCGATCGGCCTGCTGGTCACCTGGAAGGTCGTCCAGAAGATCCGGCACCGCAACGACTGAGCAGCGGCGCGACCCGGTCGGTCCCGGCCAGGAGTCGGTCTGGGACTACCCGCGGCCGCCGTCGGCCGAGGTCACCGGCCGGCACGTCGTCGTCGAGATCGGCGGCCGGACGATCGCCGACACCCGCCGGGCGGTCCGCGTCTGCGAGACCAGCCACCCACCGGTGTACTACGTCCCTCGCGTCGACGTCGCCGACGGGATTCTCGTGCAGGCGCCGGGCGGGTCGTGGTGCGAGTGGAAGGGCGCGGCGACGTACTGGGACGTCGTCGTCGGGGAGCGGCGCGTGCCGCAGGCCGCCTGGTCCTACGAGCAGCCGAGCCCCGGGTTCGAGCACCTGGCCGGTGCGGTCGCGTTCTACCCCGGGAAGGTCGATCGCGCGCTGGTGGACGGGACGCCGGCCCGCCCACAGGCCGGGGGCTTCTACGGGGGCTGGATCACCGACGAGGTCGTCGGCCCGTTCAAGGGTGAGCCCGGCACCCTCGGCTGGTAGCCGGGGAAGCAGAACGCCCGGTCCGGAGAACCGGACCGGGCGTTCGTGCAGGTAGATCAGGCGGCCGCGCGCACCAGCGGCAGCACGACCGACTCGAGCACCTCGTCGGCGTAGGCCTCGTCCACCGGCTCCCCGGTGAGCAGCCAGCGCTGCACCAGCAGGGCGCTGGTGGTCTCGGCGACGATCGACCGGCTCAGCCCCGGGCGCACCTCGCCGCGTGCCTCGGCCCGCTGCCAGATGTCGTCGTAGGCCTGGCGCCAGACGGCCAGCGGCCCCTGCCGGAAGGCCTCGGCCAGCGCGGGCTGGTGCGGGATCGTCGACAGCAGCGACAGCGTCGCTGCCCCGGTCGGCCCCGAGATCAGGGCGACCATCTGGTGCATCATCTCGCGCAGGTCGGTCGCGACCGACCCGGTGTCCGGAGCGGTCGACCCGGCCCGGTTCAGGTCGGAGATCGTGTCGACCACGAGATCCTGCTTCGTGCGCCAGCGTCGGTAGATCGTCGCCTTGCCGACCCCGGCCTCGGACGCGACGGCGTCCATGGTCAGCGCGCCGTAGCCCACATCGGCCAGCAGGCGGAGGATCGCGGCCCGGATGACGCCGTCGCGACTGGGGTCGCGAGGGCGCCCGCCGCGGCTCGGGCGGGGAATCTCGGTCGTGGAGAGAACGGCCATGGGGCAGACCTTAGACACTAAAGGTAGGAACGTTCCAGAACTTCGCGCACAAGGAACTGTGAGTCCACCCGGAAGTGCTCACCGTGCGCCGCGCGCCTGGGAGGAAGCCGGGAAGCGGTGAGTCATCCTGCGGGGGTGGGAACGACCTGCGGCGGGGTGTGCAGCTGCCGCCAGAACTGGGAGATGCCCGCCCCGGCGACCCGTGCCCTGATCGCCACCCCCATCGGCCACCTGCTGCCGAGCGTCGCCCGGATCGCCACGGCGCTGGGCCTCACCGTCTACTCCTCGCCGCAGCTGCTCGACCTGCTCGACGACCGGGGCGGCCGCCGCCTGGACCGCCTCTTCCAGATCCTGGCCCGCGAGCTCACCGCCGCCGAGACCGAGGCGCTCCGCGTTGTCACCGACCCGCCGGGGGAGGGCGCCGCCCTGACCGCGCGCCTGCTGACCGCCCCGACCCTCGCCGTCGAACTGGCCCGCCGCGGCGTGACCGTCGAGGTCGGCGTGCTCGTCGACGCGGAGTTCTGGTCGGTCTACCAGCCCATCGTGTCACTCACCGACCGGTCTCCCGTCGCCCACGAGGGGCTGCTGCGCGGGGTCGTCGACGGCCGCGAGGTCGGCGGGGGCGACCTCTTCTTCGTCGCCGAGCAGGCCGGCTGGCTGCACCGGCTCGACCGGATCGGCCGCGAGTCCGCGATCACCGGTGCCGTGCCCTGGCTCGGGGACGACGACCTGTTCGTCAACTTCAACCCGCTCTCGATCTACCGCCCCCAGGTCTGCCTCGCCAGCACCGAGCGGGTCGTCCACGAGACCGAGATCCGGCCCGGTCAGCTGGTCTTCGAGGTCGTCGAGTCGCACGCCATCGCCGACCGCGGCCACCTGGTGTCCATCCTGGACCACTACCGCTCGCTGGGGTGGCGGGTCGCCCTGGACGACGTCGGCGCCGGCTGGTCGAGCCTGTCGCTGCTGGCCGCCGTCCGGCCCGAGGTGGTGAAGCTGAAGAAGGCGCTGGTCCACGAGCTCCCGGACGACGGCGCCCGCACCGTGCTGAAGGCCGTCACCGACCTCGCCCACTCACTGGGCGCCGTCGTCGTGGCCGAGGGCGTCGAGACCGAACGGCTGGCCGACGAGGTGACGGCGCTGGGGGCCGACCTCGGTCAGGGCTGGCTGTTCGGCCGGCCGGTGCGCCCCCAGCCGCCGGCCGAGGAGCCCGAGGGGCGGTGGCAGCCGGCGCGCCCGGTGGAGGTGGGCACGGCAGAGGTCACTGCAGCGCCCACGCGCTGAGCACCTGCCGCTCGCGTTCGTAGCCGAGGACGCCGTAGCTGCCCGCGCGCAACGGCAGCAGGGCGCCGTCCTCGGGGGGCAGCCCGAGCCAGCGGGCGCTGAGGATCCGCAGCACGTGGCCGTGGGCGAACAGCGCGACGTCGCCGTCCGGCAGCCGCCGGCTCACCCGTGCGAGCACCCGGTCGACCCGTTCCGCCACCTGCGCGAGCGTCTCCCCGGGGGTGGCGCCGGGGACGGTGCCGTCCTTCCACAGCGTCCAGGGATAGCCGAGCTCCTCGCGGATCTCCGCCGTCGTCCGGCCCTCGTACCCGCCGTAGTCCACCTCGACGAGGTCGTCGACCACGGCCGTGGGTGTCAGCCCGGCGAGCTCCGCCGTCCGCCGGGCCCGCTGCCTCGGGCTCACCCAGACGTCGACGAACCGCCGACCCGCCAGCGACTTTCCCAGCGCCCGCGCCTGCTCCTCGCCGTCCGGGAGCAGGGGCAGGTCCGTCACGCCGGTGTGCTGCCCACTGCGACTCCACTCGGTCTCGCCGTGCCGGACCACCACGATCTCCCCCACCCGCCCACCGATGATCTCGCCCATCGGGACATCGAACACCGTCGGGAACACCGGCGACGAGTCGTGCGCTGCCCACTGGCATGACGACTGCGCACCTGAGCGACACCTTCCGCATCGGCGGGGACCTGCCCGTCCACCGCCTCGGCTACGGAGCCATGCAGCTGCCCGGGCCCGGGGTCTGGGGCGAACCGGCCGACCGTGACGGCGCACTGCGCGTCGTGCGCGCAGCGGTGGACCAGGGCGTCGACTTCATCGACACCGCCGACTCCTACGGCCCTCTGGTCAGCGAGCAGATCATCGCCGAGGCGCTGCAGCCCTACCCGGAGGGCCTGGTCATCGCCACGAAGGCGGGTCTCACCCGCCAGGGCCCCGACGTCTGGACACCGGTCGGCCGGCCCGCCTACCTCAAGCAGCAGGCCGAGCTGTCGCTGCGCCACCTCAAGCTCGAGCGGATCGACCTGTTCCAGCTGCACCGGATCGACCCCGACGTGCCGCTGGCCGACCAGCTGGGCGCGCTGAAGGAGCTGCAGGACGAGGGCAAGATCCGGCACATCGGCCTGTCCGAGGTCTCGGTCGAGCAGCTGACCGAGGCCCGCGGGATCGCCGAGATCGTCAGCGTGCAGAACCTGTACAACCTGACCAACCGCAAGAGCCAGGACGTGCTCGACTACGCGACCGCCGAGAACATCGGCTTCATCCCGTGGTTCCCGATCGCCACGGGCAACCTGGCCGCGCCCGACAGCCCGGTCGCCGACATCGCGAAGGAGCTCGACGCCACGCCGTCCCAGGTGGCACTCGCCTGGCTGCTGCAGAAGAGCCCGGTCGTCCTGCCCATCCCCGGCACCAAGTCCGTCGACCACCTCACCGAGAACATGGGCGCGGCCGCGCTGACCCTCTCCGACGAGGACATGGCCCGCCTGGACGCCCTCGCGTAGGAGCGGACTAACCCCGCTCGCGGTGCGGCAGCCCTCCGGCAGCGACCGGCGGCTGCGCACCGCGCGCCGGGGTGGCCTGTTCGCCCGCCGGGCGGCGGGGCACCAACCCCGCGCGGGGTCGGCTGACCGGGCGGCGTGGCGGCGCCGGCGTCGCCCCGTCGAGCACGAGCAGGTCGCCGAGGGCGGCCAGCCCGATCAGCCGGCGGGTGGCTGACAGAGCTCCCACGATCCGGCACGACCGGTCACCCCGCGCCAGTTCGTGGGTGAACTCCACCAGGGCGTGCAGTCCGGAGACGTCCCAGAACTTGGTGGTCGCGACGTCGACGACGACCTGGCGCGTGCCCAGCAGCGCGGCCTGCTCGAGGGCCTCGGTGATGACCGGAGCCGTGGCGAGGTCCGCCTCACCGGTGAACCGGACCACCACCTGGTCGGGGCCCGGGACGAGCGCGACATTGAGCGACACCAGGCCTCCGGTCGGTGGGGGCGGCCTCCCGGTACTCGAGGGACCGTATTTGGAGGCTAGCCCGGACGGACCGCTCTTCACAACGGAGCGCAACCGTATGACTCCGTTAAGTTTCCCACCGCCCCCCGGCGGCGGCCCCGGGCGGCACACGTCACGATGTCCGGCGTGGACGCCGAAGACTTCCGTCAGGTCCGGGACGCCGTACGCGAGCTCGTGCGCGACTCGGTGATACCGCGCGAGGAGCAGATCGAGGACGAGGACCGCATCCCCGACCAGCTGCGAGCCCAGGCCGCCGAGATGGGCCTGTTCGGCTACGCGCTGCCCGAGGAGTACGGCGGGCTCGGGGTCACGATGAGCGAGGACGTCCAGCTGGCGTTCGAGTTCGGCTACACCACGCCGGCGTTCCGCTCGCTGTTCGGCACCAACAACGGCATCGCCGGCCAGGTGATCGCCAAGTTCGGGAGCGACGAGCAGAAGCGGGCCTATCTCCCGCGGCTGGCCGCCGGTGAGCTCATCGGCTCGTTCGCGCTGACCGAGGCCGAGGCCGGCTCCGACCCCGCGGGGCTGCGGACGACGGCGCGCCGTGACGGCGACGACTGGGTGATCAACGGGAGCAAGCGCTACATCACCAACGCCCCGCTGGCCGACCTGTTCGTCGTCTTCGCCCGCACCGACCCCGAACAGCGCGGCGGCCGCGGCATCTCCAGCTTCGTCGTCGAGACCGCCACACCGGGGGTCACCGTGGGTCCCAGGGACAAGAAGATGGGCCAGTCCGGGGCGTGGACCGCCGAGGTCTTCTTCGACGACGTCCGCGTGCCTGCCTCCGCGCTGATCGGGGAGGAGGGCCGCGGCTACGCGAAGGCGCTGACCGTGCTGTCGCGCGGCCGGCTGCACATCGCGGCGCTCTGCGTCGGCATGGCCCAGCGGGTGCTCGACGAGTCGGTGACCTACGCGGCGACCGCCAAGCAGGGCGGCGCACCGATCGGCCGGTTCCAGCTGGTCCAGGCGATGCTCGCCGACATGCACGCCGAGCTGCTCGCCGGCCGGGCGATGGTGCGGGAGGTCGCGGCCGCCTACGACAGCGGCGAGGACACCTCGGTCGGGCCGTCGTCGGCCAAGCTGTTCTGCACCGAGATGGTGGGCCGGGCGGTCGACCGGGCGGTGCAGGTGCACGGCGGGATGGGTTACCTGCGGACGACGGCCGTCGAGCGTTTCTACCGCGACGCCCGGCTCTTCCGGCTCTACGAGGGCACGAGCGAGGTGCAGCGGGTCATCGTGGGCGGCGCGCTGCTGCGGGAGGCCGGCATGAGAAAGGACCCTCCTGCCCCCCAGCCCTCGCAAGCTCGGGCCGGGACCCTGCAGGAGGGCCGCTGAACGCCGACGAGCGGGAGACCCGTCGCGCGTCGGTCGGCGACCTGGGGGCCGCACTTCGGGAGCTGGTCGACGCCGCTGTGCGCACCGAGGTCCCGCTGCCCGAACTGGCCGAGGCGGCGGAGTCCGCGCGTGCGCTGGCCGCGCGGCTGCGCGCCCAGAGCCGGGACCTGCACGAGATCGCGTCGGTCGACGACCCGGAGATCGGCGAGCGCTGGTACAGCCCGGTCTACGGGCCCGGCAACCCCGTTGCGCCGCCGATGGTCGCCTCGGACTCACCCGACGGCCGCGCGGAGGGCCGGGTCACCCTCGGCAAGGCGCACGAGGGGCCGCCCGGCCTGGTGCACGGCGGCGTCGTCGCCACGCTGCTCGACCACGTGCTGGCCCGTGCGATCCGTGCGGCCGGCCGCGGCGGCCTGACCGCGACGCTCACCGTCACCTACCGCCGCCCGGTGCGGCTGGGCGTCCCGCTCCTCGCCACCGCCGAACTGGGCACCACCGACGGACGGCGGACGACGGCCCGCGGACGGCTCGTGGCGGAGGATGACCCCGGTACGACGCTCGCCGAGGCGGAGGGCCTGTTCGTCGCGCTGCGTCCCGAGCGCGCCGCGGACGTCTTCGCGCGGACCGGCCGCGACGTCGCCGCCTGGACCAGCAGGACCGACTGATGTGCACGGTCGTCGTCCGCTGGGCCGCCGGCCGGTCGCCGCAGATCCTGGCCTGCGCGACGAGCTGACGACGCACGCGTTCGACGGTCGCGGCACGTGGTGGCCGGAGCATCCGGCCCCGTCGGCGGCCGCGACCGCGCCGCGCGCGGCTTGGTGCGCGACCCGGGTCGGGACGGGCGCGACCGCACCGGTGGTCAACCGGCCGCAGAAGGAGACCGCCGAGTCGCAGGCCCCCGCTCGCCGAGATCGCCCGGGATCCGACCGCCTCGTCCGGGGATGACGCCGCCCGGGGGAGTGTCCGAGTCCCCCGGGTTCCGCTACTGTCCGCCTCCCACCATCTGGGAGGGATGTCCTTGGCTGTGCAGCGCGGATGGGTGTCCTACGGGCCCGTTCCCGGTCCCGATGTCGCGGCCGACGCATCGCTGCGGCCGGAATGGGCCGATGTGGGCCGGCTGGCGCGCAGAGGCGTGCGCGCGGTCGTCGACGCCGCCCGGGCCGATGAACGGCCCTCGCTCTCCCGAGTCCTGACCGACCACCTCGGTCCTGAGGCCGCCGCGTTGGACGTCGTCGAGGAGACCTGGCCCGGTTACGACCACGTCAACGTCCAGGCCGGACTGGACGCCTGGCTGGCCGACGGCGGTCGGACGTGGCGCCTGGTCGGCATCGCCGGCTTCCAGCACGTGATCTTCGGGATCGGCGACCTCCTCTCGATGGGAGCTGATCCTTCCCAGTCCTACGGGCTACGACCCGGCAATCCGTCCAGCGTGAACCTCGCCTCAGGCCCTGACGGGAAGGTGCGGCCCTGCGTCCGATGCGGCCTCTACCTCGTGACGGAGGGGGACAGGCGGACGGCGATCCTGCTGCGCGGGTCAGCGCCCGAGATGGGGCAGGACATGGTGTCGGTGCAGATTCTCAGCACCGATGCGGATGCGGCTACGGCAGCCGCCGCGGAGATCCGGTCCGCAGGCCTCGAGCACAACGTGTTCCGTGGACAGGTCCTCTCCTTCGGCACGGACGTGTTCGGCCATGGTCGGTCGCTGCTGCAGTTCCACCGGAGACCGACGATGTCAGCCGACCAGTTGATCCTTCCGCCGGAGACGATCGCTGAAGTGCAGCGCCAGGTCGTGGAGGTGGCGCGACACAAGGATCGGCTGCTGTCGGCCGGGCAGCACCTCAAGCGCGGACTGCTGCTCTACGGGCCGCCCGGGACGGGAAAGACACACACCATCCGGTTCCTGACCAGCCAACTGGCGGGCACGACCGTCTTGGAGCTCACCGGCAACGCCATGCATCTGGTCGCCGAGGCCTGCTCGGTCGCCCGTGCCCTGCAGCCCGCCATGCTCGTCATCGAGGACGTCGATCTGATTGCCGAGGACCGGGGAATGCACCCGGGGCAGCACCCGCTGCTCTTCCAGTTGCTCAACGAGATGGACGGCCTGGCCGAGGACGCCGACGTCGTGTTCGTCCTGACCACCAACCGGGCGGACCTCCTCGAGCCCGCGCTGGCCGCCCGCCCGGGACGGGTCGACCAGGCGGTGGAGATGGCGTTGCCGGGCGCGTCGGCCCGGCGGGCGCTCTTCGAGCTCTACCGCGGCGCCCTGACGGTCGACACCACGGGACTGGACGACGTGATCGCCAGGACCGACGGGGTGACGGCGTCCTTCCTGAAAGAGCTGCTCCGCCGGGCCGCTCTGCTGGCCGCGACCAGGACGGCCGACGACGATCTGACGGTGTCGGCGGAGGACCTGACTGTGGCTCTCGAGGAACTGCTCGACACGCGCAACGCGATGACCCGCACCCTGCTCGGCAGCGCGCCGGGCTGAGGGCCCCTCCCGCGCCGCTCTCCTCGCCACGTAGCCGCCGGCCGACCGCGGACGCCGCGGCGCAGGGTGGCTCCGGTGGTCGCGCGGCGGCTCGCGTGTACGGACCCCGCGCCGGTGCCGCCGACGTCGGGTTCGTGCGCGGGGTCGGCGGCCCGCGAGCGAGGCGGGTTCAGGCCACCGCCACGGACTTCGATGCTCAGGGCGTGAGCGGGGTGCCCGCCGGGCGCAGCAGCGGCCCGGCGCCGCCCTCGCCGCGGCCGAGTGCGGCGACGAAGTCCCGCAACACCTCGTCGCCGCGGTGCACCGGCGCCCAGTCCAGCAGCCTGCGGGCGCGCGTGGTGTCCAGCGCCGGCACCCGGGTGCCGATGTCGACCCAGCCGGGCTCGGTGGGGATGAGGTGCGCGGCGAAGGCAGCCTGCACCGCCGTCCGGACGGCCAGCGCGGGTATCGGCACGCGCCGCGTCCCGAGGGCGTGGGCCAGCGCCCCGGCGTCCATCAGCGGCTCGGCCGCGAGGTTGAACGGGCCGGGCGCGCGCCGGTCGAGGATCCGCACCAGGGCGTCGGCGACGTCGTCGGCATGCACGAACGACACCGCCAGCTGCGGCAGGGGGAGGGGCAGCAGTCGGGCGATCGGCCCGGGCAGCCGCCGCGCCGCCCCGTGGACGAGCGGGCCGAGGAAGTAGCGGCCGATCTCGCTGCCGGCGTCGGGCTGCAGGACCAGGGTCGGCCGGACGACGCTCAGCGTCATGTCCGGGTGGCGGGCGGCGACCTCGCTGACGGCCCGCTCGGCCTCGGATTTGTCGCGGCTGTACTGGGCGCTCGGGATGCCGGTGGTGGGCCAGTCCTCGGTCACGCGCCGGCCGACCGCACCGGGGGCGTAGGCGCCGATCGACGACGTGTGCACGACGTGGGGCACTCCGGCTGCCACGGCGGCACGCACCACGCGGCGGGTGCCGTCGACGTTCACCCGTCGCAGGTCCCCGGGGTGCCGACCGGGTTGCAGCGCCCAGGCGAGGTGCACGACCGCGTCGGCGCCGCCCACGAACTCGGCGAGCGTCGTCTCGCTGGACGGCTCGCCGAGGTCGGCCAGGTACCACCTGACTCCGGCATACGGCGGCACGTCCGGCGGCTGCCGGCGGGCCAGCCCGCGCACTTCGGCGACGCCGGCGTCCGGCGCGGTCAGCCGGCGCAGCAGCGCCGTCCCGAGGTTGCCGCTGGCGCCGGTGACGGCGACCGTGAGGCCACGGAGTCGGTCGCTGGTGAACTCAGCCATGAGCGGCCGCTACCCGCAGCGCCGGCCGGCAACCGGGCGCCTACGTTGAGCGGATGATCCGCGGCGCGCACGTGATCCTCTACAGCACCGACGCCGACGCCGACCGGGCATTCCTGCGGGAGCTGCTCGATCTCCCGACGGCCGACGCCGGTGGGGGCTGGCTGATCCTGCAACTGCCCCCGGCCGAGGTGGCGGTGCACCCCGCGGGAGTCTCCGGGGCCACCGAGCTCTACCTCGTGTGCGACGACATCGAGGAGAGCGTCGCCGAGCTGACCGCGAAAGGCGTGTCGTTCGAGGGGCCGATCAGCGACGAGCGCTGGGGTCGGCTGGCCTCGATCGTGCTGCCCGGCGGCGGTCGGCTCGGCATCTACGAGGCGCGCCACCCCACCGCGTTCGACCTGTAGTCACTCCGGCCGAGGAGCTGCAGTCCCCGCGCGCATGGCCCCGTCCGGAGGCTCGCCGCGAGCTTGCGAGTGGTGAGAGGGACGGGTCCTCTTACCGCTGGGCGGGCAGCCAGCCGGTGAGCCCGGCCGGTCGGTGTACTCGAGGACGCGCACCCGCTCGTTCTCGAAGACGACCGCGTAGTGGTCCGGGTTGGTCTCCACGGGATCCAGGGTCATGGCCGGTCACTGTGCCGGGCCCGCGGCGGGCTGACCAGGTCGGTCGCCGCCGTCCTCCCGGGACTTTCTGTACCGGAAGTCCCTAGGGGGTGGTGACGTGGGCCGTGACCAGTTCGCCGACGCGGTCGGGGGCGAGCTCGGGGATCCAGTGCGAGATGCCCTCGAGCACCTCCAGCCGGTACGGGGCGTCCACGAACGCGGCGGTGGCGTCGATGCCGGCGCGGCCGAGGAAGGCGTCGCCGGTGCTCCACACGTGCAGCGTCGGCACCCGCACGGTGCCCACCCGGTCGCCGCCGCTCAGCGGCAGCGCTCGGTACCAGCCGAGCATCGCGCTCAGTGCGCCCGGCTCGCGCATGCGGGACACGTAGTGCGCGGCTGCCTCGCGGGAGAGGCCTCCGCCACGCAGCATCCGGTGCAAGGGTGCCCCGCCGCGGGAGAGCAGCAGCCGCTCGGGCAGGACCGGCAGCTGGAACGCCAGCATGTAGTACGACCGGAACGCCTGGTCGCTGGTCACCATCACCTTCGCCATCGCCGCCGGGTGCGGCACCGACAGCACGGTGAGCGTGCGCACCCGGTCGGGGTGCCAGGCTCCCAGCGCCCAGGCGACCATGCCGCCCCAGTCGTGGCCGACGACGTGCGCGCTCTCCAGCCCGGCGGCGTCGAGCAGGGCGAGGACGTCGGCCGTGGTCTCGCGCAGGCGATAGCTCCCGCGACCGCGGGGGCGCGCCATCGGCGAGCAGCCGCGCTGGTCGGGCGCGAGCGTGCGCAGGCCCACCTCGTGCAGCGCCGGTGCCACCCCGTCCCAGGCCCGGGAGTCCTGGGGGAAGCCGTGCAGCAGGACGACGGGCTCGCCGTCGGGCGGTCCCGCGTCCCGGACGTCGAAGGTCAGGCCGTCGCGCCGGAAGCTGTCCACGGCGTCATCCTGCCGCGAGGGATCAGCTGTCCGACGTCCCGGGTCCGTCAGCCAGCAGGAGGTACAGGGCGCGGCGCGCGTCGGCGATGATGCCGGCGGCGGCGGTCCGCTGGGCCTCGGTGCCCGTGCGGGCCACCTGGCGGATCGCGCCGTGCAGCTGCTCCACGAGGGCGCGCAGGTCGGTCGCAGGATTCCCGGCGGGGAAGCTCTCGAACGGGTTTCCCAGCGACGCGACGTGCTCGCGGCCGGCGTCGGTGAGCGTGACCAGCTTGCGGCCGGCGTCGGCGGTGACGGTGACCAGGCCCTCGTCCTCCAGCTGGCTGATCGTCGGGTAGATCGCCCCCGGGCTGGGGGTCCACCGGCCGCCACTGCGCTCGGCGATCGCCTGCATGAGCTGGTAGCCGTGCATCGGCTGCTCGGCGAGGAGCAGCAGGGTGGCGGCCCGGACGTCGCCGCGTGGCGCTCGTCCGCGTCCGCCGCGGTGCCGGCGGACGCCCGGGCCCTCCGGCGGGAAGGGGCGACCCCCGCGGGGGTGGTGGTGGCGGTGGCCGGCGAACGGGCCACCTCGGTCGTGCTCGGAATGGGGGTGCATGGATTGCCTCCTGTTGTATCGAATGACAGTAACGATACATCGCTACTGTCATTCGTCAATCGCCTTCGCGAGAGGCTGTCACGATGGGGGAGTGACCGAGGAGCTGATCGTCCTGGTGGACGACGAGGGCCGGGCGATCGGCAGCATGCCCAAGCGGCTGGTGCACCACGGCGAGACGCCGCTGCACCGGGCCTTCTCCGCCTACCTCTTCGACGACGCCGGCCGCCTGCTGGTCACCCGCCGCGCGGCGGGCAAGCAGACGTTCCCCGGGATGTGGACCAACACGGTGTGCGGCCACCCCGGGCCGGGCGAGGACGACGCCACCGCGATCGCCCGGCGGGCCCGGTTCGAGCTCGGCCTGGAGGTCGCCGACGTCCGCCCCGTCCTGCCCGGCTATCGGTACCGCGCGGAGTTCCGCGGCGTGGTGGAGAACGAGATCTGCCCCGTCTACGTCGGCCGGTTCGTCGGCACCCCCGCGCCCGACGCCACCGAGGTGGGGGAGTGGGCGCTGCTGGAGTGGTCGGCCTTCCGCGCGCGGCAGGAGGCCGAGGGCGACGACGCCTGGTCGCCGTGGTGCCGCGAGCAGGCGATGCTGATCGAGGCCGAGGGTCTGCTGCCCACGGCCTGACCGGTGGTCAGCTGGCCGACGCGAGCTCCGCGTGCGGTCCCGCATCGATGGCGGTGCGTACCGGCGAGGCGATGGCCGGCCAGTGCCGCGCGGAGATGACCGCGCTGGCGGCGTCGGCCTCGATCGGCCGCGAGAACAGGTAGCCCTGGGCGATGTCGCAGCCCAGCGCGGCGACCGTCTCCGACTGCTGCTCGGTCTCGATGCCCTCGGCGACGGTGAGCAGGCCCAGGGTGTTGGCCAGCTCCACGATCGCGCGGGTGATGACGTCGTCGTGGGCGTCGCGGCCGAGGCCGTCGACGAACTCGCGGGCGACCTTGAGCATGTCGATCGGGAAGCGCCGCAGGTAGGCCAGCGACGAGTACCCGGTACCGAAGTCGTCGATCGCGATGCGCACGCCCAGGCCCTTGAGCAGCCACAGCGTGGCGGCGGCGGCGTCCCGGTCGTGCATGAGGACGGTCTCGGTGATCTCGAGGACGAGCCGGTGCGGCTCCAGCCCGGAGGCGTCCAGCGCGGCCCGGACCTGGTCGACGATCGCGTCGTCGGCCACCTGCCGCGCCGAGAGGTTCACGGTGACCAGCAGGTCGTCGTGGCCCGGCGTCTCGGCGACCCAGCGGGCGGCCTGGAAGCAGGCGTCGTTGAGCACCAGGGCGCCGATCTCGGTGATCAGGCCGCTGTCCTCGGCCAGTCCGATGAACTGGTCGGGCGACCGCAGGCCGTCCACCGGGTGCTCCCAGCGGACCAGGGCCTCGGCGCCGATGGGGCGACCGGTGCGCATGTCGATGAGCGGCTGGTAGACCGTGCGCATCTCGCCCGCCCGGATGGCGGCGGCCAGCTCGGCGGTCGAGTCCGTGCGGCTGACCGCCGTGTCGCCCAGGCCGGGCTCGTAGATGAGGAAGTCGCTGCTCAGGGCGCGCTTGGCCGCATACATCGCGATGTCGGCCTTGCGGACCAGCCCGTCGGCGTCGGTCGTCATGTCGCCCAGGGCGACACCGATGCTCGCGCCCACGGTGGTGACGACGCCGTCGCCGAGCAGGATCGGGACGTCGAGCTGCGCACGGACGCGCTCGACGACGCGGGCGACGCCGAACCTGTCGACCGGCCCGTTGAGCAGGACGACGAACTCGTCACCGCCGAGCCGGGCCGCGGTGTCGGCCGGGCGCAGGCAGCCGCGCAGCCGGTCGGCGACCGTGCGCAGGAGCACGTCGCCGGCCTCGTGCCCGAACGTGTCGTTGACCGGCTTGAAGCCGTCGAGGTCGAGGTACAGCACCGCCGGCCAGATGCCGGTGCGGCCCGCGGTGTCGACCGAGTGCCGGACGCGGTCGAGGAACAGGGTGCGGTTGGGCAGCCCGGTCAGCGGGTCGTGCATGGCCTGGTGGCGCAGCTGCTCCTTGAGGTCGGTCACCTGGCGGAGGTTCTCCTCCAGGCGTCCGCGCTCGAGGGAGGTCGCGACGTGCCGGGCGAAGGTGTCCAGCAGCGCGAGGTCGCGCGAGGTGAAGGTGGTGACGTCACCGATGCGGCCACCGACGAGCAGCAGCCCGTGCACGCGGTCCTCCGTGCGCAGCGCCGCGGCGACGGCGTCCTTCACGCCCCGGCCGGCGGCGTAGGTGTCCAGGTGGGTGCCGGTGCCGGTGCCGGTGCGCGTGGTCAGCGCCCCGGAGGCGGTCGCCAGGCGGAGGAGGCGGTGGGCCTCCTCGGGGTCCTCGAGGTGCGCCATGACGACGGCGTCCTCGCCCTCGCGGCTGCGGCTCACGGTCGCGCCGTCGCGGCCGGCGGGGCCGAGCAGCACGAGCTCGGCCATCTCGGCGCGGAAGGCCGAGCGCACCGAGTCGAGGAAGTCGCCCAGGGCCTCCTGGGTGTCGCCGGCGTGCAGCAGCGACGTCACCTCGTGCAGCAGCCGCAGGTTGTCCTGCTGCTCCTTGGCGCCCGTGTAGGCGCGGTAGGCGACGACGATCAGGATCGTCGGGAGCGCGAGCAGCGCGAGCGCCGCCGGGTCGTTGACGACGGTGCGCGCCACGACGAGCCCCATGCCCGCCGAGCCGAGCGCGAACGGGACGGACAGGCCGAGGAGCTCCACGAGCTGCCGCAGGTCGGCGCGGCCCTCGAGGATGATCATGATGCCGAAGATGCAGATGTCGGCGGTCAGGGTCGCGGCCAGGACGGCGATCAGGGCGGCCAGCCAGTCGAGGTGGCTGCCGAGCCCGGCCGACAGGGTGTGGAACACGACGAGCGCGACGCCGGCGTTCAGCGCGTACTCGGCGACGTTGAAGACGAGCTTGATGCCGGTCTGACGGCGGTGCAGCAGGAGCGCGGCACCGGCGCCGAGCGCCATCGCCGTCACCAGCTGGACCGGGGTCGCCAGGAAGAGCGCGACGGCCAGCACGAGGTCGCCCATGGAGAAGCTGTGGGCGTCGCGCTTCCACTGCCAGTGGACGACCAGCACCTCACCGGCGGCGAAGGCCGCCGCCCAGAGCACCCACGGCAGGTTCAGGGCCGTGGGGGCTCCGGGAAGCGAGCGGACGACGATGACGAACAGCGCCACCGCGGCCACTGCCACGGTCGCAGTGAGCAGCATGATCCGCTGGGACGGCGTGAGCCGGCCCAGCAGGTTGTTCTGCACGGCGGGAGCGCCGTTCGTCATCGTCGTCATCAGGTCACGACCAGGTGACGCCGGACCAGGTCACGCCGGACCAGGTGACCCCGGACCACGTGACGCCGGACCAGGTGACCCCGGACCACGTGACGCCGGACCAGGTCACGCCGGACCAGGTGACCCCGGACCACGTGACGCCGGACCAGGTCACGCCGGACCAGGTGACCCCGGACCACGTGACGCCGTTCCAGTTCGTCCCGTTCTTGAGACCGGCGGCGAAGTTCGAAGCGTTGAAGCTCCGACCACGGACGTCGACCTCACCGCGGACCTCACGGCCCCCGACCTTGACGTGGACCGAACCACGCGAGAGCTCCAGGGAACCCACACCCGTGGAGACCGCGAAGGACTGCTTCGCGTTCGCCGGGGTGGCGGTGTCCTTGGCCTTCGCCAGGTTCACCAGACCCGCGCCCTGCTGCGCCGTGGTGGCGCCCGGTACGGCCGAAGCCGACCCGGTGAGGAGAGCCTTGACCTGGTCCGGGGTGAGCGACGGACGCTGCGAGATGAGCAGCGCCGCGGCACCCGAGACCACGGCGGCAGCCTGCGAGGTGCCGCTGCCACGGAAGAGCCGCTCCCCGATGCGGGCAGCCGGGTACGTCTGGTCCAGGTAGGACCCGGCCGCACGCAGGCCGACCACCTTCTCGCCAGGAGCGACGAGATCGGCGTGGCGAGTGCCATCGCCGCTGTTGGAGAACGAGGAGATGACGTCGTCCGCCGTGGTGGCCGTGCCGTTGGCGTTGTTGCTGCCGACGGCGATCAGGTACGGGTCGTAGGCCGGGTTGTTGACCTTCGTGCTGAAGCCCTCGTTGCCGACGGCGACGACCACGACGATGCCCTTGTGCCAGGCCTGCTCGGCCGCGTAGGCCAGCGGGTCGAGCAGGTAGTCCTGGACACCGTCGGTGCCGAACGACATGTTCAGCACCCGGATGTTCAGACCGTTCTTGTTGCGGTTCTGAACCACCCAGTCGATGGCCGCGATGGCCTGCGAGACGTCGGTCTGCCCCTGGGCGTCAGCGATCTTGACACTGACGATCCGGGAGTCGGGAGCCATGCCGACGAAGTCGGTCTTGTTCCCGCTGACGGTGGTCGCGGCGGTGTCGCGCCCAGCGATGATGCTGGACATGGCCGTGCCGTGACCGTAGGTGTCGAGGTTCTTCGTCGAGCCGTTGTTCTCGATCGTCAGGTCAGGGCCGTTGACGATCTTGCCCTTCAGGCCGTCGACCGGGACGACGCCCGAGTCGATGACCGCGACGTCGACGCCCTTGCCCGTGTAGCCGGCATCCCACATCGCCGAGGCACCGGTGACCTGGTTCGCCAGCGTGTACATGGAGCCGGCCTGGGCCACCTGCGACTCGACATCGGTGCTCTGCAGAGCGAGCCCCGCGTCCTCGGTGACCGAGGCGACGCCCGCGACACCGCGGAGCGCGTCGAGACGGTCGGCCGGCACCTTGGCGGTGAACCCGCCCATGATGCCGAGCTCGCGTCCGACGGAACCGCCGAATGCCGACACCGCGCGCTCGGGCGCGTTACCGGCACCGTCGAGCTCGCGGACGATGACCGACACCTTGTCGGCCGACGAGGCGGTCGCCGTGGTCGCCGCGGATGCGGCGGTCGGAGCGGCCAGCCCAGCCACCACGAACGTGGCGGCAGCGACGGTCATGGCCCGTCGCGCGAAGGGGACTCCGCCCCAGGTGACGCCGTAGTCCGGCGCAACCGGAGCGGTGGATCCCCGCTGATTGCTGATCATGCAGTGCACCTCCTTGTGGAACTCGGACTTCCTTGTGCGTGATTACTTCGACACGGAGTGTGAGCAGCTGAATGGACCGAGTACATGAAGTGCGCCAAGGTCCCCCCGACGGGGTGAGGTCCAGATCACGACGCTGCGTGGCTTTGATATAGCGCACGGTGACGGTTGTGATTACGTACCGGAGTCGTCCGATGACCCTCCGAACCTCTTCGGCGCGTCCTGGCGGTGCTGCCGCGCGGTGCTGACCTGCGGATCTACGGTCCCGCGGTGGAACGCAGACAGTTCCTCGTCGCCCTCGCCGCAGGCCTGGCGTGCGTTGCGGTGGGCCACGAGATGCCGGATCCGGTGCACGTGCGCGCCGCCCCTCGGCCGGCGCCGGTTCCCCCTCGGCGGACGCCCGTTCCGGCTGCCGCGGTCCACTCCGCGGGCCCGCCCGGCCGGGTTCCGGCGACCCCGCCGGTGGGCGTCGTCCGCGCGCTGCCGGAACCGGGCGCCGACCTGGCGCTGACCGTCGACGACGGCACGAGCACCGAGGTCGTCGCCGCCTTCGCCGCGTTCGCGAAGGACAGCGGGGTGCGGCTCACCTTCTTCCCCAACGGCTGCTACAGGTCGTGGGCGGAGAACGCGGCCGAGCTCCGGCCCCTGGTCGACGCGGGGCAGGTGGCGTTCGGCAACCACACCTGGTCGCACGCCGACCTGACCACCCTCGGCGACGCGGAGGCGGCCGACGAGATCCGCCGGAACCAGGCGTTCCTGCGCACCACGTTCGGCGTCCGCGACAGCCCGTTCCTCCGGCCCCCGTACGGCGCACGCAACGAGCGCATCGACCGGATCGCGGCGGACCTCGGACACCCGACGATCGCGATGTGGAACGGCACCCTCGAGGACTCCCGCGTGCTGACCGCCGAGGAGGTGCTCGCCGCGGCGCGCCAGTGGTTCACCGCCGGGCGGATCGTCGTCGGGCACGCCAACCACCCGGCGGTCACCACGGTGTACGGAGATCTGCTGGCGATCATCGCGGAGCGCGGGCTGCGGACCGTGACCCTCGCCGACGTGTGGGCCACCCCGGCGCAGCGGCTGCGCGGGGCCGCCGCGACGGGTCGTGCCGCCCCCGGTTGACGCCGTCCCGAGAGGCGCGCAGCCGCGAAGTCCTGAAGGCTGAGGGGCAGCAGCCGGGGGGACGGCGTCGCGGGCCGGGTCGTGCTGGGTCTGAACTTCCCTCGGGCGAGCGCGCCGATGAGGAGGGCAGCATGAGCATGGCCGGCCGGGACGGCACGGACCCCG
Source organism: Blastococcus sp. OS1-29 (assembly GCF_057628075.1). NCBI lineage: Bacteria > Bacillati > Actinomycetota > Actinomycetes > Geodermatophilales > Geodermatophilaceae > Blastococcus > Blastococcus sp. OS1-29. The sequence continues at coordinate 37,904 of NZ_JBXXJK010000003.1, forward strand.
ACAGCACGCTTCCCGAGAGCGGGATGGACTCCGGCTCCGACGCCGGGGAACCGGGAGGTCACCTGGGTCCCGGGGATCTGGCCCCCGACGAGGAGCGCCTGCTCGCCGCGCTCGAGCGGGATGCGAAGGGTCTGCGCGAGCCCTCCGTCGAGGAGTCGCTGGCCCAGCTGCGCGCGGCGGAGGACGACGGGCCGCTGCCCGGTCAGGGCGGCGATCCGGACGACGGTCTGACGCCCCGGTTCACCGCGCCGGATCTGGAATAGCCCGCCCCTCAGAGCGCGACGGGCGCGGGGCGGCACCACGCGGCGAGGGACCGGAAGGTGTTCGTCGCGGCGGCCAGCATGACCGCCGGATCACCGCCCCGGGCCACCCGTGCCCGCGTGGCCCGGCGGAAGGCGTGCCACATCGCGCCGGTCCGCGCGCCGTAGGGGCAGAAGGCGTGCAGCCGGACGCCGTCGAGACCGGGCAGCGTCGCGAGGTGGCGGTCGATGAACGTGCCGCCGAGGGTCGAGCCCTCGAGGACGTAGAGACGGCCGAGCGCCTCGTCGGTGCCGGTGACCGCTGCGAGCACGGGCTCGCCGTCGGCGGGGACGGCCCCGAGCGCGCGCAGATCGGCCGCGAACAGGTCCGCCCTCCGCCGGGCGGTCCACGTGACCGATTCGGCGTCCGCGGGCTCGTGCCTGGCCCACTCGTCGAGCCCCTGCTCGGCGGTCCGCCAGAACCCGTGCATGCGGTCGAGCACGCCGATCAACCGGGACCGGCCCAACCCCGGGTCGAGCAGATCGAGGGTGCGCTCCAGGGATTCGTGCTCGGCCGCGGTACCGGCGCGCAGCAGGTGCAGCACGTCCGGTTCCGCAGCCATCGCCTCGAGCCTAATGGGGGTGCGGTGCGCCGGCCGCGTCGGCCAGGCGGGCGGACTTCACCGAGGCGTGCAGGAGGAACCGGTCCTCGCCGTCGGCCAGGTCCAGACCGGTGAGCTCGCCGATCCGGGCCAGCCGGTAGTACAGCGTCTGCCGGTGGATCTGCAGCGCCGCGGCGGCCCGGGAGGCGGATCCTGCGCAGTCGAGGAAGACCTCCGCGGTCGCGGTGAGCACCGGGTCGGCGAGCAGCGCGACGGCGGCCGGATCCGGGCCGGTGAGTTGGCTGACCGTCCGCCACGCGCCCAGCTCGGCCCAGTGCGCCACGGGGGACAGGCGCGGAACGGCGGCCGCGACGCGCGCAGCGGCGCGAGCCTGGGTCCACTGCTCGGTGAGCGCGCCGACCCCCCGCCGGACGCCGGATACCCCTGCCGCGCTGCCCGCCGGCAGGTCGGCGAGCGAGGCCGCGGCCAGCGCCCCGGCCGGACGGAGGTCCCCGGGTGCGGCCAGCGGCACGAGTGCGGCCACCCAGCGGCGGACGCCGTCCGCCACCGGCGTGGCGATCGCGCCTCCGCCCGGTGGGCGCCAGTCGGTCGATCCGGGTGTGAGCGCCACCAGCACCTGCGGGGTGTCCTCGCCGAGGAAGGTCGACAGGGTGCGCAGGGCGGGGCCGGCGGCAGTGGGGCCGCCGGTGAGGGCGGTCGCGAGCGGCCGGCCGAGGTCGTCGTCGCCGACCGCGCGCTCCGCGAGGATGCGCCCGGCCACGGCGGCCAGCTCCACGGCGGCGGCGAGGGCCGCGTCGGCGCCGTCCGCAGGGTCGATCCGCCCGCCGTCGAGCAGCCACAGGTACCCGCGGGTGCGCCCGCCGTGCCGCACCGGGATCACCAGGCGGGTGAGGATGCCGGCGGACTCGTCGGCGGGTGTGCGCAGCGGCGCCTCGGCGGAGGCGATGCCGAACTCCTCGAACCAGGCCCGCGTGGCCGCCGGTGAGCCGCGGGTCAGGATCGAGCGGGTGCGGACGGCGTCCATCGTCTCGGCGGAGCTGTCGTCGTGGGCGCAGAACGTGAGCAGAGTGAACTCGGCGTCCTCCAGCGTGGCCGGCGCGGCCAGCACCCGGGACACCTCGTCCACCAGTTCCTGCAGATCGTCCCGCATCCCTCTCCTTCCGGCGGTTTGTGCACAAACCGCCGCGACGTCATACAACTGTATGAGAGCACGGGTTCGGACTCTGGACATCTGTCCCTGGCCCGTAAGGGGTGCCGATGCCTACCGTCGAGGTGCTCTCTTCCCCCTGGAGGTCCGTCAGTGCTGATGCAGAAGACGCTGCTCGCGGCGTCCCGCCGTCCCGGGCTGCGCCGCGCCGTCACCGGCAACCCGGCCACCCGCCGGGTCGTCAACCGATTCGTCGCGGGGGAGGGGCTCGACGACGCGCTGGCCGCTGTCCGCTCGCTGGCCGCCGACGGCATCCAGGTGACCCTCGACCACCTGGGCGAGGACATCACCACGCGCGCCGAGGCGGAGCGCTCCCGGGACGCCTATCTCGCGCTGCTCGACGGGCTCGCCGCGCTGGACCTGGGCACGGGCGCGGAGGCGTCGGTCAAGCTGTCGGCGTTCGGCCAGTCGCTGCCCGACGGCGAGGAGCTGTCGCTGGAGCTGGTGCGCCCGGTCGTGGAGAAGGCGACCGGCATCGGCACCACGATCACCCTCGACATGGAGGACCACCGCACGATCGACGCGACGCTCGGCACGCTCGCCGAGCTGCGCAAGGAGCACCCGGGCACCGGCGCCGTCCTGCAGGCGATGCTCTTCCGCACCGAGGCCGACGCCAAGGACCTCGCCGTGACCGGCTCTCGCGTGCGCCTGGTGAAGGGCGCCTACAACGAGCCGGCCAGCGTCGCGCACCAGAAGAAGGCCGACGTCGACGCCGCCTACACCCGGTGCCTGGAGATCCTCATGGCCGGTCCCGGGTACCCGATGGTCGGCTCGCACGACCCGGCGATGGTGCAGCGCGCGCACGAGCTCGCGGCCCAGCACTCGCGCGCCGCCGACTCGTGGGAGATCCAGATGCTCTACGGCATCCGGCCCGACGAGCAGCGCCGCCTGGCCGCCGCCGGCACCCGGGTGCGCGCCTACGTGCCCTACGGCGTCGACTGGTACGCCTACTTCATGCGCCGGCTGGCCGAGCGCCCCGCCAACGTCGGCTTCTTCCTCCGCTCGCTCGCGACCCGTTCCTGAAAGAGGTCTGATCCATGGACGCCGTCACCCGCGTTCCGGCCCCGCACAACGAGCCGGTGCTCACCTACGCCCCCGGCTCGCCCGAGCGCGCGGCGCTGCAGGCCCGGCTGCCGGAGCTGGCCGCCGAAACCCTGGAGCTCACGTCGACGATCGGCGGGCGCCAGCGCATGGCCTCCGGTGAGAAGTTCGAGGTCGTCCAGCCGCACCGGCACGCGGCCGTCCTCGGCACGTCGGCGCACGCCACGCACGGCGACGCGGAGGACGCCGTCCGTGCGGCGAAGGAGGCCGCGCCCGGCTGGGCCGAGCTGTCGTTCGACGACCGCGCCGCGGTGTTCCTCAAGGCCGCCGACCTGCTCGCCGGCCCGTGGCGGCAGACGCTCAACGCGGCCACCATGCTGGGTCAGAGCAAGACCAGCTACCAGGCCGAGATCGACGCCGCCTGCGAGCTGATCGACTTCTGGCGCTTCAACGTGCACTTCGCCCGCCAGATCCTGGAGGAGCAACCGCAGTCGAGCCCCGGCGTCTGGAACCGGGTCGACCACCGCCCGCTCGAGGGCTTCGTCTACGCCGTCACGCCGTTCAACTTCACCGCGATCGCGGGCAACCTGCCGACCGCGCCGGCGCTGATGGGCAACACCGTCGTCTGGAAACCGGCGCCGACCCAGCAGTTCGCCGCGCACTTCCTGATGCGCCTGCTCGAGGCGGCCGGCCTGCCGGACGGCGTCATCAACCTGGTCACCGGCGACGGGATCGCCGTCTCCGACGTCGCGCTGGCCTCGCCCGACCTCGCCGGCATCCACTTCACCGGCTCGACCCCGGTGTTCCAGCACCTGTGGCGGACGGTCGGCGAGAACATCGCCACGTACCGTGGCTACCCGCGGATCGTCGGCGAGACCGGCGGCAAGGACTTCGTCGTCGCCCACCCCTCGGCCGACGTCGACGTGCTGCGCACCGCGATGATCCGCGGCGCCTTCGAGTACCAGGGCCAGAAGTGCTCGGCGGCCTCGCGCGCGTACGTGCCCCGCAGCCTGTGGGCGGGGATGCGCGACGAGCTGGTCGCCACCACCGAGTCGCTGACCATGGGTGACGTCACCGACTTCTCGAACTTCATGGGCGCGGTGATCGACCGGAAGTCGTTCTCCAAGCTCTCCGGGGTGCTCGACCGGGCCAAGGACGACGACGCGCTGACCGTGATCGCCGGCGGCACGGCCGACGACAGCGAGGGCTTCTTCGTCCGGCCGACGATCATCGAGGGCACCGACCCGGCGCACGACGTCTTCACCACCGAGTACTTCGGCCCGGTGCTCGCGGTGCACGTCTACGACGACTCGGGGGACGACACGGCGTACGACTCCATGTTGTCTCAGATGGAGTCGGTGGCGCCGTACGCGCTGACCGGCTCGGTGATCGCCCAGGACCGGGTGGCGATCGCGCACGCGCAGAAGTTCCTGCGCAACGCGGCCGGCAACTTCTACATCAACGACAAGCCCACCGGCGCCGTCGTCGGCCAGCAGCCCTTCGGCGGCGGCCGGGCCTCGGGCACCAACGACAAGGCCGGCGCCCCGCAGAACCTGCAGCGCTGGACCAGCACCCGGTCGATAAAGGAGACGTTCGTCCCCGCGACCGACCATCGCTACCCGCACATGGCCTGACCCGTCTGCTCGCTGTTGATCAGGGTCCCTGATCAAAGTGGGTCCTCCCCCGCGGTCGACCGTGGGGGAGGACCCCAAATGATCAGCGACCCTGATCAACATGGGGCGGCGGGCCAGGTGAGCGTGCCGTCGGAGGCCACCACGGCCCCCTCGGACGGCCGGTGCGGGGTCAGCCGGCCGTCGGGCATCAGGTGGGTGACCGGCACGCCCCGGCCCAGGACGGCGACGTCCGCGATCAGCCGCCGGTGACACCGCCACCACACGCTCTCGCTGCACATCACCGCGACGGTCGCGGCCGCCGCCTCCGCCAGCACCTCGTCCAGGCCGGCGGCGAACTCCGGAGTCCGCGTGTGGGCGGCGTACGCGGCGAACTGGGTGACGGTCCACCAGCCGTCGACGACCGGTTCGCCGGGGGGCAGCCGACGGCGGCCGCCCAGCCGCTCGTCCCACCGGTAGCCGATGCCGATCGGCGGCAGCCACTGCTCGAGCGCGTCCCGTCCGACGTCGGGATTGTTGCGGCTGCCCGGAAAACGGCGGACGTCGACGAGCAGGTCCACCCCCGCGCCCGACAGCCGGTCGCCCAGCTCCTCGCGGCCCTGGGGCCCGTGACCCACCGTCAGCAGCATGTGCACTGCCTACCCCGCGGTCCTTGACATCATCAGCGGGTGAGCGGGGGAACGGTCGACGGGCGGCGCTCCCTGGTGCGCTCGCGGGGCATGCAGGCGCTGATCGGGGTCACCGTCCTCGGCTTCGCGAGCTTCTGCCTGACGCTGGCGTCCCTGCCGGTCTACGCCGTGGCCGGCGGCGCGTCGGTGCGCACCGCGGGCGTGGTGACGACGGTCTTCCTCGCCGCGACCATCGCCGTGCAGATGACGATCCCGGCGCTGAGCTCCCGGTTCGGCATCGGGCCGGTCCTCGCCGGGGGCCTGCTCGCCATGGGCCTCCCGGCGCCGCTCTACGTCCTGGGGAACGGCGTCGCCTGGATCTCGGTGCTCTCCGCGGTGCGCGGTGCCGGGTTCGCCGTCCTGACCGTGCTCGGCGCGACGCTGGCTGCCCGGGTCGCGCCGCCGGGTCGCCGCGGTGAGTCCGTCGGGCTGTACGGCCTCGCCATCGCCGTCCCGAACCTGCTCGCCGTCCCGGCCGGCGCCGCGCTCGTCCTCGACGGGCACGTCGGGTGGCTGTCGTGGCTGGCTGCCTCCCCGGTGCTGGGCCTGGTCCTCGTGCCGCTGCTGGTGCGCTCGGTCGCCCCGGAGGCACCGCCCGGGCCGGCCGGCACCCGCCGGGCGGCGGTCCGGGCGGCGCTCGCGCCGTCGGCTGTGCTGTTCGCGGTCACCATGGCCGGGGGCGGGGTGGTCACCTTCCTGCCGATCGAGCGTCCGGACGGCGTGCTCGCGACCGTCGCCCTGCTGGTCTTCGGCGCCACCGGTGCGGTGACCCGGTGGCGCTCCGGCGCGCTGGCCGACCGGCTGGGCAGCTCCGGGCTGCTGCCGGTCGCCCTCGTCGTCGCGGCCGTCGGCCTGGTCGGCATCGCGATCGGGCTGAACACCGGCTCCGCGTGGGTCGTCGCCGGGGCGGCGGTCCTCGGTGCCGGCTACGGGGCCGTGCAGAACCTGACCCTGGTCGCCGCCTTCGCCCGTGCCGGCGAGGGCGGCACGACCACCGCGAGCGCGATGTGGAACGCCTCCTTCGACGCCGGGACCGCCGTCGGCGCCCTGGCGCTGGGGTTCCTCGCGGCCGGCGTCGGCCTGGATCGGACCTACGTGGTGGTCGCGGCGCTGCTCGCCGCGATCGTGCCGCTGGCCTCGGCGGCCGCGCGGGTCGCCGTCCGCGCCTGATCGGCGGCGTGCACGCGGTCGGCGATCTCGCGCTGCGACCGGATGAGCGCGATCTCCTCAGCAGCCTGGCGCAGCCAACTGCGCAGCCCCTCGGGGTTGCTGCGGTTCGCGTCCCGCACGGTGCCCAGCCGCACCTGACGGCTGTTGGCCTGGGCGCGCTGCGCCGGCGGCAGGGCGCGGGCCTCGGCGCGGGCGACCGCGGTCAGCCCGGCCCCGAGGAAGACCAGGTCGCGGACGTCGGACAGGCCCGCCAGGAGGGCGGCCGCGGCGGCGTCGTCCGTACCGAGCAGGGTCAGGTACTCGTCGGCGCGACGGCGGCCGTCGGCGGCCGGATCGGGAGAGCTCACCCGTCCACTGTGCCCCGGCCGGGCCGGCCGGGGCACGGGTGGGGTCAGGCGTCGCGGCGGCGGAACACCACGAGCGCGACGGTCAGCAGGACGGCGACCTCACCGCCGAACACCGCGAAGCCGGTCCACGGGCTCAGCAACTGCGGGTTGAACGAGGCCGCCATGGCGACCCCCGACCCGGCGTTGCCCGGCATGACCTTGGCGATCCACTCGCCCCACGTGCCGGGCAGCAGCCAGGCCATCTGACCCACCACGAAGACCAGACCGAGGACGGCGGACAGGACCGCGGCCGTATGCCGCACCAGGAAGCCCAGGGCCGCGGCGAGCAGCCCCAGCCCGGCGAGGTAGAGACCGCTGCCGAGCAGGCTGCGCAGCACGCCGTCGTCTGAGAGCGCGACGCCGACGCCCTCCCGGTCCAAGAACCAGTTGCCCCCGAAGTACCCGGCGAACGCGGTGACGGTGCCGACGACGAACAGCGTCGAGGTGAGGACGACGGCCTTGGCCGCGACGACGGCGGCGCGGCCCGGCGTCGCGGCGAGCGTGGCGCGGATCATCCCGGTGCCGTACTCGCTGGTGACGATCATCGTGCCCAGGACGATCGCGGTGATCTGGGCGATCATCATCCCCCAGGTGACGAAGGCGCCGGGCGGATCTCCGGCCGCGCCGCTGGCGATGTCCTTCGCCGCGAGGGCGCAGACGAGCGTGGTGAGGCCGGCGCCCAGGACGAACAGCATGGCGGTGGACCAGAAGGTCGAGCGCACCGTCCAGAACTTGATCCACTCGGCGCGCAGCGTGTCGGGGAAGCCCGGCGCGCGCACGCCGGGGACGTTCCGGTCGGGGTCGAGGACGACGGTGGGTGACGTCGGGGTCATGGTCATCGGGCGATCCCAGCGGGAGTGGCAGCGGAGTACTCGACGCTGTCGGCGGTCAGGGTCATGAATGCGTCCTCGAGCGAGGAGCGGACGAGCGTGAGCTCGTGCAGGTAGAGCCCGTACTTGCCGACGAGCTCGCCGATCGACGCCGCGTCGAGGCCCTGCACCCGCAGCTCGTCCCCGTGGACGGCGACCTCCAGGCCGGATCCGCGGAGCAGGTCGGCCACCTGCTCCCGCTGCGGGCTGCGCACGCGCACGAAGGACGCGGCGTGGTCGGCGATGAAGTCGGTCATCGAGCAGTCGGCGAGGACCCGGCCCCGGCCGATGACGACGAGGTGGTCGGCCATCAGCGCCATCTCCGACATGAGGTGGCTGGAGACGAAGACGGTCCGGCCCTCGGCGGCCAGCTGCCGGGCGAGGGTGCGCACCCAGCGGATGCCCTCGGGGTCCAGACCGTTGACCGGCTCGTCGAGGACGACGACCGGCGGGTTGCCGAGCAGCGCGACGGCGATGCCCAGCCGCTGGCCCATCCCCAGGGAGAACTTGCCGACCCGCTGGCCGGCGACCGCCTCGAGCCCGACCAGGCCGAGCACCTCGTCGACCCGCGCGGCCGGGATGCGGTTGCTGACGGCGAGCCAGCGCAGGTGGTCGCGGGCGGACCGCCCCGGGTGCAGGGCCCGCGCCTCGAGCAGCGCCCCGACCTCGCGCAGCGGGGCGGGGGAGTCCGCGTAGCGGCGTCCGTTGACGGTCACGCTGCCGGCGCTGGGGCGGTCGAGGCCGAGGATCATCCGCATCGTGGTCGACTTGCCGGCGCCGTTGGGGCCGAGGAAGCCGGTCACCCGGCCGGGCTCGACGGCGAAGGTGATCCCGTCGACGGCCGTCTTCGGCCCATAGGTCTTGGTGAGGTCGGTGGCGGCGATCATGCCGGCGGACCGGAAGGAGGAGTCATGACTGCAGACCCTGTCGGCCGGCCGCGCTCACGACCATCAGGGGACGCCCTGAACCGACCCTGAACTCCGCATCAGGCCGACCGGGGGAGTGCCCTGTCCGGGCCCAGGAGACGGCGCAGCTGCCGGGCCGCGGCCTGGCCGGCCCGATTGGCGCCGACGGTGCTGGCCGAGGGGCCGTAGCCGACCAGGTGGATCCGGGGTTCGCCGGCCACGTGCGTGCCCTCCATGCGGATGCCGCCACCCGGTCCCCGCAGGTGCAGGGGCGCCAGGTGCTGCACGGCGGCACGGAAACCGGTGGCCCAGAGGAGAACGTCGGCTCGGACGTTCCGCCCGTCCTCCCACGCGACGCCGTCCTCGGTGATCCGGTCGAACATCGGCAGCCGCTCGAGGACGCCGCGCTCCAGGGCGTCGGCGATGTAGGGCGTCGACACCAGCAGCCCGGTGACGCCGACGACGCTGCCCGGACGGCGGCCCTCGCGCACGGCCTCCTCCACCATGGCCACGGCCCGGCGGCCGGCGTCCTCGTCGAAGGGCCCCTCGCGCCAGACCGGCGGACGGCGGGTCACCCAGGTCGTGCTCGTGACGCGGGAGATCTCGCCGAGCAGCTGGGTGGCCGACGCGCCACCGCCGACCACGACCACGTGCTGGCCCGCGAACTCGTCGGGGGAGCGGTAGTCCACGGTGTGCAGCTGGCGCCCGCGGAACAGCTCCTGCCCCGGGTAGCGGGGGACGAACGGGCGGGTCCAGGTGCCCGTGGCGTTGACCACGGCCCGCGCCGTCCAGTCGCCCGAGTCGGTCCGCACCTGGAACCGGTCGTCGTCGGTCCGGGAGACCGACGTGACCCGCACCGGCCGGTGGATCGGCAGGTCGAAGGTCGCCTCGTACTCGGCGAAGTAGGCGGGGACGACCTCGGCGGCCCGCAGGCTCTCTGTCTCCGGCCGGAACGGCAGCCCCGGCAGGTCGTGCACGCGGTGCGTCGTGCCGACGGTCAGCGACGGCCAGCGGTGCTGCCAGGCGCCGCCGGGGCCGGCATCGGCGTCGAGGACCACGAACTCCGTTCCGGGCTCGAACCCCTGACGCGCCAGCGCCCAGGCGGTGCTCAGGCCGGCCTGCCCCGCGCCGATCACGACGACGTCGACTGCCCGGTTCCCTGACACTGCGCTCACATCCGCAGAACACCGGCGAAGGCCTCTGCCCTTCCCGTCGGCGCCGGGGCACACTCGTCCGCGTGAGCGCCCGGGCGTCCGCCGCCACCGCCGTCCTCGCCCTGACCGTGTTGACCGCGTGCGGCTCCGGAGGGGGGCCCTCTGCCACCGGGTCGTCGTCGGGCGCGTCCTCGTCGAGCACGTCCTCGTCGGGCGCGTCGTCGTCAGGCGCGTCGTCCCCCGGGCCGTCGGTCGCCGGCCAGTCCGACGTCCCGACGCCGGACCACGTCATGGTGGTGATCTTCGAGAACGAGGACGCCCAGAAGATCGTCGGAGGGCGGGACGCGCCGTACCTCACCTCGCTCGCCGCATCGGGCGCAACCTTCACCGACGCCCACGGGGAGGCTCACCCGAGCCAGCCCAACTACCTGGCCCTGTTCTCGGGGTCGACCCAGGGCGTGACGGACGACTCGTGCCCGCTGGACCTCTCGGGCCCGAATCTCGCCGCCGAGCTGCGCTCCGCCGGCCGGTCCTTCGTCGGGTACTCCGAGGATTTGCCGAGCGCCGGCTACACCGGCTGCCGGACGGGTCACTACGCGCGCAAGCACAACCCGTGGGTGAACTTCGCCGGCCTGCCGGGGTCGGTGAACCAGCCGTGGTCCGCACTCCCGTCCGACTTCGCCGACCTGCCGACGGTCTCGTTCGTCGTGCCGAACCTGTGCGACGACATGCACGACTGCGGCGTGGCCGCCGGTGACCGCTGGGCACGGCAGCACCTGTCCTCTTTCGTGGCCTGGGCCCACGCCCACAACAGCCTGCTGGTGTTCACCTTCGACGAGGACAACGGGTCGTCGGCGAACCACATCGCGACCGTCCTCGTCGGCCCCATGGTCGCCGGCGGGACCTATGACCAGCGGATCGACCACTACAGCCTGCTGCGCATGCTGGAGGACATGTACGGGCTGCCGGCGATCGGCCGGGCCGCCACGGCCACGCCGCTGACCGGCGTCTGGACCAGCACCGCCGGCTGACGACCCCTCGGCACTGTGCGGAGAACGCACGACCCGGTCTGCGCAATGTGCTGAGCACACGCTGCCCGGTCCCGGATCGTTGTAGCGGGCCAACACGCGCGGGCCACCGGAACGCGCCCGCCGCTCAAGGTGACCGATCCGTGACCCTTTCGCGGCGCGACAGCCTCACTTCACGCCCTACAGTCACCGCAATGTGTGCCACGTCACCACCGTGCGGTTTGCTACTCGGGTCCTCGTGATCCCCCTCCGGTGAGCGTCGAGCAGCCCCGACGCCGCGCACGCGCGTCCGACGACGGCGCAGAAAGGAAGTGTTGCCCGTGCTGAGCATCGATTCGCTGCACGTGAGCTACGGCGGTGTCCAAGCGGTCCGAGGGGTGTCGATGGAGATCCCCGACCGCAAGGTCGTCGCCGTCCTGGGGAGCAACGGAGCCGGGAAGACGACCCTGCTGCGCACGATCTCCGGAACGCTCAAGGTGCACCGGGGCCGCGTCGAGTCGGGCTCGATCCGGTTCGACGACAGCGATCTCCGTGGCCGCGACGCAGCCCAGACCGTCCGCATGGGCCTGGTCCAGGTGCCCGAGGGACGACGGATCTTCGGCCGGCTGACCGTGGAGGAGAACCTCCGCGCCGGCGGGATGGGCAGCAAGGACCGGGCCGCGAAGGCCAAGGCCCAGGAACGGGTGTACGAGCTGTTCCCGGTGCTCAAGGAGCGCAGCGCGCAGCGCGGGGTCCTGCTGTCGGGTGGTGAGCAGCAGATGCTGGCGATCGGCCGGGCGCTCATGGCCAGCCCGAAGCTGCTGCTGCTCGACGAGCCCTCACTGGGTCTCGCGCCGCGGATCATCGGCCAGATCGGCGAGGTGATCGCCGAGATCAACCGGCAGGGCACCTCGGTCCTCCTCGTGGAGCAGAACGCCACGATGGCCCTGGGGGTCGCGGACCTTGCCTACGTGCTCGACGTCGGCGAGGTCTCCCTCTCCGGGGACGCCCGCGAACTCGCCCGCACCGACGAGGTGCAGCGGCTCTACCTCGGCCACGACGGCGACGAGACCGAGCAGCAGCGCCGGCGCGTCGCTTCGGGCAAGACGCTCACCCGGTGGCAGTCGTGACCGCCGTGACCGACGGCCTGCGGACCGACATCCCCGCCGTCGAGGTCGACGACATCAGCGTCCGGTTCGGCGCGATCAAGGCGCTGTCGGGGGTGTCGTTCACGGTCGAGCCCGGGACGATCCACGCGATCATCGGGCCCAACGGCGCCGGCAAGTCGACGATGTTCAACGTCCTGTCCGGCGTCTACAAGGCGGCCGAGGGGCAGGTCCGCTTCGGCGAGCACCGGCTCGACCAGATGCGCCCGTTCCAGATCGCCGGTATCGGGGTCGCCCGGGCGTTCCAGAACATCGCGCTGTCTGCGACCCAGTCGGTGGCCGAGAACCTGATGCTCGGCCGGCACCACCTGACCAAGGCCGGGTTCATCTCCTCGGGGCTGCGGCTGCCGCGGGCGACCCGGGAGGGCAAGGTGCACGGCGCGCGCGTGGCCGAGATCGCCGAGTTCCTCGAGCTCGGCGACAAGCTGGAGACGCCCGTCGGCGTCCTTTCCTACGGCGACCAGAAGCGGGTCGAGGTCGCCCGCGCCCTGTGCACCGAGCCCCGGCTGCTCCTCCTCGACGAGCCGGTCGCCGGCATGAACGCCGAGGAGACCGATCGCATGGCCGAGGCGATCTTCGAGATCCGCTCGGCGCTCGGCATCTCCATCGTCCTCGTCGAGCACGACATGGGCATGGTCATGTCGCTGGCCGACCGGGTCACCGTCCTCGACTTCGGACGCCGGATCGCCGACGGCACCCCCGCGCAAGTGCAGGCAGACCCCGAGGTCATCCGTGCCTACCTGGGCTCGGGTGACGAGACCAACCCGTCCGAGGCCGCCGACGGTGACCACTCCTCCGAGACCCCCGGGACGCGCTCGTGACCCAGTTCCTGTCGCTGCTGCTCAACGGCATCTCACTCGGGGCGATCTACGCCCTGATCGCCCTGGGCTTCGTGATCATCTTCAAGGCCAGTGAGGTCGTGAGCTTCACGCACGGCTCGCTGCTGCTCCTGGGCGCCTATTCGATCGCCCGGCTGTCGAAGCCGCTCGGCTTCTTCCTCGCCGTCGTGGCCGGCGTCGCGATCACGGCGCTGGCCGCGCTGATCATCGAGCGGCTGATCATCAACCGGCTGCGCGGTGCCCCGGTGATCAGCCTCGCCATCGTCACGATCGGCGTGGACATCATCCTGTTGACCCAGCTGATCCGGTTGCTCGGTTCGGACATCCTCAACGTGCCGCACCCGTGGGGCGGCAAGTCGTTCCGGATCGGCGAGGTCGGCATCAGCCAGAACCGGCTGATCGCCACGATCGTCGCTGCCGTCCTCATCGTGCTGTTCTTCGCGGCGTTCAAGTACTCGAGCTGGGGCGTGGCGATGCGCGCCTCGGCCGAGGACGGCGAGACGGCGGCACTCATGGGCATCCGGCTGGGCCGGGTGTCGGCGCTGGCCTGGATCGTCGCCGGCGTGCTCGCGGCCGTCGCGGCACTCTTCCTGGTCGGCGCACCGACGCCGGGCGTGAGCGCGGCGGCCTACACGGTCGCGCTGCGGGCCTTCCCGGCCGCGATCCTCGGCGGCCTCGACTCGACCGGGGGAGCGCTGGTCGGCGGCCTGCTCATCGGCATCACCGAGTCGCTGGCGTCCGGCTACCAGGACCAGCTGCTGTTCCTCGGACGCGGGTTCGGTGACGTCGTCCCGTACGTGGTCATGATCATCGTGCTGCTCGTCCGCCCCTCCGGCCTGTTCGGGACGAAGGAGCTGACACGTGTCTGAGACCACCGCCACGCGCGCCCGGGGGGCCTCCCGGGCCGCGGCACCCGCAACGACGCGGCGACGCTTCCCCCTCCGGTTCGTCGTGCTGGCCGTCGTCATCGTGCTGCTGCTGATCGCCCCGTTCTACGTCCAGGAGTTCTGGCTGCGCACCGGTTTCGCCGTGTTCGGGGCGATCGTCGGCGCCATCGGGCTGAACCTGCTCGTCGGCACCACCGGGCAGCTCTCCCTCGCGCACGCCTTCTTCCTCGCGGTCGGCGCGATCAGCTACGTGTACGTCTCCGGTGAGTCCGGCGGCATCGGCATCGTGAAACTGAGCGGCCTCGGGCTGCCGCCGCTGGTCGGCATGATCATCGGGGTCCTGCTGGCCGGCCTGGCCGGACTGCTGTTCAGCCCGATCGCGGCCCGGTTGCGCGGCATCTACCTCGGTGTCGCGTCGCTCGGCCTGGTCTTCATCGGCCAGCACCTGCTCAACACGTGGACGTCGGTGACAGGCGGGTTCAACGGCCGCGCCGCCCCGGAGTTCTCGCTGTTCGGCTTCCACTTCGCCAATCAGGACCCGTTGCTGTTCATCGCGAACGTCGAGTTCCGGCAGGCGGAGCGGCTCTGGTACCTCGGACTGTTCATCGCGCTGGCTTCCTACTGGTTCGCGCGCAACCTGCTGCGCAGCCGGCCGGGGCGGGCGCTGCAGACACTGCGCGACAGCGAGGTCGCCGCCTCGGTGATGGGCGTCAACGTGCAGCGCTACAAGGGCCGGGTCTTCCTGGTCAGCTCGATGTACGCCGGGCTGTCCGGGGTGCTCTACGCCCTGTCGATCGGCAGCATCGCGCCGGAGTCCTTCGGCCTGGAGGTCTCCTTCCAGTACCTCGCGATGATCGTGCTCGGCGGCCTGGGCTCCGTCGGCGGCGCGGCGCTCGGCGCGTTGTTCGTCAGTGCGATGCCGCTGGTCTTCCAGAAGTACGCCGACGCCCTGCCGTTCGTCGGCACCGCCGGCGGCAGTGGGCTCGCGGCGGGCGAGGCCGCGCGATTCCTCTACGGCGCCGCGATCGTCCTGGTGATTCTCTTCGAGCCCGCCGGCCTCGCGGGGCTGGCGAGACGGTTCCGTCGCCGCGGCCGTGACCCCGGCGGGGGAGCCGCACCAGCTCCGGCACCAGGTGCCACAGCACCGGATTCCACCCCTCGTCCGTCCACCGATGTCCCGTCAGACCGACCAGCACAAGGGAGCTCCACGTGAACCTAGGGAAGCGTTCCGCCAGCGCGGCACTGCTCGCCGCCGTCCTCATCACCTCGGCCACCGGCTGCAGCAACAAGGCGCAGAACTCCTCGTCGGGCGGCGGGGGCGGTAACAGCGCCGACGTCAAGACGGACATCGGCGTCGAGGGCAAGACCATCAAGCTCGGTGTCCTCACCGACCTGACCGCCGTGTTCGCCGCGCTCGGCAAGGACCTCACGAACGCCAACACGCTGTACTGGAAGGACCACAAGGTCTGCGACACGTACAGCGTCGACCTCGACGTGCAGGACACCGGCTACGTCCCCCAGACCGGTGTGCAGCTCTACAGCGGGATGAAGGACAGCATCCTGGCGATGCAGCAGACGATCGGCTCCCCGATCAACACGGCACTCGCGCCGGCGTACACGGCTGACAAGGTCGTGAACTTCCCGTCGGCCTGGTCGAAGACGCTCACCGAGATCCCGGGCACGGGTGTCGTGGGTGCCACCTACGACGTCGAGATCTCCAACGGCTACGACTACCTGTTCAAGAAGGGCCTCCTCAAGCAGGGCGACACGGTCGGGCACATCTACTTCGAGGGCGAGTACGGCGCCAACGGGCTGGCCGGTACGAAGGCCGTGGCCGAGGCCAAGGGCCTGAAGGTCGTCGAGGCCCAGATCAAGTCCACCGACCAGGACATGAGCGCCCAGGTCACCCAGTTCAAGGCGGCCGGCGTCAAGGCGATCGCCCTGACGGTCGCTCCGGCGCAGACGGCGTCGGTGGCCGCAGTCGCCCAGGCACAGGGCCTCGACGTCCCCATGCTGGGCAACAACCCGGTGTTCGCTCCGGGGCTGCTGCAGGGGCCGACGGCGCAGTGGCTGAAGGACCACCTCTACGTCGCGTCCCCGGTGTCGACCTTCGAGAAGCACGCCGACCTGCTGAAGAACTACCAGGCGGCCTACCCGGACGTCACGCCGAGCCTCGGGGTGCTGGTGGGCTACGGCATGGCCACCCTGATGAACCAGGTGCTCGACGCCGCCTGCAAGGACGGTGACCTCACGCACGCCGGCGTCCTGAAGGCGTTCGAAGGCCTGAAGAACGCCGACACCGGCGGCCTCGTCGTCCCGATCCGTGGCTTCCAGCACGGCAAGTCGCCCAGCCTGGAGAGCTTCGTGCTCGCACCCGCCGACGCGCCCGGTGGCGCGAAGCTCCTGGAGGACGCGACCGAGGGCGAGTTCGCCGCCAAGATCGCCGGCTGACTCCGGCACCGCCCACGGACGGCGTCCCTCCCCCACGGGGAGGGGCGCCGTTCCGCTGTCTAGAGCCGCTTGCTCCGTGCGACCGGGACCAGTCGCAGCGCCAGCACACCGGTGACGACCGCAGCGATCCCCAGTGGCGTGGCCGACGACGAGGCACGGGCGATCACCGCCATGAGGAACGGGACGGCGAACCCGAGGTAGGCGATCGCGAGGAACAGCGCGGTCAGCGCGCCCCGGCGGGTAGGGGCAGCCAGGCGCGCGGTCAGGGTCAGGCCGGCGGCCAGGCAGAGGCCACCACCCGACCCGAGCAGCGGCGCGGTGAGGACCAGCCAGACGAGCCGGTCGGTGGTCGCGAACGCGGTTGCTGTGGCGAAACCGGCCGCGCCCAGGGCGGTGCCGACGACCGCGGCCCACGGGCCCAGCCGGCGCTGCAGGGGTGCGACGACGGTGCCGGCGCCCAGCGTGACGCCGGCGAGCAGGCCGGTGGCCGCCACCCCGCCGTAGGGGAGGTCCACGAGCAGCGGCACCGCCGAGATGACCGACGACGGGAACGCGTAGACGCACACCGCCACAGGGGCGAGCACGGTGGCGAAGAGCAGCGCCTGGCCGGGCGGGATCAGGGGAGCCGTCGGCTCGGTGCGCGCGCCGGAGGGGTGGGGGAGGAGGTCCACGGTCTCGGGCAGTCGCAGCGCGAGGGCCAGCCCCACGACGACCAGGACGGCGTGCACGAGATACGGCAGCACCGTGGGCGCCGGGCCGAACTGGCCGAGGAAACCGCTGGTCAGCGGGCCGAGGGAGAAGCCGGCGGTCATCGCGACCGCGGCCCGCCGTCCGCCCGCCCCCTCCCCGGAGGCGAGCGACAGTTCGGCGACCCACGCGCTGCCCACGCTGAAGACGACGCCGCTGACCACGCCCTGCAGGAACCGGGCGGTGAACAGCAGGGTCAGGGAGTCACCCGCGGCAGCAAAGGCCAGCGACGCCAGGCCGGACAGCACGATGCCGGGGATGGCGACCCGGCGGCGGCCGAGCCGGTCGGAGAGCTCCCCGGCAAGCAGCAGCGCGGGCACGAGCCCCGCGGCGTAGCTGCCGAACAACGCGGTGAGCACCTCGGGCGAGAGGTGCAGCCGCTCCTGGTAGACCAGCAGCAGCGGGGTCGGGACGTTGGTGCCGGCCGCGACGGCGAACAGGGCGAACACGGCCCGCTTCCAGGTCACGGCCTGACCGTACGGACCCGGTCGACGGATCAGCCCTTGTGCCGGTCGTGGCGATGCCCCGGACGAGTGCCGCTGGCCGAGCAGAGAACAGGATGATCATGGGTGAAGGCGCGGAAGCCGCCCAGGGAGGGAGACCCGCGATCCGTAACCGGTCGTAGTCGGCCTGCTGCGACGACGGAGCCCTGTCGCCTGCAATGCGCCGCCCGGATGCCTGCCGCTGCAACCGGGAATAGCCTCGGGGCGTGTCCGAACAGGATCTGCAGCGCCTCGTGCGTCGACGGCTCTGGGAGCTGGCGCGCACGCCGGAGGAGGCGTCCCGGCTGTCCCGCTGGGCCGTGCCCGTCGAGACCATCGAGCGGATGACCCGTCGCGGTGGCCGCAGCTTCATCAGCGAGGGAGTGGCCGAGTTCCTGGCCCGTGCTCTCGGCGTCCCGGAGAACCGCGTCCGGCGGGCGGCCGGCCTGCCTCAGGTGCCCGACCCCCGAGCCGACATCGCCACCCGTCCGCACCTGCGCCTGGTCCGGAATGACAACGGGGCCTGACGCACGAAGCGGCCCCGTCCTGCTGGACGAGGCCGCTCCCGTGGTGCGCCATCAGGGACTCGAACCCCGAACCCGCTGATTAAGAGTCAGCTGCTCTGCCAATTGAGCTAATGGCGCGTGTCGCCCGGCCTGCTGGGCGACGAGGGAGAACGATACCAGCGCGGTTGCGGCCGGGTCCGGGCACCCGGGAGTGACCCTCGACTCGCCCCTTCCGTCGTCCGGACGTGGACACTGGGTCCCGGCGCACGTCCGGAGCGCGCCGGGGTACGAGGGGAGTTCGGCAGGTGCGACGGACAGCCGCAATCATCGCCGTGGGAGCACTGGTGCTCCTCGGCGGCTGCAAGGGCAGCGCCACGGGCGATGCCCAGGCTACGGCCGGGAAGGTGCCCCCGGCGCAGGTGTCCCTCAGCGTCGCCGACGGGACCAAGGACGTCTCGCCCGTGGAACCCCTCGAGATCACCGTCGCCGCCGGGAAGCTCGGCCCCGTCACCGTCGTCGGCGACGACGGCACCACGGTGGACGGGTCCGTCGCCCCCGACCCTCAGCAGGAGGGCGGCGCGGTCTGGACGCCCCAGGACAAGCTGGCCTACGGCACCACCTACACACTGACGGCGAGCGCGAAGAACACCGCGGACCACGAGACGAAGGCGTCCTCGACCTTCACCACCGTCAGTCCCGGCACGCTCTCGACCCCGTCCATCGGCCCGCTCGACGGCATGACGGTCGGCGTCGGCATGCCGATCCGGGTGTACTTCGACGACCCGGTCGCCGACAAGGCCGCCGTCGAGAGCCACCTGAAGGTCACCTCCTCCACACCGACGGACGGGGCGTGGAACTGGATGAACGACAGGGAGGTGCACTTCCGGCCCTCGCAGTACTGGCCGGCGAACACCCACGTCACCCTCGACGCGAACCTGTACGGCGTGAACATGGGCGACGGCGTGTGGGGCGAGAAGAACCGCACCGTCTCCTTCGACATCGGTGCCAAGCACGTCTCCGTGGCCGACGCGGCCGCCCACACCCTGACCGTCTACGAGGGCGAGCAGGTGGTCCAGACCTATCCGATGAGCGCCGGGAGCGCCGAGAACCCGACGCGCAACGGCGCGCACGTGGTCACCGAGTCCTACCGCAACATCACGATGGACTCGTCCACCTTCGGGCTGGCCGTCGACGCTCCCGGTGGCTACCGGGCCGACGTGGAGTACGCCGTCCGCATCTCCAACAACGGTGAGTTCGTGCATGCCGCACCGTGGTCGGTCGGGCAGCAGGGCAGCAGCAACGTGTCGCACGGCTGCATCAACCTGTCCACCGAGCGGGCCTCCTGGTTCTTCGGCTTCTCCCGGCCCGGCGACGTGGTGGAGGTCAAGAACTCCGTCGGCCCCACGCTGTCGGCGTCCGACGGCGACATCTACGACTGGGCCATCCCGTGGGACCAGTGGCAGGCCGGCAGCGCGCTGAAGTGACGGCCCGGTAGCCGCCCTGCTGACGTGACGGCCACGGTCGTCGGAGCCCGCTGAGCCGACCTCGGCGTTTCCGCCCGCCTCCCCCGGGGAACAAGATCGGGGAATCCGAGGAGGCTCGTCATGGACACCTGGGTCGTCGTTCTCATCGTCGTCGTCGCGGTCATCGTCATCCTGGCCATCGCTCTCGCCCTGTCCCGACGTTCCCGCGTCGCGCAGGTGCGCAAGCGGGAACAGGCACGGCAGCACCTGGAGGAGGCCCACCTGCGTGGGGCCCGCGCCGAGCAGGAGCAGGCCCTGGCGGAGGAGCAGGCGGCCCGTGCCCGCCGGGAGCGCGCCGAGGTCCAGGAGCGCACCGCGCTCGCCGAGCAGGAGGCTCGCGAGCGCGCCGCCCGCGCCGGCGAGGAACACGCCGCGGCGCAGGAGCTCAGGGCCAAGGCAGAGAAGCTCAACCCGGACGTCGCCAACGACGGTCGGCGCGTGCCGGGCACGACGGCAGGCCAGGATTACGCGGAACCGGGTGGCCCCACCGGAACCCGCGAGTACCCGGCCACCGCCGACCGCGACCATCCCGAGGGTGGCTCCACCCGCCGCTGAGTTCCGGCGGCTCCGCCGGTCTACCTCTCCGTGAGGCGCCCGACCGCGCCGAGAGGTCTCGAACCTGTCGGTCCCCGGTCCTACGGTCACCCTCACGTCGATCCGTCGACCTCGGAGGGGTGCCATGACCGACCTGCTGGCCATCGGGACGCGCAAGGGGCTGTGGCTCGCCCGCAGTGACGACGACCGCCGCACCTGGACGGTCGACGGACCGCACCTGCTCGCGCAGGAGGTCGCAGCCGTCTCGATCGACACCCGCGGGCCCGCCCCGCGGGTGCTCGCGGGCATCCAGTACGGCCACTGGGGCCCGACGGTCATGTGGTCGGACGACCTGGGCGCGTCCTGGCAGGAGACCGAGCACGGGGCCATCCACTTCCCGGAGGGCACGGACGCCGCGCTGGCCCGGGTGTGGCAGCTGCGCCCCGACAGCGCCGAGCGCCCGGGCGTGGTCTGGGCGGGATGCGAGCCCCACTCCCTGTGGCGCAGCACCGACGCCGGCTGCACGTTCGAGCTCGTCCGGGGCCTATGGGACCACCCGCACCGGCCGACGTGGCAGCCGGGCGGGGGCGGTGGAGCGGTGCACACGATCCTCCCCGACGCCGCCTCCGACCGGGTGACCATCGCCATGAGCACCGGCGGCGTGTACGTCAGCGAGGACGGCGGCGAGAAGTGGGAGCCGCGCAACCGGGGGATCGGCGCCGGATTCCTGCCCGGTGAGGAACCCGAGTACGGGCAGTGCGTGCACAAGGTCGCCGTCGACGCGGGCGGCCCCGACCGGCTCTACGCGCAGAACCACGGCGGGGTGTACCGCAGCGACGACGCCGGTGTCTCGTGGTCGTCGATCGCGGGCGGCCTGCCCGCGGACTTCGGCTTCCCGATCGCCGCCTCGCCCACCACACCCGGCACTGCGTGGGTGGTGCCGCTCGTCGCCGACATGCAGCGGGTGCCGCCGGACGGCCGGTTGCGCGTCCACCGCACCCGTGACGCCGGCCAGACGTGGACCGAGGTGGGCCAGGGCCTGCCGGACGACGCCTGGGTATCGGTCGTGCGGGATGCGTTCTGCGTCGACGGAGCCGAATCCACCGGCCTCTACCTGGGCACGCGCGACGGCTGCGTCTACGCCAGCACCGACGAGGGCGACACCTTCACCCTGGTCGCCGACCACCTGCCCGACGTGCTCAACGTCAAGGCCGCCTCGCTGCCGTGAGCGTCCAGGTGCTGCTGCCCGGAGTGCTCGCCGCCCTGGTCGGCGGGGAGAAGCACGTCGCCGTCCAGCCGGCGGGCGGCACGCTGGCCGACGTGCTCGACGCCCTCGCCGCCCAGCACCCGATGCTGGCGCGACGGATCCGCGACGAGACCGGTCAGGTGCGGCGGTTCGTGAACGTCTACGTCGACGGGGACGACGTGCGGTTCGCCGAGGGCCTGCAGACGACGGTGCGCGACGGCGCCGAGGTGCACGTGCTGCCCTCGGTCGCCGGCGGATGACGGGCGGCCGCCCTCAGAGCGCGGCGAGCGTCGCGCAGTTCTCACAGAGCTGCTGGTCCTCGTAGCCCTCCGGCGGCCAGGGCAGTTGCTCGTCGATCGACACGTAGGCGCCGCAGAGCGCCTTGCGGCTCTGCCCGCTGACCCGGCCGATGGTGGCGTGTGCCGGGCCGATCTGCCGTGGCTTGAGACCCTCGGACCCGAAGGACCCGACCATCACCACCGCGTGAGCTGTGCCGTACGCGTAGACGCTGGTCATGGGAACAGAGTCCGAGCGTGCCCCCGAGAGTGCCAGCACCCCGGACGGGCGTGTCCGTCGCAGCCTGCTCACCAGGCGCGCCCGACCCACGGGCCCCACGCGGGCCGCCGGGAACATACCGAACAGATGGTCGGTATGTTCTGGTGAGCTCGCCCCGCCGCCCGTCCGACTCCGGAGGTCCTGTGCGATCCACGCTCTACGAGGCGACCCACGAGGCCTTCCGCGCCATGGTGCGCGACTTCCTCGCCAAGGAGGTCGTGCCGCACCACGCCGCCTGGGAGGAGGCCGGCATCGTCGACCGGGCCGTCTGGCAGAGGGCCGGCGCGCAGGGGCTGCTCGGCATGGACGTGCCGGCGGAGTTCGGCGGCGGGGACGTGAAGGACTTCCGCTACAACGTGATCCTGGCCGCAGAGATCACGCGGGTCGGCGCCAGCGGCCTCGGCTTTCCCCTGCACAACGACGTCGTCGCCCCCTA
Source organism: Blastococcus sp. OS1-29 (assembly GCF_057628075.1). NCBI lineage: Bacteria > Bacillati > Actinomycetota > Actinomycetes > Geodermatophilales > Geodermatophilaceae > Blastococcus > Blastococcus sp. OS1-29. The sequence continues at coordinate 60,176 of NZ_JBXXJK010000003.1, forward strand.
CCTGCTCGGGCTCGCCACCGAGGAGCAGAAGCAGCGCTGGCTGCCCGGCTTCGTCAGCGGCGACCTCATCACCGCGATCGCCATGACCGAACCGGGTGCCGGTTCCGACCTGCAGGGGGTGCAGACGTCGGCCCGCCGGGACGGCGACGAGTGGGTGCTGAACGGGTCGAAGACCTTCATCACCAACGGCATCAACGCCGACCTGGTGATCGTGGTGGCCCGCACCGATCCCGACGCCGGCGCCCGCCGCTTCTCGCTGCTGGTGGTCGAGCGCGGCATGCCGGGCTTCGAGCGCGGCCGGAACCTCGCCAAGGTGGGGTTGAAGGCGCAGGACACCGCCGAGCTGTTCTTCGACGACGTCCGGGTGCCCGCGGGCAACCTGCTCGGTACCGAGGGCCACGGCTTCGTCCACCTCATGACCAACCTCCCGCAGGAGCGGCTGTCGATCGCGGCGGTCGCGGTCGCGGCGAGCCGGCAGATCCTCGACCTCACCGTCGACTACGCCAAGGGCCGCACGGCGTTCGGCCGGCCGATCGGCACGTTCCAGAACACCCGCTTCGAGCTTGCCGAGATGCACACCGAGGTCACCATCGCCGAGACGTACCTGGAGAAGGCGATCGGTGAGCACAACGCCGGCCGGTTCAGCGTCGAGGACGCCGCGATGGCCAAGTGGTGGACCACCGAGCTGCAGAAGCGCGTGGTCGACCGGTGCCTCCAGCTGCACGGCGGCTACGGCTACATGCTCGAGTACCCGGTCGCCAAGGCCTTCCTCGACTCCCGCATCCAGACCATCTACGGCGGCACGAGCGAGATCATGAAGGAGATCGTCGGCCGCTCGCTCGGACTCTGATCCAGTTCCCACCAGCGATAGGACTCCCATGACCGCCGAGGCGTTCATCTACGACGCCGTGCGCACGCCGCGCGGCAAGGGCAAGAAGACCGGGGCGCTGCACTCGGTCAAGCCGATCAGCCTGACCACCGGCCTCATCGACGAGGTCCGCCGCCGCAACCCCGGCCTCGACCCGGCCCTCGTCGACGACATCGTGCTCGGTGTCGTCTCCCCGGTCGGCGAGCAGGGCGCGGTCATCGCCCGCACGGCCGCGCTGGCCGCCGGCCTCCCCGAGACGGTGGCCGGCGTGCAGATCAACCGGTTCTGCGCCAGCGGCCTGGAGGCGGTCAACCTCGCGGCCCAGAAGGTCCGTTCCGGCTTCGAGGACCTCGTCCTCGCCGGTGGCGTCGAGTCGATGTCCCGGGTGCCGATGGGGTCCGACGGCGGCGCCTGGCCGATGGACCCGGAGACCGCGGCGGCGACGAAAATCGTGCCGCAGGGCATCGGCGCCGACCTCATCGCCACCCTGGAGGGCTGGGGCCGGGAGGACGTCGACGCCTACGCCGCCGAGTCGCACGCCCGCGCCGCGAAGGCCTGGTCGAACGGGTACTTCGAGCGGTCCGTCGTCCCGGTGACCGATCGCAACGGCACCGTCGTCCTCGACACCGACGAGTTGGTCCGCCCCGGCACGACGGTCGAGTCGCTCGCGGGTCTGCCCTCGGCGTTCGCCGGGATCGGCGACATGGGCGGCTTCGACGCCGTCGCGCTGGACCGCTACCACTGGGTGGAGCGGATCGACCACGTGCACACGGCCGGCAACAGCAGCGGCATCGTCGACGGCGCCTCCCTGGTGGTGATCGGCAGCGAGGAGGCCGGCCGCGCCAACGGGCTGATCCCGCGGGCCCGCATCGTGAGCGCGGCCGTGTCCGGCGCGGACCCGGTGATCATGCTGACCGGCCCGGCGCCCGCGACCCGGAAGGCGCTGGCCAAGGCGGGGCTCACCGTCGACGACATCGACCTGGTCGAGATGAACGAGGCGTTCGCCGCCGTCGTCCTCCGGTTCATGAAGGACACCGGGTTCGACCAGGAGCAGGTCAACGTCAACGGCGGCGCCATTTCCATGGGTCACCCGCTCGGCGCGACGGGAGCCATGATCCTGGGCTCGCTCGTGGACGAGCTCGAGCGCCGCGACCTGCGCCGCGGCCTGGCCACCCTGTGCGTCGGTGGCGGCATGGGCATCGCCACCGTCATCGAGCGAGTCTGAGGAGCACCGGTATGAGCGACAGCACGATCCGCTGGGAGTCCGACGCCGACGCCGTCGTCGTCCTCACCCTCGACGACCCGTCGTCGTCGGCGAACACCATGAACGACGCGTACGTGCGCTCGATGGGCGAGACGATCGACCGGCTGGAACGCGAGAAGGAGTCGATCCGCGGCGTCGTCCTGACGAGTGCGAAGAAGACCTTCTTCGCCGGCGGCAACCTCGGCAGCCTGATCCAGGCCACGCCGGACACCCGGGACGACGTCCTGGCCCAGGTGACGCTGGTGAAGAGCCAGCTGCGCCGCCTGGAGACCCTCGGCATCCCCGTGGCCGCCGCGATCAACGGCGCGGCGCTGGGCGGCGGGCTGGAGATCGCGCTCGCGACCCACCACCGCGTCGTCCTCGACGACCCGAAGGTGAAGCTCGGCTTCCCCGAGGTGACCCTCGGCCTGCTGCCCGGCGGCGGCGGGATCGTGCGCTCCGTCCGGCTGCTCGGTCTGACGACGGCGCTGCTCGAGCTGCTGCTGCAGGGCCAGCAGCTCCGCCCCGCCAAGGCGCTGGAGCTCGGGCTGGTGCACGAGCTGGCGAGCGCCGACGAGCTGGTCGCGAAGGCGAAGCAGTGGGTGCTGGCGAACGAGACCGCGCAGCAGCCCTACGACGCGAAGGGCTACAGGGTGCCCGGGGGCACCCCGTCGAACCCGTCGCTGGCGGCGAACCTGCCCGCGTTCCCGGCGAACCTGACCAAGCAGCTCAAGGGCGCGCCCTACCCGGCGCCGTACTCGATCCTCGCCGCGGCGGTGGAGAGCCTCCAGGTCGACGTCGACACCGCGTTCACCGTCGAGGGCCGGTACTTCGTCGACCTCGTCGTCGGCCAGATCTCGACGAACATGATCCAGGCGCTGTGGTTCGACCTCAATGCCGTCAACGGCGGCGCGTCGCGGCCGGACGGTCCCGAGAAGTACACGGCCGCGAAGGTCGGCGTGCTCGGCGCTGGGATGATGGGCGCCGGGATCGCGCACGCGTTCGCGAAGGTCGGCGTCGACGTCGTGCTCAAGGACGTGAGCGCCGAGGCCGCGGAGAAGGGCAAGGCGCACGTCGCCGGGCTCGTCGGCAAGCAGGTGTCGCGCAGGCGCATGACGCAGGAGCGGGCCGACGCCTTCCTCGCCCGGATCACGCCGACCGGCGACGCCGCCGACCTCGCCGGCTGCGACGTGATCGTCGAGGCCGTCTTCGAGGACCAGGCGCTCAAGCACCGTGTCCTGGCCGAGGCGGAGGCCGGCGCGCTGCCCGACGCCCTGCTGGCGTCCAACACGTCGACCCTGCCGATCACGGGGCTGGCCGAGGGCGTGCAGCGGCCCGCCGACGTGGTGGGCATGCACTTCTTCTCGCCGGTGGACAAGATGCCGCTGGTCGAGCTGATCGTGGGTCGGGATACCTCCGACGCCGCGCTCGCCCGCGCCTACGACGTCGTCCGGCAGATCGGCAAGACGCCGATCGTCGTCCAGGACAGCCGCGGGTTCTTCACCAGCCGGGTGTTCGGCACCCTCGTGCTCGAGGGGGCCGCGCTGCTCGCCGAGGGCATGGCACCGATGAGCATCGAGCGTGCCGCGCTGCAGGCCGGCTTCCCGGCCGGGCCGCTGACCCTGCTCGACGAGGTCACGCTCACCCTGCCGCTGAAGATCCGCGACGAGGCGGCCAAGGCCGGCGCGGCCGACGACCACCCGGGCGTCGCCGTGCTGCGGACGCTGGTCGAGCACGGCCGCACCGGCAAGTCGGCCGGCACCGGCTTCTTCGACTGGACGCCCGAGAAGCGCGTCTGGCCGGGGCTGGCCGAGCTCTTCCCGTCGTCGGACGCCGTGTCGTTCACCGACGCCCAGGAGCGGCTGCTGTTCGCCATGGCGGTGGAGACGGCGCGGTGTGTGGAGGAGGAGATCCTGAGCAGCGTCGAGGACGCCAACATCGGCTCGATCATGGGCATCGGCTTCCCGCCGCTGTACGGCGGCGTCCTCCAGTACGTCGACCAGTACGCGGGCGGCGTCGCCGGGTTCGTGGCGCGGGCCGACGCGCTCGCCGACGCCTACGGCGAGCGGTTCCGCCCACCGGCGCTGCTGCTGGAGCGGGCCGTGCCGGCCGGGAGCCTGCGCGCAGCCGTCGGCGCATGACGGCCATCCCCGGGCGGCGGACCCAGGCCGAGCGGCGGACCGCGACCCGGTCGGCCCTGGTCCGGGCGACGGTGGAGAGCCTCGTCGAGCTCGGGTACGCACGGACGACGACGCAGGAGGTGCAGTCGCGCGCCGGGGTCTCCCGGGGGGCCCTGACCCACCACTTCACGACCAAGGCCGACCTGGTGCTCGCCGCCATGGATCACCTCTACGGGGAGTTCAGCGACAGCGTCCGCACGGCCGCCGCCGAGCTGCCCGAGGACCCGGCGACCCGGATCCGGTTCGGCATCGAGCTGATCTGGGCGCGGTTCCACGGGCCGCTGTTCGTGGCGTCGATGGAGCTGTGGACGGCGGCCCGCACCGACCCGGAGCTGCGGGCCGCGCTGCTGCCGCACGAGCGGCGGGTTGGCGCCCAGCTGCGCGAGCTGTCGGTCGAGGTGTTCGGCGAGCAGGTCGCGCGGCACCCGGCGTCGGAGGCCGTCTACCAGGTGCTGCTCACCTCGATGCGCGGGCAGGCGCTGACCTACTCACTGCAGCCCGGCGCCGCCCGCGACGGCGAGTTCCTGCCGCACTGGCTGGCGATCGTGGACGCCGTCGCCCCGGTGGGCGCCTGATGTCCCCGCCGGTTTGTGCACCAACCGCCCGGCGATCAGTGCACAAACCGTCGCGGGGGGTCAGCGCAGGAGCAGCTTGGCGACGACCTCGGTCATGATCTCGTTGGTGCCGCCTCCGATGCCGAGGATCCGGCTGTCGCGGTAGTGCCGCTCGACCTCGGACTCACGCATGTAGCCCAGTCCGCCGTGCAGCTGGACGGCGGCGTCGACCACGAAGTCGCAGGCCTCGACCGCGGTGTTCTTCGCCATCGCCACCCGGGCGAGCACGTCCTCCCCGGCCAGCCAGTCGTCGACCACCGCCCGCGTGTAGACGCGCGCCACGTCGGTGCGGCGGGCCATCTCCGCGACGCGGTGCTGCACCACCTGGCGGGTGGCCAGCGGTCGGCCGAAGGTCTCGCGCCGGCGGATCCAGTCGAGGGTCAGGTCGACGCAGCGCTGCGCGGTGGCGTAGGCCTGCACGGCCAGGCTGAGCCGCTCGGCGGCGAACTGCTCCATGATCGCGGCGAAGCCGTGGTTCTCCGCGCCGATCAGGTTGCCCGCCGGCACCCGCACCTCGTCGAACCCCAGCTCGGCGGTGTCGGAGCAGAGCCAGCCCATCTTGCGCAGCGGCGGCGAGACGGTCACGCCGGGCATGCCGCGCTCCAGCAGGAGCAGCGAGATGCCGCGGGCGCCCTCCCCACCGGTGCGGACGGCGACGGTGAGGAAATCGGCGCGCGTCCCCGAGGTGATGAACAGCTTCGAACCGGTGACGACGTACTCGTCGCCCTCGCGCACGGCACGGGTGCGGATGCCGGCCACGTCGGAACCCGTGCCCGGCTCGGTGATCGCCAGCGACACGATCTTCTCCCCGGCCAGGACCGGCCGGGCCACGCGGTCGACCAGGTCCGGGTTGCCGGCCGCGACCAGGTGCGGCAGGCCGATGCCGTGGGTGAACAGGCTCGCGATCAGGCCGCTGGAGCCACCGGCCTGGATGATCTCCTCCGCGATCAGCAGCGAGTCGATCGCCGAGCCGCCGCTGCCGCCGACCTCCTCCGGGAAGCCGACGCCCAGCAGGTCGGCCGCAGCGGCCGCGCGGTGCAGCTCGCGGGGCAGCGCGCCGGCGTCCTCCCACGCGGCGAGGTTCGGCACCACCTCGGCCTCCGTGAAGCGGCGCGCCGACGCACGCAGCGCGCGGCGCTCCTCGGTGTCCCAGCTGCTCACGACACGCCTCCCGTGGTCTCTGCTGCGAGGAACGTACGGTGCGCGACGTGACGAGGGTGGCGATCGTCGGGACGGGCTTCGGCGGCCTGGCGGCCGCGGTGCGTCTGAAGCAGGCAGGATTCGACGACCTGGTGCTGTTCGAGAAGAGTGCGGACGTCGGGGGCGTCTGGCGGGAGAACACCTATCCGGGCGCCGCGTGCGACGTCCCCAGCCACCTCTACTCGCTGTCGTTCGCCCCGAAGGCCGACTGGTCGCGGCGGTTCGCCCCGCAGGCGGAGATCCACCAGTACCTGCGCGACGTGACCTGTGAGTTCGACGTGCTCCGGCACATCCGGTTCGACACCGAGGTGCTCTCCGCCGCGTTCGACGACGGCAGCGGCACCTGGCGGCTGACGCTGTCCGGGGGAGCGGAGCACGAGGCCGACGTCCTCATCACGGCGACCGGACAGTTGAGCCGGCCGAGCACGCCCGACATCCCCGGCCTGGACCGGTTCGAGGGCACCCTGTTCCACTCCGCGCGGTGGGACCACGAGCACGACCTGTCCGGCGAGCGGATCGCCGTCCTCGGCACCGGGGCCAGTGCGATCCAGTTCGTGCCGGCCATCGCACCCGACGTCGCGCAGCTGTCGGTGTTCCAGCGGTCGGCGCCCTACGTGCTGGCCAAGCCCGACCGGGCGTACGACGAGCGGGAGAGGCGCCGGCTCGCCCGGATGCCCGCCCTGCTGCGGCTCAGCCGGGAGGGCAACTACTTCTCCAACGAGCTGCGGTCGCTCGGCTTCAACACCGAGCCGCGGCTGCTGTTCGCGCACCGGGCCCGCTACCGCAAGCACCTGCGCGAGGCGGTGGCCGACGCGCAGCTGCGGGCGAAGCTGACCCCCACCGACCCCATGGGCTGCAAGCGGATCCTGATGTCCAACGACTGGTACCCGGCGCTGCAGCTTCCCCAGGTGGAGGTGGTGACCGACCGGATCGCCGAGGTGCGGGCGCACTCGATCGTCACCGCCGACGGCACCGAGCGGCCGGTCGACACGATCGTGCTGGGCACCGGCTTCGCCGCGACCGAGTTCCTCGCGCCGATGAGCATCACCGGCCGGGGTGGCCGCGACCTGCACGAGCAGTGGAAGGACGGCGCGAGCGCCTATCTCGGCACCGTCGTCCCCGGCTTCCCGAACCTGTTCGTGCTCTACGGGCCCAACACCAACCTGGGCCACAACTCGGTCATCGTCATGGTGGAGGCCCAGGTCGGCTGGGTCGTCCAGGCGGTCCGGGCGATCGCGCGAGGACGGGTCCTCGACGTGCGCCGCGACGTGGCCGAGGCCTTCGACGCCTGGGTGCAGGAACGGGTCGGGCACACCGTCTTCGCCGGCGGCTGCCGCAGCTGGTACCTCACCGAGAGCGGCCGCAACACCCAGAACTGGCCGGCGTCCACGCTCACCTTCCGCCGCCGGCTGCGCCGGCTCCGTCTCGAGGAGTTCGCGGTTGACCCGGTTGGCGCTCCGGCTGCTGCCGCTGTCCGTCGTCCGGCGGGCGGATCCCGACAGCCTCCGGCCTGAGTCCACTTGCCCGTCGTACCGCCGATAGATCTGGTGTGACTACACCAGCGACTGCGACGACGACGTCGCGACCGACCGGCTTCTGGGCCGGCATCCCACGCGGCGCCCGACTGGACGAGCGCAGCTTCGTCTCGCGGCACCGCATCATCTCGGCCGTCCTCGCTCTCCACCCGCCCGTGCTCGCGGCGATCGGCATCGCGCGGGGCGTCGGCGGCCTGCTGTTGTGGGGGCAGCTGGCGGCGATCGTCGTGATGCTCGTCGTCGGCCAGCTGCTGCGCAGCCAGGTCGCGCGGGCGAGCCTGGTCGGCCTGGGCCTGATGGTCGGCGCCGACGTGCTGGTCCACGTCAGCGGTGGCCTGACCGACATGCACATCTGGTTCTACGCGCTGCTCGCGCTGGTGGCGCTCTACCAGATGTGGACGCCGTTCCTGCTCGCCGTCGGCTTCGTCGCGGTGCACCACGCGGCGATGAGCCTGTGGATGCCCGAGTCGGTCTTCTCGACGCACCAGGCGCAGCAGCACCCGATCCTGTTCGCCCTGCTGCACGCCGTGTTCCTGCTCGCCGAGGCCACGTTCCTCGCCTACGGCTGGAAGTTCACCGAGGAGGCCGACCGGGGACGGCGGGCCGAGCAGCAGCGGGCCGAGGAGCAGGCCGTCGCCCAGCTCGCCGCGCAGGCCGAGCTCGCTGCCGAGCGCTCGCGCGCCGCCGAGGAGGCCGCCGCAGGGCTCGCCGCCCGCGAGGAGCGTGCCGCGCTGCTGGAGCACCGGATCGCCGAGCTGGTCGACGCCGGCCAGCAGCTGGAGCTCAACGTCGGGACGGCGACGTCGGTCATGTCGGGCCTGCGCGACGCCATCGCCGAGATCTCGGCCGCGGCCAGCCAGGCGACGACGACGGCGAACCAGGCGAGCGCCGGATCCCGCGAGAGCGCCGAGACCGTGGAGCGCCTCGCCGGCACGATGACCGAGATCGACCAGATCGCCGGCAGCATCTCCACGATCGCCGACCAGACCAACCTGCTGGCCCTGAACGCCACCATCGAGTCCGCGCGTGCCGGCGAGGCGGGCAAGGGGTTCGCCGTCGTCGCCGGCGAGGTGAAGGACCTCGCGGGGGAGACGGCCAAGGCCACCGAGCGGATCCGCCGCGTCGTCGACACCGTCCGTGGCGACGTGGAGGCCGCCGCGACGGCGCTGCTCAGCGTCCAGGAGACCATGCAGGGCGTCGTGGAGGCGCAGACCACGATCGCCGCAGCCGTGGAGGAGCAGAGCGCGTCCTCGGCGCAGGCGCAGGAGGCCATCGTCGGTGCGTCACGGCAGGCGACGCGCATGGCGGCGGACCTGCAGGCGATCGTCGAGCGCGTCTGACAGTTCTGCGGACATCGGCGTGACCGGAGTCACGGTCGCTCGTTGAGGGTAGGGCGGGGCCGTTCCCGCGCACGACCCTGCGGAGGTGACCATGACGGCGACACGAGCACTCGTCGGACTCGCTGCCGTGGCTGCCGCCGGGTACGCCGTGATCAACGGCATGAGCGACCAGGGCCCGCAGTACGTCGGTGACTTCCCGTCGATCGAGGAGCAGTCGCAGAACCAGCCGCCGCCGGTAACGCACGACCCCGGCGCACCCCAGCCGGGCGATCCGCAGCACTACTCGGCGAACCCGGTCGCGCCGCAGCCGCCGCCCGGCACTCCCGGTGGCCCCGCCGGGCCCGGCGCGGTGCCGCCGGCCGCCCCTCCGGGCGGCGGAGGTACGGGCAGCCAGGGCGGCTACCCCGGCCCCGGCGCCGGCACCCCGCTCGGGGGCGGGCTGCCGTCGCCGACCGACCTGCTGTCCGGGCTGCCGACGCTCGACGTCCAGGGCTTCTGCCGCCTCACCACCGGTCAGCTGGTCGCGTTGCCGTGCGACCAGATCCCGCCGCCGCCGGCTCCCTGACGTCGGACGAACAGAGCAGGCCCCAGGTCGGACGACCGGGGCCTGGTTCGGCGCGCGGTGGACGAGTACCCTAGGGGGGTATCTCCCCGATCGACCGTTGGAGGCCCCCGTGAGTTCCGCGCATTCCCACCACGAGGCGGCGGACGGGCACGGAACGAGTGACGCCGCCGGGCACATGAGCGCGCACGGGCACGGCGACCACGTGGCGATGTTCCGCCGGTTGTTCTGGATCATGCTCGCGCTCGCGGTGCCGACCGTGCTGCTCAGCGAGATGTTCGCGCACATCGTGGGCTACGAGCTGCCCGACGTCGCGGGCCTGACGTGGATCGCCCCCCTGCTGGGCACGCTGATGTACGTCTGGGGCGGCCGCCCGTTCCTCACCGGCGCGATCAGCGAGATCCGGGCCCGTCAGCCCGGGATGATGCTGCTGATCGGCACGGCCATCACGGTGGCCTTCGTCGCGTCGTGGGGTGCTGCTCTCGGCGTGCTCTCCGCCGATCTCGACTTCTGGTGGGAGCTCGCGCTCCTGATCGTGATCATGCTGCTGGGTCACTGGCTGGAGATGCGCTCGCTGGCGCAGACGTCGTCCGCCCTCGACTCCCTGGCCGCGCTGCTGCCCGACGAGGCCGAGAAGGTCGAGGGCGACCGGGTCGTCCCCGTCGCGCCTGCCGAGCTGGTCGTCGGCGACGTCGTCATCGTCCGGCCCGGTGGGCGGGTGCCGGCCGACGGCGAGGTCGTCGACGGCACCGCGCACCTGGACGAGTCCATGATCACCGGCGAGTCCCGGCCGGTGCGCCGCACGGTGGGTGACCGGGTCGTCGCCGGCACCGTCGCGACCGACTCGGCGGTCCGTGTCCGGGTGGCCGCGGTGGGGGAGGACACGGCCCTGGCCGGCATCCAGCGGCTGGTCGCCGAGGCCCAGTCCTCGTCCACCCGGGCGCAGCTGCTGGCGGACAAGGCCGCGGGGTGGCTGTTCTGGTACGCCCTCGCCGCTGCGGCGGTCACCGCGGTCGTCTGGTCGGTCGTCGGGGCCCCGGAGAGCGCCCTGGTCCGGGTGATCACCGTCCTGGTCATCGCCTGCCCGCACGCCCTCGGCCTGGCCATCCCCCTGGTGGTCTCCATCTCCACCGAACGCGCCGCGCGGGGCGGCGTGCTGATCAAGGACCGGGCCGCGTTGGAGCGCATGCGCACCATCGACACCGTCCTGTTCGACAAGACCGGCACGCTGACCAGGGGCGAGCCCGCGCTGACCCACATCGCCACCGTCGGCGCCCCGGAGGACGAGGTGCTGGCGCTCGCGGCGGCCGCCGAGAGCGACAGCGAGCACCCCCTCGCGCGGGCCGTCGTCGCCGCCGCCCGTCAGCGCGGCCTGACCGTCGCGCCGGCGGAAGGCTTCCAGGCCTCCGCCGCGGTCGGGGTCACGGCCACCGTCGGCGGCCGGACCGTCGCCGTCGGCGGTCCGCACCTGCTCACCGAGCACGGCCTGGAGCCGCTGGCCGAGGCGCAGGGCTGGGCGGAGACCGGGTCGACGGTGCTGCACGTGCTGGTCGACGGCCGGGTGGTCGGCGTCCTCGGCGTGGCCGACGAGGTCCGGGAGGAGTCCCGCGAGGCGGTCGACGCCCTGCACGCGCTGGGCGTCGAGGTCGTGATGATCACCGGCGACGCCGAACCGGTCGCCCGCGCGGTCGCCGCCGAGCTCGGCATCGACCACGTCTTCGCCGGTGTCCGGCCGGAGAACAAGAGCGAGCAGGTCGCCGCGCTGCAGCAGCAGGGCCGAGCGGTGGCGATGGTGGGCGACGGCGTCAACGACGCTCCCGCGCTCGCCCAGGCCGACGTCGGCATCGCGATCGGCGCGGGCACCGACGTCGCCATCGCCTCGGCCGGGGTCATCCTCGCCTCCGACGACCCCCGGTCGGTGCTGTCGGTGATCGCGCTGTCCCGGGCCGGCTACCGGAAGATGAAGCAGAACCTCTGGTGGGCGGCCGGCTACAACCTGATCTCGGTGCCGCTCGCCGCCGGCGTGCTGGCCCCGATCGGTTTCGTCCTCCCCATGGAGGTCGGCGCGCTGCTCATGTCACTGTCCACCGTCGTCGTCGCGCTCAACGCCCAGTTGCTGCGACGGCTGGACCTGACTCCGGCAGCGGGCGTGGCCGCCGCCCGGGCCGGGCAGGGCCTGCGTCCGCCGGTGTCCCCCGCCCCGGTGGGCGAGCTCACGGCCGCAGACCGGTGAGCGTCGACCGGTCACTCTCGCCCCCTCCGGACCCGCTGTCAGGACGTGGCCCGCGGAGTGCGGTCGCGGCCGCCATGCCCGAGCGGCGTCTCCTGCCTGCTGGGGTGACCGCTTCCTCGCGGTGACCGAGGCGTCGTGACGCAGTCGCCCGCCAGACGGGCGGCCAGGGCGGCGGCGTCCGCGCCGACGAAGCCCAGCAGCGCCGAGCCCCGGGTGGTCTGCCACGGCAGCCCGAGGAAGCGCAGCCCGGGCACGTCGGTTTCTCCGGCGGTGTGCCGGACCGTGCCGGTCTCATCGATCACCCCGGGCACGTGTAGCCAGGAGTAGTCGGGGCGGTAGCCGGTGGCCCAGACGACCGCGTCGACCTCGAGCGTGCTGCCGTCGGCGAAGGTCGCGGTGCGGCCGGCGAAACCGGTCAGCCGCGGACGGAAGGCGACCCCGCGACGGCGGAGCGTGCTGCTGCGCGTCCCGATCACCAGGTCGCCTCGGGCGCGCAGTCGGCGGGCGATGCGGCTGTCGGCGGGCACGCTGAGGAAGCCTGACCTGGTGAGCCAGAAGAAGAGGTCCCGGCCGGCGATCCGCTGCGGCAGCTGTGTGGGTCGGGACCCCACGGCGACGGTCACCGACTGCGTGTCGGAGAGCTCGGCGGCGATCTGGAGGCCGGAGTTCGACGCGCCCACGACCAGCACGCGGCCGGCCCCGGGAATCTGGGTGGGATTGCGGTACTGGGCGCTGTGCAGCTGCCGCACCGACGGGTCCAGCTGCCGGGCGAGCGCGGGCACGAGAGGCGTCTGGAACGGGCCGGTGGCGACGACGACCTGCCTGGCGAGGAGCACGCCCGTCGGCGTGGTCAGGGCGAAGAGGCCGTCGTCCCCGCGGTGCAGCCGCAGGACCGGACAGTTCAGGCGCACCGGCAGATCGAAGTGCCGGGCATAGGCGGCGAGGTAATCGGCGACGTCGTCCTTGCTCGGGTGCGTGTCGGCCGGCGCCGGGAACGGCAGCCCCGGCAGCGAGTCGTACTGCGCGGGGCTGAACAGGCGCAGCGAGTCCCAGCGGGACCGCCAGGCGTGGCCCACCTCCGGTCCCGCGTCGATCAGGAGGAAGTCGACGTCGCGGGCGGCGAGGTGGTGGCCGACGGCCAGGCCGGCCTGACCGGCGCCGATCACGATCACCTCGAGGGGCCGGCTGGTCGCGGGCATGGTCATGGCTGTTCTCCGATCGTCTTCAGCGGGCCTGGACGGTGAACGGGACGGTGATCAGGTCGCCGTCGGCGAGCCGGAACTGCGCCCACAGCCGGTAGATGCCGGCGGTCGGGAAGTCCGCGTGCACCTCGAGCTCCGGGCCGAACGTCTGGCCCGGCAGAGCGAAGACCGGTCGGCCGGCCGCATCGGTCACCTCGGCGTGCTCGTGCGCGAAGGTCCGGCCGTCGGACCGCATGACCACGACGTGCCCGGCGGCGGCGAGGTACGGCTGCAGGTCGTCGACCGGACGCCCGGTAGCGGCGTCGGTGAGCGCGTAGTGCAGGTCGCTGCGACGGCCCGCGTCGGCGTCGCCCAGGAGTTGCACCCGGACGCCGTCGACGACCGTGCTGCGCGGGCTCTCGACGAGCACGGTCGGCCGAGGGGCGGTGCCGGCGACCGTGAGGACCTGCCGGACGTGCACGTCACCCATCTGTCCCTGCCGGCGGAACTCGGCGTTGACGATGAACCGGCCCGGCGTCGGGAAGGTGAGGTCGACCGCGAGCTGGCCGGGCCGGCCGGTCGGCTGGGGGTGGACGTGGGCGAAGGTGCCCAGGTCGTCCCGGGTGGCGATCAGGTGCATCCAGGCCTCGTGGCTGCGGGTGAGGTCGCCGATCGGCTTCCCGGTGCGCTCGTCCACGAGGTTCACCACGAGCCGGGTGGGCTGCCCGGGACGGACGTCGGCCGGCAGCGTGAGCCGGACGTCGACACCGGCGTCGGCGGCGTCGGTCGGCGGGACCTCTGCGGTCATCATCACGCTCATCGCCGGGCGCATCGGCATGCCGGTGGTCTGCGCCCAGGCCAGCTGGCCGTTCATGCCGTGCGCCGCGAAGTCCATCCGGGAGACGGCGGTCAGCCCGGCGCCGAGCGCGAGGGCGACGACGGCGACACCGGCCAGGTAGGCGTACTGGCCGATCCGGGCGCGCAGCGGCGGGTGCAGGATCTCGGCGGCCGTCGCCGGGCGGCGGAAGCGGCGCAGCCGCAGCGCGTTGGTGACCACGCTGACCGAGCTCATCGCCATGGCGGCGGAGGCCAGCACCGGGTCCAGCAGCAGACCGTTCCACCAGAACAGCGCGCCGGCCGCGACCGGGACGAGCAGCAGGTTGTAGCCGAAGGCCCAGCCCAGCCCCTGCTTCATGGTGGTCACGCTGCGCCGGGAGAGCGCGATCGCGGAGACGATGCTGCGCAGGTCGCCACCGACCAGGGTGATGTCGGAGGCGGCGATCGCGACGTCGGCACCCGTGCCGATCGCGATGCCGAGGTCGGCGGCACTCAACGCGGCGGCGTCGTTGATGCCGTCGCCGGCCATCGCGACCACGTGCCCCTGCGCCTGCAGGTCGCGGACCTTCGCCGCCTTGTCGGCGGGCAGTACCTCGGCCAGCACGTCCTCGATGCCGACCTGTCGGGCGATCGCGGCGGCGGTGGCGGCGTTGTCCCCGGTGAGCATCCAGACCTGGACGCCGAGCGCGCGCAGCTGGGCGACCGCGTCCGCGGACTCCGGCTTGACGGTGTCGGCGACGCTGACCACGGCGGCGGCGACGCCGTCGACGGCGACGAACATCGGCGTCTCGCCGCGCGCTGCGGCACGGGCAGCGGGCCCGGTGAGCGAGTCGACGTCCACCCCGCGGGCGGCCATCAGCGCGGCGTTGCCGACCGAGACCACCCGTTCGCCCACCGCGGCGTCGATACCGTGGCCGGGGATGGCGTCGAAGGACCGCAGCGCCGGCAGGCCGAGGAAACGCTCGGTGGCTGCGGCGACGATCGCTTCCCCGACCGGGTGCTCGCTCCCGGTCTCGGCGGCGGCGACCAGCGCGAGGACGTCGTCCTCGGCCCAGTCGCCCGTCGTGGTGATGCCGGTGAGGGCCGGCTTCCCGCGGGTGATGGTGCCGGTCTTGTCCAGGACGACGGCGGTGACCCGGCGGGCCGTCTCCAGCGCGTCGCCGTTGCCGATCAGGATGCCGAGTTCCGCGGCACGGCCGGTGCCGACCATGACCGCGGTCGGGGTGGCCAGTCCGAGCGCGCACGGGCAGGCGATGATCAGGACGGCGATGGTGGTGGTGATCGCCATGGTCATCGAGCCGGTGTCGGGCCCGAACAGCGCCCAGGCGGCGAAGGTGGCCGCGGCCAGGCCGAGCACGATCGGCACGAACCAGGCCGAGACCCGGTCGGCGAGCCGCTGCAGCGGCACCTTCGCGCCCTGCGCGTCCTCGACCAGGCGGACGATCTGCGCCAGGGCGGTGTCGGCGCCGACGGCGGTCGCCCGCAGCACGATCGTGCCGGTGCGG
The DNA here is from genome assembly GCF_057628075.1 of Blastococcus sp. OS1-29. NCBI lineage: Bacteria > Bacillati > Actinomycetota > Actinomycetes > Geodermatophilales > Geodermatophilaceae > Blastococcus > Blastococcus sp. OS1-29. The sequence goes on from NZ_JBXXJK010000003.1 coordinate 75,474, forward strand.
TTGAGGGTGGCGCCGATGACCGTGTCGCCGGCGGCCTTGTCCACCGGCAGGCTCTCACCGGTCAGCATGCTCTCGTCGACTGCGGACGCTCCGTCGGTGACGACGCCGTCGACCGGCAGCTTCTCGCCGGGCCGGACCCGCACCAGGTCGCCGACGACAACCTGCTCGACCGGCACGTCGATCTCGGCGCCGTCGCGCAGCACGCGGGCGGTCTTGGGCGCCAGGCCCACGAGGGCGGTGATCGCGGCGGCGGTCTGCTTCTTGGCCTTCGCCTCCATCCACCGGCCGGCCAGGACCAGGGCGAGGATGACCAGCGAGGTCTCGAAGTACACGTGCAGCGGCAGGCCCCAGCGCTCGGCGGTCGCCGGCCACAGGGTCACGAACGCGCTGTAGGCATAGGCGACGCCGGTGCCGAGCGCGACCAGTGTGTTCATGTTGGTGGAGCCGTGCCGGGCGGCAGCCCAGGCGGCGCGGTAGACGTCGCGACCGGCCCAGAACTGCACCACCGTGGCGACCACGAGGATGGCCGGCATCAGCCAGTCCATCGTGTCGAGGTAGAGCGGCACGTACATCAGGGCCATCAGGCCGAGGCCGGTCGCGAGCGTGAGCTGCCAGCGGCGCTTCAGCGAGTCCAGGTGTGCCGTGTCGTCCCGCTCTCCGGCGGGGACGTCCGGAGCGGTCGGTACCGCCTCCGCCTCGCGGCGGGGGGTGGCGGTGTACCCGGCCCTCGTCACGGCGGCGGTCAGCTCGGCGAGGCCGACCCGGCCCGGGTCGAACCGGACGGTCGCGACCTCGGTGGCGAGGTTGACCTGGGCGTCGGCGACCCCGTCCATCCGGTTGAGGGCCTTCTCCACCCGGCCGACGCAGGAGGCGCAGGTCATGCCGCCGATCTCGAGGGTGCAAGCGGCGGCGGCGGCGGTCGGCTCGGTGAGGGTGGTGGTCATCGGAACTCCTGGGGACGTGGGTTGCTGGGGCTGATCGTTCGGGGCGGTGGGCCGGGTCGGACCGGTGGAATCGCCGGGTTCAGGAGGCGAGGCCGCCCACGAGCGCCAGTGCGACGAGGGCAGCGGCGACGAAGTCGACGGCGGCGCAGAACGGCGGCCACCACCGGGTGCCGGTGACGAAGCCGGTGCGGTGCTGCCACAGGTCCTTGAGCCCGTGACCGACGAGTCCGGCGACGACGAGCCACAGCGACACGGGGAGAGCGGCCGCGGCGACGACCACGAAGAGGACCGCCACCGCCACCTCGACGGCGAGCACGTGCCGCCGTCCGTCGGCGACGGCGAAGCCGACGTAGACGGCGGCGATCGCCGTGAGCTCGAGCGCGTAGACCGTCGTGGCGGACACCCACGGGAAAGCGAGCGGCGAGGCGGCCTGGAGGACGCCGAACGCGACACCCCACGCCACCGGTGTGCGCAGCTCGCGTGCAGCCGTCTCCGGGTGGGTGGTCACGGAATCCTGCTCTCGGGGCGGGTGGTCAGGCGGCCCTGGACCGGTCTCGTGGACGGCGCCGGGTGGAAGCCGGCCCGCACCAGGCGACGGTGGAGCGCGGCGGTGAGCAGGTGCTGCTGGTGGTGAAGGACAACGGGGGTGTCGAGGTGGGTCATGGTGGTGCTGCCTTCCCGGGTGTCGGGCTGGATCAGGGGACGAGGACGTAGCCGGCCTCGTCGACGGCCGCGGCGATGTCCGCCCGGTCGACCGGTTGAGCGGCGGTGACGGTGACCGTGCCGCCGGCCAGGTCGACGGCGACGGACTCGACGCCCTCGACGGCGGAGATCTCCTCGGTGACGGCGCGCTCGCAGTGCGAGCAGGTCATGCCGCTGACCGCGAAGGTGGTCGGGCCGACGAAGGTGCGGGAGGTGTCGGACAGCATCGGGGTGCTCCTCTGGGATGAGTGGTGTGGTGTCGTGCTCGAGGCTGGCTGCGCAGCGGTGGGGCTCACACCGGGGAAACCGCCGGTGTGCTCGTCGGTGGGCGTGCGGCCGACGGCGTAGCCGGTGGCGGTGACGGCCGCGGTCACCACGGCGGGATCGGCCGGACCGGTCACGTGCACCGTGCGGGTGGCCAGGTCGACCCGGAGGGTCCGTACACCGGGGACGTCGCTGATCGCGGCGCTGACGACACGGGCGTCGGCCCGCTCGGTCATCTCCGGCACGTGGACGGTGATCATGGCGCCTCTCTCAGCTTGGTGGGGTGCGCTCACCGTGGCGGCGTACGCTGTCGCGGCGCTGTCGGTCCGCTGACCGCAGTGCGCCCGGCCGACCGGCAACTCGTTGTCCCCACGGCGGACGGAGGCCAGAATCGGCGGCTTGTCAGGAACGCTGTTCCGGGAGGCGCCGCATGGAGGTCCGCGTCCTCGGCCCGGTCGACCTGGTGATCGACGGTCAGACCCGCTCCCTGCCCGGGAACGGAGAGCGAGAGCTGCTGGCCCTGCTGGCGCTGTCCGCCGGCCGGGTGGTCGCCGTCCCGGCGCTGATCGATGCCCTCTGGGGGGAGGCGCTGCCCGCGAATCCGGGCAACGCCCTGCAGGTGCGGGTGTCGAAGCTGCGCCGCGCCCTGGCCACGGCCGACGCGCCCGGTGAGCTCGTGGTCACCCGGCCACCGGGCTATCGGCTCGACCTCGACCGCGGCCGCGTCGACGCGCTGCGGTTCGCCGATCAGGTGGCGGCGGCCCGCGCCGCCGATCCGGTGACAGCCGGGCAGCTCTACCGGCAGGCACTCGCGGCATGGCGCGGGCCGGCGCTGGCCGAGTTCGCCGACGCCTCGTGGGCCGCAGGCGAGGCAGCCCGGCTCGCGGAGCTGCACCTCGCGGCCCGCGAAGAGTTGATCGACCTGGAGCTGGCCGCAGGCCGGCACACGGACGTGCTCGGCGAGCTGGAGCAGCTCACGAGCGCCCATCCGTTGCGGGAACGCCTGCACGGCCGGCTGATGCTCGCGCTCTACCGGGCCGGTCGGCAGGCCGACGCCCTCACCGCGTACGAGCGCGCTCGCACCCTCCTCGACGCCGAGCTGGGCCTGGAACCCGGTGCAGAACTGCGCGGCCTCCAGGAGGCGATCCTGCAGCAGCGGCCGGACCTCACGGCGCCGCCGCGAGCCGTGCCGACGGCGGCCCCGGTCGGGAGCACCGCGTCCTCCGGGCCTCCCCTCCCTCCGCGGCTGACCTCGTTCCTCGGCCGCACGGCCGACCTGCAGCGACTGGACGAGCTGCTGCGCACCGCCCGGCTGGTCACGGTGACCGGTCCCGGTGGCGTGGGCAAGACCAGCCTCGCGCTGGAGGCCGCCCGTGCGGCGGCCGAACGCTTCGGGGACGGTGCGGCCTTCGTCCGGCTGGCCGGCGTCACCGACCCGTCTCAGCTGTCCTCGGCCGTGCTGGCCACGCTGGAGATCCGGGACGTGGCCACGGCGACCGCCGAGGACCAGCTGGTCGGCAGCCTGCGGGCCAGGAGCGTGCTGCTGGTTCTGGACAACTGCGAGCACCTCGCCGACGGCTGCGCGCTGCTCGCCGAGCGTCTGCTCGAGTCCTGTCCCGACGTCCGGCTGCTCGCCACCAGCCGTGAGCCGCTGGCTGCCCGTGGCGAGGTCCAGTACGCCGTCGACCCGCTGCCCGTGCCGCCACGCGCGGCCGAGGCGGCGGCGCTGACCCTCAGTTCCGCCGCTGAGCTCTTCCTCGACCGAGCCCGTGCTGCCCGGTCCGACTTCGCCCTGCGTGACGAGGCGGACGCCGCGGCGGTGGCCGACATCTGCCGGCACCTCGACGGGATGCCCCTTGCCCTCGAGCTGGCTGCCGCCCGGGTGGCGGCGCTCCCCGTGGGCGAACTCGCCGCCCGGATGGGTGACCGTTTCACGCTGCTGACCACCGGCCCCCGCACCGCGGAGACGCGGCAGCGCACCCTGCGGGCCACGGTCGACTGGAGCTACCAGCTGCTCACCGAACCGGAACGGGTGCTGCTGCGGCGGCTGTCGGTCTTCCGGGGCAGCTGGACCCTGGACGCGATGCAGGCCGTCGCGGCGGGAGAGCCTCTGGATCGGCCGGGCACCGTGGACCTGCTCGGCCGGCTGGTCGACCGGTCGCTGGTCGTCCCCGATCGCGCCCGGGACGACCGGCACGGCGGGCAGCGCTACCACCTGCTGGAGACCATCCGGCAGTACGCCGCCGAGCGGCTGGCCGAGGGCGGTGAGGGCGACGCGGTCGCCCGCGCGCACGTGGGGTACCTGACCGCCCTGGCCGAGTTGGCCGAGACGGAGCTGCGCGGCGACGGGCAGGCCCGCTGGCTGCCGCGGCTGGCCGCCGAGCGCGACGACGTCGACGCCGCCCTCGCCTGGTGCATGGCGCACGCGGCCGAGGAGCCGGATGCGGGACTGCGGCTGGTCGCCTCCCTGGGCTGGTACTGGTACTTCGCGACGCATCCCGACGGCGGACGGCGGGTCGCCGCCATGCTCGCCGCCGCCTCGGGTGGCTCACACGAGGCCCGGGCACGGGCGCTGCAGGCGCTGGCCGTCGCCGCCCGCCCGGGCGCGTGCATCGTGCACCCCCACGCCGGATGTGCCGCGGCCGCCGAGCAGAGCCGGGCACTGTTCACGGACCTCGGCGACGCGTTCCGCGCCGCGCTGTCGGACACCCTGCTCGCCGTCGAGGCCATCGGCACCGACGATCCCGCCGCGGCGTTCGCGCTCCTGGCCGGGGCCGAGCGGGAGTTCACCCGGGACGGCGATGCCTGGTGCGCGGCGCTCGCCGACTTCGTCCGCTTGGAGCTGCACGCCGGCACCGGCGATCTGGATGCCGCCACCGCCATCGGTCGTCGGGCACTGCTGGCCTTCCGGGCGCTGGGCGACCAGTGGGGGGAGTCCGCCATCCAGTTCCACCTCGGCATGGCCCTGCACCGCGCCGGCCGCCTCGGACAGTCTCTCGAGATGTACGAGGGTGCGCTCGCCAGCGTCCGCGACGTCGGCCCGGCGAACACCGTCCAGTACGCCCTCGCCGGGGCTGGGCTCGTCAGGCTGCTGCTGGGGGACCTCGACCGTGCCGCGCAGCTGTTCGCCGACTCCCACGCGGTGGCCCACCAGCTCGGCGGCGTCGGCAACCCGCGGGCCGCGATCGGTGAGGGGCTGCTGGCCCGTGCGCGCGGCGACCTCGACGCAGCGCGGGAGCGCCTCACCGTCGCCGAGCACCTGCTCGCGGGGCTGACCGAGAAGCCGGAATGGACCGCGGCCGCACTGGTGGGCCTGGGTCACGTCGCACAGGGCGACGGCGACCTCGACCGCGCTGAGTCCTTCCACCGCCGGGCGTGGCAGTCCGCGCCCGGACACGCGGCTGCCCTGGAGGGTCTTGCCTGCGTGGCCGCAGCGCGGGGCGACGCCGGGGCCGCGGCCCGGTTGCTCGGTGCGGCTGCGGCCTGGCGCCGGCGTCGGCATCGGCCCGCCGACCGGCTCGAGCGGGCCGATGCCGAGCGGGCGCAGCAGTGCGCTCGGGCGGTCCTGGGCCGGACGGAGTTCGATGCGGCGTTCCAGGCCGGACACGACGCGCCCGACGCCGTCCTCGACGACGCCGGGCGCGTGCTCGTCCCGCGCTGACCCGTCGTGGGCTATGTCAGAGTCGTGCCGGTGCGCACGGCCCGGACGACGTCGTCGATGGCGGACGTCGACTGCTGCGCTCCCGATGCCTCGTCGAGGAGACCGCCGTGGCCCGCGCCGGCGGCGCGGTGACTGCTGTTCGTCGACAGCCCGGCCATCCGGTCCTGGGCGGCGTTCCAGACCGTGTCCGACTCGTGCCCGGTCGCCGTCAGGACCACCAGAGGTGTGCTGCCGAGGCCGGACAGCCGCCGGGCCTGGTCGAGCAGCGCAGGCATCGTGGCGGCCTCGTCGACCGTGTTCTGCCAGCGCCGGGGACTGGTGGCGAAGGCTCCGTACCGGCTGGCCGCCGGCTCGGGGAGCGCGGACCACGTGGACGTCGGGAACAGGCGTCCGACGCCGAGGCGGGCGAGGCTCGGCAGGACGGCGATCGCCCCGGGTGGACCGGCATGGGTCGTGCCGGCGGCGGTCCGGTAGGGGCTGGTGGTGTCGAGGAGGACCATCCCGGCGACCTGATCCGGGTAGCGGGCGGCGTACGTCATCGCGTAGTCGCCGCCGATGGAGTGCCCCACCAGCACGTACGGGCCTTCCTCGCCCGCCCGGCCCAGCAGGGTGTTCAGATCGGCGGCGGCGGCCAGCCCGTCCTGGAGTTCGGAGGCGTCCTCGCTCCATCCTTGGCCGGCGCGGTCATAGGCGCAGACCCTGGTGGTGCTCGCGACGGCCGGTGCGATCCTTGCCCAGCCGGCCGAGAGCCCACCCAATCCGCTCATCAGCACCACGGTCGGGCCACCGGAGCCGGTGCAGTCCAGGTGCAGTCGATGGCCGCCGACGTCGTAGAGCCGTCCGGGCATCGCGTAGGCGTGCTGGTCGGAGGTCAGGCCGATGCTCTCGATCCCGCCGCCCACGGCGGCGAGCGCCATGACGGCCACCACCGGGTACAGGAGCCGACGACCGCTGCGGGGCGGCAGCGCGCGGCGCACCCGCACTCCCGTCCACACCGCCAGCGCGAGGAGCAGCGGGGGCCACACCCAGCCTGCGGCGGTCAACAGCCGGTCGCCCGGAGCGGTGAGCACGAGCCCGAGCCCGGCGGCGCCGAGAGCGCCGGCCGGAACCCAGGCCCACCGCTGGGGAGAGGCCGTCATCCGGGTGGACAGCAGGGCGAGCACGGCCCACCCGGCCGCGAAGCCGAGCAGCGCCGAGCCGGTGAGGACGGCCTCGCTCGTCGCGGCGAACACGACCAGGGGGAGCAGGGCGGCGAGGATCGCTCCGGTGAGCAGCGATCCGGCGATGATCCGCCGGATGGGCCCGCGACGGGTGCCGCGGCCGGCGGTGCGCGCGGCCGCGGCGGCGGTCGGTGTCGTGGCGGTGGACATGACGGCTCCTTGCGACGAGGGACCCGGCTGCCGGCGTCGTCCGGCGCCGGTCGGGGTGTCGGCAACACTGCGGGAGCCCGCTGTCGCGGCGCTGTCGACGTGCTGATCACGGCAGTCAGCTCGCGGATGGGGCAAGGCGCCGGTGCCGGCCTGCGGTGCGGGCCGGCACCGGCACGAATCACTGGCTGGCGATGGCGGCGAGCACGTCCAGGCGGGCGGCCCGGCGGGCCGGGAGCAGGCCGGCGAGCAGCCCCGCGAGCACGGCGGCGCCGACCACCGCCAGCAGCTGGACGACCGGGATCCGGATGACCAGCGGGGCGTCGGACGCCAGGCCGGCCAGGGTGGCCGCGCCCAGCCCGAGACCGAGGGCGACTCCGGCGACGACCGCGACGGCGGCGATGAGCACCGCCTCGGCGCGGACCATGGACCGCAGCTGCGCGCGCGTCATGCCGACCGCCCGCAGCAGACCGATCTCCCGGGTGCGCTCCACGATGGACAGCGCCAGGGTGTTGGTGATGCCGAGCAGCGCGATCAGCACCGCGAAGCCGAGCAGCACGGTGATCAGCCCGAGCACCTGGCCGATCGCGGCGGCACGGAGGTCGGCCGCTTCGGCCTGGTCCAGGATCTCCGCGTTGGGGAAGTCGGCGACCGCGGCCTTCAGTTCGGTGCGGGCCTTCGCCTGGTCGACCCCGTCGGCAAGTGCCACGTAGACGGTGGCGTCGACGTTCTCGCTGTAGTGCCGCGGATAGCCGGCCAGGGAGATGACGTAGCTGGTGGACAGCGCTCGGGCCGAGTCGTCGGCCATCAGCCCGACCACTCGCAGCTGCTGTTCGCCGTCCCGCGGGAAGGTCATCGTGAGGGTGTCGCCGACCGACACGTGCCGGTCGGCGGCGACCTTGTCGGCGAGCACGATGCCGTCCTCGTCGAGTGCGGCGAGGCTGCCGGCGGTCATCCGCACGTCGGCGACCTTCGGCAGGGTGGCCGGGTCGACCGCGGTCAGCGCGCTGGTCATGCCGCGGTCCAGCCAGTGCCCGAACCGGGTCGCCGACGCCGCGGCGACTCCCGGGACTGCGGTCACGCGGCTGGTCACTTCCGGGGACAGCCCGCCGAGCATCTCCTCCCGGGAGCTCTGCACCAGCAGGTCGGCGGTGATCGCCTCGCCGGAGCCGGCGGTGATCGCCTTGACCGAGGCGCCGAGCACCGAGACGAAGGAGATCAGCGCCAGCCCGAGCGCCAGGGCCGTCGCGGTCGCCGCGGTGCGCCGTGGGTTGCGCACGGTGGACTCCCGGGCCAGCTGCCCGGGCACGCCGAGGCCGTTCAGCGGGCCGCCGACCGCCTGCGCCAGCCGCGGCGCCAGCACCGGGCCGAGGACGACCAGGCCGGCCAGCAGCAGCACCGCGCCGATCGCGATGCCGGCGATGTCCCGCAGCACCGCCGCGGCGGCCAGTTGCGCGAGGCCGAGCCCGGTCAGCACCCAGCCGGTGATCCGCCGGCGCCGGCGGGGGCGGGGCGGCGCCGGATCAGAGGCGCGCATCGCTTCGACCGGGGCGACCCGGGCGGCGCGGCGGGCCGGGCCGAGCGCGGCGAGCAGGGTGACCAGCACGCCGGCGGCCAGCGCGATGGCCACCGTGCTGCCGGTGACGGTCAGCGGGCCGTCGGGCAGTGCCAGACCGGCGCTCTGCGCGAGGCCGCGCAGGCCGTAGGCGGCCGCGAGGCCCGCTACGGTGCCGCCGACGGCGCCGGTGAGCCCGACGAGCAGCGCCTCGCCGAGCACCGAGGCGAGCACCTGCCGGCCGGTGGCGCCGGCGGCGCGCAGCAGCGCGAGCTCCCGGGAGCGCTGGGTGAGCACGATGCCGAAGGTGTTGGCGATGAGGAACGCGCCGACCACCAGCCCGGCCGCGGCCAGGGCGAGCAGCACGATGCGCAGGTAGCTGATGCTCTCCTTCGCCGCGTCGGCGCTGGCCGCGGCCGCATCCTGGCTGTTGGCCACGGCGAACTTCGTGCCGAGCGCGTCGGCCAGGTCGCCGCGCAGGTCCGCCACGGCGACGCCGTCGCCGGCGATCACGTCGACCGAGGTGGCCCCGGTCCCGAGGTTCAGCAGCGCCTGCGCGGTGGGCAGGTCGACCAGTACCACGGTGCTGTTGGCCAGGCCGTCGCTGTCGCCGATGCCGGTCAGCCCGACGACGCGCAGCTGCCTGCTGGCGGTGGCGGACACGGTGACGGTGTCGCCCAGGGCCACCTGGTGCGCGCGGGCGGTGGCGGCGTCCAGGACGACCTCGCCGGGACCGTCCGGGGCGTGCCCGGCGCGCAGCGCGTAGGCGGTGAACGGGGCTTCGGCCCAGGTGCTCAGCAGGGTGGGCCCATTGGGCTCGATGGCGGTGCCGCGGGCCTGCAGCTGCGCGGGGCCGGAGGCGACGGCGCGGACCCGCTCGACGCCGGGGATGGCGGCGATCCGGTCGGCGAGGCCGGCCGGCAGCGGGTCGCGCTGTACCTCCACGCCCATCGCGGCGTCGAAGGCAGCCGCGCCGCGGACGGTGAGATCGACGCCGGCGGCGCTGGTGCGGAACTGGTCGTCGAGCAGCCGGGTGGAGGTGTCGGTGAGCACCAGGCTGCCGGCGACGAACGCGACGCCGAGCGCGACGGCCAGCCAGGTCAGCGCCAGCCGGGAGCGGTGCGCCAGGGCGGTGGACAGGGTGAGACGCCACATGGTCAGGTCACGCTCCGGTCGTCGGGGTCGGCTCGTCCAGCCGCGCCATGCGGGTCAGGACGGTCTCGGCGGTGGGGTTCGGCAGCTCGTCGACGACGCGGCCGTCGGCGAGGAAGACCACCCGGTCGGCGTACGCGGCCGCGACCGGGTCGTGGGTGACCATCACGATCGTCTGGCCCAGCCTGCGAGTGGCGTCGCGGAGGAAGGCGAGCAGCGCCGCACTCGCGCGGGAGTCGAGGTTGCCGGTCGGCTCGTCGGCGAAGACGAGTTCGGGGCGGGCGATGAGTGCCCGGCCGACGGCCACCCGCTGCTGCTGACCGCCGGAGAGCTGGGTGGGCCGATGGCCGAGCCGGTCGGTGAGGCCGAGCATCTGCACGAGCTCGCCGAACCAGCCCGGGTCGGGCTTCCTGCCGGCCAAGGTGAGTGGCAGGGCGATGTTCTCCGCGGCGGTCAGCGACGGCACCAGGTTGAAGGCCTGGAAGACGAACCCGAGCCGTTCGCGGCGCAGCAGGGTGCGGTCCCGCTCGGACAGGGTGCTCAGCTCGGTGTCACCGAGCAGGACGCGGCCGGAGTCGATCCGGTCCAGCCCGGCCAGAGCGTGCACCAGGGTGGACTTGCCCGACCCGGACGGCCCCATGACGGCGGTGAACTCACCGGCCGGGATGGCCACAGTGGCGCCGTCGAGGGCGCGGACGGCGGCCTCGCCGCGGCCGTAGGTCTTGGTCACGTCGACCGCGCGGGCCGCGATCGAGGGCGTGGCCCGCGCGGGCGGTGCCGGCTGGATGTCGGTGGTGTCGGTGGTGGTCGTCATGGGCTCTCCTGAAGAGGCGGGCCGCCGCGGCGGCGGCAGTCGAGGGGTGGGCGGTCAGGCGCAGGGGCGCCGGCTGCGGCGCCGACAGGGGCGGGAGGGCTGCAGGCAGCGGGCCAGGCGGGCGCGCTGCGCCTCGCGGATGAGCTCCTGCTCGCGGTAGCGGATGTAGTAGTCATGGGCGATGGTCACGGCGGGCTCCGGGGCGGGGTGGGGGCTGGTGGGGGGCGGGCCGCCGGCGGGCATCCGGGCGGATGCCTCGGCCGGCGGTGACGGGGCGGGTCAGGGGACGAGGGCGTAGCCGGCCTCATCGACCGCGGCGGCGATGTCGGCGCGGTCGACCGGCCGGTCGGCGGTGACGGTGACCGAGCCGGTGGCCAGGTCGACGGTGACCGACTCGACGCCGTCCACGGCCGAGATCTCCTCGGTGACCGCACGCCGGCAGTGCGCGCAGGTCATGCCCGTGACGGTGAAGGTGGTCGAGCCGATGAACGTGCGGGGCGTGCCGGACAGCATGGGGACTCCTCGTGCGGTGGGTGTGGCTTCGGTCAGTGATGAGAGTCGGCGCGACAGGGGGTGGCTCTCACCGGGGAAATCGCCGGGATCTCTGCCGTGCCGGCCGCCGGGCTCCGGGGCAGGCGCCGCGGTCAGGACGCGGCAGCGGGCGGTGCGACGGGAAGCCGCCGCACCGCCCGCTGATGGGGTCGGGAACCGCGTCAGTGACCGTGGCCCCCGTGGCCGTGCGCGCCGGCGCCGGCCGGGGGCTTGCCGGCGGGGACGGTCAGCACCGCCAGCAGGAACAGCGCCGCGAGGGCGACGGCGGTGGCGGTGAAGGCGCGGCCGTAGCCATCGACGAGCCCGGCGGAGGTGGCCAGGTCGCCGGCGATCGCGGTCAGCCCGGCGACGCCGAGCGCCGCGCCGATCTCGTGGCCGGTCATCATCAGCCCCGACGCCAGCCCGGACTGCTCGGCCGGCACATCGCTCATCGCGGCGACGGCGATCGCCACGAACATCGGCCCGACGCCCCCGCCGACCAGCAGGAAGCCGGGTAACACGTCGCCGGCGTAGGACGTGCCGCCGGCACGGGCAGCCAGCAGCAGCACCCCGGCGGTCATGGTGACCAGACCGCCCAGGATCAGCGTGCGGGCCCCGAGCCGGCCGATGACCTTCGACGCCACGGCTGCGGCCACGGTGATCGCAGCGGCCAGCGGCAGGAACTCCAGACCCGCCACCAGCGGGGACGCCCCGACGACGTGCTGCAGGTACAGGCTGGTCAGGAAGATCGCGCCCACCACGACCCCGGTGACACCGGCCATGACCGCCGAGGCGGAGATCAGCGAGCGGATCCGCCAGGTCGCCGGGGGCACCAGCGGGTCGGCGGCGCGCCGCTCCAGCCGGGAGAACGCGGACAGCAGGAGGGCCGCGGCGGCCAGGGCGATCCAGGTGCGCGGCGCGGCCCAGCCGGCCGACCGGGTCGCCTCGATGCCGAACACGAGCGCCAGCAGCCCGCCGACCAGGGTCAGGGCCCCGGGCACGTCCAGGCGACGCACCGCACCGCGCCGGGCAGGGGCGCGGCCGACGGTCCGGAGCGTGCCCGCGACGACTGCGATGCCGATCGGCACGTTGATGAAGAACACCGCTCGCCAGCCCAGTGCGGTGGTGAGGACGCCGCCGAACAGCACGCCGGCGGCGATGCCGAGGCTTCCGACGGTGCCCCAGACGGCCAGTGCGGTCTGCCGCTGCCGCCCTGCGTAGGCGGTCATGATGATCGACAGCGCCGCCGGGGTGAGCAGCGCGGCGCCGGCGCCCTGCGCGGCGCGCGACAGGATGAGCGTCAGCGGGCCCTGAGCCAGACCGCTGACCAGCGAGGCCGCGGTGAACAGACCGACACCGGCCAGGAACGCGCCGCGGCGGTCGAGCAGGTCGGCTATCCGCCCGCCGAGCAGCAGCAGACCACCGGACAGCAGCACGTAGGCGCTGATCGTCCACTGGTAGTCCGCCGCCGACAGCCGCAGCGAATCGCTGATCGACGGCAGTGCGACGTTCACCACCGACACGTCCAGGATGACCATGAACTGGGCGGCGATGGCCAGGGCGAAGATCGTCCACGGCCGGCGTGGTTCCTCCGCCGCGTGGGGCGGCGCCGGGTGGGTGGATGCCGCCGGGGCGGCGGCGGGGTGGGCCGACATGGCTCCTCCTCGAGAGTGGGTCGGTGGACGGGTCCCACGCTGCGCCGCGCAGGAGATCGCTCACGCCGGGAGAACCGCCGGGTTGCGACCGGGACCTGTCGATTCGGTCGGTACGGTCCTGGGCGTGCTGGCCGGGCGGAACTCCGAACGTGCGACCATCGCCGCCCTGCTCGCCGATGCCCGTGCCGGTCGGGGCGGCGCGCTGGTGGTGCGCGGCGTGGCCGGCTCCGGCAAGTCGACGCTGCTGGCCGAGGTCTCCGCGGACACCAGTGACATGCGCGTCCTGCGCACCTCCGGCGTGGAGTCCGAGTCGCCGCTCGCCTTCGCCGCACTGCAGCGGTTGCTGTGGCCGGTGCGCGGCCACCTCGACGCCCTCCCGGCGCCGCAGGCCGCGGCGCTCGGGGCGGCGCTGGGGGAGGCCGAGGGGGACGGCGACCGGTTCCTGGCCTTCCTCGGCACGCTGAGCCTCCTCGCCGAGGCCGCCGACCGGACGCCGGTGCTCGCGGTGGTCGACGACGCGCACTGGCTCGACGACGCCTCCGCCGCGGCGCTGCTGTTCGCCGCCCGCCGGCTCCAGGACGAACGAGTGGCGCTGCTGTTCGCCGCCCGCGACGGTGACGCCCGTCGTCTCGACGCCCCCGACGTGCCCTCCGTCGTCCTCGGGGGCGTGACCGGACACGATGCCGACGCGCTGCTGGCAGCGCGCGCCGGGATCACCGTGGACCCGGCGGTCCGCGACCAGCTGGTGGCCGGCACCGGAGGCAACCCGTTGGCGCTCGTGGAGCTGGCCGGCGTGCTCTCCGGCGAGCAGCTGGCCGGGCGGGCGCCGCTGCCGAGCACGCTGCCACTGACCGACGGCGTCGAGCGCGCCTTCGGTGACCGCTTCCGCCGCCTCGACGAGTCAGCGCGGCGGTTCCTCCTGGTCGCCGCCACCGACGACACCGCCCGGCTGACCGTCGTCCGTGCCGCCGCCGACCTGCTGGCCGCCGACGACGCGGCGCTGGACGCCGTCGAGCTGTCCGGGTTGCTCCGCATCGACGGCGACACCGTTGCCCTGTACCACCCGCTGGTGCGCTCGGCGGTCTACCGGGCGGCCACCAGCGCGCAGCGTCGCGCCGCCCACCAGGCACTCGCCGACGTGCTCGATGGCGACCCCGACCGCCGGGCGTGGCACCTGGCCGCCGCCGCCGACCGGCCCGACGAGACCGTCGTCGCTGCCCTCGACGGGGTCGCCGAGCGGGCCGCTGCCCGGGGCGGCCACGAGGCGGCGTCCGCCGCCTGGGCCCGCGCCGCCGAGCTGACCCCGGCCGGCGAGGACCGTGCCCGGCGGCTCTACCTGGCCGCCGCCTCGGCCTGGCTGGGCGCGCACCCGTCCCGAGCCGCCGCGCTGGCGCAGGCCGCCGCGGCCGACGTCGGCGATCCCGTGCTGCGCGCGCGGTTGCTCGTGCTGCAGGGCCAGATCGAGTGGAACACCCGCTCACTGCACGACGGCTACGACCTCGTCCTCCAGGCCGCCGAGGTCGCCGTGGGAGCCGACGACGCGCTGGCCCGGCAGCTGGCGATGCTCAGCGCGTCGCTGTCGGGGTTCGGTGCCCGCTCGCCACGAACCTTCGATCCGGTGGCGCTGGTGCCCGAGCCCGCACCGGGCGCCCCGCCCCCCGCGCACGTGGCGTTCGCCCTGATGCACGGGTTCCGCGCCCTCGCTCGCGGGGACGACGCCGGCGCCGCTGCGTCGTTCGGGCACGCGTTCGCGCTGACCGATGCGGAGCCGCTCGAGGACGACGACGTCCTGCAGCCCAATGTCGCGATCGCCGCGTGGCTGATCGACGACGATGAGCGCAGCCTGCGGCTCCACCTGAACCAGCTGACCGCGGCGCGCCGCGCCGGCGCGCTGAGCATGGTCGAGCACGCCCTGACCCGAGGCTTCTACGCGCAACTCGCGACAGGCGAGTGGAGCAGGGCGGGTGCCGCCGCGGACGAGGCCCTGCTCCTGACGGCCGGCACCGGCCACCCCGGCCTGACGGTGCTGCCGATGGTCCAGCAGGCCCTCATCGCCGCGCTGCGCGGGGACGACTCCGCCGACGACCGTCTGGACGAAGCCGCCGCGATCCGCGACCAGCATCCGGTCGGGATCACCGACAGCCTCGTCGTCGACATGATGCACTGGACCAGGGGTCTGCGGGCCGCCGCTCGACCGGCCACTGCCGTGCATCACCTGGAGCAGGTGTCCGGGGCCGCCCTGCGCCGCCTGGCCGCTCTGGACCTGTTCGAATCCGCCGTCCGGGCCGGGCGGCTCGACGTCCTGCGTGCTCGACTCGACGACGTGTCGGCCTTCGCCGAGAGCACGGGGCGGGCCAGCGCACGCGCGGTCGCCGAGCACGGCCGCGCGCTGCTGGCCGATGGGCCCGAAGCCGTGGCGCACTTCGAGGCGGCGCTGACGGCACACGCGTCGTCGCCGCGGTCACCCGACCGCGCCCGCACCGAGCTGGCCTACGGCGAGTACCTGCGGCGGGCGCGACGGAGGGTGGACGCCCGGGAGCACCTGCGCACCGCTCTGGCGCTGGCCGAGGAACTCGGCGCGACCCCGTGGGCCGAGCGCGCTGCACAGGAGCTGCGGGCCTCGGGCGAGACCGCCCGGCGCCGTGACGTCTCCACGGCCACCGACCTCACCGCCCAGGAGCGTCAGGTGGCTGCCCTCGTCCGGCAGGGCCTGTCGAACCGCGACGTGGCCGCGCAGTTGTTCGTCAGCCCGCGCACGGTCGACTTCCACCTGCGCAACGTGTTCAGCAAGCTCGCGGTGACCTCGCGCGCCGAGCTCACCGCGCTCCCGCTCGAGCTCTGACGGCTGCGGCTGCGGGGTCTCCGGCCGCGGCGGTGGACCTGGCGATTTCCCCGGCGTGAGCCCGCTGACCGGCTCCTAGCGTCCCGGTGGAGACCCCACCCACCGGAGGAGACCCGATGAGCACCGCCACGCTCCCGCCGGACAGCGCCGCACCGTCGTCGACGGCCCCACGACCGGATCGACGCCTGGCCGCCGGGGGGTCCGCGACGCGACGCGTGTTCCTCCTCCGCTACACGGGCACGCTGCTGCCACCGGTCGCGCTCCTGGTCGCTCTCCTGGTGGCGGTGCAACTCGTCGGACGACCGCTGGACGAAGGCCCCGGCTGGCCGGTGGCCGTCGCTGCGATGGCCGGTTGGGCGCCGGCCGTCGCGGGCTGGCTGCGACGGCGCGGCTGGGGAACTGCCACCGTGGCCACGATCGTCGCCGGCCCGGTCGCGCTGCTGGCCGGGTCGGCCGCGGCGGGCTGGCTCTCCCCGGCCGGCCTGCTGCTGTGGGGACCCGTGAGCACGCTCCTCGCCGTGGCGCTCGCGCTGACCGCACAGCCGCTGCCCCTGGGTCCGCACGGCCGGGAGTCGGGTGCCGGAAAGGACGAAGGCCCTGGTCAGTCGCCTGACCAGGGCCTCCACCGCTGGGGTGAGTGACGGGGCTCGAACCCGCGACACCCAGGATCACAACCTGGTGCTCTACCAACTGAGCTACACCCACCATGCCCCGGCCGGACGCGAGCGCCGGTGGGAACGGCGTAACGATACCGGAGGTGGCTGGGCGTCCGGCGACGGCCGGGCGAGCGCCGCGCAGGAGCGTTGACCCTCATCCGGCCGCAACGGCCGCGGGAGTGGCCGTCAGAGGGGCATCGCTGCGGCCGTCAGGCCGTGCCGGCGGCGTCCTCGGGGGGGTTCGCGTCGCCGGCTGCCAGCAGGGCCGCGAACGATTCGACGACCTCGTCGGCCGCGCCCTTCGCCGCGTCGCTGTTGGGCCCCGGGGCGGGCACGAACAGCGTGCGGCGGTAGTAGGCGAGCTCGCGCACGCTCTCGATGATGTCGGCCAGCGCCCGGTGGGCCAGACCCTTCGCCGGCTGGGCGAAGTACACCCGCGGGAACCAGCGGCGGGCCAGCTCCTTCACCGACGAGACGTCGACCATCCGGTAGTGCAGGTGGTCGTCGAGCTCGGGCATGTCCCGGGTGATGAACCCGCGGTCGGTCCCGATCGAGTTGCCGCACAGCGGCGCCGTCCGGCGGTCGGGCACCCAGCGCTTGATGTAGGCGAGCAGCTGTTGCTCGGCCTCGGCAACGGTCAGGGTCGACGCCCGCACCTGGTCGGTGAGCCCGGACTTGGCGTGCATCTCGCGCACGACGTCGTTCATGTCGTCGAGGTCGGCGTCGTCGGCACCGATGATCAGGTCGAGCCCCGGGTCCAGGACGTTCAGCTCCGAGTCGGTGACGAGCACCGCCACCTCGATCAGCTTGTCCTTGACGAGGTCCAGACCCGTCATCTCGCAGTCGATCCAGACCAGGTGCCCTGCGCTCTCTGCCACGTCGCCCGACAGTACGCACCGTCCGCGGGCGCTGCCCCGCCCGGCCGTCACTGGCGCATCCCCTGTCACACGGCCCTGTAGGAGGGCGGAAACGCGGCCCTCCGCGGCTAGGGTCGCGGCAGATCACCGAGCCGAGGAAGTTCCCGTGCCCTCTCCTGCAGCACCCGTCCGCCCCCGGACGGCGGTCCCGCCGGCGCCGGGTTCCCTGGGCCGCGCGATCGCCCACCCCGTCGCCACGGTGCGCTGGCTGTGGCCGGCGTACATGACGCCGGGACGGCCGGGGCGCCCCACGAGCCAGCTCGAGCTGCGCTGGATCTACACGGCCTGGCTGGGCGCCTTCCTGCTCAAGATGCTCGGCTCGTCCTGGGACGTCTCCTGGCACTTCCGCTGGCTGCGCGACGACCTCGCCCCGCCGCACCTGCTGAACTCGGCCGGCACCGCGGTGGTCATCGGCCTCGTCGTGTTCCACAGCTACAGCGGGTACGGCGTCGACCAGCGGGCGCTGCGGCTCATGCAGTGGGGCATCGGGATGTTCCTGGTCGCCATCCCGATCGACATCCTCAACCACCGGATCAACGGCCTGGACATCACGAGCTGGAGCCCCAGCCACGGGCTGCTCTACCTGGGGACGGCGATCATGCTGGCCGGCGCGATCCGCGCCTGGTGGCTCTACGCGGCGCCCGGCCGGGTGCGGAACCTGGTCTCACTGGGGCTCTGGCTCTTCTTCGTCGAGAACGTGCTCTTCCCCAACCAGCACCAGGAGTACGGCGTCCTGTCGCTGCGGGACTACCGCGGCGGTCACACGACGGCCGAGCCGCAGCTGCTCGACTTCGCGGCCTCCCAGGGGCAGACGCCGACGCAGTTCATGCTGCCGGTGCCCTCCTGGGTGCACCCCGCCTGGCTGATCTGCGCCGGCCTGCTCGCGCTGGTCGTCGCCCGCAAGGTCGTCGGCTTGCGGTGGACGGCCACCACCATCGCCGGCGCCTACCTGGCGTACCGCGCGGTCATGTGGCTGGTCCTCGTCGGGCTCGGCTTCCCGCCGTCGGTCCTGCCGTTCGTCCTGCTCGTGGGCGCGGTCCTGGTCGACCTGGCGGTGACCCGCCGGGTGCCCGGGTGGATCGGCGGCCCCGTCGTGACCGGTGTCGTCTACGGCGTCGCCGCCGGCCAGGAGTCGCTGGGGCTGCTGCCCCCGTGGAACTGGTGGTCGGCGCTGCCGGTGGCCGTCGTCCTCGCCCTGCTCTGGACCGGTGTGGACCGGCTCGAGCGGAGCGGGTGGCTGCAGCGTTGGCGGCAATCCGCCGCCGGCTGATCGGCACGGCACCGGCGCGGACGGCCCGGCCCGCGGCTCCGATGACGTAGCGTCGAGGCAGGTGTCGGCGCGGGGAGCCCGCCCCGGGGGGCGCGCGTCCCGCGGCGCCAGGCGGCCTGACGCCCACAGAACCCGACCATCGCGAACTGCCGGAGGACACACGACGTGCTGGCCCTGACCCCGGTGCCGTTGCAGACGGCGGGGGAGCGTGCGCTCTTTCACGAGCTCACCCGCTGGGACACCGGTGCCTCCGTGCGGGCTGCCGTGGTCGCGTCCATCCCGCTCGTCGACGGGCCGATGGAGCGCCGGCTCTCGGACGCCGTCCTGTTCGTGCCCGAGGGCGTCGCCGTCGTCCGCGTCGTCGACGTCGTCCGGCAGTCCGGTGTCGTGACCGCGAAGCCCGAGGGGCCGTGGACCATCGGGCCCGAGGGCGAGCCCGGCGCCGTCCTGCAGCTCTCCGGCGGGGGCTCCAGCCCGCTCGACGGCCTGATGCGGGCCGGCATGGACACCGCGCAGAAGCTGCGCCGGGCCGGCCTGGAACCCGGGCGGATCGCACGGCTCACGGTGCTGTCCGGTGACGTGAGCGGTCTGGTCCCCGCCGACGGCGATCTCGGCGAGGGCGACCAGGTGGCGCTGCTGGAGCCGCGGTCGCTGCTCCTCGGGATCGCCCGCTCGAGCCGGTACACCGCCGTCGACAACCCCCGGCTGTGGACGACGGCCGACGTGCGGGCCGCGCTGGAGGCGCTCGGGCTGCAGGGGCGGGGACCGTCGGTGGAGGAGCTCAACGGCGAGGGCTTCCCGTACTCCCCGTACGTGCTGCGCCGTCCGGAGCTGCTGACCCCTGCGGCGATGGCGGCCAACCCGCCGGCGGCCGGACCGGCCGCGCCCACACCACCTGCTCCCACACCGCCCGCCCCGACACCGCCTGCTGCGGCGCCTGCGGGACCACCGTCGCCCGCCCCGCCGGTCCGCGAGCAGCCCAGCCCGGCCGCGATCGCCCAGGCCGTGGCGGCATCCGCGGCCGCCGCGCACGCCGCGGCGCCCGCGTCCTGGGCGCCGGGCGCCCCGGCCCAGCCGCAGCGGGACACGGTGGCGGTCGACGGCCCCGCCGCGCCGCCGGACGACAACGGCATCGGGGGCCTGTTCGCGCGCGCGGAGCCGGAGGCGGCGCCGGCCGGTCCGCCGCGGACGGCCGTCTTCCCGGTGGGCCAGCCGCCGAGCGCTGCGCCCGCGCCGGCCCAGCCGTTCTCGTACTGGACCGAGCAGTCGCTGGCCGGCGCTGCCGGCGACGAGGAATCCAGCCCGGGGTCGGGGCGTCGCGCGCTGCTGATGGTGCTCGCGGGGATGCTCGCCGTGGTGATCCTGGTCGTCGGCGGGTGGTGGCTCCTGCGCGACCGGCCGGACGACAGCAGCACCGGGACGGCTGCCGGCACGACGTCCGCCGGAGCCATCGTCGGCGGACCGGCCGTCGGGACGGCGCAGACGGTGGACGGCGTGGACTTCACCGTCCAGGCGGTCGACTACCAGGACACCTGCGTCGGCCACGCGTACGGCGACACCGCCGGCTTCTTTGCCGACAACGACTGCACGGGGTTGTCCCGGGCGCTCTACTCGACCGAGTCCGGCGGGCAGGCGGTCGTGGTCGCCGTGTCCCGCGTCCGGATGGGTGACGCCGCGTCGGCGCGTGACCTGCAGGCGCTCACCCGCGCCGACGGCACCGGGAACGTGAGCGACCTGCTCCGGGAGGGCGTGCGCTACACCGGCAGCCCCGCCGAGCTGCACGGTGCGAGGGAATTCGCCAGCGCGCTGTCCGGAACCACGGTGACCATCGTCGAGACCGCCTGGGTCGACGAGAACGCCGACGGCAGTTCGACCGACCTCGACCACCTGGCCGATCAGGCCGTCGCGCTGAAGACCCCGCCGTTCCCCGCCAAGTAGGAGCTCAGGCCGCGGCGGCGGCCCAGGCCATCGCGGCGAGCAGGTCGGCCATCGCGGTGCGGTCGAGCCGGCCGGCGCTGTGCGGCGTCGAGTTGATCAGGCCGAAGACGGCGTGCGCTCGGGCCCGGCAGGTCGCGGCGTCGCTGGCCGGGTGCAACCGGGCAAGCACGGTCACCCACTCCTCGACGTAGCGGCGCTGCAGCCGGCGGACCTGCGCGGCCTCGGCGTCCGGCAGGGTTGCCAGGTCGCGGTCCTGCACCGTGATGAGCGCGGGGTTGTCGAGGGCGAAGTCGACCTGGAAGGCGATCAGGGCCCGCAGCTGGGCGGCCGGATCGGTACCGGCCTCGGCGACCCGCTCGCGGCCACCGGCGAGCAGCCGCTCGCTGATCCGCACCAGCATCTCGGCGAGCATCGCGTCCTTGCTGGTGAAGTGCCGGTAGATCGCCGGTCCGGTGACGCCGACGGCGGCGCCGACGTCGTCCATGCCGACCGACCGCGAACCGCGCTCGGCGAACAGCTGCGCCGCGGCCTGCAGGATCTGCTCCCGACGTGAGGGCCGCTCCGCATCGGCATGCAGCGCCGCATCCCGCATCGTGGTCACGACGAGGATGCTAGCGCCGAAGTGAACGGGCGTTAACCACTCCGTGGTGTGAGGTGGACCGTCGGAGTGAACGGGCGTTAACCTCTGCCCGTGGACGCTCCGGTGCTACCAAGAGTCGCCGCGGTCGACGCCGACGGCGCCGCCCGCAATGCCGCCGCGCACGCGGAACTGGCCGCCGACCTCGCCGCCCAGCTGCAGCGGGTGGCCCTCGGCGGCGGTGAACGCGCACGGCAGCGGCACGTCGAGCGCGGCAAGCTGCTCCCGCGCGAGCGGGTCGACGCCCTGCTCGACCCCGGCAGCCCGTTCCTCGAACTCTCCCCGCTGGCCGCGCACGGGCTCTACGACGGTGACGCCCCCGCGGCCGGGATCATCACCGGCATCGGACGGGTGTCCGGACGGGAGTGCGTCGTCGTGGCCAACGACGCCACCGTGAAGGGCGGCACCTACTACCCGATGACGGTGAAGAAGCACCTGCGGGCGCAGGAGGTGGCGTTGCAGAACCGGCTGCCCTGCATCTACCTGGTCGACTCCGGCGGCGCCTTCCTGCCGATGCAGGACGAGGTCTTCCCCGACCGCGAGCACTTCGGCCGGATCTTCTACAACCAGGCCAACCTGTCGAAGGCCGGGATCGCGCAGATCGCCGCCGTCCTCGGGTCGTGCACCGCCGGCGGCGCCTACGTGCCGGCGATGAGCGACGAGGCCGTCATCGTCCGGAACCAGGGCACGATCTTCCTGGGCGGCCCGCCGCTGGTGAAGGCCGCGACCGGCGAGGTCGTCACCGCCGAGGACCTCGGCGGCGGCGACCTGCACTCCCGGGTCAGCGGGGTCACCGACCACCTGGCCGACGACGACGCGCACGCGCTGCAGCTGGTCCGGCAGATCGTCGGCACGCTGGGCCCGCGGGGGGCCCGGCCCTGGGACGTCGAGCCCACGGAAGAGCCGCTGTACCCGGCGGAGTCGGTCTACGAGGTCGTGCCGCCGGACCCGCGCACGCCCTACGACGTCCGCGAGGTCATCGCCCGGCTGGTCGACGGCAGCCGCTTCGCCGAGTTCAAGCCGCTCTACGGGGCCACCCTGGTCACCGGGTTCGCCCGGCTGCACGGCCACCCGGTCGGGATCATCGCCAACAACGGCGTGCTGTTCGCGGAGTCGGCGCTCAAGGGCGCGCACTTCATCGAGCTGTGCGACCGCCGCAAGATCCCGCTGCTGTTCCTGCAGAACATCACCGGCTTCATGGTCGGTCGCGACTACGAGGCCGGCGGCATCGCCAAGCACGGCGCCAAGATGGTGACCGCGGTGGCCTGCGCCCGGGTACCCAAGCTGACCGTGGTCATCGGCGGCTCGTTCGGGGCGGGCAACTACTCGATGTGCGGCCGGGCGTACTCGCCCCGCTTCCTGTTCACCTGGCCCAACGCACGGATCTCGGTGATGGGCGGGGAGCAGGCCGCCAGCGTGCTGGCGACCGTCCGCCGGGACGGCGTCGAGGCCCGCGGCGAGGAGTGGTCGGCCGAGGACGAGGAAGCGTTCAAGAAGCCGATCCGCGACCAGTACGAATCGCAGGGCCACCCCTACTACGCCACCGCCCGGCTCTGGGACGACGGCGTGATCGACCCCGCGCAGACCCGCACCGTCCTCGGCCTGGCGCTCTCCGCCTGCGCCAACGCTCCCTTGGAAGACGTCGGCTACGGCGTCTTCCGGATGTAGAGGCCACGACATGTTCGAGACCGTGCTCGTGGCCAACCGGGGCGAGATCGCCGTCCGCGTGATCCGGACCCTGCGCGAGATGGGCATCCGGTCCGTCGCCGTGCACAGCGACGCGGACGCCGGCGCCCTGCACACCCGGCTCGCCGACGTCGCCGTCCCCATCGGGCCGGCGCCGGCGGCCCAGAGCTACCTGTCGATCGAGCGCGTGCTCGAGGCGGCCGCCCGCACCGGTGCCCAGGCCATCCACCCCGGCTACGGGTTCCTGTCGGAGAACGTCGACTTCGCCCGAGCCTGCGAGGAGGCGGGCGTGGTCTTCATCGGCCCGCCGGTCGCCGCGATCGAGGCGATGGCCGACAAGATCCGCGCCAAGCAGACCGTCAGCGCCGCCGGCGTACCGGTCGTCCCCGGGCGCACCGAGCCCGGCATGGACGACGGCCAGGTCACCGACGCCGCGGTCGCCGTCGGCTTCCCGGTGCTCCTGAAGCCGAGCGCGGGCGGCGGCGGCAAGGGCATGCGCGTGGTCCGCTCGAAGGACGAGCTGCCCGACGCCATCGCCGGCGCCCGCCGGGAGGCCCAGGGCTCCTTCGGCGACGACACGCTGCTGGTCGAGCGGTACGTCGGCAACTCGCGGCACATCGAGGTGCAGGTGCTCGGCGACGCGCACGGCAACGTCATCCACCTCGGCGAGCGCGAGTGCAGCCTGCAGCGCCGGCACCAGAAGGTCATCGAGGAGGCGCCGTCACCGCTGCTCGACACCGCCTCGCGCGCGTCGATGGGCCGCGCGGCGGTCGAGGCCGCGAAGGCGGTCGGCTACACCGGCGCCGGCACGGTGGAGTTCATCGTCGACGCCGACCGGCCGCGCGACTTCTTCTTCCTGGAGATGAACACGCGCCTGCAGGTCGAGCACCCGGTCACCGAGATGATCACCGGGCTGGACCTGGTCGAGCAGCAGATCCGGGTCGCCGCGGGCGAGCGGCTGCCGGTCGACCAGAGCGACATCTCACTCGACGGGCACGCCATCGAGGCCCGGCTCTACGCGGAGGACCCCGCGCGCGGGTTCCTCCCGCAGGCCGGCACCGTGCTCGGGCTGGTCGAGCCCAGCGGGCCCGGCGTCCGGGTCGACAGCTCGCTCGCCGTGGGCAGCGTCGTCGGCACCGACTACGACCCGATGCTCGCCAAGATCATCGCCTGGGCGCCGACCCGCGAGACGGCCCGCGCCCGGCTGGTCGGAGCGTTGGGCCGGACCGCCGTCCTCGGCGTGACGACCAACGCCGGTTTCCTGCGCTCGCTGCTCGAGGACGCCGACGTCGTCGCCGGAAAGCTCGACACCGGCCTGATCGAGCGCCGTGGCGAGCAGCTGACCGCGCCCGAGCCCCCACCGCCGCACGTGTACGCCGCGGCGGCGCTGTACGAGCTGCTCGAGGCCGAGCCTGTCGGGCCCGTGGTCGACCGCTGGGACGTGCCCGACGGGTGGCGGCTCGGCGAGCCCGCGTGGACCGCGCGGCGGCTGCAGGCGGCCGGCGGCGAGCCGGTCGAGGTGCGCTTGCGGGGTCGGTCGGACGCGGCGGAGGTGCAGGTCGCGGACGGCGAACCGGTGTCCGGGCGGGCCGTCCGGGAGGGCGGCCGGCTGACCGTGACGCTGGACGGGCTGACGCTGTCCTACACGGTCGTGCACGACGGTGTCACGCTCTGGCTGGCGACCGAGGGACGGGTGGCGGCGCTCCGCGAGCACGAGCGGCTCGCCTCCGGCGCCGAGGGGTCGGCGGCCGACGGCGCGGTCACCGCACCGATGCCGGGAACGGTGACCGTGGTGCAGGCGGCGGTCGGCGACGAGGTGACTGCGGGGACCCCGCTGCTCGTCGTCGAGGCGATGAAGATGGAGCACGTGCTGACCGCCCCGGTCGACGGGACGGTCACCGAGCTCGGTGTGACGGCGGGCCAGACGGTCGCGCTGGACGAGCGGGTGGCCGTGGTGACCCCATCGGCGTCCGCAACCGATCAGCAGGAGAACTGAATGTTGGACTACCGGCTCGACGACGAGACCGAGACGCTGCGCAAGACCGTCCGGGAGTTCGCCCAGGAGGTCATCGCCCCGCAGATCGGGGAGTTCTACGAGCGGGACGAGTTCCCGACCGAGATCGTGCGGCAGATGGGCGAGCTCGGCCTGTTCGGCCTGCCGTTCCCCGAGGAGTACGGCGGCGCGGGCGGCACCTACTTCGACCTCTGCGTGGTGCTCGAGGAGCTGGCCCGGGTCGACTCCTCGATGGCCATCACGGTCGAGGCCGGGGTGTCGCTGGGCGCCATGCCGATCTACCGGTTCGGCAGCGAGGCGCAGAAGCAGGAGTGGCTGCCGCGGTTGTGCGCGGGCGAGGCGCTGGGCGCGTTCGGGCTCACGGAGCCCGGCGGGGGCTCGGACGCCGGCGCCACGAAGACCACCGCGCGGCTGGAGGACGGCCACTGGGTGATCAACGGGTCGAAGGCGTTCATCACCAACGGCGGCTCGCCGCTGACCGAGCTGGTCACCGTCACCGCGGTCACCGGCACGAAGCCGGACGGCCGCAAGGAGATCTCGGCGATCCTCGTGCCGTCGGGCACCGCAGGATTCACCGTCGGACAGCGCTACTCGAAGGTCGGCTGGAACGCCTCCGACACCCGCGAGCTCGCCTTCGACGACGTCCGGGTGCCCGAGGAGAACCTCGTGGGGGAGCGGGGCCGCGGCTACGCGCAGTTCCTCTCCATCCTCGACGAGGGGCGGATCGCGATCTCGGCGCTGTCGGTCGGGCTGGCGCAGGGCTGCGTCGACGAGTCGGTCAAGTACGCCGCCGAGCGGGAGGCGTTCGGGCAGCCGATCGGCCGCAACCAGGCGATCCAGTTCATGATCGCCGACATGGAGGTGCGCGCCTCCACCGCGCGGCTGGCCTACTACCGGGCGGCGGAGAAGATGCTGCGCGGCGAGCCGTTCAAGCGGGAGGCCTCGATCGCCAAGCTGTACAGCTCCGAGGTGGCCATGGACAACGCCCGCTACGCCACCCAGGTGCACGGCGGCTACGGGTTCATGAACGAGTTCCCCGTCGGGCGCTTCTACCGCGACGCGAAGATCCTCGAGATCGGCGAGGGCACCAGCGAGGTGCAGCGGATGCTCATCGCCCGCGATCTCGGCGTCGGCTGAGCCGCACCCGACGGTTTGTGCACTAAACGCCGCGGCGTTTAGTGCACAAACCGTCGGAGACATCAGGGTCGTGACCGAGCCACGCGGGGCAGGAGTCGTCGAGGGCGCGCGGCCGAGGACCGGCGGAGCCGTCGTCGGCCTGGTGCTGGGCGCCTTCGTCCTGGTGGAGGCGGTGATCCTCGGGCTCGGACTGCTCGTCACCCGGGTGCTGGTGCACACCTGGGTGCACGCCGACGAGCTCGCGTTCGAGCAGGACGTCGTCACGCACCGGACGCCGTTCTGGAACTCCGTGACGCGCGCAGGCACGCTGCTCGGGGGCACCGAGATCGTGCTGGCGATGACCGCCGTCGGCTGCCTGCTGCTCTTACTGCGCGGTCACGGGCCGCGCCTGCCCGCGTTCCTCGCCCTCGCGGTCGCGGGCGAGACGACGTTGTTCGTGCTCGCGTCGCTGGTCATCGACCGGCTCCGGCCCGGGATCCCGCACCTCGACGGGGCGCCGCCCACCTCGAGCTTCCCGTCCGGGCACACGGCCGCGTCCGTCGCGCTCTGGTGCGGGCTCGCCCTCGGTCTGGCCCGGACGCATCCGGGCCACCCGCTGCGGTTGCTGAGCTGGGTCCTGGCCGTGGCGCTGCCGGGTTTCGTGCTCGCCAGCCGGCTCTACCGCGGCATGCACTGGCCGACCGACGTCGCGGCGTCCGTCGTCTTCACCCTGCTCTGGCTGTTCCTGCTGCGCGCGGTCCTGCTGCCCCCGGCCACTCGCGACCGGGCACGGCGGACCTGATGCCGTCAGTGGGCAGCCGGCTGGGTGTCGGCTGAGGTCAGCAGGTAGGCGTCGACGGGCGCATCCTTCCCCTTGACCCGCAGCCCGGGCACCGGTTGCACCGGCGTCTCCGGCGGCAGCCGGCGGCGCGTCTCGCAGCCGATGAGCACGCCCCCGACGGGTGCGGCCGCCTGCAGGCGAGCCGCGACGTTGACCGGGTCGCCGACCGCCGGGTAGGCGACGTAGCCCGCCCCTCCCATCTCGGTGACGACGACCGGTCCGCTGTTGATGCCGATCCGCAGCCCCGGCCACTCCGGGCTGGACCCTCGGATGGCCTCGACCTCCGTCTGCAGGGCTGCGGCGGCCCGCACCGCCCGAACGGCGTGGTCGGGCTGGTCGCCGCGCCGGTTGAAGGTGGCGAAAATGCCGTCACCCATGAACTTCTCCACCTCGCCACCGAACCGGCGGCTGATCAGTGGCGCCGCGACCTCGTAGTAGGCCCGCAGCATCGCGGCCACCTCCGCGGGGTCGTTCGCCTCGGCGAAGCTCGTGTAGCCCGCGAGGTCCCCGATGAGCACCGACACCTCTTCCCGGTGCTCCCGCGTGGTCGGGAGGTAGAGCTCGCGGAACCGCTCGTCACGCCATTCGCGGTGGGCCGCCGCGAACACGATCAGGTAGGCCGTCACGATCAGCGCGTGCCATTCCCACCACGCGGAGTGCCACTTCATCTCGCCGGCGAACGCGACACCGACGAGCGCCTCGGCGAGCAGCACGAAGCAGGCGCCGACGCTGATCACCAGCAGGCTGGGGCGGCGGCGATGCACCCACCACAGGCGCGCGGCCGAGGCGGCGTACGTGAGCGCGCCCAGTCCGGCGGCCACTTTCAGCGCCATCCCTGCCCCGCCCTCGCTGAGCGCCGTGTTCAGCGGCGGCCAGTCGAAGTACGTCCAGACCGCCCAGCCGGCCAGCGCGGCGAAAACCGTGCCGTACAGCCAACGCCGCATGCGGATGACCAGGGGGCCCATCCGCGGGCCGGCGTCCACGAGCGCGGCCAGCAGCGCGAACACCGCGGCCAGCAGGAGACCCGCCGAGATCGCGATGGTGAAGCCGGGCAGCGCCTCATGCAGCAGCACCCCGCCTGTGCCGAGCGCGTGCAGCGCCATGAAGCCGCTCGTGGAGAGGAAGCCCAGCGACAGCAGGAGGACCCGCGCATCACCGCGGCGGCGCGCGGCCTCACCCGTGACCAGCGACAGGCTGGCCGCCGTTGCACCGACCGTGAGGAAGAGGACGAAGTGCAGGGAAGGGTTCGTGTAGTGCCACTGCCGGTAGTCGATCTGCAGGAGGGAGAGCAGGCCGGCCAAGGGCAGGCAGAGCGCTACCGCGAGGGCGCCCGCCGCCAGCGGCCGGAGCCTTCGGTCGCCGACGCGGCGGCCCTGCAACGCAGCGCTGTGTCGTCCCAACGGAGCTGGTCACCTCCCGCGGTCGCGGGCCGGGGCTGCTGCCCCCGGGACATGATCCAGCGCCTGGGCGCGGTCCGACAGGGGTTCGGTGACCGAAAACCTCACCACTCCGGAACGCGCGGGGGCGTGCTCAGGCGGTGACGTCGATGAGCACCTTGCCGACGGCACCCTCCTGCACGGCCCGGTGCGCCTCGGCGGTGTCGGCGAGCGGGAACACATGCAGCGGCAGGCCGTGCTCGCGGCCGACCCGGATCGCCCCGTCGAGGACGGCGGCGTTCACGTCCTCCACGGCGAGCGCCTTCGCGCGCGCCGGCTCGGTGTAGACCAGGACGAACTGCCACCGGGCGTTCGCGGTCATCTGGGAGCGCACCGGGACGGTCAGGTCGTCCCCGGCGGTGCCGGCGTACATGGCGACCGCGCCGTGCAGCGCGACGAGCTGCGCGTCGGCCGCTGCGTTGACGACGGGGTTGACCTCGACGATCGCGTGCACGCCATCCGGGGCGATCTTCCGCGCCTCGGCCACGACGTCCTCCTGCCGGTAGTCGATGACGTGGTCGGCGCCGGCCGCCGCCGCGAGTTGCGCCTTGGCGGGGCTGCTGACCGTGGTGATCACGGTGGCCTCGGCCCATCGCGCCAGCTGGATGGCTGCGTTGCCGACCGCCCCTGCGCCGCCCTGGACCAGCACGGTGTGCCCGGTGAGCGAGCCCGGGCCGATCCGATCGGGCAGGGATTCGGCGACGGTCAGGCAGCGGTGCGCGGTGAGGAACGGGATGGCGAGCGCTGCGCCCAGCTCGAAGGACGCCTCGGGCCCCAGCAGGACGGTCTGCCGGGCAGGGACGACGGTGTACTCGGCCGCCGTCCCGAACGGGCGCTGGTAGGCCGCCTCCCAGATCCAGACCCGCTCACCCACGAGCACCGGGTCGACGCCTTCGCCGACGGCCTCGACGGTGCCCGAGCCGTCCTGGTTCGGGGTCTGGCCGTCGGGCCCCGGGTCGGTGTTGCTGCGGGACTTCCAGTCGGTGGGGTTGACGCCGGAGAAGGCGACCCGGACGAGGACCTCGCCGGGGCCGGGCCGGGGGACGGGGCGGTCGACCAGCCGCAGGACCTCGGGGCCGCCGGACTCGGTGTAGGAGATGGCTCGCACACGACGTGCCTACCCGACCGGACGCGAGTTCCGCCAGCTCAGCCGGCGGGGGCGTCGTGGTCGGCGGGCCAGTCGGGGACGGGCAGGCCGGCGAGCCCGAGCAACCGGGCCACGGTCTCCTCGACCGGGACGTCGGCCGGCGGCGGCGCACCCTCCGGCGAGGCCATCAGCTGCCGCACCTCGGCCGGGTGGATCTCGCGGCCGGCGGCCTCGCGGACCCACGCGGTGAAGCCCTCGGCCTCGGCGGCGGTGTCGACCGGGCCGGCGGAGTCGCGCTCGTCGAAGTAGAAGCGCGGCTCGTAGCCGAGGAAGAAGCGGCCACCGGAGGCGTCGGCGCGGCGGTAGTCGACGGTCACCAGGTCGCCGTCGTGCACGTCGAGCAGCAGGAAGGGGACGGCGGTCGGCCCGTCGGTGCTCCACCGGCCGGCGCTGTACGCGAACTTCCCGAAGAGCCCCACGGAGCGAGGTTAGTCAGCGCCAGCCGCGGGTCTCCGGGGCGCGGCCCAGGGTGCGCTCCACCTGCCGGACGGCCTTGTCGCCGGCGTTGACGAGCACCGGGCGTGGGGTGCCGGCGAACAGCGGCAGGTCAGAGGCGCTGTCGCTGTAGGCCGCCGCCCAGGGCGGCGGATAGCCGCGGTCGATCAGCAGTTGCACCTTCGAGCCACCCATCGCCCGGGCCACCCGCGGCGGCCACAGGGAACCGGTCGAGCCGATCACGTCCAGGTCGCCGAGGCCGACGGCGGCGAGGAAGCCGCGGGCCAGGGTCTCCTCGCAGCCGGTGGCGACGACCACGACGTCCCCCTGGCGCTGGTGCTGCCGGACGCAGGCGATCGCCTCGGCGACGGCGGCCTCGGGCTTGCGGGTGAGGGCCTCGGCGTAGGCGGAGGCGACCGCGTCGACATCCGACCCGGACCGGCCGCCGACGGCGATGCGGGTCATCAGCCGGGCGGACAGCGGGCGGATCTGCGGGATCAGCGCGCCGGGGATCAGCAGCGGCGCCGCGAGCAGGAGGAGCAGCACGCGGTAGGGGGCCTGGCGGAGCCGGCCGTGCAGGAAGAGCGTCGACGCGTCGCCGCCGAGCAGGACCTTGTCCAGGTCGAACACGACCGTCGCCGCCATGCCCGTGGATTACCGACCGGCGGGGGTGCGGGAAACCTGCACTGGTCAGCTGCCGAAACCATCGGCACGGGCGCGCTCCTCCACCGCGGCGACCGCCGCGCGGAGGTCGGCCAGGTGCCGCTGGACCATGCCGGTCGTGGACATCACCTGGCGCCGCCAGGTCAGGTTGATCGTGGCGACCACCCGGTCCCCGGGGCGCACCGCCATCGCGATGGACTCGCGACCGTCGTCCACCTCGGAGCGCGGCCGGGTGTAATGGCCCCCGAAATCGGGGGCGCGCACCGCGTAACCCCGCTCGCGGGTGCTCTCCACCAGGCGCCGCAGGGCATCGTCGTCGGCCGCCAGGCCACGCGCGGGCACCTCCTTGTGCCGCAGCCGGGCGATCACCGCATCGAACTCCTGCCGGCTGCAGAAGGCGAGGTACGCGCGCCCGGACGCCGACCCCAGCATGTTGACCCGGTACCCACGCGGACGCGGGGGCATGGCGTCGAAGTAGGTGCGGGAACTGTTGGTCTCCAGCGTCTCCATGTAGTCCAGGCGCGGGACGGCGAGGACCGAGGGCCACTGCAGCCGGTGGGCGAGGTCGGCGAGCACGGGCGAGGCGATCTCGACCAGCCACCCGTCCTCGTCGGGCACGACCCGCCCCTGGGTGTGACTGGGCACGAAGGCGCCGTCGACCATGCGCTGCCAGACCAGTCCGTGCTGGTGGGCGGTGTGGAGGATGCGGGTGAGGGTGGGCTTGGGGATGCCGGTGGCCAGGTGCAGGTCGTGCAGACTCGCCGCCCGGACGTCCTGCAGCACCTGCAGGACCTGCAGCCCGCGTGCCAGGGACTCGATCGGCTTCACCCGGTAGTCCCGCACGGCACCCCTCCCGCCAGGTGCTTTTCGCACAGTGAAAAGCAGTGAGATGAGTGTTGCCCATCACGTGTGCCCTGCGCCACTGTCTGTCCATGCCGGTTCGCCCCGCTCCGACGACCGTCGCCCAGGACGGTCGAGCGGGCTCCTCGGTGCGCGAGAGCGACCTGCTCTGGACACCCTCGGCAGACCGGGTCGAGAACGCTCCGCTCACCGAGTTCACCCGTTTCGCGGAGCAGCGCAGCGGCCGCAGCTTCGCCGACTACGCGCAACTGTGGGCCTGGTCGACCACGGAGCTCGAGGACTTCTGGCAGGCGATCTGGGACTTCTTCGGCGTCCGCTCCTCGGCGCCGCACACCGCCGTCCTCGAGAGCCGCGCCATGCCCGGCGCGCGCTGGTTCCCGGGCGCCCGGCTGAACCTCGCGGAGCGCATCCTCGACCAGGAGCGCCCGGGCGAGCCGGCACTGCTGTTCGCCGACGAGACGCACGAGCTGCGCGAGCTGCCCTGGGAGGAGTTCACCCGCCAGGTCCGCGCAGTCGCCACGTACCTGCGTGCTCGCGGGGTGGCCCCTGGTGACCGGGTGGTCTCGTTCCTGCCCAACGTGCCGGAGGCGATGGTCGCGATGGTGGCCACGGCGAGCCTCGGCGCGGTCTGGGCCAGCGTGTCACCCGATTTCGGGTCGCGGGGCGCGCTGGACCGGCTCGGCCAGCTGGACCCGGTGGTGCTCTTCGCGGCCGACGGCTACCGGTACGGAGGCAAGGAGTTCGACCGGCGGGGCGAGGTCGCCGAGCTGGTCGCCTCGCTGTCGACCCTGCGGGAGGTCGTCCACGTGCCGGTCCTCGGTCTCGAGGTCGAGGGCACCGGTTGGGCGGAGGTGATCGAGGGCCCCACCGTCCCGGCCGACGAGTTCCGCTGCGAGCAGGTGCCGTTCGACCACCCGCTGTGGGTGCTGTTCTCCTCCGGCACCACCGGGTTGCCCAAGGCGATCGTGCACGGGCACGGCGGCATCCTCCTCGAGGAGCTCAAGGGGCTGAGCTTCCACCAGGGCCTGCGGCCCGGCGATCGCGCGTTCTTCTTCACCACCACCGGCTGGATGATGTGGAACTTCCTCGTCAGCATGCTGACCCTCCGCGTCGTGCCGGTGCTCTACGACGGCAACCCCAGCCACCCCGACGTCGACGTCCTCTGGCGGATCGCGCAGGACAGCCGGGCCGCGCTGTTCGGTGCCAGTCCCACGTTCGTCGAGCTGATGCAGAAGGCGGGCGTGGTGCCCCGGGAGCGGTTCGACGTGAGCGCGATCCGGACGATCATGCCGGCCGGTTCGCCGGTCTCGCCGGCGATCACCGCCTGGTTCTACGAGAACGTGAAGGCCGATCTCTGGGTGGCCACCGGCAGCGGCGGCACCGACATCTGCACCGGACTGGTCGGCGGCGTCGAGACGTTGCCGGTCCGTGCCGGCGAGATCCAGGCCCGCTCGCTCGGTGTCGCCGCCGAGTCGTGGGCCGACGACGGCCACCCCGTCGTCGGCCAGGTGGGCGAACTGGTGATCACCGAGCCGATGCCCTCGATGCCGGTGTTCTTCTGGGGTGACGAGGACGGCGCCCGCTACCGGGCGAGCTACTTCGACACCTTTCCCGGCGTGTGGCGGCACGGCGACTTCTTCGAGGTCAACGAGCGCGGTGGCTGCTTCGTCCGCGGCCGCTCCGACGCGGTGCTGAACCGGCAGGGCGTGCGCATCGGCACCGCGGAGATCTACCGGGTGGTCGAGGACGACCCGGCCGTCCGCACGTCCCTGGTGGTCAATCTCGACCTGCCCGGCGGCGGCTTCTTCATGCCGCTGTTCGTCGTCCTCCAGCCCGGCGCCGAACTGGACGAGGCGACCGTCGACCGCCTGCGTCGCGCGCTCCGGGAGGAGTACACGCCCCGGCACGTGCCGGACGCGTTCATCGCCGTCCGGGACATCCCGCTCACGCGCAGCGGCAAGAAGATGGAGATCCCGGTGCGCCGGGTACTGCTCGGCGCGGACCCCGCCGGCGTCGCCGACCCGCACGCGATGGCCGACCCGGCCTCGTTCACCGACATCGCCGCGTACGCGCGCACCCAGACCGACTACTCGCTCTGACCCCCGCCCGTCCGATGAGGAGCACCATGACCGAGCGCTCGTTCCCCCTGCCCTCCCAGATCGCCCAGGTGCCCGGCGCCGAGGGGTGGGAGCAGATGTACCCGTACTTCACGCGCTTCCAGCCCGAGGACGACCAGCGGTTCTGGTTCTACAACTCGATGCACTTCCCGGAGGTCATCCCTGCCTTCGACGGCATCACCTCGGAGATCCCGTACACCGCGATCGGGGCCAACCTCGCCCGGCTGTTCTCCTTCCCGACGACGATGGGGATCGAGTACCGCATCGTCAACGGGCGGGTGTACATCACGGCCAACCCGGTGCTCGACCCGGCGGTGATCGAGCAGCGGCTCCCGCACTTCCAGGAGCGGGCCGGCTACTACTACGAGAACTGGGATCGCATCTACGGCGAGTGGCAGCAGCGGATGGACGCGCTCATCGCCGAGATCGAGGCCGTCGAGATCCCGGTGCTCGGCGACCTCGACGACCTGTCGGTGGTCACCAGCGGCCGGGGCTACGCCAGCAACCACCTGCTCCGCGAGAACTTCCACCGGTGCATCGACCTGTACTCGAAGATGTGGCACTACCACACCGAGATGCTGCAGCTGGGTTACGGCGCCTACGTCGTCTTCTTCGAGTTCTGCAAGCAGGCGTTCCCGGAGATGGGCGACCAGATGGTGGCCCGGATGGTCGCCGGCATGGACGTCACCATGTACCGCCCGGACGACGAGCTGAAGAAGCTCGCCGCCCTCGCCGTCGAACTGGACCTCGGCGACCTGTTCGTGGAAGGCGCCGAGCCGGCCAAGGTGCTCGCCTCGCTCGGCGAGCGCGGCGAGGCCGGTGCCCGCTGGCTGGCCGCGCTCGAGGTGGCGAAGGACCCGTGGTTCAACGTCTCGGTGGGTGACGGCTTCTACCACCATCACCTGTCGTGGGCCGACGACCTCACGGTGCCGTTCGCCGCACTGCCCCGCTACGTCGACCAGATCCGCGCCGGGGAGGACCTGACCCGTCCCACCGAGCGGCTGGCCGAGGAGCGCGACCGGATCGCCGCCGAGCACCGCGCGCTGCTGGGCTCGGAGGAGGAGAAGGCGGCGTTCGACCAGATGCTCGGCCTGTGCCGGCAGGTGTTCCCCTACATCGAGAGCCACAAGTTCTACTGCGAGCACTGGTTCACCACCCGCTTCTTCCAGAAGATCCGCGCCTTCGGGTCGCTCCTGGCGGAGCGGGGTGTGCTGCTGGCGGCCGACGACGTCTTCCACCTGCGCTCGGTCGAGATCGAGGACGCCCTCGTCGACGTGATGCTGGCCTGGGCCGGCGGTGGCACCGAGCTCGGCGCCCGGCACTGGCAGCCGATCGTCGCGGAGCGCAAGCGCATCGTCGATGCCTTGTCGGGCTGGTCGCCGCCGCCCGCGCTGGGCGCCGTCCCCGAGGCCCTCAACGATCCGGCGGTCAAGATGCTCTGGGGCATCACGCAGGAGACCGTCGAGACCTGGCTCGGCAGTGCGGACGACGACGAGTCGAGCGTCCGCGGCTACGCAGCCTCGCCCGGTGTGGTCGAGGGGATCGCGCGGGTGCTGCTCAACGTCAACGACATCGGGCAGATCCGGGAGGGCGAGGTGCTCGTCTGCCCGGTGACCGCGCCGAGTTGGGGCCCGGTGTTCGGCAAGATCGCGGCGGCGGTCTCCGACATCGGCGGCACGATGTCGCACGCGGCGATCGTGGCCCGCGAGTACGGCATGCCGGCCGTCGTCGGCACCGGCCTGGCCACCACGCGGATCAAGACCGGCGACCGCGTCCGGGTCGACGGCGACCGCGGCGTCGTCACCGTCCTCGCCTGACCTCGGATGGGAACCCTCATGATCTCGACTGCTCCGGTCCTCCATTTCCGCGACGTCGGGCTGGGCGACGTGCCGACCGTCGGTGGCAAGGGCGCCAGCCTGGGCGAGCTGCTGCGGGCCGGTATCCAGGTGCCGACCGGCTTCGCCGTGACGACGTCGGCGTTCCGGCAGGTCGTCGGGCATCTCACCGTCGACGACGACTCGGGCGCGCCGGTCCCGGTGCCGGCCCGCGTGGCGGCGCTCGACCACGCGGACGGCGCCACCGTGGCCCGCGTGACGGCGACGGTCCGCCAGGTCGTCGAGTCCGCCCCCCTGCCGCCGGAGGTGGCCGACGCGGTGACCGCCGCGTACGCCGCACTCTGCGAGGAGTGCGGGCAACCGGACCTGCCGGTCGCCGTCCGCTCGAGTGCTACCAGCGAGGACAGCGCCGAGGCCAGTTTCGCCGGCCTGCAGGACACCTACCTGTGGGTGCACGGGGCGGACTCGGTGCTCGAACACGTCCGCCGGTGCTGGGCCAGCCTGTACAGCGTCGAGTCGGTGACCTACCGGTTGCGCCGCGGCATCCCCGAGGACGACCTGGGCATGGCCGTCGTCGTCCAGCGGATGGTCGGCGCGCGCAGCTCAGGGGTCATGTTCACCCGCAGCCCGCTCAGCGGTGACAAGTCGGTGGTCGCCATCGACGCGAGCTGGGGCCTCGGCTCGGCCGTGGTCAGCGGCGACGTCACCCCCGACTCGTTCGTCGTCAGCAAGGTGACCGGTGACGTGAAGCGGAACGTGGCCACCAAGACCCGGTGGCACCGTCCGGACCCGTCCGGACACGGAGTGGTCGAGACCGACGTGCCGGCCGACCTGCAGAACCGGCCATCGGTGTCCGACGCGGAGATCGCCGAGCTGGTCGCGATCGCCCGCACGGTGGAGGCGCACTACGGCTGCCCCCAGGACATCGAGTGGGCCGTCGCCGAGGGGGGCGACGTCTTCCTGCTGCAGAGCCGGCCCGAGACGGTGTGGGCCGGCAAGGACGCCGAGCGCGCGACCGCCGCCGCGCCGGCCGCCCGCCCGTTCGACCACGTCTTCAACCTGCTGGGCGGCAAGCGCCCGTCGGGGAGCTGAGATGGAGCTGACCCCCGACGACGTCCGGGACGTGCTGCGCGTCCTGGACTCCAGCGGCCTCGACGAGCTGCACCTGGAACTCGCCGACCTGACGCTCACCGTGCGCCGCGAGGGTGCCGCGGGCTGGACGGCGGAACAGCAGGTCGTGCGGGCGCCCGTCGTCGAGCAGGCCGCCGCGCCGGCCGCGGCCGCCGGATCCGCGCCGGCGCAGGCCGACATCGGGGACGGTTTCGTCGCCGTGCACCCCCCGCTGCTGGGCACCTTCTACCGGGCTCCGCAGCCGGGTGCACCCCCGTTCGTCGACGTCGGCGACGAGGTGACCGAGGAGACCGTCGTCGGCGTCGTGGAGACCATGAAGATGATGACGCCGGTGCATGCGGGCGTGCGGGGCACCGTGGCGGAGTTCCGGCTGGGCAACGGTGAGTTCGCCGATGCCGACGCGGTGCTCCTGCTGGTGAAGCCCGCCGACGGTGGTGGGGCGGGATGACCGGACCGACCCGGATCCGCCGGCTGCTGATCGCCAACCGGGGGGAGATCGCCGCCCGGGTGATCCGGACCTGCTCCGAGCTGGGCATCGAGTCGGTGCTCGCCGCGTCCGATGCCGACCTGGAATCGCTTCCGGCCCGGCTGGCCGACCGGGTGGTCCGGCTCGGACCCGCGCCCGCGTCGGCGAGCTACCTGGACCCGGACGCCGTCGTCCGGGCCGCCCGGTCGGTCGGGGCCGACGCCGTGCACCCGGGCTACGGTTTCCTGTCCGAGAATCCCTCGCTGGCCCGTGCCTGTGCAGCCGCCGGCATCGTCTTCGTCGGCCCGACCCCCGAGTCCCTGGAGGCCGTCGGCGACAAGCTGAAGGCCCGGGCCCACGCACTCGCTGCCGGCCTACCCGTGGTGCCCGGCGGCGAGGCCGCGGACCTCGCCGGCGCAGAGGCGGTCGCCGCGGAGGTCGGCTTCCCGCTGCTGGTCAAGGCCGTCGGCGGCGGCGGCGGCCGCGGCATGAAGCGCGTGTCCGACCCCGCCGACCTGGCGCACACCCTCGATCTCGCGATCTCCGAGGCCGCGGCCGCCTTCGGCGACCCCCGCGTGTACATCGAGCGGTTCGTCGCCTCCGGGCGGCACGTCGAGGTGCAGGTGCTCGGCGACGGGGCCCGCGCCGTCGCCCTGGGCGACCGTGACTGCTCCGTGCAGCGGCGCTACCAGAAGCTGTTCGAGGAGGCCCCGGCGCCGATGATCAGCGACCCGCTGCGCGCCGCGATGGCCGACGCCGCGCTCAAGCTCTGTCACCACCTGGGCTACCGCGGGCTGGGCACCGTCGAACTCCTCGTCGACCGCGAGCGGGACACCTTCTACTTCCTGGAGATGAACGCCCGCATCCAGGTCGAGCACCCGGTCACCGAGATGATCACCGGGCTGGACCTGGTCGCCGAGCAGCTCGCGGTCGCCGAGGGCCTGCCCCTGCGCATCCGGCAGGAGGACGTCGTCCTCACCGGCCACGCCGTGGAGTGCCGGATCAACGCCGAGGACTGGACGGCCGACTTCCGGCCGTCGCCCGGCCGGGTCGACCGCGTCGTGCTGCCCGTCGGCGACGGCCTGCGGGTGGACACCCACGTGCAGGGCGGCTCCGTCGTCCCCCCGTACTACGACTCCCTGCTCGCCAAGCTGATCGTGCACGGCACGGACCGCGAGGACGCCCTGGCCCGTGCCCGGGTGGCGCTGGACCTGCTGCGGATCGAGGGGGTCACCACCACCGTGCCGGTGCACCAGGCGCTCCTGGCCGACCCGGAGTTCTCTGCCGGGGGAGTGGACACCACCTTCTTCGAGCGCTTCCTGGGCGCGCACCGACCGGACCTCGTGGGGGCACGCTGATGGCCGACGTCGGACTCGTCGATGTCTCGCTGCGGGACGGCAATCAGAGCCTGTGGGGGGCCACCGGCCTCCGGATGGGGCACGTGCTCCAGGTGGCGCCGCTGCTGGAGCGGGTGGGCTTCCGGGCGCTGGACTACTCGTCGAGCACCGCCATGGGTGTCGCCGTGCGCGTCCACCGGGAGGATCCGTGGGAGCAGCTCCGGCTCACCCGTGCCGCGATGCCGACGACGAAGCTGCAGTTCATCGGCACCGGGTTCCGCTTCATCTCCTGGCAGAACTCGCACCCGGACACCATGCAGCTGGTCTACGACAGACTGGCGGTCAACGGCATGGACCGGGTCGTCGTCCTGGACCCGATGCACGACATGGACGCCGCCCGGGAGACCGCCAGGCGGCTGAAGAAGGCCGGCATCGACGAGGTCATCGGCGCCCTGGTGTACACGATCAGCGCGGTGCACGACGACGCGTTCTACGTCGACCTCGCCGCGCAGTTCGCGGCGGACCCGAACTTCGACCGCGTCTACGTCAAGGACCCGGCCGGCATCCTCACCGCCGAGCGGGCCCGCAGTCTCCTGCCGGCGCTGCGGGCCGCGCTCGGGACGACCCCGCTCGAGCTGCACTCGCACGCGACCATCGGGCTGTCCCCGCTCACCTACTCGATCGCCCCGGACCTGGGCGTCGACGTCGTGCAGGTCGGCTGCGGCGCGCTCGGCAACGGCTCGTCGCTGCCCGAGGCGCGGCGGACGGTCGCCAACCTGCGCGAGATGGGCCACCGGGTGGACGTCGACGACCGGGCGCTGGGCCTGGTGTGCGACTTCTTCGACCGGCTGGCCGTCGCCGAGGAGCTGCCGGTCGGACGGCCCCAGGACTTCGACGCCGCGTTCCTGCAC
The DNA here is from genome assembly GCF_057628075.1 of Blastococcus sp. OS1-29. Taxonomy (NCBI): domain Bacteria; kingdom Bacillati; phylum Actinomycetota; class Actinomycetes; order Geodermatophilales; family Geodermatophilaceae; genus Blastococcus; species Blastococcus sp. OS1-29. The sequence continues at coordinate 114,375 of NZ_JBXXJK010000003.1, forward strand.
CACCAGATCGCCGGTGGCGTGATGACGACGACGCGGCGCCAGCTGCGCGAGATCGGCATGGAGCACCGGTTCGAGGCGCTCGTCGAGGAGGTGGAGAAGGTCCGTGCCGAGCTCGGATACCCGATCATGGTGACGCCGTTCCCGCAGATGGTGGTCTCCCAGGCGCTCTTCAACGTGATCGGCGAGCGCTGGTCCAACGTGCCCGACCAGGTGATCCGGTACGCCATGGGCGGCTTCGGTCGCCCCACGGCGCCCATCGCGCCGGACGTGCTCGACCGGATCCTCGACCGCCCGCGGGCGCGTGAGCTGCGGGCCGAGCCGCCGCCGCCGTCCCCCGCCGAGCTGCGGCGGACGTTCCCGGGCGTGAGCGACGAGGAGCTGCTGCTCCGGGCGCACATGCCGGCCGAGCAGGTCGACGCGATGGTGTCGGCGGGCCCTGCGCCCCGGCACTTCAACCCCGAGCTCGCGCCGGTCCTCTCCCTGCTCTCCGAGCTCGGCTCCCGAGATTCCGTCCACGACCTCGCGATCGCCAAGCCGGGGATGCGACTGTCGGTCCGCCGCTCCGAGGGGCGGGTCGGTGCCTGATCCCACCGCCCTCGACCGCCTGCGCGAGGTGCGCGGGTTCGTCCTGGACATGGACGGCACCCTCGTACTGGGCGACCGCAACAACCGCGGGCTCAACCCGCTGCCGGGCGCGCTGGAGTTCACCCGCACGCTGGTCGACCTGGACCTGCCGTTCTGCATCCTGACCAACGGCACGACGCGGACGCCGGAGCAGTACGCCGACACGCTGCGACAGGTCGGCTTCCCCGTGACCGCCGATCGGATGCTCACGCCGACGTCCGCGGCGGTCGAGCTGTTCGTCGAGCGTGGCTACGGGCGGGTGATGGTGCTGGGTGGAAAGGGGATCACCGAGCCGCTGGAGGCCGCCGGGATCGAGGCGGTGCCCCCACTGCGGGGTGCGGCGGTCGATGCGGTGATGGTCGGCTGGTTCCGCCAGGAGCTGACCTTCGATGCCCTGGAGGCGGCCGTCTTCGCCGTGTTCGACGGGGCGGACTTCTACTCGGCGTCGGAGTCGCTGTTCTTCGCGACGGCGGAGGGGAGGTCGCTCGGGACGTCGCGGGCCATCAGCGCGGTCGTCAAGGACATCACCGGCTGCGCGGTGACCGTCGTCGGCAAGCCGTCACTGGCCGCCCTGGCGACCGCCGCGCGGCGCCTGGGCCTTGCGACCCGGGAGCTCGCCGTCGTCGGCGACGACCCGGAGCTGGAGGTGCCGATGGCGCACCGCGGGGGGGCGTTCGCGGTCGCGGTGCACACTGGCCTCGGGCACGCGGAGTCCTTCACCGACCTCGAGCCGGAGCTGCGCCCGCACCTGGATCTGCCGGATGTCGGCGCCCTGGCCGCACTCCTGCGCTCCTGAGGCCCGCGCCCCTTTCCGGTGCGCGGGAGATCTCCCACACTCGGCGCATGGTTCCCGAGGTCCGATGGGCTCGGTCGGGGGACGTGTCGCTGGCGTATCAGGTGGTGGGTCAGGGGCCGAGGGACATCGTCGTCCTGATCTCGGGGGTGTCCCACCTCGAGGTCTTCTGGGACCTTCCGGAGAACGTCGAGAACGTGCAGCGGCTGGCCACGATGGGGCGGGTCATCCTCTTCGACAAGCGCGGGGTCGGACTGTCGGACCGCCCCTCGGGGCCCGCGCCCTCGCTGGAGGTCGCGGCGGACGACGTCGTCGCCGTGCTGGACGCGGCCGGCAGCACGCGTGCTGTGCTCTTCGCCTGGTTGCACGCAGGCGCGACGGCGCTGACGGTCGCGGCCCGCCACCCGGACCGGATCGAGGCGGTGGTGGCGGGGGAACTCCTCGCCACGTTCACCCCGCGCGTCGGCCATCCCTGGGGCTGGGATCCCGCGTGGTGGCAGCAGATGGTCCCGGTCATCGAGGCCGGCTGGGGCGAGGGCGTGCTGTTCCGCGTCATGGCGGAGAACGCCGGGGTCGTCCCCGACGACCGGCTCGCGGGCTGGTGGCGGCGCCTGGAGCGCCTGTCGGCCAGCCCGTCGGCGGCAGCCCGGCTTCTCGGTGCCACCCTGCAGGCCGACGCGTCCCCGTACCTGGACGACGTGCGCGCTCCGGTGCTCCTGCTGCACGACGCCGGCAACACCCTGATCCCGGAGGAGGGCATGCGCTGGCTCGCCGCCCGCCTGCCCGATGCGCGCCTCCGGGTGGTGACCGACGACCGGATGATCGCCTACATGCCCGGCGACCGGATGCTGGACGAGGTGGAGCAGTTCCTGACCGGGCGGAGGTCAGGCGGCGGCCGGGACCGTCAGCTGTGCGCGCTGCTGGTCAGCGACATCGTGGGCTCGACCGAGCAGCTGACCGCCGACGGCGGGGACGCGTGGCGGCGTCGGCTCGACGCGCACCGCCGGTCGTTCCGCGACGCCCTGGCCCGCAACAAGGGCGCAGAGATCGATACCGCGGGTGACGGCCTCCTGGCCACGTTCGCTCTGCCGAGCAGGGCCCTCGCCTGCGCCGCCGAGATGATGACCGGCGCCCGGGACGACGGAATCCATCTCCGGATCGGCATCCACGCCGGCGAGATCACGGTGCGGGACGGCGGGGTGTCCGGGCTCGCCGTCCACATCACCGCGAGAGTCTGTGCGGAAGCGGCGGCGGACACCGTTCTCGCGACCGAAACCGTCGTCAGCCTGCTCGCAGGGGTCACCGGCACACCCGCGTTCGACGAGGGGATGGAGTGCCGGCTCAAGGGAGTGCCGGGCACGTGGCGGCTGCACCGGGCGGTGACCGGCGGATAGCTCAGGTCGTGCCACGGACCGCCCAGGGGCGGGCGACACCCTGCTCAACTGGCTGTTCGCCGGAGCGGGCAACCTCGTCGGCGCGGTCGTCGTCGTGGCGACGTCCTACTGGTACCTGTTCCTCGAGGACCAGCCGGAGAAGGTGGCCGCAGCCGGGGAGCCGGCCGAGCGCGCCTGTCGCTCGCAGTCGAGATGGGCGCGGATCACCGCGGCGATCCGCCGTCGCTCCTCGGCCCGCTCGCGGAGCAGCCCCGCCAGGACGGGATTCGAGCGGTCCGCCCGCCGATCGAGCGCCGACGCGGCCTCGAGCTGGACGGAGAGCCGCTTGAGGCTCTCGAGCGCCTCCCGTCGGCGTTCGGCCGTCCGCCTCCGTACCGCGATCGCCCGGACCTGGGCGGTGTCGTCGGCCCATCGCGTGCTGGTCATGCCGGCCACTCCTGTCGTCGACCCCGTGCGCAGGTGAAGACGACGTGCGCGGGCCGGGATGACGCGCCGCAGCAGCGCTCCCGCGCCGGGTGGTGGCGGAAAGTTGTTGCCGGGGGCCGCGTCATGCCGGCGCCTCAATGCGTCCGGTGGGTCAGAGACCGCGCATCCGAAGCGCCGCCTGCGTGCGGTCCCGCACCTGCATCTTGGCCAGCACGTGCGACACGTGGTTCTGCACGGTCTTGAGGCTCAGCCCGAGTTCGCGGGCGATGTCCGGGTTGCTGCGCCCATCGGCGACGAGTGCGAGCACCTCGGCCTCGCGCGCGGTGAGGTCGGGCGCGTACCTCGACCGCCCGCCGCGCAGCACCCGATGCGCCGCACCCGCGCCGAACACCGCACCGCCGGCCGCCACGGTGCGGATCGCCGACAGCACCTCCTCCTGGGCGGCGCCCTTGAGCACGTAGCCGCGCGCGCCGACCCGCAGCGCCGCCAGCACGCTGTCGTCGTCGTCGACCATGGTGAGGACCAGCACGGCGGTGTCCGGGTGGGCGGCCGCGATGCGCCGGGTCGCCTCCAGCCCCGGCGTGCCGGGCAGGTTCAGGTCCATGAGGACGACGTCCGGTGGGTGGTCGGCCACCGCGCGCACCGCTGCCGCGCCGTCCCCGACCGAGCCGGTCACCTGGACGTCGGCGACCGTGGCCAGCAGCGCCTCGAGACCGGCGCGGAACAGCGGGTGGTCGTCGACCACGAGCAGCCGGATCACCGCGCGCCCGCCGTCCGGGCGGCGTCCGCGGGCAGCCGGGCGGTGACGTGGGTGCCCGCACCCGGCCGGCCGGTCACCTCCACCCGACCGCCCAGCTCCTCGGCGCGCTCCCGCATGCTGGCCAGCCCCACGCCGCCGTCCCGCGGCGCCGGCGTGCCCGTCCCGTCGTCGGTCACCTGGAGCGCCAGCTCGCCGCCGTCCGCGCGCAGCCGGACGCAGGCCCGGTGCGCGCCGGAGTGCCGCACGACGTTGGTCAGCGCCTCCTGCGCGATGCGGTATGCGGCGACCTCGACCGCGGCAGGCAGCTGCAGCGGGCCCGCGACCTCGACGTCGACGAGCAGGTCGCTGCCGGCGGTGAGCCGGTCGACGAGCTGCTCCAGCGCGCCGGCCAGCCCGAGCTCGTCGAGCGACGGGGGGCGCAGGCCCTCCACGATCCGGCGCACGTCGGACACCGTGCCCTGGATGCCCGAGCGGAGCCGGAGCAGGTCGGCGTCGAGCTCGGGCTCGGGTTCGTCGGTCTGGAGCCGGTTGCGCAGCGCGTCGACGTGCAGGGTCAGCGCGGCCAGCGCCGGGCCGAGGCCGTCGTGCAGGTCGCGGCGCAGCCGCTTGCGCTCCTCCTCCCGGGCCAGCACCTGCCGCTCCTGCGCCGTGCGGACGACGCCCACCAGTGCGGCGGCGTGCACGACGCCGCCGAGCTGGTGCGCGACGTCGGTGAGCAGTGCGCGATCGGGCGCGCGCAGCCGCCCGCCGCTCCACCGGAGGACGCCGACCGGTGTGCCGTAGGCGGTCAGCGGCAGAGCCTCGGTGGCCGCTCCGGCGGTGCCGTGGTGGGCCAGCGTCCGGCCGAGGGAGTCGGTGATCTCCACGGACTCCAGGCCCAGGCCGGTGCCGAGTTCGTCGGCGAGCGTCTGCAGCAGGGCCGGCACGTCCGCCGCGTCCGCCAGCCGCCGGCCCGTGGCCGCGAGCACGTCGGCGGGCTGCGACCACTGGCCGTAGGTGAGCCGGTTCGCCGCCTGCTGCAGCGCGTTGCGCAAGGGCGCGAAGCTGACCGCGACCACGCCGGCCGCCACCCAGGGCAGCCACGGGGCGCCGCGGCTGCGGGTGAAGGCGCCGACCCCGCCGACGACCACCGCGTAGAGGCCGGCGATCAGCACCGAGAGCAGGCCGTAGGTCAGCGACCGGTTCACGGCCAGTTGCACGTCGTAGAGCCGGCGCTGGGTGACCGCGACCGCGATGGCCACCGGCACGGGCAGGGTCGCCAGGGCGAACATCCAGGAGGCGGCCACGTCGGCCAGGCCGAGGGGGAACAACACGACGGGGCAGGCGAAGGCGAGGGCGAACCAGAGCACCCGCTGACGGGCCAGGTCGCCGTCGCGGCGCCAGCGCTGCACGAGCGTGACCACGGCCAGGGCCACCGCGGTGGACGCGGCCAGCAGGCCGACGAAGGCGAGCAGGTCGCTGACCGGCTGCCAGGTGGGAGGCAGGCCGATGGGGTTGTCCATGTCGGGGATGCGCAGGTCGTTCGACGTGGGCGTGAGCAGCGCGGCCAGCGTGAACGCGGCCAGGGCCACCGTGGCGGCCGACCAGGCGGCCCGCCGCACCCGCGGCGTGCCGGCCGGCCGGCCGTCGGGGAACAGGAGCGGCAGGACGAGGACCAGCAGCAGCCAGCCCAGCCCGCGGGTCGCGTCGCCGACGGTGGCGGCGAGCCGGGTGCCGAGGTCGGCGTGGCCGCTGCGCAGCCGCTGGACGGCGACGTCCAGCGCCGCCGACCCGGCACCCCAGACCGCCGCGCCGGCCAGCACGCAGAGCCCGACCCGATGGCCCGGGTGCCGCCATACGATGAGCAGCCCCACTCCCGCATAGGTCCAGATCGCCAGCGCGAGGGCCGCATTGGTGAGGCGGTCGCCCGGCGTGGGCGCCACCACGACGGACACGACGGCGCCGGCGGCACCGAGGAGTGCCGCCGACGCCGCGCCGAGCCTGCCGGTCACGGCCGTCAGGATCGCGCATCCGACGCTGCCGTGGGGGCCTTCCTGATCAGCGCGATGGCGACGCCGATCCACCAGACCATCCAGGCCATGGAGGCGTAGTCGTGCAGCCCGATGCCCGCGCCGGCGACGCCGGCGAACAGCAGCAGACCGACGACGATGCCGCCGATCCCCGTCCACCGCGGGGAGAAGCGGTCGCTCATGGCCGCGATGCCGAGGGCGACCGCCTGCAGGCCGAGGACCAGCAGACTCAGGAAGAAGGCGAAGCTGCGGATGTCGGTGACCATCACCGCGGTCGCCACGTCGGCACCGCGATGGGCGTCGTAGAGCGCGGCCGCACCGGCGGGCATGCCGGTGGCCAGCGTGATCGCCACATAGCAGACGCCGGCGATCAGCGACGTCGATGCAGCCCACCTGCCGACGGCGGTGCGGGTGCCGACGGCGTGCGCGAGGAACGCCAGTGCCGGCAGCAGTAGCACGAACGCGAACGACTCGACGTAGCCGCCGGCCATGCTGCGCGCCAGGCTGCCCCCGGCGAGGCTGTGCCGGGCGGTCGCGGCGCTGTCGCCGAGGGAGAAGGAGCGCTCCTGGCTGAAGCCGGCGAACAGCAGGACGACATGGGCGATGGCCAGGCCGCCGGCAACGCGCCAGAGGGCGGGGGAGTGGACGGTCGCCCGCGGCGGGGCGTCGAACGCGACCTGGGACATGGCTTCCTCCGGACGGGATGTGCGTGCAGGAGGAGCGTCGAACGCGCGGACCGGCGGAGCATCGGGCGCCGTCCCGGGACGGCCGGGAAGAACTCCCGGCCCTGCCGACCCGGGCCGAACGGGCCGGAACGCGGGGTCGAACGGCGATGGTCCACCGGCGACGGGCGGGCCAGCGTTGGGCACGTTCCTTCCGAGCTCCAGGAGGCACCATGATCCCCGCCAAGCAGGCCGCGCAGGAGTTCCTCAGCCACAAGCGGATCGCCGTCACCGGCGTCTCCCGCTCGCCGAAGGACCACGGCGCGAACGTGGTCTACAAGCGGCTGAAGGAGCGCGGCTACACCGTCTTCGCCGTCAACCCCAACGCGGACGAGGTCGAGGGCGACCCCTGCTACCGCGACCTCGCCTCGGTGCCCGCTCCGATCGAGGGCGTCGTGATCGGGACCAGCCCGGCGAACGCGGAGGCGACCATGCGGCAGGCGGTCGCCCTGCACATCGACCGCGTCTGGATGCACCGCGGCCCGGGCGCCGGCAGCGTCTCCGAGGCGGCCACTCGGTACGGCCGCGAGCACGGCGTCGAGGTGATCGACGGCGGCTGCCCGTGCATGTTCGACCCCACCGCCGACACCGGGCACAAGGTCATGCACTTCTTCGGGGTCGGGCACATGCCGCGCCAGGTCGAGGAACCACACCCCTCGAGCAGCTGAGTCCTCCCGTCCGCGCCCTCGAACCCCTATTCTCACCGCCGGTCGACCGACGGACGGGACGGAGCGCAGGGCATGGGCGGGCGCCGATGGGTGCAGGCGGTGGTCCGCGGGGTCGCCGCGGCGGTTCTCGGTGGGGTCCTCGGGGCGGTACTCACGCGCGGGCTGATGCGGCTGGTCATCCTCGTCGCCGACGGCTTCCACCGGTTCACCTGGACCGGGCTGGCCTTCATCGCGCTGTTCTACGTCGTGTTCCTGACCCCCGGTGCCGTCGCCGTGGCGGCGAGCTCGGCCCGCTGGGCGAAGGGCCTCCTGGTCCTGGGCGCGGTCGCGATCCCGGTGCAGGCCAGCGGCATCGCGCAGACCGACCTCGAGGCATCGGGACCGTTCAGCGCGCAGCAGTGGGCGCTGTTCGTCCCGATCTTCCTGGCCATGGCCGGCGTGTACGCGCTCCAGGGCGCGCTCGTGTACCGGGTGGCGGGGTCAGGACGGCGTGATCGAGAGGGTGAGGCGGCGGCGTCCCTCGTCGGAGCGGGCGGTGGCGAGGCGTTCGGCTGACGGGGTGCCGTAGTCGGTGGTCCGCTGCCGGGCCGGGCGGCCGATGGCGGCGGCCATGGCCTCCAGTTCGGCGATGGTCTTCAGCGACCCGTTCTCGCTGCCGGCCATCCGGCTGATCGTCTCCTCCATCAGCGTGCCGCCTAGGTCGTTCGCGCCGCCCCGCAGCACCGCCTTGGTGCCGGCGTCGGCGAGCTTGACCCAGGAGGTCTGGATGTTGTCGATGCGGCCGTGCAGCAGCAGCCGGGCGACGGCGTGCACCGCCCGGTTCTCCCGCACCGTCGGGCCGGGCCGGGCGACCCCGGCCAGGTAGATCGGGGAGTTGTGGTGCACGAACGGCAGCAGCACGAACTCGGTGAACCCGCCGGTCTCGTCCTGCACCGCGGCCAGGGTGCGCAGGTGCGCGACCCAGTGCGCGGGGGCGTCGACGTGCCCGTACATCATCGTCGACGTGGTCGGGATGCCGACCGTGTGCGCCGTCTTGATGATCTCCAGCCAGGTCGCGGTCGGCAGCTTGCCCTTGGTCAGCACCCAGCGGACGTCGTCGTCGAGGATCTCCGCCGCGGTGCCCGGGATCGAGTCCAGCCCCGCTTCCTTGGCGGCGGTGAGGAAGTCGGTGAACGACAGCCCGGTGCGGGCGGCGCCGTTGACGATCTCCATCGGGGAGAAGGCGTGCAGGTGGATGCCGGGCCGGCGGGCCTTCACCTCCCGCGCCAGGTCGAAGTAGGCGGTGCCCGACAGGTCGGGGTGGATGCCGCCCTGCATGCAGATCTCGGTCGCCCCCGCCGCCCACGCCTCGTCGACCCGGTCACCGACCTGGGTCATGGACAGGGTGTAGGCGTCGGCGTCGGTGCGCCGCTGGGCGAACGCGCAGAACCGGCAGCCGGTGTAGCAGACGTTGGTGAAGTTGATGTTCCGGTTCACCACGTAGGTGACGTCCTCGCCGTTGACGTCGGCGCGGACGGCATCGGCAAGGGCGCAGAGCGCCTCGAGGTCGGTGCCGTCCGCGCCCAGCAGCGCCAGGTACTCCGCGTCGGACAGCCCCGCCGGGTCGGCCTCGGCGTGCCGCAGCGCGGCCAGCACCTCCCGGTCACCGGCCGCGATCGCCGTGGTGTGCCCGTCCCGGGCGGAGACCGTCCGGTCGCGGAGCTCGGACCAGTCGCCGTAGACGGCGTCGAAGTCGCTGCGTCGGTCCGCCGTCCGCCCGACGGTGTCGACCTCCACGTGCAGGTCCACCCGGCCCGTCCCGGCGGCAGCCGTCCACGCCTCGTCCGGCTCCTGCCACGGCCGCCCGACCGGGTGCCGGCCCTCGACGGCGAGACCGTCCGGGCCGGCGAGGGCGTCGACGTGCGGGCGCACCCGCGGGTCCAGCCACGGCTCGGGCTGCAGCACGTACGGCGGCTGGGCCGCGAGGCGCTCGCGGAGGGTGAAGCCGGCCTCGGCGGTCAGCGCCGCGAGCTTGTCGATATTGGGCCAGGGCCGCTCCGGGTTCACGTGGTCCGGCGTCAGGGGCGACACCCCGCCCCAGTCGTCGACCCCGGCGCGCAGCAGCAGCGCGAGCTCGGTGGAGTCCGACAGGTTGGGCGGTGCCTGCACCCGCGCCTTGGGTCCGAGCAGCAGCCGGGTCACCGCGACGGCGGCCACGTACTCCTGCAGCTCCAGGTCGTCGTGCGCGGCCATCGCCGTCCGGGGCTTGGCCCGGAAGTTCTGCACGATCACCTCCTGCACGTGCCCGTGCCGCTGCGCCGACGCCCGGATCGCGCCGATCGCGTCGACCCGCTCGGCGTAGTCCTCCCCGATCCCGAGCAGCACGCCGGTGGTGAACGGGACGGCGGAGCGGCCGGCGTCCTCCAGCACCCGCAGCCGGACGGCGGGCTCCTTGTCCGGCGAGCCGAAGTGCGGGCCGCCCGGGGTCGACCACAGCCGGGTCGCGGTGGTCTCCAGCATCATGCCCATCGAGGCGGAGACGGGCTTGAGCCGCTGGATCTCCTCCCAGCTGAGCACGCCGGGGTTGAGGTGGGGGAGCAGCCCGGTCTCCTCCAGCACCCGGATCGCCATCGCGCGCAGGTAGCCCAGGGTGGAGTCGAAGCCGTGCGCCTCCAGCCACTGCGCCGCGACCGGCCAGCGGTCCTCGGGGCGGTCGCCGAGGGTGAACAGGGCCTCCTTGCAGCCCATCGCCGCCCCGGCCCGCGCGACGTCGAGGACCTCGTCAGGGGAGAGGAACGGCGCCCTGCCCTGCGCGCGCAGCTGCCCCGGCGTCGTGACGAACGTGCAGTAGTGGCAGCGGTCGCGGCACAGGTGCGTGAGCGGGATGAACACCTTGCGGCTGTAGGTCACCACCCCCGCCCGCCCGGCCGACGCGAGCCCGGCGTCGCGCACCCGGCCGGCCGCCGCCAGCAACCGGTCCAACGGCTCACCCTCGCCCAGCCCGCGGGCGTGCAGCAGGGTCTCGGCTTCCGTGGCGTCCAGCGTCACACCGCGCTCGGCGCGGGTGACCGCGCGCGAGACGGCGGAGGCCGACGGCGTTGCAGACTGGGTCATCGTGCTGCTGACGCTACCCGTGGCTCCTCACAGGTCGCGGCGGGAGAACGCCAGCGCGGCCAGACCGCCCACCATGGCCACCCACACCGCGGCCCAGACGAGGTAGGCCGCGGTCAGCGGCGCCTCGCTGAGGAACGGGAAGCCCTGCAGCTCCCGGCCGAACGACAGCAGCGCCGACGGGTCCTGCAGGGCGTGCATCGCGCCGCGCCAGAGCCCGTCGGTGGGCACGATCATCCGCGACACGGTGCCGACCCGCTCGACGCCCTCGTTGCCCAGCGCCTGACCGATCCCGCCGACGACGCCGGCCACCCAGGTCGCCCCGAACAGCCCGACCGCGACCACCCCGGACGCCATCGGCGACACGGCGGTCGACAGCAGCAGCGCCAGGGTCAGCAGCACGACCGTCTGCGCGGCGAGCAGGACGAGCGCGCCGATGACGTTCGGCGGCCAGTAGTCCACCGTCAGCTTGACCACGATGCACATCGCCAGGCCGGCCACCACGATGAACCCGCTGCCGAAGACGGCCAGGCCCAGCCACTTGCCCAGCAGCACCACCCAGCGCCGCACCGGCCGCGCCAGCACCGACAGCGCGATGCCCGACTCGACCTCGCCCGACACGGTCGGCCCGGCGAGGAACGCCGTTCCCAGGGCGGCGATCAGGCTCATGCCGAACATGACCAGGTTGAGCAGCTGCGAGGCCACCAGCCGGGCCTGGCCGCTGGTCAGCGTGCCGAAGTCGGTCTCCTCGGCGGCCAGCCGCGAGAACCCCCACGCGCTCAGCGCCAGAAGCGCCACGGTCAACGCGATCAGCGCCCGCAGCACCTTCCGTCTCGAGGCCTCGCGCAGCGTGAGGCCGGCGACGGTGAGGACGACGCGGGCGCTCATGCGGCGTCCTCGTCGTGCCCGGCACGCAGGATGCCGAGCAACCGTTCCTCGAGGCTGATCCGCGCGGGCTCCACGGCGTGGATGCGGACGCCGGCAGCGGCGAGGTCGCGCACGAGGTCGGGCACGGTCGTCCCGTCGTCCTCGGTACCGAGCGCCACCGTGTAGTGGTCGCCCTCGCGGGCCACCCGCCCGGCCGCGGCCAGCCGGGCCTCGACCGCGGCGGTGACGCCGCTCAGGTGCAGCCTCACCTCGTGCTGGCCGAGCAGCTCGGCGAGCGTGCCGGATGCCGCGACCCGGCCGGAGTCGAGGATGACCACGCGGTCGCACACCCGCTCCACCTCGCCGATGAGGTGCGAGTTGAGCAGCACGGCCACGCCGCGCTCGCGCAACGACAGCACGATGTCCCGCACGTCGACCCGGCCGAGGGGGTCCAGGGCGCTGGTCGGCTCGTCGAGGACGACGAACTCCGGCCGGGCGACCAGCGCGACGGCCAGCCCCAGCCGCTGCTGCATGCCCTTGGAGAAGCCGCCGACCCGGTCGCCGGTGCGGGCGCCGAGTCCGACGAGGTCGAGGCAGCCGCGCTGGTCGTCGTCGGAGACCGCCACGCCGGCCAGCCGCACGTGCAGCCGCAGGACCTCCGCCGCGCTGAGCCACGGCTGGTACCGGAAGAGCTCGGGGAGGTAGCCGACCGCGCGGCGGGCCGACACGTCACCGGCCGGCCGGCCGAGCAGCATCACCTCGCCGGCGTCCGGCCGCACCAGCCCGAGCAGCATCTTGATGACCGTCGTCTTGCCCGCGCCGTTCGGGCCGAGCAGTCCCACGACCTCGCCGCGGCCCACGGTCAGCGAGATCTCCTCGACCGCGACCCGCTTCCCGTACCGCTTGCGCAGGCCGGTGCACCAGACGGCGGGGGCCGGGGGCAGGTCGGCCACCAGCTGCGCCGCCGCCCGGACGGCTGCCTCGTCCGGGACGGCGAGCGTCGGTTCGGCCATCGTCAGCGCAGGTTCCGGGCGATGGCGAGCACCTCGTCGTCGCCCAGGACGCCGGCGACCGCGGTGAGCACGCCCTTGTCGACCCAGACGACCGCGGCGATCCCCTGGTCCCGCGTGACGAGCACGGTCGCGGCATGACCGTTCACGTCGGCGGTCGAGCTGCTCACCTGGTCGGCGGGCACGGGCAGCGGCAGCGTCGTCCCGTCGCCGGTGAAGCTGCGCAGCTGCGAGGCGAGCCGCGGGGACATGCCGGGCAGCGAGAGGAGGTAGTCGCGCAGGGTCGTGAAGGGCACGCCGTTGGAGAAGGCCGTCGGGGCGACCGCGCGCCCGACCACGAGCGTCGGCATGCCGCTCGACTGGCCCCAGACCTCCGCCACACCCGGGCCGGCCACCAGCCGCACGCTGCTGCCGTCGAGGCCCGCGGGCAGGGGGGGCAGCGGCTGGCCCTTCGCGGCGGCGGCCGCGGCCGCCTTCTCCGCGGAGAACGTGAAGACGCCGCTCAGCTCGCCGACCACCTGGTAGGTGGGGTTCCCGCTGACACCGGCCGGCAGCTGCACCACCTCGGGCACGGCGAGACCGGTGAACGCCGCTGCGGTCGTCGCGTCGGCGACCTGGTGCGGATTGCCCTCGCCCGTGACCTTCACGTCGCCGAAGGCGCTCAGGTCGGGCAGGGCGACCAGGTCGTCGGTCTGGATGCTGACCGTCGCCACCTTCTCGGTGTGGAAGATCGGCAGCCAGTCGTTCGCCGCGGCGACCCCGGCTCCGGCGAGCACGAGGCCCACCGCGAGGGCTGCTGCGGCCGGGCGGCGCAGCAGCGCGGCACGACGGCGGGTCCGCGGAGCCGGTGCCCGCGCCGGACTCTGGGCGGCCAGACCGCTGGAGAGCCGGGCCCAGGCCGTGTTCACGTCCGGCTCGCCGGCGCGGTCGGCCCGCAGTGCGGTCGCGATGCTCGTCGCGTCCTCACGGGCGGCGGCGAGGCCCACCAGGCACACCGGGCAGTCGCGGACGTGCTCGCGGTCGGCGTCGGCGACACCGGCGGGCTCGTCGAGCAGCCGGCGCAGCACGCCCTCAGTCGGATGACGCATGACGGATCAGCTCCTTGCGCAGTGCGGATTCGGCGCGGCGGACGGTGGTGCCGACGCTGCCGGGGGAGATGTCGAGTGCGGCCGCGACGTCGGCGTAGCTCAGGCCGCTGTGCCGCAGCACCAGGGCCACGGCCTGCTTGCGCGGCAGGCGGGCGAGACCCGCCCGCACGATGGCGCGCTCCTCGCCGGAGACGACCGCCTCGGCGACGTCGGGGACGACGGTGTCGCCTCCGGCCGCCTGCTCGCGCAGCGCCCGCCGCTTGCCGGAGCGGATCAGGTTCAGCGCGGTGTGTGCCGCGGCGACCGACAGCCACCCGCGGGCCTCACCGGCCGGCACCGGCGACCGCCAGAAGGAGAGGAAGACGTCCTGGGCGACGTCCTCGGCCAGGTCGCGGGAGCCAAGCACCCGCGCCGCCACGGCGACGACCAGGGGGTAGTTCTCGCGGAAGACCGGCTCCAGGTCCGCGCGGGTACCGGAGCGGGTGGGCGCAGCCGGCACAGCGAAGCCGTCCCCTCTCTCGGCCCGGCTCGGGGCCCGGCCCCGGACCCCGAGGGGTGGCGCGGCGGTGGCCTGGAGCAGTCCACGATGCCCGACGAGGTCCATACCTTCCAAGCACCGCCGCGCCCCGGGATGTGACACGACGGCGGAGAATTCTCAGCGACCTGCGGGGCGGCCGGTCTCGTCGACGTAGCGGCCGCGCAGCCGCAGGAGGGGTGGGGCGACCCGGCTGGCGAGGACGTCGGAGATCTCCAGCAGGGCGAGCACGTGGTCGCCGGCCTCGATCACCCGGTCGAGACGGCAGTCGAGGGCGGCCAGGCCGCCGTCGAGGACGATCGCGTCGCTGGCCGGGGCCCGCGTCCAGGGCACGGCCTCCAGCAGGTGCCGTGCGCTGGGCCGGCCCGCCGAGGAGAAGCGGCTGGCGACGATGGCGTGCTCGGCGGCCAGCACGGTCAGCCCGCAGCGGCCGACCTCCTGCAGCACCTCGGCCGGGTAGCCCTCCGTGGTCAGCCCGACGGCGACCAGCGGGGGCGACGCCGAGACGCTCATGACCGACGTGACCGTCGTCCCGACGTCGTCGATGCCGTCCCGCACGGTCAGCAGGCAGACTCCGCTGGCGTATTGGCCGAGGGCGGCGGCGAACTCGGCGGGATCGACCGGCATGGCGGCCAGTCGACCACACTGGCCCGGTGGATCTCACCTATGACGTCATTGTTCTCGGTGCGGGCTCGACCGGCGAGAACGTCGCCGACATCGCCGTCCGGGGCGGCCTGACCGCCGTGCTCGTGGAGAGCGAGCTCGTCGGAGGGGAGTGCTCCTACTGGGCCTGCATGCCCAGCAAGGCGCTGCTGCGCGGCACCGAGGTGCTCGAGGAGGCGCGCGCCGTCGACGGCGCGAAGCAGGCGGTGACCGGGGAGCAGGACGTCGCCGCGACGCTGGCCCGGCGCGACTCCTTCGCGTCGCACTGGGACGACGCGGGTCAGGTCGAGTGGGTGCACGGCGCCGGCATCGAGCTGATCCGGGGCGCCGGCCGGCTGACCGGCGAGCGGACCGTCGTCGTGGACACCGAGGGCGGCGAGGTGCGGCTGACCGCCCGGCACGCGGTCGCGGTGTGCACCGGGTCGGAGGCGGCGATCCCCCCGGTGACGGGCCTGGACACCGTCGGCGCGTGGACGCCCCGGGACGCCACCAGCGCCAAGGAGCCGCCCGGGCGGTTGCTCGTCCTCGGCGGCGGCTACGTCGGCTGCGAGATGGCGACCGCCTGGTCGGCGCTGGGCTCGCAGGTGACGCTGTTCCAGCGCGGCGAGCGGCTGCTCGAGGAACTGGAGCCGGCCGCCGCCGACGCGGTCACCGCGTCCCTGCGCGCACGCGGGGTCGACGTGCGGCTGAACTGCGAGATCACCGCCGCGCGGCGCGACGGTGCCGACATCGTGGCCACCACGTCGGCCGGTGATCTCGTCGGTGACGAACTGCTGGTGGCGGTCGGCCGCCGGGCGCGCACCCGCGATCTCGGCCTGGAGACCGTCGGCCTGGAACCGGGCGCCTACCTCGAGGTCGACGACACGTTGCAGGTGCGGGGCGTGCCCTGGCTGTACGGGGTCGGTGACATCAACGGCCGGCGCCAGCTGACGCACATGGGCAAGTACCAGGCTCGCCAGGCGGGCGCGGCCATCGTGGCCCGCGCGACGGGGGAGGACGTCGACACCGCCGACTGGTCGCCGTTCGTGGCGACCGCCGACGAGTACGCGACGCCCTCGGTGGTGTTCACCATCCCGCAGGTCGCGAGCGTGGGGCGCACCGCGGCCGAGGCGGAGGAGGCCGGGCTGCCGCACCGCGTGGTGCAGATCCCCCTGTCGGTCGCGGGCTCGTCGCTGTTCGCCGACGACTACGACGGCACGGCGATCATGGTCGTCGACAGCGAGCGCGAGGTGCTGGTCGGCGCCACCTTCGTCGGCCCGGCCGTCGCCGAGCTGCTGCAGGCGGCGACCATCGCCGTCGTCGGCGAGGTGCCGATCCGCCGGCTCTGGCACGCCGTCCCGGCCTATCCGACGGTCAGCGAGATCTGGCTGCGGCTGCTCGAGGCCTATCGGGGCTGAGTCAGGGGAGCGGGAACGGGGCGTCGTCCGGCACCGGGAGATCGCCCGCCGTCGTCGCGGTGACCTCCATGGTGCGGAACTGCGCCACGCCCCCGAACAGCGAGAGGAATGCCGTGTCGGCGGCGTCGCGGCCGGAGCAGATGCGCACCAGCGACCGGGTCGGCGCCAGCCGGGTCGCGTCGACGACGCACCACGTCCCGTCGACGTCGGCCTCGACGACCGCGTGGAAGTCCATCGGCGAGAGCCCCGGCGCGTAGACCGCCACCAGCCGGGCGGGGATGTCCAGGGCCCGGAGCAGCGTGATCGTGAGGTGCGCGTAGTCACGGCACACGCCCTGCCCGGCCAGCAGGGTGTCGACGGCGGTGTCGACCGGCCGGCTCGACCCGGACGTGTAGACCAGCCGCCGGTGCACCCAGTCGGCGACCGCGGGCACCAGCTCGGCGGGCGGCCGGCTCCGGTCGAACTCGGTGGTGGCGAAGCCCTCGAGCTGGTCCGACGGGCAGTACCGGCTCGGCCGCAGCGCGGTGGCCCACTCGGCGGGTGTGACCGGCCGCGCCGGGCCGCCGTCCTCCACCGACGCGGTGTAGGTGACCGTGGTGTCGCCGGGGTTCAGCCGGAGTCGGTGCACCCGCGCGCCGTCCGCCTCGAACTCCTCGGGCTCGACCGGCTCACCGCCCGACAGCACGATCAGCTGCTCGGCCGCCGGCTCCGCGACCGCGACCTGCAGCAGCGCCGTCGCCGCCGCCGGGGACCAGACGGTCAGCGTGGCGGCGACGTCGATGCGCATCCCCACATCCTGGCCCGGACCTGCGCGTTCGGCCTGCCGGTGAGGTCGTTCAGTCCTCGTCGGCGAGGTCGTCGAACAGCTCGCCGGTCGCGTCGGTCATCGCGAGCTCGGCCGCCAAAGGCCCGGTCTCGTAGTCGCCGTTCGCGAGCAGCTCGGGGTCGACGGAGCGCTGCACCTCGAGCTGCTGGGGCGGCAGCGGGTCGTCCATCAGCTCGCCGGCGACGATCTCGGCGGGGGCGTCGAGCAGCTCGCCCATGAGCACCTCGGCCTGGCTGGGCAGCGGTGCGGGCCGGCCGAACGCGTAGCCCTGGGCCATGGCGCAGCCGTGGTCGAGCAGCCACGCCGCCTGGTCGAGGTCCTCGATGCCCTCGGCGATCACCTGCAGGCCCATGCCGCGGCCGAGCTGCAGCAGGCCCTGGACGAGGGCGGCGGTGGCGGGCTCGGTGACGACGTCGGCGACGAACGAGCGGTCGATCTTGACCGTGTGGATCGGCAGCCGGTGCAGGGCGGTGATGGCCGAGTAGCCGGTGCCGAAGTCGTCCAGCGCCAGCGTGACGCCGGCGTCGGTGACCACGGCGACCGAGTGCAGGGTGGCCTCGGCGGCGAACAGCGCCGTCGACTCGGTGATCTCCAGCTCGAGGCGGTGCGGCGGGAGGCCGGACTCCTCGAGCGCCGCCGCGACCAGCTCGGAGAACCCGTCCTCGGCGAGGTGCCGCGCGGAGACGTTGACGTGCACGCGGAGATCGTCGGGCCAGCCCGCGGCGTCCGTGCAGGCACGGCGGAGCACCCAGGCGCCCAGCTTGGAGGTGAGCCGGTTGTTCTCCGCGGCGTCAAGGAAGGCCGCGGGTGGGAGCAGCCCGCGGACGGGGTGCTGCCAGCGGACGAGGGCCTCGTAGCCGAGCAGGGTCTCGTCGCTCAGGTGCACGATCGGCTGGTAGAAGAGCCGCAGTTCCTCGTTGTCCAGCGCGTGCCGGAGTTCGGCCTCCAGCTGTAAGGCATCCACGTCGCCGTGCGCGAGGGCGCCCTCGTGCACCTCGATACGGGCACGGCTGCCGTCGGCCTTGGCCTTGGTGAGCGCGCTCTGGGCCTGGCGCAGCAGGTCGTCGGGGGAGGTGTCGGAGCCGAGGGTCAGCCCCACGCTCGCCGACAGGTTGATCTCGCGGTCCTCGATCAGGAAGGGCTCGTCGAGGACGCTGAGCAGCCGGTCGGCGAGTGCGCGCAGGC
Organism: Blastococcus sp. OS1-29; assembly: GCF_057628075.1. NCBI lineage: Bacteria > Bacillati > Actinomycetota > Actinomycetes > Geodermatophilales > Geodermatophilaceae > Blastococcus > Blastococcus sp. OS1-29. Next base: position 132,432 of record NZ_JBXXJK010000003.1, read on the forward strand.
CGTCGAGGTCCTCGACGTCCTCGGCGACGACGAGGAACTCGTCGGCCCCGAGCCGGACGGCCGTGTCCTCGACGCGGGTGCTCCACCGCAGCCGGTCGGCCACCTGGCTGAGCAGCAGGTCGCCCGCCTCGTGTCCGAGGGCCTCGTTGACGGCCTTGAACCGGTCGATGTTCAGGTGCACCAGGCCGACCTGCAGCCCCCGGCGGCGGGACAGGGCCACGGCGTGCCGCAGCCGGTCGGTCAGCGCGCGGCGGTTGGGCAGCCCGGTGAGCGGGTCGGTGAACGCGCGGCGCACCAGGTCGTCCTCGGCCCGGCGCCGGTCGGTGACGTCGACCAGCGACAGGACGACGAACTGGGGCTCGCCGTTGTTGTGCCGGACGACCTCGTGCGACTGGACGACCCACAGCTCGGTGCTGTCCGAGCGACGCAGCCGCCGCTCCCCGTCGAGCAGCAGGTTCGGGTCGAGGCGCTCGCCGGAGACGTCCAGACCCAGGTCGCCCACCGGCGGCTCGTCGGGGTGGGCGAGCAGGTCGACGTGCCGGCCCGCGAGCTCCTCCGCCGTGCGCCCGGTGAGCGCGCACATCATCGGGTTCGCGACCAGGACGTGGCCGTCGACGTCGACGAGCGCCTTCGGGATCGGGGCGGACAGGAACAGCGCCTGGAACAGCTGGCCGCGGTCGGCCAGGAGGGTGTCGATGGCCCGCATGCGCTGCCCGGCGGGGGCGCCGTGTGTACCGTCGGCGGACCGCGGCACCTCGGAGGCAGGAAGGCTCACCCGCACAGGGTCACGCATCCCAGCGGCAAAGTGACGGAACCTGACCACGGAGAGTCGTGATCGTGCCATCACAGTCGGTGAGGTAACCGGCGTCGTCCGGCGTCTTGTGCCAAGCCGTCCGGACGGCTCCGTCACATCTGCCCATCCGCTCGGCCGTGAGCGGCGAGGTGCGGGAACAGGGAACGCCGTCCGCGCGCTCGGAGAGGCATGAGTGCCGTGGAGAAGCGGATCGGGTTCCTGTCGTTCGGGCATTGGCAGCCCATTCCGGGTTCGCAGGTGCGCACCGGCCGGGATGCGCTGGTGCAGAGCGTCGAGCTCGCGGTCGCCGCCGAGCAACTGGGCGTCGACGGCGCCTACGTGCGGGTGCACCACTTCGCGCGGCAGCTCGCCTCGCCGTTCCCGCTGCTCGCCGCGATCGCCGTCCGCACCCGCCGCATCGAGATCGGCACCGGCGTCATCGACATGCGCTACGAGAACCCGCTCTACATGGCCGAGGAGGCCGCGGCGGCGGACCTGCTCAGCGACGGCCGGCTGCAGCTGGGCGTCAGCCGGGGGTCACCGGAGACGGCGCTGCGCGGCTCCGAGGCGTTCGGGTACGCGCCGCCGGAGGGTGTGAGCGACGCCGACCTCGCGCGCGACAAGACCGCGCTGTTCCTCGCCGCTCTGCGAGGCCAGACCGTGGTCGATGCCGACCCGCGGATGACCGGCGGCGCGACCGGACGGCTGGCGATCCAGCCGCAGTCACCGGGTCTGGCCGACCGGATCTGGTGGGGGTCGGGCACGCGCGCGACGGCCGAGTGGACGGCGCAGCAGGGGATGAACCTGATGAGCTCGACGCTGCTCGTCGAGGACACCGGGGTGCCGTTCGACGAGCTGCAGGCCGAGCAGATCGCCCGGTTCCGGACGGCGTGGGCCGATGCCGGCTGGGACCGTCAGCCTCGCGTGTCGGTGAGCCGCAGCGTGATCCCGGTGGTGTCCGACCTCGATCGGCAGTACTTCGGCGAGCGGTCGGACGAGGACCAGGTCGGCATCCTCGAGGGCGTGCGGGCGCGGTTCGGCAAGAGCTACGTGGGCGAACCGGACGTGCTCGCCGAGGAGCTGGCCAAGGACGCCGCCGTGCGCGAGGCCGACACCCTGCTGATCACCGTGCCGAACATGCTCGGCGTGGAGTACAACGCCCGGCTGCTGGAGAACATCGTCGACCACGTGGCGCCCGCCATCGGCTGGGTGCACCCCGACCAGCGCACGACCTGACACCTGCTACTGGGGTGTTGTGCACGCTCCACGGGTTCTGCAGGACTCCAGGAGCGTGCGCAACACCCCTGAAGCGGGGGATCAGGCGCGCAGGTCGAAGCCGAGGTCGAGCACCGGCGCGCTGTGGGTGAGCGCGCCGACCGCGAGGTAGTCGACGCCCGTTCCGGCGACCTCGCGCGCCCGGTCGAGCGAGAGTCCACCGCTGGCTTCCAGGCGCACCCCCGCGGGCCGGGCGAGGGACACCGCCGTCACCGTGTCGTCCAGGGAGAAGTTGTCCAGCAGGACGAGCTGCACCCCGGCCGCGATGGCCTCGCGCACCTGGTCGAGGGTGTCGCACTCGACCTCGAGCGGGATCTCCGGCGCGTGCCGGCGCACCGCGTCCACGGCTGCGTGGATGCCGCCGGCCGCCGCGACGTGGTTGTCCTTGACCAGCGCGGCGTCGCCCAGGGCCATCCGGTGGTTCACGCCCCCGCCGCAGCGCACCGCGTACTTCTCCAGCGTCCGCAGGCCCGGCGTGGTCTTCCGGGTGTCGCGGATCGCGGCACCCGTGCCGGCCACCGCGTCGACCCAGAGCCGGGTGAGCGTGGCGACCCCCGACAGGCGGCCGATCAGATTGAGGGCCGTCCGCTCGGCCGTGAGCAGCGCTCGGGTCGGCCCGGCCACGGTGAGCACCGCCCGGCCGGGTTCGGTCGCGGTGCCGTCGTCGGCCAGCAGCTCGATCTCGACGGCCGTCCCGCCGACCAGGTCGAACACCGCGGCCGCCACGGCCACGCCGGCCAGCACGCCGGGCGTGCGGGGGACGACGTCGCCGGTCGCGCGCGCGTCTTCCGCCACCGTGGCGATCGTCGTGACGTCCGGCCCGAGAGCGAGATCCTCTGCCAGCGCCAGGCCGACGACGCGCTCGACCTCGACCGGATCGAGCGAGGCCTTCCCCAGCGCGGCCGCGATCTCGGTGCGCATCCCGGTCACGCCGTCACCAGCGTGCGCACCGGCTCGGTCCGGGTGTGCAGCCGGCCGGCCGCGTCCAGCCGGTGGACGAGCCGGACCTCCCACTCGGCCCGGGTCTCCGGGAAGTCGCTGCGTCGATGGCAGCCGCGGCTCTCGGTGCGGGCGGCCGCCGCGGCGGCCAGCAGGGTGGCCGCGGTGTGCAGGGACGTCGCCTCGAGGGTGGCGAGGTCCGCTGCCGGGCCGGCCACGCGGCGGACGTCGGCGAGCTCATGAACGAGCCGGGCGAGTCCGGCGCCGTCGCGGAGGACCCCGGCGTGGTGGCTCATCGCGGCGGTGATGACGGTCCGCGCCGACGTGTCGACCGTGGAGCCGGTGCCGGTGGCGACGGGTTCGGCGCGCCGCGGCAGCTCGGCGGCGAGCAGCGCGGCGCACCGCCGGGCGGCGACCAGCCCCTCGGTGATCGAGTTCGACGCCAGTCGGTTGGCGCCCTGGACGCCGGTGCAGGCCACCTCGCCGACGGCGAAGAGCCCGGGCAGCGTCGTCCGCCCGTCGAGGTCGGCCACCACTCCGCCGCACGAGTAGTGGGCGGCGGGGACGACCGGCACCGGCTCGCGGGTCAGGTCGTACCCGGCGTCGGAGCAGGCGCGCACGATGCCGGGGAAGCGGCCGCGCAGGAACTCCGCCCCCAGGGCCGTCGCGTCGAGGAACACGCAGTCGTCGCCGGTGGCCCGCAGGTGCGCCGCGAGGGTGGCGGACACGACGTCGCGCGGGGCGAGGTCGGCGAGCGGGTGGGCGCCGGCCATCAGCCGTCGTCCGTGCCCGTCGACCAGCACCGCGCCCTCCCCGCGCACTGCCTCGGAGATCAGCGCCTGCTGCCCGACGGCGTCCCGTCCGGTCCACAGGACCGTCGGATGGAACTGCACCAGCTCGACGTCGGCGACCTCGGCCCCCGCGCGCAGCGCCATCGCGAGCCCGTCGCCGGTGGCCCCCGCCGGATTGGACGTCGCCGCGAACACCTGGCCGTAGCCGCCGGTGGCGAGCACCGTGGCGCGTGCGCGCAGGTCGGCGGCGTCGACGAGCGAGCCGTCGTCCGCGACGCGGGCGGTCCGGAGGCCGACGACCCGGCCGTCGGCGGCCCGCAGCGCGTCGAGCGCGACGGTGTGCTCCAGCACCTCGATCCCGCGGGCGCGCAGGGCCGCGGCCAGGGTGCGCGTGACCTCCGCACCGCTGGCGTCGCCGCCGGCGTGCACGATCCGGTCGCGGCTGTGCCCGCCTTCGCGGGTCAGTGCCGGGACGCCGCGGACGTCGAGGTCGAGCCGGGCGCCCAGCTCCTGCAGCAGCCCGACCGCGACCGGCGCCTCGTCGACCAGGGTGCGCACGGACGGCTCGTCGCAGAGGCCGGCGCCGGCGACCAGGGTGTCCTGCACGTGCAGCTCGGCGTCGTCGTCCGGTCCGAGGACGGCGGCCAACCCGCCCTGTGCCCAGGCCGTGCTGCCCTCGCCGAGCGTGCCCTTGGTGACGACGGTGACCCGCCGGCCGGCGTCCGCGAGCGTGACCGCGGCCATCAGCCCGGCAGCCCCGGTGCCGACCACGACGACGTCGGTCACGTCATTCACCGACCGGCGAGGGCGTGCCGATGGCCACCATCGCCTCGACGGCGGCACGCGCGCGGGCGGCGACCGCCGGGTCGACGGTGACCTCGTCGCGGCCCTCCCGCAGCGCGCGCAGCAGCTTCTCGGGAGTCGACATCTTCATGTAGGGGCAGGCGGCCCGGGAGTTCACCGGCTGGAAGTCGGTGACCGGGTTGGCCTGCCGCAGCTGATGCAGCATGCCGATCTCGGTCGCGACCAGCACGCGCTTCGCCGTCGTCCGCCGGGCCTCGTCGAGCATCCCGCCGGTGGAGAGGATGTGCACGCGTTCGGTGGGCAGCTGTCCGTCGGACACCATCCAGAGCGCGCTCGTGGCGCAGCCGCACTCGGGGTGCACGAGCAGCTCGGCGTCCGGGGCGGCCTCGACACTGGCGCGAAGGTCGGTGGGGGAGATGCCCGCGTGCACGTGGCACTCGCCCATCCAGATCCGCATGTTGGTGCGTCCGGTGACGCGCTGGACGTGCGCGCCGAGGAACTGGTCGGGGAGGAAGAGCACCTCGCGGTCGGCCGGGATCGACTCGACGACCTCGACGGCGTTGGACGAGGTGCAGCAGACGTCGGTCTCGGCCTTCACCTCGGCCGAGGTGTTGACGTAGGAGACGACGACGGCGCCGGGGTGCTCGGCCTTCCAGGCGCGCAGCTGGTCGGCGGTGATCGTGTCGGCGAGAGAGCAGCCGGCGTTCGCGTCCGGCACCAGCACCGTCTTCTCGGGCGCGAGGATCTTCGCCGTCTCCGCCATGAAGTGGACACCGGCGAACACGATCGTCGAGGCGTCACTCGCGGCGGCGAGGCGGGAGAGGGCGAGCGAGTCACCCACGTGGTCGGCGACGTCCTGGATCTCCGGCGCCTGGTAGTTGTGCGCGAGGACGACGGCGTCCTTCTCGGCAGCGAGCGCGCGGACCTCGGCCCGCCACGACTCCCACTGCTCCGACGACCAGCTCGTGGTGGGTGCAGACAGCGTTGCGGTCACCGGGACCTCCGGAGGAGTGGGGTTTCTTCCTGTGAGGCGAAAACCTCGGTACAGACTCTAACATCCCTTCTGTGACTTCCGTGTGGTCCTCCCCGGATCGGCCCGCCTATCCGCACCACGCGCTGGCGGCGGTGCTCCAGGTCCGGACGGCGCGCCTGCACGTGATGCTGTGGCGGCGGGCCAACGACCCGTTCGCCGGCGCCTGGGCGCTGCCCGGTGGCCCGCTGCGGGACGACGAGACGCTGGGCGCATCGGTCGCCCGCCAACTCGCGTCGAAGGTCGAGGTGGCGCACCTGGCCCACCTCGAGCAGTTGGAGACCCGCAGCGATCCGGCGCGGGACCCGCGGGGGAGGACCGTGGCGACCGCCTACCTGGGGCTGATCCCGGCCAATCTCGACCCGGTCCTCCCGGACGACACCGCGTGGCAGCCGGTCGACGCCCTGCCGGCGACCGCCTTCGACCACGGCTCGATGGTCGGGTCCGCGCTGGCACGGCTGCGGGCGAAGCTGTCGTACACGAACATCGGCTTCGCCCTGGCGCCGCCGACCTTCACCATCGCGGAGCTGCGGGAGATCTACGTGGCCGCGCTCGGTTACGACGTCACGGCCACCAACCTGCAGCGGGTGCTGCTGCGCCGGGGCGTCCTGGAGCCGACGGGGGAGCTCACCGCGCCCGGGCGTGCGGGCGGCCGGCCGGCGACCCTCTACCGGTTCGCGGCGCCGTCGTTGCGGGTCACCGACCCGTTCGCCGTGCTGCGGCCGCCGTCGGCCCGTCCGGCCTGAGGTCCCCACTTCTTGCGGTTGCCTTGCGGATTCCTGGCGGGCGGCCTGCGGATCGGGGCGCAGCGTGGGGGCGTCGCCAGGCAGAACGGCTGCCCGGCACAAGCTCGGGGAGCACCACCGTGACCACCATCGACACCACGACGACGACGCGTCGTCGCACCGGACTGAAGATCGTCGGCGCGCTCAGCGTCGTCGGCGCCGCCGTCGCGGTTGCCGGTCTCGGCACGTTCGGGCAGTTCACCGACAGCACCAGCCCGGTCGGCACGAAGGTCGACAGCGGCGTCGTCTCCATCGACGTCAGCTCGCCGGTCGGGGCGGCCGTGCCCTTCTCCGGCGGGATGATGCTCGCCGGCGACTCGCGCAGCGCCCTGGTCGACCTGGTCAACGACGGGACGACGCCGTTGGCCGCGGTCACGCTGACCTCTGCGGCGACGTCCTCCAGCGTGCTCGACCAGGACAAGGTGAACGGCCTGCAGCTGACCGTGGAGTCCTGTTCGGTGGCCTGGACCACCGGTGCCGCAGTACCCACCTGCTCCGGCACGGTGCGCAGCTACTTCACTTCTCCGATCCTCGTCAGCAGCGCGCCGCTGGCCGCCAGCGCCGCTCTCGCCGCGGGTGCGACCGACCACCTGAAGCTGACCGCCGCGCTGCCGTCCAGCGCGACCGCCGGCGTCTTCCAGGGCGCGTCGAGCGACCTGACCTTCGTGTTCACCGGTTCCCAGCGCACGGGCGGCCCGCGCTGACCGCGGTCAGCTGACCGCAGACGGCGGCCCCTCCGATCGATGCGATCGGAGGGGCCGCCGTCGTCATGTCGCTACGGGCAGAGCGGCAGATCCTCGAGCAGCTTGAGGTGGGTGATCGGGTCGAGGGTGGTGCAGGTCTGCCCAGGGATGAGCGCCGGCGGCGGGGGAACCGGCGCGGGAGCGGGGGCCGGGACGGGCACCGGGAGCGGCGCCGGGGCCGGCACCGGAACCGGCAGGGGCGCCGGAGCCGCGGGCGCAGCCGGGGCGGGACCGTTGTTCGGCTGGGGCGCCGGGTTGCCGGGCGCAGGGGCCGGCGCCGGGGGCTGGCCGGGAGGTGGCGTCGTCCCCGTGTCGTTGGTGCCGTTCGTGGCCGGCGGCGTGCCGGCCGAGTTGTCGGCGGCGGGGGCGCCGCCGGACGTCGGCTGCTGGCCGCCGTCGGCGCTGGCACCGGTCGTGGGCCCGTTGGCGGGGGTCATGTCGCGTGCGCCCATGGGCGGTGCCGGGTTGGCCGGCCCGTTGGCGTACCGCGCGGTGCCGAAGGCCCCGGGAGCCGGGACGGGTGCGGTCGTGTTGCCGACGAGCGGGATGTCGGCCACCGGGATGCCGCTGGCGTAGGCGCGGGCGAGGGCGAGCACCTCGTTCACGTAGCTGTCGGAGTGGTTGTAGGCCATGACGGCCTTGCGCTGGCCGGCGTCGGTGCGCAGATTGCCGCCGGCGACGCACAGGTAGTGGGCCGCGGCGAGGGCGGCGTCGTTGATGTTGAACGGGTCGGCCGAGCCGGACCCGTCGGCGTCGGCGCCGTAGGCCCGCCAGGTGGAGGGGATGAACTGCATCGGCCCCACGGCCCGGTCGTAAGTGCTGTCGCCGTCGAACGACCCGCCGTCGGTGTCACGGATGAACGCGAACGAGACCCCGTTGAGCGGCGGACCCATGATCTTCGGCGTCGAGGTGCCGTCGGGGTTGAGCGTGGCGCCACCGAAGCGGCCGTGGTTGGACTCGACGCGGCCGATCCCGGCGAGCAGCGACCAGTCGATGCCGCAGTCGGGCGAGGAGTTGGTCATCCGGGTCGCCGCGACGCGGTAGGCGTTGAGCGCGACGTTGGGGATGCCGTTGGCGGCGAGGCCGCTGATGACCGTGGGGGCGATGGGCGCGGCGTCACCCCCCTGCGCGGGTGCGGTGGGCAGCACGATCGCGCCGGTCGGGGCGCCCGAGGAGAGGAAGGAGATGGTGGCGGCCGCGCCGAGCGGGGACGTGTCCTGGGAGGTGTCGGCCGCCTCGGCGACGTCGCCGTGCAGGTGCTGGGGCGACGGCGGGGGGACGACGAGGACGCCCAGCGCGGCGACGGCGGCCAGCACCGGCCAGCGGTGGCGACGCTTGAACCGGGACGCGCTCCGATCCGTGGGGGCGGCGTGCCGGCCGCCTGGCTGTTGCGCCGGGGGAGTGCCGTCCGGGGGGCCGTCCTGCTGCTGGGGATGATCGATCAGAACCATCGAGAGCCGCACTCCTCGGACTGGTAGTTATGTGTTACCCCCGCTACCGGTCAGCCGCGTCTACCCGTCGGTAAGGCGCACGAACCTCACCTGTTCAAACGATCCCGATCCGAAATGGTCACGCGGCCTTCGGCTCGTCGGTTGCGGGGACCCCAGCCGCTCGATTCCGTGGCCGTCCCTCCGGACCCCCGACACGCAGCAGCCCGGACCGACGGATCGTCGGTCCGGGCTGTGCGGATGTCTCGGGACATCACACGGCGCGCCCGGCAGGGATCGAACCTGCGACCAAGTGCTTAGAAGGCACCTGCTCTATCCACTGAGCTACGGGCGCTCGACGCCCGATCATCGCATCCGGCCGGCCGCCGGAATCCCAGCTGCACCCCTGCGGGGGAACGCGCCGGGTCAGTCGGCCGGCCCCACGCCGAGGGAAACGGTGGCCGAGTGCGCCGCGCCGTCGGGGGTCGTCCAGGTGACGGTCACCCGGTCGCCGGGCTCGTGGCCGGCGAGCGCGGTGCTCAGGTCGTCGGCGGAGGCGATCCCGGCACCGTCGACCGACGTGATGACGTCGCCTGCCGCCAGCCCCGCGGTCTCGGCCGCCGTGCCGGAGAGGACGCCGGCCACGGTCGCCCCGGTGGGGCCGTCCGTCATCGACACCCCGAGGAAGGCCGGGGTGCCCTGATGGATCCTGGCGTTGTCGGCACCGGACTCGATCTGGTGGGCGATCGCCTGTGCCGTGTCGATCGGGATCGCGTACGCGTCGGCGGGGCCGCCGGACGACGCTGCCGTGTCCATCCCGATGATCGCCCCGTCGGCGCCGTACAGCGGGCCGCCGGAGTCGCCGGCCTGGATCGCCGCATCGATCTCGATCAGCCCGCTGAGCTGTTCGCTGGTGCCGCCGGTCTCGTCGGAGGCGGTGATCGACTGGTCCAGTGCAGTCACCGTGCCCGCCGCGGCGGTGAGCGTGCCGGTTCCGCCGGCGTTCCCGACCCCGGTCACCGACTCGCCGACCGTCGCGTCGGTGGCGGAGACCCTCGCCGTCTGCAGTCCGGAGGCGTGCGACAGCTGGAGCACCGCGACGTCGTCGGTCGGGTCGGTGCCGACGACGGTCGCCGTGTACGTCGCGCCCGTGCGCGAGATCGTCACGCGGATGCTGGTGGCGCCCTGGACCACGTGGTTGTTGGTGAGGATCTCGCCGTCCGGCGTCAGCACCATCCCGGTGCCGGCGGCCTCGGCGCTCTGGTACCGGAGCACGGTGGTGATCTCCACGATCCCGACCTGCTGGGCGGCGGTGGCCGTCGTGGACGTGCCACCGAGGGTCCCGCCGGGGGTGCCCGGTCGGTAGCCGGGCACGAAGGAGGCCGGCGCGGATCCGCCCTGCGCCGGCGAGGCGTGGCCGACGACGGTCGTCGGCGTCGCCGCCGCCTGGACGCCGAGCACTGCCGCGGCTCCGATGCCGAGGGAGCCCAGGACTCCTCCCACCATCCGGCCGGTCCGGCGGGGCTGCGGGACGACGGCCGGCGTCATCTCTGTCTCGGTCACGGCTACCAGCAAAGGCGCCCTTCGAGAGAGGCGGCTGGGCTTCCACCCGGAGTTCGCTGTGAACGCTCGGGACCGCACTGTCCACAGGGCGCGAGACCGTCCACAGATTGCTCCGGAGCATCCATCGGGACGGCCGTGGACGCGAGGGTCGTCGACAACCGGCAGCGAGCCGGCCGCGCCGCACGGCGCCCCAGATCCGAGGAGCACCATGAACGACACCCTGGTCACCGTCGTCGGCAACGTCGTCGAATCCCCGCGACGAGTCAGCCTCAAGAACGGCGCGGTGACGAACTTCCGCATGGCGTCCACGTCGCGGCGGTTCGACCCGGCCCGGCAGGAGTTCGTCGACGGCGGCACCTTCTGGGTCGACATCGAGTGCTGGAACAACCTGAGCAGCAACGTCTCGGCCAGCGTGAGCAAGGGCGACCCGGTGATCGTGCGGGGTGCGCTGCGCACCGACAGCTGGGAGACCGAGAACGGCCGGCGGAGCACTCCCCGGATCAGGGCGTTCACGGTCGGCCCCGACCTCGCGCGCGGTACGTCCGTCTTCAAGCGTGCTCAGCCGGCCCGCCCGACGGCCGCCGGCCAGGACTCCGCCGTGGATGAGCCGCAGCCGACAGCCGAGGACGAGCAGATGGCCCGCGAACTCGCCGAGGAGCTGGCCGACGGCTCCACCAGCGAGGACTACGGCACGGGGTCCGAACCGTTGTACGTGCTGGACTCCGAGAACTCCTCCCCGGAACCGGCGCGCGTCTAGTTGCCCGCGGCTGGGAGGATCGGAGGTGAGAACGCACGGGGTGGGGCCGCGACCGGCGGCCCCGCCCCCGCTCGCAAGACGACGGAAGGCTTCGAAGCCCAGTGGCTCAGTACATCTACACGATGGTCCGCGCGCGCAAGGCGCACGGTGACAAGGTGATCCTCGACAACGTCACCCTGTCGTTCCTGCCCGGCGCCAAGATCGGCGTCGTCGGCCCCAACGGCGCCGGAAAGTCGACCGTGCTCCAGATCATGGCCGGCATGCAGCAGCCCTCCAACGGTGAGGCGACGCTCGCGCCGGAGGCGACGGTCGGCATCCTGCTGCAGGAGCCGCCGCTGAACGAGAAGCTCGACGTGCGCGGCAACGTCGAGGAGGCGGTCAAGCCGCTGCGCGACGCGCTGACCCGCTTCGAGGAGGTCAGTGCGGCGATGGGGGAGCCCGACGCCGACTTCGACGCGCTGCTGGCCGAGCAGGGCGAGCTCATGGAGGTCATCGAGCAGCACGACGGCTGGGAGCTCGACGCCCGCATCGAGCAGGCCATGGACGCGCTGCGCTGCCCGCCCGGCGACGCCGACGTCACCGTCCTCTCCGGTGGTGAGCGCCGCCGCGTGGCGCTGTGCAAGCTGCTGCTCGAGGCGCCGGACCTGCTGCTGCTCGACGAGCCCACCAACCACCTCGACGCCGAGAGCGTCGCGTGGCTGGAGCAGCACCTGGAGAAGTACGCCGGCACCGTCGTCGCGGTCACCCACGACCGGTACTTCCTGGACAACGTCGCGCAGTGGATCCTCGAGCTCGACCGGGGCCGCGCCTACCCCTACGAGGGCAACTACTCCACCTACCTCGAGACCAAGGCCGCCCGCCTGCAGGTCGAGGGTGCGAAGGACGCCAAGCGCGCCAAGCGGCTCAAGGAGGAGCTGGAGTGGGTCCGCTCGGGCGCCAAGGCGCGGCAGGCGAAGAGCAAGGCCCGTCTCGCCCGCTACGAGGAGATGGCCGCCGAAGCCGACAAGTTCCGCAAGCTCGACTTCGAGGAGATCCAGATCCCGCCGGGCCCGCGGCTGGGCAGCGTCGTCGTCGAGACGAAGAACCTGACCAAGGGCTTCGGTGACCGCGTGCTGATCGACGACCTGTCGTTCACCCTGCCGCGCAACGGCATCGTCGGTGTCGTCGGCCCCAACGGCGCCGGCAAGACCACGCTGTTCAAGATGCTGGTCGGCGAGGAGAAGCCCGACGAGGGCGAGATCAAGGTCGGCGAGACCGTGAAGCTCTCCTACGTCGAGCAGAACCGCAGCGGCATCGACCCCAAGAAGACGCTGTGGGATGTCGTCTCCGACGGGCTCGACCACATCAAGGTCGGTAACGTCGAGATGCCCTCGCGGGCGTATGTCGCGGCGTTCGGGTTCAAGGGCCCGGATCAGCAGAAGCCGGCCGGCGTGCTGTCCGGTGGTGAGCGGAATCGTCTCAACCTCGCCTTGACGTTGAAGCAGGGCGGCAACCTGCTGCTGCTCGACGAGCCGACCAACGACCTCGACGTCGAGACGCTGACCAGCCTGGAGAGCGCGCTGCTGGAGTTTCCCGGCTGCGCGGTCGTCGTGAGCCACGACCGGTGGTTCCTCGACCGGGTCGCGACGCACATCCTCGCCTACGAGGGCGACTCGAAGTGGTTCTGGTTCGAGGGCAACTTCGCCGACTACGAGAAGAACAAGGTCGAGCGGCTGGGTCAGGAGGCCACCCGGCCGCACCGGGCGACCTACCGCAAGCTTTCGCGGGACTGACCGGGCGACCGGGGATGCGCTGGAGGTCACAGCGCATCCCCGGCGGCCGTACGGCAGGGTGTCGGCCGTGAGGCACACCGTGCAGGTCCCCATGCGCTGGTCGGACATGGACGCCTACCAGCACATCAACAACGTCGCGTTCCTCGGCTACTTCGAGATGGCGCGCGTCAGCCTGTTCTTCGAGCACCCCACGCACGACGAGAAGACCGGCATGCGCCGTGGCCTCGTCGTCCACTCGCACGAGATCACCTACAAGCGGCCGGTGCTGTACGACGCCCAGCCCCTGGAGATCCAGATCTGGGTGTCGACCATCCGAGCCGCGTCATTCCTCTGCCACTACGAGGCCTTCGACCAGGGGCAGCTCGCCGCCACCGGCCAGACCATGCTGGTGCCCTTCGACTTCGCCCTGAACCGGCCCCGCCGCATCACGCCGGAGGAGAAGGAGTTCCTGCTCCGCTGGACCGACGAGCCGGCCGCCTGACGAGAGCCTTCCGACGAGGGGACTTCGGGACCTTCCGCCGTGGTCCCGGCCGGCCCGCCGCGCCAGGCTCGTCCCATGACATCCAGCTCACTGCCCGGCCCACCGTTCCTCGACAGGGACTCGGGCCAGGAGCCGCTCACCCCTCCGCCGGCGGCTCCCGTCCGGCCGCCCCTGCGCCGCAGCACCACCGACAAGATGGTCGCCGGCGTGTGCGGCGGCCTGGCCGAGCACACCGGCATCGACAGCCTCGTGTGGCGGGCCGGGTTCGTCGGGATCACCCTCGCCGGCGGGGCCGGCGTCCTGGTGTACCTGCTCCTGTGGGTGCTCATGCCGCCCGCTCCGCGGGCCGAGGACCAGCAGCCCGGGCGGCTCGACGCGCTCGACCGCCTCGCGAAGCAGGCCCACGAGAAGGTCTATTCGACCGGGTGGCTGCCGCCGCGCGGCTAGCTAGACGACGCGGGGCACCGGCCGGTCGGCACCGGTCGGGGCGCCCCGCCGTGCGGCTTCCTCCTCGGACACCGGACGGACGACGGCTCCCTCGGGGACGGTGCCGCCGGCGAACACCGCCGCGTTGATCCCGCCGCGGTGCACCATCGCCTTGACCAGCCGCACCCCGGTGAGCCTCTCCAGGTGCGTGCACGGAGGGCAGCGCTTCATGCCGAAGAGCAGGACGTCTCCCACAGTGAACCAGCGCCCGACCAGCGCCGGCAGGTCGATGCCGGTCGTCACGAGGTTGCGGCGGGTGTCGCCGGGAGCCAGCTCCGAACCGGTGTCGGCCGCCACCGCCGCGACGTCCTCGCGGTCGATGAGCGTCACCTGCTTCTCCAGGTCGGGATACCGCGCCCACGTGCCTCCGCCGAGGGCATAGCGGTCACCGCTCAGTCCCAGGCCGGCCACCGCCTCGACCGCAGCCACCCGCCGCATCGGCCGGGCCGCCGCTCCGGCCAGCCAGATCTCGACCACCCGGCCCTCAGGCTGCACGGGGACCTCCCCGGTGCACCGGCACGTCGTCGGCCCCGCGCGCGTCCAGCGCCTCGCTCACGGTGTGCGCCAACTGCAGCACCTGCACGAGCAGCGGCACCACCGTGGTCGCCAGCCCGCGCAGGCCCCGCACCGATCCGCCCCGGGCCGCCTGGGCCTCGCGGATCCGGTCGGCGCGCTCGCTGATCAGCGGGATGAAGCGCAGCGCCATCGCGATCACCAGCCCGATCCGCGCGGGCCGCACGCCGACCCATCGCAGCGGCCCGCAGACCCGCTCCACGAACGCGACCATCTCGGTCACCCGGGTCGTCGCGGTGACCACCGCGGCCGCCAGCACCAGGGTCAGCAGCCGGAGCGCGGTCAGCGCGCCGGTGAGCACGTCGGTGACCACCGCGTGCAGCACGAACAGCGCGACCAGCCACCACAGGACGGCGCGGGCCTGACGCACGAGCACGGCAGCCGGCAGCCGCGCAGCGACCAGAGCCACGGCCACCACGGTGGCCAGCGCGCCGGTCACCACGGGCAGCGTCGGGACGGCGAAGACCAGCACGCTCAGCCCCGCGAGGACGAGGAGCTTCAGCCCGGCGGGCGCCCGGTGCACGACGCCGGCCCGCGGCACGTAGAGGGCGAGGGTCACCGGTGCACCATCAGCGAGCGGTAGGCGGCGATCGACGACTCCGGCGTCCCGTCCTCGACCACCCGCCCGCCGTCCACGACCAGGACCCGGTCGAACCCGTCGAGCAGGTCGAGATCGTGGGTGACGACGACGACCTGCTGCTCCAGCTCCTCGATCACCCGCGCGACCCGGCCGGTGTTGACCAGGTCGAGCAGCGTGGTCGGCTCGTCGAACACGATCCGGGCCGGCCGCATCACCAGCACGCCGGCGATGGCCAGCAGCTGCTTCTGCCCGCCCGACAGCAGGTGGGCGGGGTGGTCCGCGTGCCCGGCCAGCCCGTAGCGGGCCAGCACCTCGGCCACCCGCTCGGCCCGCTCCGCCGGCGGCACGCCCTGGTTCTCCAGCCCGTACGCGACGTCCTCGGCCACCGTCGGGTGCACGATCTGGGCGTCCGGGTCCTGGAAGACGAAGCCGACCCGGCGCCGCACGTCGCGCACGGAGGTGCGGGTGTCCAGGCCGTCCACGCGCACGACGCCCGAGGTCGGCAGGACCAGGCCGTTGAGCAGCCGCGCGAGAGTGCTCTTGCCCGACCCGTTCGCGCCGATGATGCCGATCCGCCGCTCGGTCAGCCGCAGATCGACGTCGGAGAGGACGACCCGCTCGCCGTAGACGTGACCGACGTCCCGCAGCTCGACACCGAGCGAGGCGTCGATCTCCGGGGCGGGCGCCTCGCGCCGCAGCCTCACCGGACGGCGACCGCCCGGCGCGGGCGCTCGATCACCGGGTAGCTCCGGCGCACCTGGACGGCGATGACCGCCGCGAGCACCGCCTTGACCAGGTCGCCGGGGATGAACACGGCGGCGCCGAACCACATCGCATCGCCCCAGGGCAGACCGGTGACCAGCTTCAGCACCGGCACACCGATCGCGTAGACGACCACGATGCCCCCGACGACGTTCGCCGCGATGCCCCGGACCAGGCCGTAGCGCGCCCAGAACCGCTCGGTCAGCAGCCCGACGACGAACGCCGCGAACGGCCAGCTGATCAGGTACCCGGCGGTCGCCCCGGCGAAGACGGCCAGACCCCCGCCGCCGCCGGGCAGGACCGGCAGACCGATCGCGACGAGGCCCAGGAACAGCAGCTGCGACAGGAACCCGCGGCGGGCGCCGAGCACGGAGCCCGCGAGCATGACGCCGAGTGTCTGCGCCGTGATCGGGACCGGGCCGATCTGGACGGCCGGTACCAGGCCGAGGACCGCGGTGATCGCGGCGAAGAGCGCGATGTGGGCGAGGTCGCGGGTCTTCATGTCGGCGGAAGCTACCCGAAGCTCCGGGGTGGCCCTCGTCACGCCCGGGTGGTCAGGCCCGCAGCCACACCGCGGCATCGGCGGGGAGGGTGCCGCCGGTCGTCTCCTCGCTCGCCAAGAGCAGCTCACCCTCCGGCAGCGGGATCGGCGCGTCCGAGAGGTTGACCAGGCAGACCAGCCCGCCGGGGCGGCGGAACGCGAGGCAGCCGTCGGGTGCCGGTAGCCACTCGAGGGCCTCGCCGGTGACCGCGGGGGACGACGAGCGCAGCGCCAGGGCCGTTCGGTACAGCGACTGTATCGACGAAGGATCACCCGCCTGCGCCTCCGCGGTCAGGTCGGCCCAGCCCTCCGGCATCGGCAGCCAGGTGTCCGGCCGCGTGGAGAACCCGTAGGACGGCGCGCTGCCCGACCACGGCACCGGCACGCGGCAGGCGTCCCGGCCGCGCTCGGTGCGGCCCGAGCGCTCCCAGATCGGGTCCTGCAGCGCCCAGTCGGGCAGGTCGACATCGGGCAGGCCGAGCTCGTCGCCGTTGTAGAGATAGGCCGCGCCCGGGAGGGCGAGCTGCAGCAGCGCCGCGGCCCGGGCCCGGCGCAGCCCGATAGGTCCGCCGCCGTAGCGGGTCACGTGCCGGGGGCGGTCGTGGTTGGACAGCACCCAGCAGGCCGGGGCCGGCGAGTCGGCGACCGCGGCCAGGGAGTCGACGACGGCGTCCCGGAGGTCGTCGACGGCCCAGTCGGCGGTGAGCAGCTTGAAGTTGAAGGCCAGCTGGAGCTCGTCGTCCCGCAGGTAGGCGGCGAGCCGGACGTCGTCGCTCACCCAGACCTCGCCGACCGCCATGCGGCCCGGGTACTGGTCCAGCACCGCGCGGATCCGCCGGTGCACCGCGTGCACGCCGTCCTGGTCGAACCGGAGGTCGTCGGCGCCGAGGTCGTCGAGCAGGCCGACGTCCTCGCGCAGCACCATATCCGGCAGGCCCTCGGGCTTGGCCATGCCGTGGGCCACGTCGATGCGGAAGCCGTCCACCCCGCGGTCCAGCCAGAACCGCATGGTCTCCTCGAGGTCAGCGACCACCTCGGGGTTGTCGAAGTTCAGGTCGGGCTGCTCGGGCGCGAAGATGTGCAGGTACCACTGCCCGTCGGGCACCCGCGTCCACGCCGGTCCGCCGAAGATCGACGGCCAGTTGTTGGGCGGCTCGCTGCCGTCGGCGCCGAGGCCGTCGCGGAAGACGTACCGGGCCCGCTCGGGCGAGCCCGGCGCGGCGACCAGCGCCGCCTGGAACCACTCGTGGTCGTGCGAGCTGTGGTTCGGGACGAGGTCGATGGTCACCCGCAGCCCCAGCGCGTGCGCCTCGGCGAGCATCGCGTCGAACTCTGCGAGGTCGCCGAACACCGGCTCGACGTCGCGCGGGTCGGCGACGTCGTAGCCGTGGTCGGCCATCGGCGACGGGTAGAACGGCGTGATCCAGAGGGCGTCCACGCCGAGATCGGCCAGGTAGGGCAGCCGGCTGCGGATGCCGGCCAGATCACCGACGCCGTCACCGTTGCCGTCGGCGAAGCTGCGGATGTAGATCTGGTAGAAGACGGCGTCCCGCCACCACGACAGGGCTGTGTCGCCCGTCATCTGTTCTGCATGCTCATGGCGGCCATCTCCAGGTATCCCCAGAGCGCGGCGTCGTGCTCGGGGGAGAGCTCGAGGGAGTCGACCGCCGCGCGCATGTGCCGCAGCCACGCGTCGCGTTCGGCGGTGCCGATGGCGAAGGGGGCGTGCCGCATGCGCAGCCGGGGGTGGCCGCGCTGCTGGGAGTAGGTCGTCGGGCCGCCCCAGTACTGCTCGAGGAAGGTGCGCAGCCGGGTCTCGGCGCCGTCCCAGTCGTCCTGGGGGTAGAGCGGGACGAGGACGGGATCGGTGCGGACGCCGGCGTAGAAGTGGGCGACCAGCGCGGAGAAGACCGGGGCGCCGCCGACCTCGTCGTAGAAGGTGCGCGCCGAGGGCAGGGACCGGCTCGACTCGCTCATGCCGTCGATGGTCCCTCAGCGGCGGTACCGGCGGCCATGTGACCCTGCGTACGCCGGAAGGCGACCAGCGCGGGCGCCACCAGCACCAGCCCGAGCCCGCCGGACACGGCGATGACGCCGCCGGCCGACAGCCCCTCCGCGCCGAGACCCGCTGCGAAGGCCCCGAGGGCCTGCACGCCGTACAACCCGCTCACCGCCACCCCGAACGCCCGGCCGCGGTACGCCGAGGGCACGGCCTGCACGAAACTCACGTTCAGCGGGATCAGCCACGACGTGCCCAGCCCCGATACGAACATCAGGACGAGGACGACGGCGAACGCGACCTCGCCGGGGCGGGCCAGGACGGCGACCAGTCCCGCCGCGAGGACCGGCGCCAGGGAGAGGACGACGAGCGGCGCGATCAGGCCCTCGCGACGCGCCGGCGCCACGAGCCGGGCGATCACCAGGCCGCCGATGGTCACCCCGAGGGGATGCGCGGCGAGCAGGAGGCCGATGGCCGTGGCGCGGTGCCCCAGCTGCTCGACCAGCGGGGCGGCGACGCCCTCGGCCGCCGTCGTGAACATGGTTGCGACCCACAGGACACCCATGATCGCGAGCAGCCTCGGTGAGCGGGCGATGAGCCGGAGACCGTCGCCGGTGTCCCGCCACAGCGAGCGCGGGCCGTCGCCGGACTCCGACGTCGGCGCCGGGCGGCGCTCCAGCCCCCGGGCGAGCCAGACGGCGGACAGGGCGAAGGTCAGGCCGTCGATCAGCAGTGCGGCCGAGGGGCTCAGTGCGACGACCAGCGCCCCCGCCGCGAGGAAACCGACCACCTGCGCCAGCTGCAGCGTGATGTTGGTCAGCGAGTTGGCGACCGCGTACCGGTCGCCTTCGAGCACGTCGGCGATCAGCGCCGAACGCGCCGACTCGAACGGCGGCGCGCAGAGCGAGACCAGGAACAGCAGCGCGAGCAGGACCGGCAGGGGCGTGCCCGGGATCGCCATCAGCCCGAGCAGGCCCGCGCGCGCGACGTCCGTGGCGATGAGCACCCGGTGCCGGGGGAACCGGTCGGCCACCGCGGACAGCAGCGGCCCGCCGAGCAGCCAGGGCAGGTGGCCGATGACGAAGGTGAGGGAGGACAGCAGCGGGGACGACGTCCGCTGGTAGACGAGCACGGTGAGCGCGACACGGGCCAGCTCGTCCCCGGCGGTCGACAGCAGGAACGTGCCGAACAGCGGCCGGAACTCGCGTACGGAGAGCACGTCGCGGAACGTCGCCGGCCGCCCCGCGACGTCGGCAGACGCCGTCCCCTCGGGCGCGGACGCGCTCACCGCCGCCCTCCGGCGACGCTGACCACGACCAGTGATCGATTCATTACCGGAAATACTCCCAGGTGCGCGGCCCCCTGTCAGGCAAGGCGCGGCCAGGCATCCTACGGACGAGCGAGACGGGTGTGTTCCGCAAGAAAGGCCAGCTGGTCAGCGGCCAGGCCGACGGTGCGGCTCACCGCCCTCGCCCCGTGCCCGACGGACGTCTCGCGGCGCAGCACGACCGGAGCGCCGGACGTCGTCGCGTGCTGCAGCGCCGCGGCCAGCTTGCGGCCGTGCAGCGGGTCCACGCGGGTGTCGGACTCGAACGTCGTGAAGAGCACCGCCGGGTACGCCGTCCCCTCGCGGACCGCGTGGTACGGCGAGTAGCCGAGCAGCCAGCCCAGCTCCGTCGGGTCCTCGGCGGTGCCGTACTCGTCGTTCCAGGTGCGGCCGAGGCCGAACTGCTCGTACCGCACCATGTCCAGCAGCGGGGCGCTGCAGACGACGGCCGCCGCCAGGTCGGGGCGCTGCGTGAGGCTCGCGCCGACCAGCAGGCCGCCGTTGGAGCCGCCGAAGATGCCGAGCTGCTCGTGCGTCGTCCAGCCCTGCGCCACCAGGTGCTCCCCGGCCGCGGCGAAGTCGTCGAAGACGTTCTGCTTGCGCTCGCGCATACCGGCCCGGTGCCACTCCTCGCCGTGCTCGGACCCGCCGCGCAGGTTGGCGACCGCCCAGACGCCGCCCGCGGCCACCCAGGCTAGGGCCTGCGCGGTGTAGGCGGGGGTGAGGGAGACGTTGAAGCCGCCGTAGCCGTAGAGGACGGTCGGGCGGGGGCTGTCGGGGCGCCCCGAGGCGGACAGCACGAACAGGTGCACCGGGGTCCCGTCCTTCGACGTCGCGTGCGTCTCGACGACGGTCAGCGCCGGCACCTCGCCCGCGACGGCCGCTTGCTCCCACTCGGTGAGCGCGGTCGGCGTGCCGGAGTCCCAGCGCAGCACCGACGGCGGGGTCGCGTAGTCGGTGTAGCCCACCCAGGCCGCCGTCCCGCCGTCCGGCGACGACATGACGCCGGAGACGCTCCCGGTGACGAGCCCCTCGACGTCCGCGAGCCGGCCGGACCCGTCGGCGGCCCACACCGACAGCCGGTCGGTGGCGTCGACCGCGTGCACCGCGAGCACCTGCAGGCCGCCGTCCGGACCGTCGACGAGCGTGACGTCGGACAGGACGGCGTCCGGCTGCTGGGGGATCACGTCCCGCCAGGCGTCCGGCGACCACGTCGCGGGGTCGGCCGGGTCAGCGACCGCCAGCCGCCAGCGGGGAGTGTCGCGGTCGGACATCAGCCAGAGGCGGCCGTCGCGGGCCACCCACGCGGCGGTCTGCGCGTCGACGCCGAGCTGGAACTCGCGCAGCGCGCCGTCCCCGTCGAGGTCGGCGATCCAGACGTCGTCGCGCGGCGCGGTGCCCGCGGAGCCGGAGACCACCAGCCAGCGGCCGTCGCGGCTGGTGTGCACGCCGAAGTACATGGTGGGGTCGCTGCCCTCGCCGTGCACCAGCGCGTCCTCGGCGGCGGGCGCCCCGACGCGGTGCCGCCAGACCCGGCGGTGGAACTGCTCCTCGCCGGCCGGCACCTGGTCGGGGGCGAGCCGGCGGACGTAGAACAGCTCCTCGCCGCCGGGCAGCCAGGCGACGGGGGAGTAGCGGCAGCGGTCGATCGGCCCGTCGACCACCTCGCCGGTGGCGACGTCGAGCACGTAGAGGCTGGACTCCTCGTCACCGCCGGTGGAGAGCTGGTAGGCCAGCCGGTCGCCCTCCCAGGAGGCGGACCAGGCGTCGAGGGTCGTGGTTCCCGCGGGGTCCAGGGCCACCGGGTCGACCAGCACCCGCTGCGAACCGTCGGCCTCGCGCACGCGGAGCACCGCGTGCTCCTGGCCCGGGTCGCGACGGGTGGAGAACGCCCGCGCGCCCCGCCAGACCGGCACGCCGACCGCCCCGGCGTGCACGAGCTGGTCCAGCCGGGCGGCGAACTCCGCGCGCATCGTCAACCCGTCCAGCACCTCGGCGGTGAGGGCGTCCTGCTCCTCCGTCCAGGCCCGGGTGCGGGGATCGGCGGTGTCCTCGAGCCAGCGGTAGGGGTCGGCCACGGGCTGTCCCTGCAGGTCCTCGACGAGGTCGAGCCGCTCGGCGTCGGGGTAGCGCATTGCTCCGACGGTAGTTCGCCGCGGGCCCTCCCAGGATTCCGAGTGCCGCTTTCGGCCATTCTCGGGTCAGAATGGGGCTGCCCGCGGGTCTCGGAGCCACCGGCGGTCCCGGGCGACCGGAGGTGATCCGTGCCGCGAGCAGCGTCCGGGTCGACGACGGCGGGTCATCCAGGTCCGCGTCGCGACCCACACCATCATCCGGCGCTCCTGTCCGTGCCCTCGCCGGGGACCACGAGCGCCACCCTGCTGTTGAACGCGACCTACGAGCCGTTGTGCGTGGTCTCCAGCCGCCGCGCCATCGTGCTGGTGCTGGCCGAGAAGGCCGAGCCGGTCGACTCGGCGGAGGAGGTCGTCCACGCCGCGCTCATCAGCCTGCCGGTGCCGGTCGTCGTCCGGCTGACCCGGTACGTGCGGGTGCCGTTCCCGACGTCGGTGCCGCTGTCGCGCCGTGCGGTGTTCACGCGCGACGGGCAGACCTGCGTCTACTGCGGGCAGTCGGCGACGAGCATCGACCACGTCGTCCCACGCAGCCGGGGTGGCACGCACACCTGGGACAACGTCGTCGCGGCGTGCCGGCGGTGCAACCACACCAAGGCCGACCGGTCGCTGGCGGAGATGGGCTGGGCGCTGCCGCACCCGCCACGCACGCCCAGCGGCGCCGCGTGGCGCCTGCTGGGCACCCGCACCGTCGATCCGCGCTGGCGTGAGTGGCTGGGCGTGCCCGAGAGCGTGAGCGCTTGACGTCGCCGGCCACGGCTCGCCGGCTGTGGGCGCTCGGCGAGCCGCTGCACGCGGTGATCTACTTCGCCGGCGAGGTGGGGGAGGCGGGGGAGAAGGTCGGCCTGCGGGGGTTCTGGCAGACCTACTTCGCGCTGCGCGCCGCCCCGCTCGGCCCGGTCGGGCCCGAGGTGGTGACGGCGACCTTCTACAACTTCGCCCCCGCATTCGTCGCCCGGCGGGTACCCGCGGTCTGGGATGCGGTCACGCCGTCCGACGCGCTCGGCGCCCGGCTGGACGGGGTCGACCGGGCGCTGCGGCGGGTGCTCGGCGAGGCGGTCGACTCCCGCGAGGTGGTCGAGGCCGCGGACCTCCTGGTCGCCGCCGCCGCTGCCGTCGACCTCCCCGGGCGGCCGCTGGCCGCCGCGAACTGCGGGGTGCCGATGCCGGAGGAGGCGCACCTGCGGTTGTGGCAGGCGCTCACGACGTTGCGGGAGCACCGCGGTGACGGGCACGTCGCCGCGCTCGTCCAGCGGGAGATCGACGGGATCGGGGCGCACGTGCTGGCGGCGGCCGCCGGGCGGAGCACCCGGGAGTGGCTGCAGAAGGCGCGGGGCTGGGACGACGCTGCCTGGGACGGCGCGGTCGCCGAGCTCACCGCGCGGGGCCGGCTGGCCGGTGACGAGCTGACCGCCGACGGACTGGCGACGGTGGCCGCCGTGGAGGCCGACACCGATCGGCTGGCGCTCGGGCCGTGGCGCGCGCTGGGGGCGGTGGACTGCGACCGGCTGGCCGACCTCATGACACCACTGCGCCGGGCGGTGGTCGCCGCAGGCGAGTGGCCGGTGGGCAACCCGATCGGCGTCCCCGAGCCGTAGCCAGCGAGTCCTAGGTGACCCGGGCCCGTTCGGCCGGGTACCGCTCCTGCGCCCCCTCGTCGAGCACCTCGCGGAAGCGCTGCATCGCGTCCCAGATGTCGACGAAGCGCGTGTACAGCGGCGCGGGGCCCAGGCGCACGCGGTCGGGGGTGCGGAAGTCCGGCACGACCTGCCGGTCGATCAGCGCCTGGGTCAGCTGCCACGCCTGCTGATGGGCGAACGTGAGGTGCGAGCCGCGGCGGATCGGGTCGCGGGGCGAGGCGAGGGTGACGCCGTGCGGGGTGAGCCAGGCGTCCCCGATCGCCGCCATGAGTTCGCAGAGCG
This sequence comes from Blastococcus sp. OS1-29, assembly GCF_057628075.1. Lineage (NCBI taxonomy): Bacteria > Bacillati > Actinomycetota > Actinomycetes > Geodermatophilales > Geodermatophilaceae > Blastococcus > Blastococcus sp. OS1-29. Next base: position 155,914 of record NZ_JBXXJK010000003.1, read on the forward strand.
CACGGCCCTTGACGGCCAACCGGTCGATCCCCGCCTCGGCGATCAGCCGCACGCCGACGTCGACGGCGGCCATGCCGATCACCGGCGGCGTCCCCACGCCGAACCGCTCGATCCCGGCCGCGGGCTCGTACACCGGGCCCATCTCGAACTGGTCGCGCTGACCGAACCACCCCTGGATGGGCGAGCGCAGCTGCTCCTGCAGGTCGCGCCGGACGAAGAGGAAGGCGGGGGCGCCGGGACCGCCGTTCAGGTACTTGTACGTGCAGCCCACCGCCAGGTCCGCGCCGACGTCGGTCAGGCCGACCGGCACCGCGCCGGCCGCGTGCGAGAGGTCCCAGAGCACGAGGGCACCCGCGTCGTGCACGAGCCGGGTCACCGCCGCCATGTCGGCGAGCGCACCCGACCGGTAGGCGATGGCGGAGAGGACGACGACGGCGACCCGGTCGTCCAGGGCCGCGGCCAGCGTCTCCAGGTCCAGGCCCTCGTCGACGTCGGCCGGGAGCTCCCGCACGGTCATGCCCCGCGCCGCGGCCACGCCCGCCACGACGTAGCGGTCGGTCGGGAAGTCGTCGGCGGTGCACACGAGCACGTCGCGGTCGGGCCGGGCGCGCGCACCGGCCTCCACCAGCTTGTAGAGGTTGACGGTCGTCGAATCGCCGACGAGCACCTCGCCGGGCTGCGCGCCCAGGACACCCGCGGCCAGGGCGTCGCCCAGCCGAGCCGCCTCGCCGATCCAGCTCGCCCACGAGCCGACCAGCCCCTCGCCCCACTCCCGCTCCACGACGCGCGCCACCGCGGCCGGTGTCTCCCGCGGCAGCCGGCCGAGGGAGTTGCCGTCCAGGTAGAGCAGCCGGTCGGGCCCGTCGTCCTCCGTGCCGACGAACCTGCTCCGGAACCCGGCCAGCGGGTCGACGTCGTCCAGCGCTGCCGCGGCGTCGCGCGTGAGGTCCATGGCGTCCTGTCTACCGGCCGGCTGGTCTAGCGTCCCGCTCCGTGACTCAGTTGCACGACCTGACCGCCCTCGAGCAGGCCGCCGCCGTCCGATCGGGCGACGTCAGCCCGACCCAGCTCGTCGCGCACGCGCTGGCCCGCATCGAGGCGCTCGACCCCGGTCTCGGCGCCTTCCTCACGGTCACGCCGGAGCGCGCGCTCGCCGCTGCGGCCGACGCCGAGGCCCGACTGCGCGCCGGCGGCGACATCCCTCCGCTGCTCGGCGTCCCGACGGCCATCAAGGACCTGAACAACACCGCCGGCGTGCGGACGACGTTCGGCTCGGCGGTGATGGCCGACTTCGTGCCCACCCAGGACGACGCCGTCGTGACCAAGCTCGCCGCCGCCGGCACGATCAGCCTCGGCAAGACCAACACCCCGGAATTCGGCTTCCCCTGCTACACCGACAACGAGCTGGCCGGGCCCGCGCGGTGCCCCTGGGACCCGACGCGCCTGGCCGGCGGCTCCAGCGGGGGAGCGGCGGTCGCGGTGGCGGCCGGCATGGTGCCGTTCGCCCAGGGCAGCGACGGCGGCGGCTCGATCCGGATCCCGGCCGGCATCAACGGCATCGTCGGGATCAAGCCCAGCCGCGGCCGGGTCAGCAACGCCCCGTTCGGCGGAGACGTGACGGGCCTGGGCACGAACGGGCCGCTGGCCCGGACGGTGCGCGACGCGGCGGTGATGCTCGACGCGATGGCCGGCCCCGTGCTCGGCGACCCGGCCTGGGCGGCACCGCTGCCGGCCGGGGAGACCTTCCTCGGCTGGGCGGACCGGGAGCCCGGCCGGCTGCGCATCGGCCGCTACAGCGAGTCGCCGATGCCGGGCATCGAGCTCGAGCCGGACGTGCAGGCCGCCTTCGACGACGCCACCCGCCTCCTCCTCGACCTCGGTCACGAGGTCGAGGACGTGCCGACCGGTCTGCTCGGCGACGACGTCCTGCCGGCTTTCGAGCGGGTGTGGGCACTGTCGGGGACGACGTTGCCGGTGCCGCCGGAGCAGGTCGGGGCGCTGCGCCCGCTGACCCGGGAGCTGCGGGAACGGGGCCTGGCGCTGTCGGCGCAGGACGCGATGGAGGCGCTGATGGCGCTGCGGCTGTTCTCCCGGCACTTCCTGCAGGCCACCGCCCGCTTCGACGTGCTGCTCGCGCCGGTCTGCACCATGACGCCCCGACCGCTCGACTGGTTCGACACCGACGGCGCGGAGGACTTCGAGCGGCAGAAGCGCTACGCCGCGTTCACCGCGCTGTTCAACGTCACGGGGCAGCCCGCGGTGAGCGTGCCGCTGTACTGGACCGCGGCGGAACTGCCGATCGGCAGCATGCTCGTGGGCCGTCCGGAGGGCGAGCCGACGCTGGTCTCGCTCGCCGCGCAGGTCGAGGCGGCGCGGCCCTGGGCGGACCGCCACCCCGACGCGTGGGACTGGACGGGCTGATCGGAGGGCGGTGCCGGTAAGTTGTCGGCCGTGACCGTCGCCGAGACCATCCTCGTCTACGCCGCAGCTCCGCTGCTGATCATCGCCGTGATGGCGGCGTTGATCTTCCTGCCCGGAGGGCGCAAGCGTCCCCGCTACAAGTCCGGCCAGCCGTGGGACCACGCCCCGATCTGGTACGAGCCGCACCCGGGCGGCCTGGCGGGGCCCGGCTCGCACGCCGCTCTCGAGGCGGGCGCCCACACCGGCGCGGCGGGTCCGCTCGGCGGCGCCCGCGGCACCTGGTGACGGCCGTGCTGTCCACCGCCCTGCTGAGCTCCCCCGGAGAGGCCCCATGAACACGACGATCGAGCACGACGCTGCGGTCGACGGCATGCACGACCCGCGTGCCGACTCGATCGTGTCGCACCCCGCCGACCACATCTTCAGCTACCACGAGCTGGCCCGGCTGGACGAGGCGTTGACCATGTCCTCCCGGGAGACCGGCCTGCGGTTCACGCTCTACATCGGCGACCTGGGCAGGCAGACCCGCGTCACCGCCGAGGAGCTGCACGGGCGCTCGGGCCCGCACCCCGCCGACGCCGTGCTGATCGCCGTCTCCCCGGGGCAGCGCGTCGTCGAGGTCGTCACCGGTTCCGCCGCGGCCCGCCGCGTGCCCGACCGCGCCTGCGCGCTGGCGGTGCTGTCGATGACCGGGTCGTTCGCGGCCGGTGACCTGGTCGGCGGCATCGTCAACGGGCTGCGGCAGATGTCGGACCAGGCCGGCCATCCCGCGGCCCTGCGCCACCCGTACTGAGCACACTGCGGTCCTCCGGACCGCACCGCGGCCAGGAGCCGTCCCCGACCGGCGCTGAGCCGAACCCCGTGTCCCGATCGGGGAGCCTCCGGCCCCCGCGATCGGTCCACCCCCTACAGCTCGGAGTCGGCGTCGCACTCCCGCGCCCGGAGCGCCCGCGCGATCCCGTCCCGGCCCTCGAAGATCAACCGGCGCAGCGGCGGAGGCTGCTCCTGGTCGGCCAGCCAGGCGTCGGCGGCCACGATCGTGCGCGGCTCGACGACGGGCGGGAAGAGGTACTGGACGGCGTTCTTCGCGATCTCACCGGGCCGCCGGTCCCACAGCGACCGGATCTCGGCGAAGTACCGCTCCACGTACTCGGCGGTGAGCTTGCGCTGCGCGGGATGCCAGAAGCCCTGCAGCATCGCCTCGTGGACGGCGTTGGGGAGGCTGTCGTCGTGGAAGGCGCGCTCCCAGGTCTCCGCCTTCGCCTCGGCCGTCGGTCGCAGCGCCCGGGCGGTGGCGGCGCGCCGCACGCCGGTGGCGGTCGCGTCCCGCTGCGCCTCGGCGTCGATCTCCGCGTCGCCTGCGCCGCCGATGGCGACCAGCCCGGACAGGAACGCCCAGCGCGCGTCGGCGTCCACCTCCAGGCCCTCGATGACCCGTGAACCGTCGAGCAGGCCGCGCAGCACCTCGGCGTGGTCGTCGGTGCGGGCAGCGCTGGCGAAGGTGCGCGACCACTGCAGCTGCATGTCGCTGCCGGCCGGCGCCGACTCCAGGGAGGTCAGCGCGTGGTCGGCCAGGAGGGTCCAGCCGGTGGGCGCCCAGGACGGGTCGGCGTAGGACGTCAGGGCCGTCTGCACGCGCGCGAGCAGCGACTGGACGACGCTGATCTCGGTCTCGGTGTCCACGCCCGCGAGCACGAGCTGCACCCAGTCGCGGGCGGGCAGCTCCGCGTCGCGGGTCATGTCCCAGGCCGCCGACCAGCACAGCGCCCGGGCCAGCGGGTCGGGAAGGGCGCCGATCCGCTTCCGCAGCGTGGCCAGCGACCCCTCGTCGAGCCGGAGCTTGGCGTAGGTCAGGTCGTCGTCGTTGACGAGCACCAGGTCGGCCGCCGGCCGGCCGATCAGCTCGGGCACCTCCGTGCTGGCGCCGGCGACGTCCAGCTCGACCCGGAAGCTGCGGGTGAGCCCGTCCGCGGTCTCGTCGTACAGCCCGACCGCCAGCCGGTGGTTGCGCAGCACGGGATGCTCGTCGACGGCGGTCTGCTCGATCGCGAAGCTCGCGTACCGGCCGTCGTCGGTCAGCTCGAACACCGGGCGCAGGGTGTTGACCTGGCTGGTGCGCAGCCACTGCTCGACCCATTCCGTGAGGTCGCGGCCGGAGCTCTCCTCCAGCGGGCCGAGCAGGTCGGCCAGCGTCGTGTTACCGAACTCGTGCTTCTTGAAGTAGTCGCGCACCCCGGCCAGGAACTCGTCCCGGCCCACATAGGCCACCAGTTGCTTGAGCACCGAGGCGCCCTTGGCGTAGGTGATGCCGTCGAAGTTGACCTCGACCGCCGCGACGTCGGGGATGTCGGCGGCGATGGGGTGGGTCGACGGCAGCTGGTCCTGCGCGTAGGCCCAGGCCTTCTCGGTGTTCGCGAACGTCGTCCAGGCGGTCGTGTACTCCGTCGCCTCGGACTGGCAGAGCGTGCTGATGTAGGTGGCGAAGGACTCGTTGAGCCACAGGTCGTCCCACCAGCGCATGGTGACCAGATCGCCGAACCACATGTGGCCGAGCTCGTGCAGCACCGTCTCGGCCCGGCGCTCGTAGCGCGCCCGGGTGGCCTTCGACCGGAAGACGTAGTCCTCCAGGAACGTGACCGCGCCGGCGTTCTCCATGGCGCCGGCGTTGAACTCCGGCACGAAGAGCTGGTCGTACTTGTCGAACGGGTACGGGTAGTCGAAGACCCGGTGGTAGAAGTCGAAGCCCTGCTTGGTGACGCGGAACAGCTCATCCGGGTCCAGGTACTTCGCCAGCGAGGCGCGGCAGTACAGGCCCAGCGGGATGCCGTCGTGGGAGTCGGTGACCTTTGCGTACGGGCCGGCGATGAGCGCGACGAGGTAGGTGGAGATGCGCTTCGTCGGCTCGAAGTGCGCCAGTTGCGATCCGCCCGGGCCGGCCTCGATCGTGCGGCCGCCGGTGTTGGAGACGACCTGCCAGTCGAACGGCGCCACGACGTGCAGGGTGAAGGTCGCCTTCAGGTCGGGCTGGTCGAAGCAGGCGAACATCCGCTTGGCGTCGGCCGGCTCGAACTGCGTGTAGAGGTAGACCTGCCCGTCCTCGGGGTCCTCGAAGCGGTGCAGCCCCTCTCCGCTGTTGGAGTAGCGGCAGTCGGCGGTGATCACGAGCGTGTTCGTCTCGGCCAGGCCGGTCAGCGGCAGCCCGCCCGTCTCGGTATAGCCGCTGACGTCGATGTCGGTGCCGTTGAGGGTGGCCGAGTGCACTGTGTCGGCGACGAGGTCGATGAACGTGTCCGAGCCCGCTTCCCGGGCGGTGAACTCGACGGTGGTGATCGAGCGGAACGTGTGCTGGCCGGGGTGGCCGGCTCCGTCGGTGACGTCGAGCTGCAGGTCATAGCTGGAGACGGCGAGGAGTTCGGCGCGTGCGGCGGCGTCGATGCGGGTCAGATTCGGTGCGGACACACGGAACAGCTTCCCACGCGGTAGCGACACTCCCGTTGATCGCTCCCCCCGGCTCGGGAACAACCCGGAGCCGATCCGGATTGGCACGAGCAGCAGACCCGGCGCGATCGACCGGGTCGAGACCTCCGGAGGACCGAGCCTTGACCGACGCAGTGCAGAGTGCCCCCACGACCGCCCGCGTGGACTTCTGGTTCGACCCGCTGTGTCCCTGGGCCTGGCTGACCAGCCGCTGGGTGCTCGAGGCCGCCAAGGTGCGCGATCTCGACCTGCACTGGCACGTCATGTCCCTCGCCGTCCTGAACCGCGGGCGGGACCTGCCCGAGGACTACGCCGAGATGATGAAGCAGGCCATCGGCCCGGTCCGGGTGCTGATCGCCGCGGCCGAGAAGTTCGGCGACGAGGTCCTGGGCGACCTGTACACCGCGATGGGCACGCTGCGGCACCACGAGAAGCTGGAGCTCGACCAGATCGTCGTCCCGGCGCTCGAGCGCGTCGGCCTGCCGGCCGAGCTCGCCGAGGCGGCGACCTCCACCGACTACGACGAGGCCCTGGAGAAGAGCCACCACGCGGGCATGGACCCGGTCGGCGAGGACGTCGGCACCCCGGTCATGCACATCGACGGCGTCGCGTTCTTCGGCCCCGTCATCAGCAAGGTGCCGACCGGTGAGGACGCCGGCAAGGCCTTCGACGGCGCCGTCCTGCTGGCCAACCTGCCCTCCTTCTGGGAGCTCAAGCGCACCCGCACCGAGGGCCCCGACATGGAGTCGGTGCCCGCCGACGCCCTGGAGCTGATCAACCAGCGGTGAGAAAGGACCCCGCTGCCCCCCACCGCTCGCAAGCTCGCAGCGGGCCCCTGCAGCGGGGCCTGAGGGTGCGGCATGCTGTCGCGGTGTCACACCCTCGCCGCCAGCGCATCCTGATCACCGGCGCCAGCTCCGGCCTCGGCGAGGGCATGGCCCGCCGGTTCGCCGCCATGGGCCGCGACCTGGCGCTCGCCGCCCGCCGCACCGACCGCCTCGACGCGTTGAAGAAGGAACTCCTCGATGCCCATCCCGGCATCCGGGTGGAGACCGCGCCGATGGACGTCGACGACCCGGAGTCGGTCGCCACGGTCATCCCGGAGCTCGTGGCACGGCTCGGCGGGTTGGACCGGTTCATCGTCAACGCCGGCATCGGCAAGGGCGCTTCGATCGGTTCGGGCAGGGCGTGGGCCAACCGCGCCGTCCTGCTCACCAACGTCCTCGGCGCGCACGCGCAGTGCGAGGCGGCGATGGGCGTCTTCCACGCCCAGGGGTCGGGCCATCTCGTGCTGATCTCCTCCGTCGCATCGGTGCGGGGCATGCCGGGCACGCGGACGGCGTACGGCGCCAGCAAGGCCGCGGTCAACGCGCTGGCCGAGGGCATCCGGTCGGACGTCTGGGGCAGCGGCATCACCGTCACGACGATCCTGCCCGGCTACATCGCCACCGACATCAACGTCGGGCGGCGGGGCCCGATGACCGTCGACCTGGACAAGGGCGTCGACGCGCTGGTCGCCGCCGTCGAGCGGGAGCCGGTGAAGGCCTACGTGCCCGGCTGGCCGTGGACCCCGGTCGCCCGCCTCCTCCGCGTGCTCCCGCTGTCGGTCGTCCGCCGGCTCACCGGCTCGTGAGGGCACAGGCATGCTGATCTTCTCGATGAGCGTCTCGGCGGACGGGTTCATCAACGACCGCGCGCGAGGGTTCGCGTGGACGCCCCCGGACGACGAGACCTTCGGTTTCCATCTCGACCGGGTCGCCGGTCTCGGCGGCTACCTCCTGGGCCGCAGGCTCTACGAGGCGATGCTGCCGTGGGAGACCGACCCCGCCATGCGTAGCAGCGACCTGATGGTCGCGTTCGCCGACGTCTGGACCGCTCTGCCGAAGGTCGTCTTCAGCCGCACGCTCGATCGCGTCGAGGGCAACGCCCGGCTGGCTGAGGGGTCGGTGGCCGAGGAGGTCGCCGCGGTGCTCGACGGGACCGACAAGGACGTCGAGATCGGCGGCGCGGGGCTGGCCGGGCAGGCCATCATGCTCGGCCTCGTCGACGACTTCCGGATCTTCCGCCACCCGATCGTGGTCGGTGGCGGGACGCCGTACTTCCCGCCGGTTCCCGAGGCCATCCAGCTGGACCTGGTCGAGACCCGGACGTTCGGTTCGCGTGTGGTCTACGAGCGGTACGAGCGCGCCGGCTCCTAGAAGCAGATCCGCATGGGGCGCCCGCGGCGGTCGCGTGCGCCGTCCCCGAGGCACTCCGCCCTGCCCGTCGCGATGCGGTGCGCCGACCAGGCCGCTGCGCAGGCGTCCAGCGCGTCGACGGCCGGGATGATCGGTGGTGCCTCCAGCAGGTCGACCTCCATGACCGGTGCCAGCGCGGCCATCCGCTGGGCCAGCCCGCGCGCGCTGGCCTTGGGATCGCGGACCCGCGCGTCGAGCGCCCGGAATGCCAGCTCCGGGTGCACCTCCACGACGTGGTCGGCGGGTGGGTGGCCGAGGGCATCGTCGATCGATCGGATGGCCGGGACGAGGTTCCACGCCTGCTTCGACAGCGCCTTGCCCGACGCCGCCACCGAGATCCGGCACGCGTCGAGGTAGTCGGCCGCGGCGAGCACCGGGCGCAGGGGAGCGGGGAAGACAGAGCTCGCGGCGCGGCCGAGCCGGCGTCGGGCCTCGACGTCGCAGGTGCGGACGCCGTCCTCGGACAGCCCGATCGGCATGTCGACGGCGACGACGTCGGCACCGGGGACGGCGAGGACGGCGGCGACGTCCGGCAGGTCGAGCAGCGTGACCCGGCGGCCGTCGAGGAGCGCGCCGACCCAGCGCCCGCGCCAGCCGTCGACCCCGAGCACCGCCACGCGGGCAGCCTGACAGACTCGTTGTCATGCGCGTCTTCGTCGGGACCGATCACGCCGGCCTGGAGTTCAAGGACCACCTGAAGCGGGCGCTGGAGGAGGCCGGCCACGAGCCGGTCGACTGCGGCGCCTTCGAGTACGACGCGCAGGACGACTACCCGCCGTTCTGCTTCGCGGTGGGGGAGCGGACCGTGGCCGAGCCGGGCAGCCTCGGCGTCGTGATCGGCGGCTCGGGCAACGGCGAGCAGATGGCGGCCAACAAGGTGCCCGGCGTCCGCGCCGCCCTGGTGTGGAACCGGGACACCGCGGAGCTCGCCCGCCAGCACAACGACGCGAACGTGGTGTCGATCGGCGCCCGGCAGCATTCCGTCGAGGAGGCGACCGAGCTCGTGCTGCTCTTCCTGCGGACCGACTTCAGCGGCGACGAGCGGCACGTCCGCCGGATCGGTCTGATCAGGGACTACGAGCGCGACCGGCACCGCCCCGCCGGCGGGCTGCCCACCAGGAGCTAGATCCGTCTCCGCAATCCTGGGCCTGTGACCGTTCCCGTCCGAGGCCCGACCCGGGGGACGCCGTGCGATCCATCGGGTGAGCATCGGCTGACTGATCGCCAGCAGGGAACACAAGCGTCGAGCGCACGACCCACTGACCGTGAGGGCCCAGCGGACAGGTGACATGGACCTGCCGCTGTCGGCGTCGCGAGCCTTCCCTGACGCTGGGACGGGGACTACCGTCTGCCGCCTCGCCGGCTCCGAGGATTCGGAGCTCCACCTGGCAGCCTCAACTCCTTCTGGCTGCTCATCCGCAGGCCAATGACTGGTCAGGCAAGCGGGAGGTGCCCGTTGACTCATCGGTTCGGTTGCGCAGTACTGATGGCGGCCCTCCTGGTCGCCGCGCTGCCGGGTTGTCGCAGCACAGCGACTGATACTGCATCGACGTCCTCGTCAGCCGATCCCTCTCTCGGCGCGATTATGAAGTGCGGCCTCGCTCGGACGACAGATGCATTCACATCCGTCAATGCCGACGTCGCCACACGCAACGGGGCGAAGATCTACCAATTGGTCACCCATGGGCAGGACGTGAATCAAGCGATTCAAGCGGTGTACGGCGACCGCATCGAGAACCTGTCCCAGGACCAGCAGCTGGAACTCCTGGCGGCCCTTCTCGGCCTCAGTGACTGCGAGGCGGTGAGTCCCACCTTCAAGGAGGCTGTGCACGGTGCGCTCGGTCTGCTGTTGTCCAACCCGCCGTCGGGCCCGGACGCTGGAGATGTCCTGTGTCCGGGCATCGATCCCTTCGGCTCGCCGGACGATTATCGGTTCGTGCCGAATTGTCCTCCGTCAGGCAGTCCGGGTCATGAGGGCACCCCACCCTCGGCCACCCCACCCTCGGGCACCCGACCCTCGGGCACCCCGCCCTCGGGCGATCCGAGCAAGGGCGCCCCGGATCAGGACGCACCAAGCGGCCCCGGCCAGGGCGGTACAGAGGTGCCGAACCCGGGGGGCCGCTCCGACGACACTCCGCAGATCGTCAGCGTCAGGACGCACACGGAGGGTGTGATGGTCTACGCCACCGTCACGTACGCGGACGCAGATGGTGACGCCGTCGGCTTCGCGTTCGAGAGCATCAATGGGTCCGGTTGGGCCCATGAAGAGCACACTTTCTCGAGCCCGAGTTATGGCCGAGTGTCCCCTGGCAGCATCGAGTATCCGTTCAACCAGAACTGCGGAAACGCATCACAGACCCAGTCCGATGTGGAGTTCTGGATCTACGACGATCGGGGTCAGCGCAGTCAGTCTGCGTCGACCGCCCTGGTCTGCTCCTCCCCGCACGACTACTACTTGGTCGACCGAGCCACGGTGAACCCGGCTGACGGGCCACCGAATGGCGGGTTGGCCCTCGTGGGCGGCAACTCGTTCCCGCGCAGTATCTGGGCCACCAACTACGCGGAGGCCGCGGGACGGGCGGATTTCGAGTACGACTTGCAGGGCCACTGCAGCGTCCTGCAGTACACGGCCGGCTTGACCGACAGCTCCCCGTCCAATGGTCAAGAACGATTTGAGGTGTTCGGGGACGGGCAACTCCTCGCATCATCCGATATCTCATTCGGAAGTGCCGAGGCGAAGTCGGTCGACGTCAGCAGCGTTCAACGGTTGCAGTTGATCACAACGCTGACGGCACCTGTCACGTCCACTGCGGTATGGGGAGACGCTCGGGTGACGTGCAGTTCTCTCGACTGAGTGCCACGCCAATGAATCGGCGCGACCTCCGCGCGTCCGCCAGGAGATTCGCGCTCCGGTCACTCAGAACGCGCGGCCTCTCTGCGGTCATCGTCATCAGAACTCGTCCGGGCACCACGCCGTGACCGGCCAGCCGAACGCCGTGGACGCCTGGGTGACCGCACCGGGACTCACCTCCGTGACCCGGCCGGCCGCCCGGAGGCTCGCCAGGGAGACGCCGCCGAGGTAGATCGCGGACAGCTCCTCGATGCCCAGCACGATGTCGGGATCGCGGTCGGTGCGGTCGCAGAACGCACCGGCCGGGTGACCCCACAGGTGCCAGCGCCCGGTGTTCCATTCGCAGAACGGGTCGCGCACCTCGAAGACGAAGTCGATCGGGGCCGGATACCTGCGCGCCGACAGCGCCCGGCCGACGTCGACCAGGCGGACCCACAGCGAGTCGACCGGCCGGACGGCCAGCGCGCGGCCGTCGGTGACCATCTGGCGCAGCGGGTCGTCGGGCGAGGCCAGCGGCACCTTCACCGTGCGGATCAGGTCGACCGACAGCAGCACCTTCCACAGCGACGCGTACGCCGGGGTGCTGCTGGCCCGCACCTCCTCGACCTGGAGCACGCCGTCGGGCTCGCCGGTGTCGTCGTCCCAGGTGCCCTTCACCCGGAAGGCGGCGTAGCCGGTGACGGTGCCGTCGGACTCCTCGTGCAGGAGGAACCGGAGCGCGGTCGCGCCGTGGCGGTGGTCGGCAAGGTCGAGCAGCCGGCGGTCCCACCACCGCTCGTCCCGGTCCAGGTTGCCCGGGACGAACCGGCGGACGGCGTCGTGCAGGGCGGTGGCCGCCGGCTGGTAGGTCTCCCGGTCGACCGGGCGGACGGTCCCGGTGCCGAGGTCGAGGTCCGGTCGGAGCCGGAGCCGCTCCGAACGGCCGGTCAGGCCGCCGCGGACGGCGGCTGGCGCGTACCCGAAGCGCCCGTAGATCGGGAACTCCGACGCCCACAGCGCGGCGACCGGCTCGCGCTCCTCCTCGTGCAGCCCGGTGAGCTGCCGCCGCATCATCTCGGTGAGGACGCCGCGGCGGCGGACGGTGGGCGCCACCGTGACCCAGGTGACCGCCGCGCACGGCACCGCACCGCCGGGGACCGTGAGGGTGCGGCTGTAGATGCCGGAGGTGGCCAGCACCTGGCCGTCCTCGAACAACCCCAGCGAGCGGTCCAGCTCGGCGACCGGCGGCGGGGTGGTCAGGAACGGCTCTGTCGGCGTCTCGCCGAACGCCCCGGACATCGCGGCGCGGAACGGCCCCCATTCCTCGGGGGTTGCCGGGCGGAGGCGGGAGAGCAGGTCGTCGGCCACACAGGGATGTCTACCGGGCGGGTCCGACGTCCGGCCACCGAGTTCGGCTCAGCTGCGCAGGTAGGCCAGCGTCGCCATCACCCGCCGGTGCTGGTCGTCGTCCTGGGTCAGCCCGAGCTTGGCGAAGATGTGCTGGGTGTGTTTCTCGACCGCGCCCGGGGTGACCACCAGCGCGCGGGCGATCGCGGTGTTGGAGTGGCCTTCGGCGATCAGCCCGAGCACCTCCCGCTCGCGGGCAGTGAGCCGGCGCACCGGGTCGTCGGCGCGGCGACGGGCGAACAGCTGGGCAACCACCTGCGGGTCGAGCACCGTGCCGCCGGCGACGACGTCCTCCAGCGCGGCGAGGAACGAGTCGACGTCGGCCACCCGGTCCTTCAGCAAATAGCCGACGCCGCCCGCGCCGTCGGCGAGCAGCTCGTCGGCGTAGGCGACCTCCACGTACTGCGAGAGCACCAGCACGGCCGTCCCGGGCACCGACTGCCGCGCCTCGACCGCGGCGCGCAGCCCCTCGTCGGTGTGCGTCGGAGGCATGCGGACGTCGACGACGGCGACGTCCGGGCGGTGCTCGGTGACGGCCCGCACCAGGGACGGGCCGTCACCGACCGCCGCGACGACCTCGGTGCCGGCCTCCTCGAGCAGCCGGACCAGCCCCTCGCGGAGCAGCACCGAGTCGTCGGCCAGAACTACCCGCACGGGAGCTCCGCGGTGAGCCGGGTCGGTCCGCCGCGCGGGCTGTCGACGGTCAGGACGCCGTCCACCGCGGTGAGGCGGTCGGTCAGTCCTGCGAGGCCGTGTCCCGGGGCGAGCAGCGCGCCGCCCGTGCCGTCGTCCTCGACCACGACCCGCAGTCTGCCGTCCGCGCATCGCACCTCGACCCGGCTGGTCGTCGCGTCGCTGTGCTTGGCGACGTTGGCCAGCGCCTCGCTGACCACGAAGTAGGCGGTGTTCTCGGTGACCGGCGCCAGCCGTTCGGTGGGCAGGTCGACGGCCAGGTCGACCGGGACGGGGGAGCGGGCGGCAATGGCCGCGAGTGCGGCGGCCAGTCCGCGGTCGGCCAGCACCGGTGGGGCGATGCCGCGGGAGAGCGCCCGCAGGTCCTCGAGCGTCTCGCGGGCCAGCCCGGCCGCATCGCCGAGGGTCGTGCGAGCGGCCGAGGGGTCGCGCTCGAGCTGCCGCTGAGCGCGGGCGAGGTCCATGTTCAGGCGGACCAGCTGCTGCTGCGGGCCGTCGTGGATGTCGCGCTCCAGCCGGCGCAGCGCCACTGCCTCTGCGGCCACGGCGGCGTTGCGCCCTTCCGTCAGCCGGCCGAGCTCGGCCTGGGTGGCGGCTCTGGACGTCAGCAGCGCCCGGCCGAGCTGGGCCTGCAGCAGCGCGACGCCGCGGACGACGAGCGGCAGCAGGACGGCGAACACGACGCCGATGACGGTGTAGAGGAGGATCCGGCGACCCGCGGTGCTCTCCAGGCCGACGACCTCCAGCAGGTCCTCGTTGTTGGGGTTGGTGGACGGGTCGGGCAGCGTCCAGTCCCAGGCGCCGTAGGTCAGCCCGCCGAGGGCCACGGACCAGAAGGTCACCGTGACGGTGAAGGAGAAGATCGCGACGGGGAGCCGGAGGACGGCGTGCAGCGCGTCCAGCCAGGCCTGCGGGTCGCGCAGTGGCGTGGTGAGGCGCCGGACGGGGCGCCCCCCGGCCGGCAGGTACGCCGGCCGGGGGAGCGGACGGTCGAGGACGGCGGGCAGCCAGGCCCGCTCGGCCGTGGCGAACGCGCGAGCCGCGAGCAGGGTGGCCGGCAGCACGGCGACGCCCACCCAGACGATCAGCAGCCCGGCGCCCAGGCTCAGGCCGGTGACGACCACGACGAAGGCGGTCACGGCGAGCGGGAAGCCGACCAGCACGTAGCCGGTGTCGACGCCGAGCTGGCGGAACCAGCCGCGCGTGCGGCGGAGGGGGGCGGACGGCGCCGTGGTGGGGAGCACGAGGGTCTCTGCGGTCATGACGTCGAGCCTGGTCGCGCAGGGCGGGGCAGCCCATCCCGCTGGCTGGTCGATCGGGGGTCGGGCTGGCCCGACTGTCGGTGCTCGTTCATCTCGATCGCATGATCGCGCATGCCTGCGACGAATCGGGGCTGCCGAACTGTCGGCGTCCTGTGGTGTGCTGGTCCTCCCCGACGACGAGGAGTGGTCCACCGTGACCAGCGTGGCCATCGGCCCAGCGGATCAGCTCGACCCGCGACTGCTCGAACACCGCCGTGAGCTGACCGGTTACTGCTACCGGATGCTCGGGTCGTCGTTCGACGCCGACGACGCGGTGCAGGAGACGATGGTGCGCGCCTGGCGCGGGCTGTCGGACTTCGAGGGCCGCTCGGCGCTGCGCTCCTGGCTGTACCGGATCGCCACCAACGTCTGCCTCGACCAGCTGTCCGGCCGGCAGCGCCGGGCGCTGCCGATGGACCTGTCCGGATCGCCGTACCCGCCCGTCGAGCACTCGCTCGCCCAGCGGCGCCCCGGGACGGCGTGGGTGGAGCCGGTGCTCGATCGTCAGGTGATCCCGGAGGACGCCGACCCGGCGGAGCGGATCGTCGCGAAGGAGTCGATCCGGCTGGCGTTCGTCGCGGCGCTGCAGCACCTGCCGCCGCGGCAGCGCGCCGTCCTGATCCTGCGCGAGGTGCTGCGCTGGAAGGCCGACGAGGTGGCGGAGCTCCTCGACACCACGGTCGCGTCGGTGAACAGCGCGCTGCAGCGGGCCCGCGCGACGCTGGCAGCCACCGGCGGGGTGCCGGAGCCACGTGCCCTGGACGACGACGACCGGGAGCTGCTGGCCCGCTACGTCGACGCGTTCGAGCGGTACGACATCGACGCGATCGTCCGGCTCCTCCACGAGGACGCGACCCAGCACATGCCGCCCTTCGAGATGTGGCTGCGCGGATCGGGCGACATCGCCACCTGGATGCTCGGACCGGGAGCGGCCTGCCGGGGGTCGCGGGTCATGGCCACGCAGGCCAACGGCAGCCCGGCGGTGGCGCAGTGGCGGCGCAGGGACGGCGGCGGCTTCGAGCCGTGGGCGCTGCACGTCCTCGAGACGGCGGACGGACGGGTCACGCACATCTCCAGCTTTCTGAACCTGGACAACGAGCTGTTCCGCCGGCTGGGTCTGCCGGTCGACCCCGATGACTCCGGGCGCCCGTAGCGGTCCTACTCCGTAAGGAACAGACGAGAGGGGACGACGTGCTCACCGACAGCCCGGCATTCAGCGGATTCTCCGTCGACGACCTGGACAGGGCCCGGCAGTTCTACGAGGAGACGCTCGGCCTCCGCGTGGCGGAGGTGCCCGAGATGGGTGGCCTGCTGCGGCTGCACCTGGGCGGCGGCGCAGAGGTGCTCGTCTACGCGAAGCCGGATCACACCCCGGCCACGTTCACGGTGCTCAACTTCCCGGTGCCCGACGTCGAGGCGGCGGTGGACGAGCTGGCCGGTCGCGGGGTCACGTTCGAGCAGTACGAGAACCCGCCGACCGACGCCAAGGGCATCATGCGGGCCGGCGGGCCGCTGATCGCCTGGTTCACGGACCCGGCGGGCAACGTCTTCTCGGTGATCCAGCAGGACTGAGCGGGGTGGATCCACGTCGTTCCGGAAGATGTTGACGCGGCCACGTCGTGAGCCCAGCCTGGGCAGATGTCGGTGCTGCCGTTCCCGTCGCGCGCCCACTGGGCCTGGGACGCGCGCGGTCACGAGCGCGCTGTTCGGGTCTCGCCGCATCCGCGCGAGGACGTGGTGAATCTGAGCGTCTGGCGGGACGACCTCTGCGTCGGCACCGTTCGCCTGCGGCCCGCCGACGTCGCGGCCCTGGTCGCCGGGCTGAGCGAGGGTCTCGCGGAGCTGGCGCAGCGTCCGGTGGAACCGACCGCGACCGTGACCGAGTTGGCGGAGCGCCTGGACCGGGTGGAGTCCCGGCTGGGCCGCCCGACCTGGCGCAGCTCCCTGGCGACGGCCGCAGCACGTGTGCGGACGACCCTCGGCCGTGCGCCGGAGCGGCCGCCGAGCTGACGCACACGGCTGCTCCCAGGAAGCGGGAGCACCCTGGGGTCATGCGGCAGGGGAGAGCGCTCGATCGGGGCGCGACGGGTTTCGGTGCGCCTCGGGAGTGGGAAATCCGGAGCGCATGACCACGGAGGCCCGCGCGCAAGCGCCGACGTCCGTGAGCCCGGTTCCGTCGACCCGCGCCCCGTCCCCGATTCCCGGCGCCGTCGTCCTGGTGACCGGACTGGTCGCCGCCGTCACGAACTGCGCGTTCCTCTTCCGCGCCCTGAGTCCCAGCCGGCTCGACCCGTTCAACAGCATGATCAGCGAGCTCGAGGTGCCCGGGCAGCCGTTCAGCGAGTTCTTCCGCTCGTCATCCCTGCTCTCCGGGGTGGCCGCCGCACTGTTTGCCGTCGGCCTCTACCTGCGCATCCCGCGCGGCCGGCTCGGTCTTGCGGGCTGCGGAGCGCTGGCCGTCTTCGGGGTCGCCGGTGCCGTCGACGCGCTGATCCCGATGGACTGCGCCCCGTCGGCCAGCGCCGTCTGCTTCCGTGCCGCGCTCGACGGCCCGGACAGCTGGCCCTACCAGGCGCACACCTGGTTCGACGTCGCCGGCACGATCGCGCTGCTTGCCGGCCTGTGGCTGCTGGGCCGGCACCTGCGCCACCGGCCCGGCTGGCGGACTGCCGCTCGCGCGAGCAGCGCAGCCTTCGCCGTGCTCCTTCTCGGCAGCGGCGTCCTGACCGTGATGTCGATCTGGTACCTGCCCGGGGTCGGGCTGGTCCAGCGGCTCGTCGTGCTCGCGACGTCTGCCTGGCTGACCGTGCTCGCCTTCGCGCAGCGGCGCGTGCCGGGAGACTGACCGCGCCCCGGTTCGTGCCGGAGTGGGCCGCCGCCGATGACAATGGCAGGCCGGCCGACCAGCGACGCCGGGAAGTCAGGGGAACACATGGCGACACGGCCGGGCACCGACATGCGCGAGCCGGCACGGTCCGGGGACGACGGACGGCGTTCCCGCGTCGCAGGGAGCTGGCGGGAGCCGGCTGCCCGCGTCATCGGCACCGTCGTCTCCCTCGGTGCTTTCTGGTCGGTGCTCTCCGTGGTCTTCCGGGGCGAGTGGCGGCAGTTCGGCGAGGACCTGTTCGGGCTGATGAACCTGCCCGTCGGCCCCAGCCTGTTCAGCGTCGCGCTGCTCGTGCTCCTGGCGAACGCGATCCGGCGCCGGCTGCGTTTCGCGCTGTGGCTCCTGGTCGTCTTCCAGGTGCTGTCCATCCTCGACGGGGCAGCACTGATCGGGGTGACGGTCACGACCGGCGCCGGCTCGCTGCTCGGCCACTTCTCCGTCGGTGAACGCTCCGACCTGATCATCAGCGTCGCCGCCGCCGTCGTCCTCATCCCGCTGCTCATCGCGCTGCGCCCTGCCTTCCCCGCCCGCCTGTACCCCGCCTCGGGCCGCGCTGCCGGGCTGATCCTGATCGGCGGTGCCACGGTCTCGGCGGTGGTGGCCACGGTCCTCACGTGGTTCTTCCACGACACGTTGGAGACGCCGGCGGAGCGCGTGCTGTGGAGCCTGCGCACGGTCGTCGGTGTCGACCGGGGCCGGACCGACGCGGTGGGCGTGGTCCACCGCGGGCCGCACTGGATCGCCGCCGTCGCCGGGCTGCTGTCGGCGATCGCGCTCGTGGCCGCGACGATGGTGTTCCTGCGCGCGGCCCGCAACAAGCTGTTCATCAGCGCCCAGGACGAGCTCGACGTCCGCAGGCTCCTGCGCGAGTCCGGCGCGCGCGACTCGCTCGGCTACTTCGCCACCCGGCGCGACAAGTCCGTCGTCTTCGGGCCCGACCGCACGGCCGCCGTGGCGCACCGGGTGGTCGCGTCGGTGAGCCTCGCCTCGGGGGATCCGATCGGGCCACCCGAGGCATGGGCCCCGGCGATCAGCAACTGGCTCACCGAGGCCCGCGAGTACGGCTGGTACCCCGCGGTGCTCGGCACGGGGGAGGAGGGCGCCCGCGCCTATGTCGCGGCCGGCCTGCGCGCCATACCGCTGGGCGACGAGGCGGTCGTCGACGTCCGCACGTTCAGCCTGAGCTCGACGCAGCTGCGGCCGATCCGCCGGGCTGCCGAGCGGATCCACCGGGCGGGCTACACGATCCGGATCGGCCGCCATGGCGATCTCACCGCGGATGAGCTGGCCGAGATCGCGCGCCGGGCCGAGGAGTGGCGCGGCAACGAGCCCGACCGCGGCTTCTCCATGGCGCTCAACCGGCTCGGTGACCCGACCGACGAGCAGTGCATCGCAGTCCTCGCCTCCGACCCGGACGGCCGGCTGCGCGGCGCCCAGTCCTACGTGCCGTGGGGCCCCAACGGCCTGTCCCTCGACCTCATGCGCCGCGACGACGACGCCGAGAACGGCGTCACCGAGGCGATGATCGCTGCCCTCGTCCAGGCGTGCCCCGACCTCGGCGTCGCGCGGGTCTCGCTGAACTTCGCCGTGCTGCGCGGGATCTTCGAGTCCGCCGAGCGCGTGGCGCCCGGGCCGCTCGTACGCACCGGCAACGCGGCCCTCACCTTCGCCTCCCGGCTCTGGCAGCTGCAGACCCTCTACACCGCGACGGCCCGCTACCAGCCGCGCTGGGAACCACGGTTCGTCTGCTACGACTCGGCGTTCGCCCTTCCGCGGGTCGCGGTCGCCTCGATGATGGCCGAGGGTTTCCTGCCCGCACCCAGGACGGCGCCCCCGCCACACGGTGCGGACACCGTGGTCTGGCGCGGCCGCAGCGACGTGCCGCTGGTCGAGGCGGTCGCCGAGCTCAACCGGATGCCCCCGCTGCTGCTGGTGCCGCCGCGACGGCTCACCCCGCAGCAGGAGGTCCGCATCGGCAAGCTGGCCGTCCTGCGCGCGGCGGGCATGGATCCGTATCCGGTCACCGTTCCCCGCACCTGCGACGTCGCGGTCCTGGTCCAGCAGCACGCCGGCCTGCCTGCCGGTGCCCACACCGGCGACCGGCAGTCGGTCAGCGGCCGGATTCGCGCGCTGCGCGACTTCGGCGGGCTGGTGTTCGCCGACCTGCAGGACGCCGGCGCCCACATCCAGGTGCTGATGACCCGGCAGTCGCTGGGCCGCGACCCGCTGCGGTTGTGGCAGCAGACCGTCGAACTCGGTGACCAGGTGAGCGTCACGGGTGAGCTGATCACCTCGGACACCGGCGAACTGACGGTCCTCGCGGACTCGTGGGTGATGGCGGCCAAGTGCATCGAGCCGCTGCCCGGACGACGGGCGCGGTTCACCGACCCCGAGGCGCGGATGCGCAAGCGGCACCTGGACCTCCTGATGAACCCGTCGGCGATGGACGTCGTCCGGGCGCGCAGCCGGGCTGTCCGCGCACTGCGGGAGGTGCTCGCGAGCCGCGGCTTCGACGAGGTCGAGACCCCGGTGCTGCAGGCGGTGCACGGTGGCGCGCAGGCGCGGCCGTTCGTCACCACGATCAACGCGTACGGCCTGCCGCTGTACCTCCGGATCGCACCCGAGCTCTACCTGAAGCGCCTCGCCGTCGGCGGCATGCAGCGGGTGTTCGAGCTGGGCCGGAACTTCCGCAACGAGGGCGCCGACGCCACGCACAATCCCGAGTTCACCGCGCTCGAGGTCTACCAGGCGTTCGCCGACTACGGGGTCATGCGGGAGCTCACCCGGGATCTGGTGCTGGCCGCCGCGGTCGCCGTGCACGGCGCCCCGGTCGCGCACCGGCTGCAGCCCGACGGGTCGACCGCCGTCGTCGACCTCCGTGGTCCGTGGCCCGTGGTGACCGTGCACGAGGCGGTCAGCCGCGCGACCGGCGCCTCGCTCACCCCGGACACGTCACGGGACGACGTCCTGGCGGTGTGCCGTACCCATGGTGTGCACGTGCCGCTCCGGGCTACCGCCGGGGAGGCCGTCGTCGCGCTGTACGAGGATCTGGTCGAGCCGGCGACCTCGACACCGGCCTTCTACACCGACTTCCCGGTGGAGACCTCGCCGCTGACGCGCGCGCACCGCACCGATCCGCGGCTGGCCGAGCGGTGGGACCTCGTCGCCTTCGGCGCCGAGCTGGGCACCGCCTACTCCGAGCTCGTCGATCCGGTCGAGCAGCGCCGCCGGCTCACCGAGCAGTCGTTGCGCGCCGCGGCCGGGGACGCCGACGCCATGCAGCTGGACGAGGACTTCCTCGCGGCCCTGGGCTACGCGATGCCGCCGACCGGCGGGATGGGCATGGGGGTCGACCGGCTGGTCATGCTCCTGACCGGCGGCGGGATCCGCTCCACGCTGGCGTTCCCGTTCGTGCGGCCCGAGCGCTCGAGCTGAGCTATCCGCCGCCGCCGCCGCCGCCGCTCGAGCTGGCCAGCCCGGCGATGAGGTTGATCGTCGCGGCCAGGATGACCGCGCCGAACAGGTAGCCCAGGAGCGCGTGGCGCAGCGCCGTGGTGCGGATGGCCGGCGTCTGCAGGTCGGTGTCGGAGACCTGGAAGGTCATGCCGATGGTGAACGCCACGTAGGCGAAGTCCAGGTAGCGCGGCGGTGCGGTCTGGTTGAAGTCGATGCCGCCCGGCGCGCCGCCGTAGTACAGCCGCGCGTACCGCAGCGCGAACAGCGTGTGGACGGCGAACCAGGACAGCGCGACGCTGAGCACCCCGAGGCCGGCCAGCAGATCCTGCGCCGGCCCCTTCGCGGAACTCGCCTGGACGAGCACGTAGCCGACGGCGGCCAGGCTGGCCACGGCCGCCATCAGGACCAGGACGTCGGTCTGGGCCCGGCCCGGTTCCTGCTGCGTGGCGTGGTCCGCGGTGTCGGCCGAGTTCATCGACGCCATCATCAGCCAGACCCAGGCGGTGAAGACCAGCGCCGCGGTGTCCCAGCCGGCGAGTGCTGCGTACGGCCACGAGGCCTGCAGGCCGACGACGACGGCGACCACCGCGCCCAGGATGATCATGACGACCAGGCGGTTGCGCGCGGTGACCGCGCGCCAGCCGGAGGGGTTCACGGTCGACCGCCGGGCGCCGACTTCTCCCGTTGACATGCGGGGCAGTGAATCAGCGCGTCCTGTGAGTTCGCTGGTTGCTCACGCTCCCGCGGACGCCACCCGTCGCTGCGCCGGCGACCTGGCCAGCAGCACGACCCCGGCCGCCGCGGCGATCGCCGCCGGCACCCACACGGTGGCGTGCCCCGATTCGAGGCGTTCCCCGAGCAGGATCAGCGCCACGGGGACGGCAGCCAGCGGGTCGGCCACCGTCAGCGCGGGCAGCGACCAGGCGAGTGCGCCCTTGGAGAAGGCCTGCTGGCAGGCGTACTCGGCGGCGATCCCGACCACCAGCGCGGCCCAGGGCGCCGGGCTGCGCAGGGCCGCGGCGAGGCCGTGGTGGCTGAACGTACTGAGCGCGGCGGAGATGAGGACGGCGGCGATGCCCATCGCGATGCCGGCGGCCAGTCCTGCCGCGAGCGCCCCACGTGTGCCCTGCTTCAGCCAGATGGTCCCCGCGATCAGGACGAGGGCGAGCAGTGCGGCGACGAGGACGGCGCCGCTGCCGGGGATCGTGTCCTTCGAGACGTCGGCCGGCCGCGCTGCGATGAGGAAGATCGCGAGCCCGCCCGCGGCCAGCGCGGCGCCCACCAGGTCGCCGGCCGAGGGGACGGCTCGGTCGCGCACCGTGCGGATGGCCAGTGCGACGACGAGTCCCCCGGCCAGCAGCGGCTGAACCACCGACACCGGGGCCAGCCCGAGGGCCGCGACCTGCAGGGCGACAGCGACCGCGGTGGCGACCTGACCGGCGAGCCAGGCCGGGTGCGTGAGCACCCGGCGCAATTGCAGTCTGCCGCCGGCGGTGGTGTCGGCGGCGACTTCCTGCTGCACGACGGCGCCGACGGCGAACAGCACGGCCGACGCCGCAGCGAGGGAGATGCCGAGCAGCTGCATGGCCCATTCGTAGTCTTTGCCGCATGCGGATCGCGTCCCTGCTGCCCGCCGCCACCGAGATCGTGACCGCGCTGGGAGCGGCCGATCGCCTCGTGGCGGTCACGTTCGAATGCGATGCGGAGGCCCGGGGTCGGCTGCCCGTCGTGGTCGACACCGCCATCCCGTCCGGGTTGGCGCCGGTGGAGATCGACCGCTGGGTGCGCGAGCGCGCCGCCCGGGGACTGCCCATGTACGAGCTGGATCCTGTGGCCCTGGCGGCTGTCGAACCTGACCTCATCCTGACCCAGGACCTCTGCCGGGTGTGCGCGCTGCCCGCCGGGACCGTGGAGGACGCCTGCCGGCTGATCGGCACGGACGCCGACGTCCTGTCACTCGACCCCCACACCCTCGAGGACGTCCTCGACTCGATCGCGGCGGTCGGGCAGGCGTGCGGGGTGCCGTCCGCGGGTGTGCTCGACGAGCTGCGCGCCCGGCTGGTCGCGGTCGACCGCGCTGTGGCGGGCCGGCCGCGGCCGCGCGTACTGGTTCTCGAGTGGACCGATCCGCCGTTCCTGCCCGGCCACTGGGTGCCCGAACTGATCACCCGCGCCGGCGGGACGCCGGTGGGCGGGCTGCCGGGCGGGCGCAGCGTCCCGGCGGCGTGGGAGGACCTGCCGCCGGCGGACGTCGTCGTGGTCGCACCATGCGGCTTCGACCTGGACGGCGCTCTCGAGCAGTGCGCGGCAGTGGCCGAGCGTCTCCCCGGCGTGCCGCTGGTCGCCATCGACTCGGGCCGCTTCGTCGTCCAGCCCGGCCCGTCGCTGGTCGACGGGATCGAGGCCCTGGCGTGGGCCCTGCATCCCCACGCCGTCCCCGAGCCCCCGCCGGGCAGGATCGCGCGCGTCTGACGGCGACACGGCCCCGGTGACGCGCCGGGCGGTGCAGAACGCGCGCCCGCCCGGCCACGAGCCCATGGACGGCGGTCAGGTCATCGAGCGTGGCCGGACGTCTGGCCCACGCTCAGGTGCATGAGGTCCGAACCGGCGACCATGTCACCGCGGAAGTGGGCCTGGCGACCGCTGTTGAGCAGGAGCTTGCGCCACCTCGCCTGGGAGACCAGGTCCAGATCGCCAGGCACCAGGTGGCTGGCGACGAGGGTCTTCACATTCGACGCCGCTGCGATGCCGCCGAGAAGTTTCACGTCGGTGTGCACGGTTCGGATGTGCTCGATCCCCGCCGGCGGGTAGCCCAGCCCGGCGAGGGAATCCGTGTCGACCGCCTCGTGGACCAGGACGTCGGCGTTCTGTGCGAACCGCGGCATGTTCGGCGTCGGCGCCGCGTCGCCGGAGAAGACGACGCTGCCGTGGTCGGTGTCGAAGCGGTAGGCGTAGGCCGGGTAGACCGCACCGTGCGGCACCAGGATCGCCGTGACCTTGATGTCGTCGTTCTCCATCACGGTGAAGGGCGTCATCGTGGTGGGGGCCTTGTTCGCGAGCGAGGCGCCGGCACTCGTAGGAGGCATGACGTCCTGCGCCCGGTACATGGTGGAGAGATCGATGCCGATGTGCTCGGCGAGGAAGAAGGTGGAGTGCGTCGCGAACGTCTGGTTCGCCAGCGCCATCATGCCGACCGTTCCTGGAACCGGGCCGGGGGCTCCGGGAATCAGCGAGTCGTAGCCGGAAGGGCCGGGCCCGTAGATGTCGACCGGCGTCTGGAAGCCCTGCTTGCCGGCGACCGGCGGGGGCCCGCCGAGCGTCCCGAGGAGCGTCAGGTCAAGGCCGGTGGATCGGGTCGGTGCCGCCTGCGCCGACGGCATTCGACCGAGCAGGCTGCCGGCGGTGACCGCGGCGGCCGAGGCCGCCATCGCGCCGAGGACTGCCCCGTCGGGACAGCAGCGGGTTCATGCTGCCCGTGGCCTCCGGCTCGGTGCACGGGGGTCGGTCTGATGGGAATCGCACATGGGTCTGTCTCCTCGGTGTCGGACGACGTCCTGGCTACGCCCGCGCATCCGAAGGGGCAGATGCGCTACATCACGCGTGACGCGTGCCGGCAGAACACCGGTCCGATGTGACGCTCGCAACGATCGTGTTCCGCTCCGTGAACCGGGAAGACCTTCCGACCCGACACAGCGCCCCTGTTGCCCGAGCCGGTCAGCGGTCCTCGAATTCGTCCTGCAGAGCCGGCCGGCGGAGCAGCACCCCGGCGTTCCGCTCGAGGAGTCACTCGGCGGGTCGCCGCGGAGCATCAGGTCGTTCGCGGCCAAGCGCCGGCCACGCGCGGTGCAAGCCCGGTGAGGACGCGGCGTGACGTGTCCGTCGTAGCGGTAGGCAATGAGAACCGGCGACCAGAGGCCTGAGCAGCAATTGAGCGGGTGACCGGGATCGAACCGGCATGGCCAGCTTGGAAGGCTTGAGATTCCAGGCGCCTTCTTGGCTGGTCAGCGCCAAGTCGGACGGATGTCGTGCCTTCAGAGTGCCTCAGTGTGAATGTCAGAGCCACGGCCAAAGCAACGGCTGCTCCGTTTCTGCGCGGGGGTGAAGTATCACGTCGTCACCGTTTGGGTGTCTCGCGACGTACCGGGGCCAGTGCATGTGCCGCCACGACGCGGATGCGCTCTCCGCGGGGCACGCTCCCGGCCGCTGAGCCCCCGGCAGTTATGCGGCACCTCGTGCTAGAGCGCGACCGTCCGAGAGCGGTCCAGTCGCTTCGACCGCGTGACATCCGGGGCTCTGGCGTCGGCGCCGCCGGGCAGGGTCGTCAACAGCGCAGCGCAGCGGATGGGGGTCAGGCCGCGGCGTCGGGGACCACTAGGGCTTTCCTGTCCTCAGGACCCGCCTTCTGCCCCCTACCGGCGGTCAGCTTGGAGAACTCCGCGACCGTGAGCGCGCAGCGCGACACGCAGTCGAACTCCCACGGCTCCACGTCAATCCAGCCGACGGCTGCCGGACGACGGCACCGTGGGCACGTCTCCCAAGTAATGTGATCGCTCATACCGGTCCCTTGCTGCCGTCGGCTTTCCTTCGTGTCCAAGGGCGCGGCGGGGGCGGAATCGAGTCCTCCCTAGCGTGCTCCTGGGCATGCTCGGTCCGGACGGCGGCGAGCGCGCCGACAGCCTCTCCCCGGAATTCGTCGACGACGAAGGTGCGGTCGCACAGCGGACACGTCCAACGGTCATCTGACGTCACCATCTCAACCCCCTGTCGGCACGAGGCAAACTGGTTGGCCGCTAGATCTGCAGGACGAGGATTCGCGCATGCGGCTCTACACCGACGTGGCGACCCCGGCTGGTGGGCGGATGTGGGCCGAGCCGCCCGAGGCGCTTACGCCGGCCAAAGAGGCATGCGGACGGATTCTTCGAAGAGTTCGCCGGCGGTCGGCAAGATCGTGGTGTTTGCGCCGGGCGCCAGGGGGCCTGAAGGGCCCCGCATGCAGGTCGCCGCGCTGTCACGCTGACGGCCGGCCATGGACAAGCGCGAGAACAGTGACCGCAACGCGAAAGCCTCCATCAGGCTGAACCCCGTGCCGCGCGCATCTCCAGCATTGAAAGACACCTTCGTCCATCAGGGCCGGCCACTGTGCCGACCTTTGTTTTGCTCCCTGCACCGTCAAGCGGACGATTCCGGTCCGCTGAGCGGACCGCCGCAGTCAGTTAGTGGGACACTAGTCCGGCCTGCCGACGAGCGCCAGGCGTCGCGACGTGCGGTTCGGGGAGCACGAAGTGTGACAGTCGGCCCACGCACTGCCATGCGGTGGCTCTGTGCTGGGGAACTACCGCTTTTGGTGGTTACCGGCCCGTAAAGCGAGCTCCCGCGGCGGGGTGCCGAGCGAGCTCGGCAACCGAAACAGGCGCGGAAGGGGTTGAGGAGTTCCTGATCGCCCGTCCCCCAGCCCCTCGCTCGAGCGCTGAGACGCGAGGCGTTGACACCCTCGGACGCGGTGGCTAGCGTTTCGCCTTACGAACCGCTCGAACCGTCTAGCGGACCGCCTGAGTCTGTGGGGTATGTCCGCGCCGTCCGACGGGGTGAGGAGTCGCATGTCCCTTCCGCTTCGAGACGGCCGCCTGCATGACGCTCGGCCTTCTTCCAGCAGCGCCTGGTGCAGTTCCCGCGGAGACGCGTCCGCATAGGCCAATCACCTGGGTCCACAGCCGTTCGTCACTGTGCCCTTCTCTTTCCGCGTGGGAGTCGATCAATGGAGCCACACCTCGTGACAGATGACGCCTCGCCCCCCTCCGCCGAGGCGCGACGAGTCGTTCAGCGCGGGCTCTGGTACGAGGAGTTCGACGTGGGGACCGTGTATGAACACCGGCCAGGGCGCACGGTCACCGAGGCAGACAACGTGCTGTTCACCGCTCTCACCATGAATACTCAGCCATTGCATCTGGATGCCTTCGCCAGCGCGAGCGTCGCCCCGTTCCATGAACGGCTCGTGAATTCGATGTTCACGTTGTCCACGTTGGTGGGTCTCTCCGTTTCGCAGATGACCCAGGGGACGTTGGTGGCCAATCTGGGATTCACCGATGTCGCCTTCCCGCGGCCGGTACGACTCGGCGACACCCTCTATGCAGAGACCTTGGTTGCCGATAAGCGACCGTCGGCGTCAAGGCCCGGTGAGGGAGTGGTGACTCTGGTGCACACAGCCCGTAATGAGCGCGGGGACGTGGTGGCGACGGCGACACGCAAGACGCTGGTGAGGATGGCTCCCGATGACTGATGCGGTGTCGAGGCTTCCCTGGGTCGTCCCGGAGCTCGACGCGATCACCGGCCCTGCCTGGCTGTTCTGCCCTGGTGACCGGCCGGATCGGTACGCAAAGGCGCTGGACCGTGCCGACGTCGTGATCATCGATCTCGAAGACGCGGTGGCGCCGGATCGCAAGTCCGAAGCGCGGCTGCTGCTGCGCCAGTTGGCGTCCGCGCAGGGGCTCGATCTGACCCGAACGGTCGTGCGGGTCAATCCTGCCAACTCGCAGGAGCACCCCCATGACCTTGGATTGGTCGCCGAGTTGGGTATCCGCTGCGTCATGCTGGCGAAGGCGGAGCGCTGGCACGATGTGGCTGCGATTGACGCTCAGGTTGTGCCTCTGGTGGAAACGCCGCGAGGGGTCGCAGGCGTCCTCGCCCTTGTTGAGCCGGCCAACGTGCTGGGACTCATGTGGGGGGCCGACGACCTCGTCGCAAGCATGGGAGGAACGTCCAGCCGCCGCTCGGGTGGGGCCTATCGCGACATCGCCCGCTTCGCCCGGTCACAGACGCTGATCGCCGCAAAGGCGCGGGGTCGGCTGGCGCTCGATGCAGTGCACATGGATATCGCGGACCTGGACGGGTTGCGAGAGGAATGCGAGGACGCAGCCGCCGTCGGGTTCGATGCGACCGTCGCGATCCATCCCTCGCAGGTGCCGGTCATCCGCGACTGCTACACGCCCTCGGCCCAGGCAGTGGACTGGGCGCGGCGACTCTTCCAGCATGTCGGCGACGACCGCAGCGTGACTGCCTTCGAGGGGCGCATGGTCGACGGGCCGGTTTTCAAGCAGGCCGAGCGAGTGCTGCAAAGCATTGGGAGGCGTATCCCCGACGGCGACAGCTCGGGCTGAGTTCCGTCCATGCGTGCGACACCGCACGCTGCCGAGAAGTGTCGCTGGTGAAGGAGCACGCGGTGGAAGCGATCGACGAATACGCCGTCCGGGTCCTCGGCAGTCTGGGCGCAGGCGCCCCGCACCACGAACCCACCACCGACGCGAACACCGTCTCCACGCTGCGGCGGTTGTTCGCAGCGCAGGTGCAGAGCCGCCACCTGGACTTTGCCGCGCGATGGCTGCAGAGCCAGAGCAAGGGCCACTACACCATCGGCTCGGCCGGGCACGAGAGCAACGCTGCCGTCGGCCTGTTGTCCCGCGTGGATGACCCCGCACTCCTGCATTACCGATCGGGAGGTCTGTACGCCGCACGGGCCCGCCTGGCCGGCCACGACAGCGCATCGCGGGACATCCTCCTCAGCCTCGCCACGGCGGCAGCAGAT
Source organism: Blastococcus sp. OS1-29 (assembly GCF_057628075.1). NCBI lineage: Bacteria > Bacillati > Actinomycetota > Actinomycetes > Geodermatophilales > Geodermatophilaceae > Blastococcus > Blastococcus sp. OS1-29. The sequence continues at coordinate 184,202 of NZ_JBXXJK010000003.1, forward strand.
CCCATTTCGGGCGGGCGGCACAAGGTGTTCGGGAACGCCGACCTGCACATCATTCCGCAGACGTCGACGATCGCTTCTCACTTGCCCCGAGCCGTTGGCTTGGGGTTTTCCCTCGGATTGGCCAAGCGCCTCGGACTCCGGACGCCATGGCCGACCGACGCTGTGGTCCTGTGCAGCTTCGGTGACGCTTCGGCCAACCACTCGACAGCCGTCGGGGCGTTGAACTCCGCCGCCTACCTCGGCCACCGGGGCATGAATTGCCCAGTGCTCTTCGTGTGTGAGGACAACGGTATCGGCATCAGCACGCCGTCTCCACATGGCTGGCCCGCGGCAATGCTCGAGTCGGTGAGCGGCGTGCCGTACTGGCGCGCGGAAGGTGATTCTCCGGTCGAGCTCCTGCGGGTCACCGAGGAAGCCCTGGCGACGGTTCGACGAACCCGACGCGCGGGCATCCTGCACCTGCGCACCGTGCGGTTCATGGGCCACGCCGGCTCTGACGCAGAGATCGCCTACCGGTCAGCCGCTGAGATACTCGCCAGCTACGACCGCGACCCGTTGATCGCGACGGCCCGCGCGCTGGTCGATGCTGGCGCCCTCTCGGGTCCCGATGCCCTGCAGGAGTACGAGGCCGTGCGTCGCGCGGTGATGCAGGAGGCCGACGCGGTGCTGGACGAGAAGCGGCTGGACAGTCGGGAGTCGGTCATGGCTCCACTGGCGCTTCCGCGCTCCACGCCGAGGGTCGACCTGGCCCCGCCGAACGTCCGGGATCAGTTGTGGGACGGCGATCTGCCCGAGGACGGCCCCGAGATGACGTTGGCGCAGTCCATCAACGCGACCTTGACCGACCTCATGGCGGCGCACCCATCTGCGCTTCTCTTCGGTGAGGACGTCGCGGTCAAGGGCGGTGTCTATGGGGTGACGCGCGGAATCCGCAGGCGCTTCGGCGGAGGGCGGGTGTTCGACACCCTGCTGGACGAGCAGACCATCCTGGGCGTCGCCCTCGGATCCGCCCTCGCGGGCTTCGTGCCCATACCGGAGATCCAGTACCTCGCCTATCTGCACAACGCGGAAGACCAGTTGCGCGGTGAGGCCGCATCGCTCCGTTTCTTCTCGAACGGCCAGTACCAGAACGGCATGGTCGTACGGATCGCCGGGCTCGCCTATCAGCGGGGCTTCGGGGGCCACTTCCACAACGACAACTCGGTGGCCGTACTCCGCGACATCCCAGGCTTGGTTCTTGCCGTGCCCAGTCACCCAGCAGACGCTCCGGGTCTCCTGAGGGCCTGCTTCGCGCTTGCCCAGCAGGACGGCCGTGTCTGCGTCTTCCTGGAGCCGATCGCGAAGTATCACACCCGGGACCTGTTGGAGGAGGGCGACGGAGGATGGGTGGCGGCCTACCCGTCACCCCACTCAGAGGGCGCCACGATCCCCATCGGGGAGGTGGGCGTTCACGGCACGGGACGAGATCTACTCCTCGTGACCTTCGGGAACGGGGTCCATATCAGCCGGAGGGCCGCGGCCGAACTGGCCGAGGTCGGCGTCCACGCGACCGTCCTCGACCTGCGCTGGCTCTCACCCCTGCCGGTCGAGGCGCTTCTGCATCATGCCGCGCTTTCTCAGTCAGTTCTCGTCGTCGACGAGACTCGGCACAGCGGAGGAGTCTCCGAGGGGGTCGTCGCTGCCCTGATCGATGGTGGGTTCGCCGCGCCGGTCGCACGGGTGACCAGCGCCGACAGCTTCATCCCCCTGGGGCCAGCCGCCGAAGCCGTGCTCCTCAACGAGAAGGAGGTCGTGCAGGCCGCTCTGCAGCTGCTTCCCCGCGGTGGTTCCGATCGGCGTATCACCACGACATAGCCGCGGGAAGGCGCCGTGTCATGCACGGCCGTTGCTGCGCTGTCGAATCAGCGAGCGGACTCTCAGCAGCCTGTCCAGACCGGCGTCCGCTTCTCGGCGAAGGCGGCCGCCCCTTCGCGGGCGTCGGCGCTGGCGAGCACTCCCGCGCTCATCTCCGCCTGCTTGTGCCAGCCCTGGGCCAGAGTCCAGTCGTGACTTCCACGCGCGATCGACTTGGTGGCAGCCAGTGCCAGCGGGCCATTCGCTGCCACGGTCGCCGCGAGCTCCAGGGCTCCGGCGAGGGCCTCCCCTTCTGCCGTCAGGCGGTTGACGAGGCCCATCTCCGCCGCACGCGTCGCGGAAACGGGATCCCCCGTGAGCAGCAACTCCATCGCCAGGGCGTAAGGGATCCGCCGCGGCAGCAGGAACGCGCCTCCGGCCGCGGCCACCAGCGAACGCTTGACCTCGGGGACGCCGAAACGCGCCGTCCGCGCCGCGACGATCAAGTCGCATGCCAGGACCAGCTCGAAGCCCCCCGCCAAGGCCCAGCCCTCGACCGCTCCGATCAACGGTTTGCGTGGCGGTGTCTCCGTGATGCCACACAGCCCCCGGCCCTCGATGAAAGGACTCTCGTCCCGCAGAAAGGCCTTCAGATCCATCCCGGCCGAGAACGAGCCTCCCGCTCCGGTCAGCACACCGACGCTCACGTCCGTGGAGCGGTCCAGTTCGTCGATCGCCTTTGCGATCGCCTCGGCGACGGACCTGTTGAGTGCATTCTTCGCCTCAGGTCGGTTGATGGTGATGACGAGCACGCCGTCGTGCTGGTCAACCAGGACCTCGTCCGCCACGGAACTCTCTTCTCTGCCTGATGGGTGGTGTGTCGTGCTTTCGGCCTGTTGGCTTCGTGACGTCAGACCCCGCGGAAGCGGTTGATCGCGTCGATGTGCTTGGCGCGCTTCTCCTGGTCGCGGACGCCGAGCCCCTCCTCGGGGGCGAGGGTGAGGACGCCGACCTTGCCCTGGTGGAGGTTGTGGTGGACGTCGTAGGCGGCCTGGCCGACGTCGTCCATCGAGTACACCTTCGACAGCGTCGGGTGGATGAGGCCCTTGTCGATGAGCCGGTTGGCCTCCCACGCCTCCTTGTAGTTGGCGAAGTGCGAGCCGATGATCCGCTTGAGGTTCATCCAGAGGTACCGGTTGTCGTACTGGTGCATGTAGCCGCTGGTGGAGGCGCAGGTGACGATCGTGCCGCCCTTCTTCGCCACGTAGACGCTGGCGCCGAAGGTCTCCCGGCCCGGGTGCTCGAAGACGATGTCGACGTCGTCGCCACCGGTGAGCTCGCGGATCTTCTTGCCCAGGCGCTGCCACTCCTTGGGGTCCTGCTCGTAGTAGTCGAGCCAGAACCGGTAGTCCTCGGCGTTGCGATCGATGATGAGGTCGGCGCCCATGGCGCGGCAGATCGCGGCCTTCTCCGGGCTGGAGACGACGCAGACCGGGATGGCCCCGCCGTTGAGGGCCATCTGGGTGGCGTAGGAGCCGAGGCCGCCGGAGGCGCCCCAGATCAGGACGACGTCGCCCTGCTTCATGTTGGCGCCGTGGTGGCTGACCAGCTGCCGGTAGGCGGTGGAGTTGACCAGCCCCGGGGCGGCCGCCTCCTCCCAGCTGAGGTGGCCGGGCTTGGGCATGAGCTGGTTGCTCTTGACCAGGGCCAGCTCGGCGAGGCCGCCGAAGTTGGTCTCGAAGCCCCAGATGCGCTGCTGCGGGTCCATCATCGTGTCGTCGTGGCCGGCCGGGTCCTCGAGTTCGACGGACAGGCAGTGCGCCACGACCTCGTCGCCGGGCTTCCACTTGTTGACGCCCGGGCCGACCTGCAGCACGACGCCGGCGAGGTCGGAGCCCACCACGTGGTAGGGCAGGTCGTGCCGCTTGGTCAGCTCGGAGACCCGGCCGTAGCGCTCGAGGAACCCGAAGGTCGAGACGGGCTCGAAGATCGACGTCCAGACGGTGTTGTAGTTCACCGACGAGGCCATCACCGCGACGATCGCCTCACCCGGGCCGATCTCGGGGGTGGCGACCTCCTCGACGTGCAGCGACTTGCGCGGGTCCTTGTCCTTGGCGTCGAGGCCATCGAACATGTGCTGCTCGTCCTTGCGCACCAGGACCGCGCGGTAGGACTCCGGCACCTGCATGCCTGCCACGGCATCCAGCTGGTCGGCGAGGATGGCGTCCCTGATCTCGTTCACGCGTACTCCCGGGTCGTTGGTGGCCGTCAGTGGGCGATGCGCGGGCGAGCCGTTCAGCGACCGCGGCGGGTGTCTCGGGCGTGGACGGCCTTCCACGCTGTCCCCAGCACGGCGGCGGCGACGCCCGCCTTCACAATGCCGCCGAGGATGAACGGGTAGAAGCCGGCGTCGAGCGCCTGCGAGGCGGTCATCCCCGTGCTCACCGCCAGCCAGGGCACACCCACTGCGAAGATGACCGCCTGGCCGGCGGCAAAGAGTGGCAAGGCCTTCAGAGGATTGCGGTCGGCGCCGCGCTGGGCAGCCAGTCCGATGAGGTAGGCCGCTGGGACGAAGCCGACCACGTAACCGCCAGTGGCTCCCATGACCACGTCAACCCCGCCTGAGGCGCCGGAGTAGAAGGGCAAGCCGACGAGAGCGGTCATGATGTAGAGGACCTGGACCGCCGTACCCCGCAACGGGCCGAGGGCCGCGGCAGTCAGGACGACGGCCAGCGTCTGTCCTGTTATCGGTACGGGCGAGCCGGGGACCGGGACGGACACCTGCGCGAGGAGCGCGGTGAACAGCACCCCGAGGACGACGAGCCCCGCGCTGCGCGCACGGACGGCGGGCAGCAGGTCGGCCAGGACGAGCGGGCGGGAGGGCAGGGCGGGGACGGACGCGCTGGTCAAGGGTCCTCCTGAGGAACGGACTGTGCCTACGCCGAGTGGCCGGCGGAGGGGGGCATGGCGGCGATTCGGTCGGGCAGAACTGTGGACTCGCCCTGCGGGCCGCACCTAGGGCCGAGGTAGTGGATGTGGACTCGCTGAGGCAGCTCGGGCGGCGTGGCGGTCACGGCGCCTCAGTCGCATGCACGACTGCCAGCTGCTGATCGACGGCGACCTGGTCGCCTACTTGCACGGCCAGCTCGAGGGTGCCCGCAACGGGGGCCGTGAGCGTGTGCTCCATCTTCATCGCCTCCACTGCGAGCAGTGGTGTTCCCTCCTCGACCGTCGCGCCGTCGACCACGTGCACCGCGATCACCGACCCCGGCATGGGACTGCGCACGGTCTTGTCGGCGGACGTTGGGCCGGCGCCCAGCTTCGCCGGGGGAAGCTCGGTCAGGGCGAAGGTCCGCCCGTTGACGTGCACCCAGGTCGTGGCGCCGTCCCGGACGGTCCGCGCGGTTGCGGCTCGTCCGTCGAGAGTCACGAGAAGGCCGCCGGGCACCGGATCGGCGTCCACGTGGTGCTCGTTCCCGTCACCGACCCGCAGTTCCGTTCCGCCGGCGAGCGACACCGACAGACGGTCCCCGTCGGCGTCAGCGACGTTCCAGATCAGGGGAGCCCGCCTGCCGCCGGTCCGCCAGCCGCTGGGCGCGTCCCAGGGGTCGACGACCCCCCCAGCGGGCTGCGAGGCGGCCCACCGCGTCAGGGCGAACGCGGCATAGGCTTCGATCGGTACGACGGCGTCCACGAGCTTCTCGAGGTCCCGCTCCACCAGGCCGGTGTCCAGTCGCCCCGCACGGACGTCTGGATGGGCGAGCAGGGTTCGGAGGAAGCCAGTGTTCGTGCCGACGCCGAGGACGACGGTGTCGGCAAGCGCCCGGTCGAGACGGCTGAGGGCGGCGTCGCGGTCCGGTGCCCAGGCGATGACCTTGGACAGCATGGGGTCGTAGGTGGTGCCGACCGGGCCGCCCGCGCGTAGCCCGCTATCGACCCGGACCCCCTCGGCGGCCGGCTCGTCGAGCACCAGCGCGGTTCCGCCAGTAGGGAGGAATCCGCGGCTGGGGTCCTCCGCGTAGACGCGAGCCTCTACGGCGTGCCCGGTCAGCCGGACGTCGCCCTGACCGAAGCCCAAGGGCTCCCCGGCGGCCACCCGTAGTTGCTGTTCGACCAGGTCGATGCCGGTGATCAGCTCGGTGACGGGGTGCTCGACCTGCAGCCGCGTGTTCATCTCCATGAAGAACGGCTCGTCAGGGGAGTCGCCCGAGACGATGAACTCGACGGTCCCGGCGCCGGTGTAATCGACGGCGCGGGCGACCTCGACGGCGAGGGCGCCGTACCGCTCGCGCTGGGGGGCGGTGAGAAGCGGCGAGGGCGCCTCTTCGATGATCTTTTGGTGCCGGCGCTGAAGGCTGCACTCCCGCTCACCCAGGTGCAGCACCGTGCCGTGGGCGTCGGCGAGCACCTGGACCTCGATGTGCCGCGGGTCGAGCACGAACCGCTCGAGGAACAGCGTGTCGTCCCCGAAGCTGGTGGCCGCCTCGCGGCGTGCCGAGACCAGCGCGTCGCGCAGGTCGGCAGGGGACTGCACCAGGCGCATGCCCTTGCCCCCGCCCCCGGCCGAGGGCTTGACCAGGACGGGGTAGCCGACCTCCGCGGCCGCCGCGACGAGGTCGGCGTCGGTCATGCCGAGGTCCGTGCGGCCCGGGACGACCGGCACCCCGGCGGCGCTGACGGTCCGCTTGGCGCGGATCTTGTCGCCCATGACCTCGACTGCGCGGGCAGGCGGCCCGACGAAGACCAGCCCGGCATCGGCGCAGGCCTGCGCGAAGGCGGTGTTCTCGGAAAGGAAGCCGTAGCCGGGGTGGATCGCCTGGGCCCCGGTCCGGACCGCCGCCTCGAGCACCCGCTCGATCGCCAGGTACGACTCGCGGGCGGCCGCCGGGCCCAGCCGGACAGCGGTGTCGGCCTCGCGGACATGGCGGGCGCCGGCATCGGCGTCGGAGTAGACGGCGACGGAGCGGATGCCCATCTCGCGCAGGGTCCGGATCACGCGGACGGCGATCTCCCCGCGGTTGGCCACGAGCACGGTCTCGAACATGTCGTGGCCTCTACATCCGGAAGACGCCGTAGCCGACGTCTTCGAGGGGGGCGTTGGCGCAGGCGGACAGCGCCAGGCCGAGGACGGTGCGGGTCTGGGCGGGGTCGATCACGCCGTCGTCCCAGAGCCGGGCGGTGGCGTAGTACGGGTGGCCCTGCGACTCGTACTGGTCGCGGATCGGCTTCTTGAACGCCTCCTCGTCCTCGGCCGACCACTCCTCGCCGCGGGCCTCGGCGCCGTCGCGGCGGACGGTGGCCAGCACGCTGGAGGCCTGCTCGCCGCCCATCACCGAGATGCGGGCGTTGGGCCAGGTGAAGAGGAAGCGGGGTGAGTAGGCCCGGCCGCACATCGAGTAGTTACCCGCCCCGAAGGAGCCGCCGATGACCACGGTCAGCTTGGGCACCCGGGCGCATGCCACCGCGGTCACCATCTTGGCGCCGTGCTTGGCGATGCCGCCGGCCTCGTAGTCGCGGCCGACCATGAACCCGGTGATGTTCTGCAGGAACAGCAGCGGGATCTTGCGGCGGTCGCACAGTTCGATGAAGTGCGCGCCCTTGAGCGCCGACTCGGCGAACAGCACGCCGTTGTTGGCGATGATCCCGACCGGGTGGCCGTGCAGCCGGGCGAAACCGGTGACCAGCGTGGCGCCGTAGAGCGGCTTGAACTCGGCGAACCTGCTGCCGTCGACCAGCCGGGCGATCACCTCGCGCACGTCGTAGGGCGTGCGCGGGTCGGTCGGGACGACCTCGTAGATCGACTCGGGCGGGTGGATCGGTTCGTGCGTGGGCTCGACGTCCCACGGCCGGGCGTCCCGCGGCCCGAGCGTGCCGACGATCTGGCGGACCAGCTGCAGGGCGTGCGCGTCGTCGTCGGCGAGGTGGTCGGTGACGCCGCTGATGCGGCTGTGCAGGTCGCCGCCGCCGAGGTCCTCGGCCGTGACGACCTCGCCGGTCGCCGCCTTCACCAGCGGCGGGCCACCGAGGAAGATCGTGCCCTGGTTGCGCACGATGACCGCCTCGTCGCTCATCGCGGGCACGTACGCACCGCCGGCGGTGCACGACCCGAGGACAGCGGCGATCTGCGCGACGCCGGCCTTCGACAGGTTGGCCTGGTTGTAGAAGATCCGGCCGAAGTGCTCGCGGTCGGGGAAGACCTCGTCCTGCATCGGCAGGAACGCGCCGCCGGAGTCGACCAGGTAGATGCAGGGCAGCCGGTTCTGCAGGGCCACCTCCTGGGCCCGGAGGTGCTTCTTCACGGTCATCGGGTAGTAGGTGCCGCCCTTGACCGTGGCGTCGTTGGCGACGACGACGCACTCGCGGCCCGACACCCGCCCGATGCCGGTGATGATTCCCGCCGCCGGGGCGTCACCGTCGTAGAGCCCGTGCGCGGCCAGCGGGGAGAGCTCGAGGAACGGGCTGCCCGGGTCGAGCAGCGCGTCGACCCGCTCGCGCGGCAGCAGCTTCCCCCGGTCGACGTGCCGCTGACGTGCGCGTTCACCCCCGCCGAAGGCAACCCGCTCCAGCTCGGCGGCCAGGTCGGCGGCCAGGATCCTGTGCTCTGCAGCGTTCTTCGAGGCCGCGCTGTTAACCATCGTTAACGTCACGAAGGCAAGGCTAGTGGAGTTCGCCCGGTTCGTCCAGCGGTCTCCCCGGTCCATTCTACGGGACGAAAGGGTGAACTCTGCGGACTCCGGATGCACCTTCCGAGCATGACTGCTGACCCCGTGCTGGGGATCCTGGAACCTGCGGGCCGGGTGCATCAACAGGAGCCTGTTGCGGCTGCAATCGAGCTGGCACCGTCAGGGATCACCGTCGAGCCCTACTTCGCCTCGGGGGTCTGCCCATCCACAACGAGGATCTGGACACGGAGGCCCCGCCGGTGCCGGTCGCCGATCTGCGCCAGCGCATCACCGAGGCCGACGCCGTCCTCATCGTCACTCCGGAGTACAACTACTCGATCCCAGGTGGCCTGAAGAACGCCATCGATGGGGCTGCGCGTCCACACCCCAACCATTCACTCTTACCCCGGATCCACCGTTGATCTTGGCGCCCTGACTCGTTGATCTTCGGTCGGCGACACCGACGGCGTCATGGTGCCGATCGAGGGCTTCGATCTCGGCCGGTCGCCCCGCATGCAGGGCTTCATCCTCAAGGCCGCGGACGTACGGGCGGCGCTGAGATTGTGCAGGAAGCCTTCGAGGGTCAGTTCGCCGAGGACCTCGCCGGCCGCTGAGCGACGTCCCAACAGGTGCTTCAGGACGGCGGTCGAGCCGCGTCGGCGGTGGCGACAGCTCGGGCTGGCTGCGGCTTGCCCCCTATGGGTCCATCTCGCTGAGCCGATGCAGCAGCCGCTCCAGGAGTTCGGCCAGACTCTCTAGCTCTGACACAGGGATGCCGTCGAGGAAAAGACGCCGTACAGCGGCGACGTGGCCGGGGGCGGCGTCCCGTAATGCTCGTTCCCCCCGATCGGTCGCTTCGATCACTAGTCCTCGTCCGTCCGACGGGTGGTCGTGCCGCCGCAAAAGTCCGCGACGTTCCATGCGGATGAGTTGATGTGAAAGACGGCTCTGTTCCCACTGCAGCCTTTCAGCGAGCTCGGATGGGCGAAGAGTAGAAGAGGCTGACTCCGTGAGACGGACGAGCACGTCGTAGTCGGCGGACGAGAGTACGGAGTCCTCCTGCAGTTGTCGCGCCAGTCGTCCCGTCACCTGCGCATGGACCCGGAGGAAGGCACGCCAGGCGCGCTGTTCGGTGTCATCCAACCAAGCCGCATGCACGGCGACAGCATACTAAGATGATGTATCATCTACCTCTCTGAACTGACTAACTGGAGGAACAAGCGTGTCGGCACCCGTCCTGCAAGTGATCACCGGGAGCACCCGGCCGGGCCGCGTCGGGCCTGCCGTCGCGGCCTGGTTCGCCGACGTCGCTCGCGCACACGGGGCATTCAAGGTCGAGGCCGTAGACTTGGCCGAAGTCGCGTTGCCCTTGCTCGACGAGCCCGAGCATCCATCCATGGGGCGCTACACCAGGCAGCACACGCGCGAGTGGAGCGCGACAATCGGCCGCGGTGACATTCATGTGTTCGTCGTGCCGGAGTACAACCACGGATACAATGCGGCCACCAAGAACGCCATCGACTACCTGCACCCAGAATGGCGCGACAAAACGATCGGATTCGTAAGTTACGGGGGAGTGGCCGCCGGCACCCGCGCCGTGCAGGCGCTCAAGCAGGTGTTCCTTTCCGTGAAGGCGGTTCCAGTCAACGAGTCCGTCAACATCGCTTTCATCGCGTCGCTACTCAGCCCCGACGGTTCGTTGGCGCCGACAGACGCCATGCAGGCGGCCTCGAAGGTGATGCTCGACGAACTGGACCGACGGGACCGTGCGCTACGTCAGCTGCGGGCCTCGGCGTCATAAGCATCACGTGCCCTCCCGGACTCACGCTTGGCTTGTTGTTACCCTCGACGTGATCACGGCTTGCGGCCGCGGCTCTGGTGACGGCTTGCCCCCGTCGCAGCGGGCCGGTCGGTGAAGTGGCTCTGCTGACTCGGGTGTCGGCGCCGGAGCATGATCATCTCGTTTGATGAGCGAGGGCACGCCGCCTCCGCCTAAGTTCCTGAGCTGTCGAAAAACAGTCACCTGCAGCAGGGGGCGGCGTGTGAAGGCCCAGCGTATGGGCACGACTGATTGGAGCCCCGGCTTGTCACGCCGACGGCACTCTAGGGTGACGTCCCGCCCGGTGGTGTAGCTGGGTCTGCTGGCCCGCGTGCCCGCGGCAACGGCTGATATGGTCGCCGCTGCCATCCGCACTGTCTTCGCCCAGCCCGACGCCGAACACGTGCATTCCCAGCTCGACGTGATCGCCGGCATGCTCGGCCGTCAGTTCCCCTCAAGTCGAGAGCATGCTCCGCGACGCGGCCGACGACCTGGTGGCCTTCGCCGACTTCCCGCTCAGTCACTGGAAGAAGGCCTGTCGACCTACCCGCTCGAGCGGGTCAACAAAGAGATCAAGCGCCGCACCGAGGTCGTGGGAGTCTTCCCGAACCCGGCATCACTGCTGCGGCTGGCCGGCGCGGTGCTGGTCGAGACGCACGACGAATGGCAGGTCTCCGACCGCCGCTACCTCTCCGAGGGCTCCATGGCCCTGCTCAAACCACCCGACGACTCGACCGAGGAGGTGGGGCAGTCGGCGCTGACGGCCTCCTAGTTGTCGCAGCCAAGGACGTTGTTGACAGTCGGCGTGGCGGCTTGATCACGAAGGAGACCTCCGGAAGGAGTGGCGGTGCTTGACGTCGCCGTTCCCAACCGGAGGTCTCCGTGGCCCACGCTAATGCCCGCACGACCCTGTATGCCCGCAAGCTGATCGTCGCCCGTGTCCGAGCCGGCCACCGTCCCGGTGAGGTGGCCAAGCAGCTGGGGATCAGTCGGCAGACGGTCTACAAGTGGGTCCGCCGCTGGCGCACCGAGGGCGATGCCGGGCTGGCCGACCGCTCCTCTCGCCCGCATCGGATGCCGCGGCAGACACCCGCGGAGACCGTGCAGCGGACCATCGCTGCTCGCATCGCCCACCATGCCGGCCCGGTCCGGCTGGCCGCGCTGGTGGGCGTGGCGGCCTCCACCATCGGCGCGGTGCTGGCCCGAGCCGGGCTGCCGCGGCTGGCCGAGGTCGACCGGCTCACCGGCGAGGTGCTGCGCGGCCGACGACACAGCGAGCGCCGCTACGAGCGTGAACGCCCCGGTGACCTGCTGCACGTCGACGTCATGAAACTCGGCCGCATCCCCGATGGCGGCGGGTGGCGGGTGCACGGCCGGGAGGCCACCGTCGATCACCGGCACAAGACGACGCTGATCGGCTTCGACTACGTGCACGTCGCCATCGACGACCATTCCCGGCTGGCCTACGTCGAGGTGCTGCCCGACGAGCGGGTGGCTACCTGCGCCGGCTTCCTGACCCGCGCCGTGGGCTGGTTGGCCGCCCGGAACGTCACCGTGGCCCGGGTGCTGACCGACAACGCGATGAGCTACCGCCGCGGCAACGCCTGGATCGCCGCCTGCGCCGAGCTAGGCATCGGCCGCCGGTTCATCCAGCCCGGCCATCCCTGGACCAATGGCAAGGCCGAGCGGTTTAACCGCACGCTGCGCACCGAATGGGCCTACGCCACCGCCTGGACCAGCAACGACCAGCGGACCATCGCCCTGGACAGCTGGCTGGAGCACTACAACACTGCCCGCAGCCACTCCGCCCTGAAAGGTCAGCCGCCGATCAGCCGCCTCGCCGCGTGAACAACCTGTCTGGTTGCGACACCTAGTCCAACCCGCAGAAGACCCTGCGAACCGGTCGCCACCGGTCGCGGCGATGGTGAAGTTCCAGGCGCCGTGCCGGGCATGGGCGACAAGCGGCAGTCGGCGCAGCTCGCCAGCGGGAACGGCGATCCCGAGCCGGTAGCTGCCGGGATCCAGCTCCGCCGGCACCCGCAGCCCGGTCCGGATACGCGTGGAGGCGATGGTGGCCACGACGACCTGATGGCTGGTCAGCGGCCGGCCACGCCAGTCCATGGTGATCTGCGAGAACAGTCGCTGCTCGATCTTGTTCCACTTCGAGGTGCCCGGCGGGAAGTGGCAGCGTGATCGTCAGGCCAGTCTCGGCGGCCAGCGCCGCCAGCTCGGCGTTCCATAACCGGTAGCGATAGCTGTTGGAGCCACCTGCATCGGCGGCGACAAAAGCCGGTTTGAGCCCGGGTGGTCGACCATGCCGCGGGCGACCCACCAGTGGCGGATCGAGGCGACGGCGAACGCGAAGGTGTCGTGGTCGACCCCCGACGTTAACCAAGCCGGCATCGGTGCTCAGGTCGTGGACGCCGTAGGGGATGCCAGCCGCATCTCCGGGCCCATGCTGAAGAAGCTGTGGTCCTCCACTGGGACGGGGTCGCCCTTCGGGCGCCATTCCGGGCCAGCCGCGACCAGATCGGGCCGGTAGATGCCGAGGAGCGCGCCCGCGCTAGTGCTGGCGGTCCTTGCCGACCCGCGGCTGACGGGTATGACGGGCGGCGAGTTGGCCGAGTTGGCCAGCCTGCTGGCGCCGACGCAGGCAGCCCGGGCCGCTCAATGGCGCTTCGAGCAGTGCGGTGGGCCGCGGCGCCGCGCGGCCCGTGCGGGCAGCACGGGACTGCTCACCAATGCCGACCGGGTGTTGATTACCGTCGTCTATCAGCGCCAGCTCTGCTCGATGAACGCGCTCTCTGACCTGCTCGGGGTCAACGCCAACTCCATCGGCCGAGCCGTCGCCGACACCCGGGCTCTGCCGGCCGAGCACGGCCGAACAATCCCGCCGAGCACTCTGCGCTTCGCCACCGCAGAGGCGCTCACCGAGTTCGCGTCACGCAGCCGCCCGGAACCGGCCCGGCCACGGCTGGCCCGAACGGCTCGCCGAACCCGCGCTGACTGGCATGACGCGAGCCGACCTCGCCCTAACCGGCCGGGTAGTTCCCGTGCTGGCGGCCCGCCCGAACGCCACCGACACGAGCCGGGCAGCCCTTCGCCGCCGCGTCGAGGAACACGTAGGGGAACGCGATCTCGGCCAGCGAGCGGTCGCGGAAGGCTGCCACCTCGTCGAGGTCGGCGCAGATGCGGGAGACCTCGGACCTGGAAATGCCGGTGTCGGCACCCAGCGCCTGGACCAGGTCGTCGACCTTCCGCGTCAAGACGCAGTGCAGGTAGGCCTCCATCCCCGCCGCGAACAGCGCCTGATCGATCCGTCGGCGGCGTCCCAGCAGCGAGGAGAAGAATGAGCCGGGCCGCAGCTTCGGGATCCGCAGATCCCCATCCCCGGCCGCGGTAGTCAGCGTCCGCGCTCGGTGACCGTTGCGCTGGGCGGTGCGCTCGTGCGGGCCGGCGCCGATCACCGCGGTGAGTTCGGCCTCGATTATGGCCTGAAAGATCTGGTGGCTGCCGACCAGACGCGGTCGTCGACATCGGTGGCCTTCAGTGCGTCGAGCACCTCGAGCAGGGCAGACTGGTCCAGGGCCATCGTGTGCTGTGTCCTTCCGCGAGAACCACTGGCCTGGTCTCGCTGACCATCACACGATGGCCCCTCGCCCGTGAACAACCACGCGGGCCGTGCCCTGGACTTACCCCATGCGGGGCGTCACCTGAGACGCGGCGTCGACCTGCGTCACGGCAACGAGCGGGCCTGCTCGTTGAATGCGGGGACGAAGGGCTCAGGGAAGGACGGCGGTGACGGCGACCTCAACGAGAAGGCCCGGCATCGCCAGGGCCGAAACCTCCACGGCGGTGCTGGCCGCGAGCACCCCGCCCGTTATTTCCCGCTTGACCGCCCCCCAGGCCCCAAGGTTGCTCATGTCGGTCAGATACACCGTCATCGCGGTGATGTCGTCGAACCCGGCACCGGCCGCCTCGAGGGCGAGGCCGCAACTGCGGAGCGCCACCCGCGCCTGCTCGGCGAAGTCAGTGGAGACGAGCTGCATCTGCTCGTCCACGCCCCCCTGGCCGGCGACGTAGACCACACCACCGGCCACGACGACCTGGGCATAGCCGCGGGGCTGCGAGTCGAACAAGCCCGGAACCTGGAGGACACGTCGCTGTCTATTGATCATGACGCGGCACGCTAACAGCCCGCAAAGGGCCCCGTGGAGTGTGTTGGTAATCTCATTTACTGGTTGCGGAGGCCCGCTATAAGATCCGCTCGGTCCACGACCCGGATCAGTGTCGCTGCCGGGCCCGCTCACCACCGTCGAGGGCCAGGCGCTGCAGCTGGCCGGCAAGGTTGGTGGCCAGGTCGGCGTGCGCTGCGGCGTTCGCATCTGTCGTCCTGGTGTTAACCGCTGTTAACGTAACGAAAGGGTGTGCTAACTCAATCCGTGCGGATCGACGGACGGTCCTCTCGGTCCGCTCTGTTGGACGCAGAGATGGACTGGTCTGAAGGATCGACATAGCGTTCGGCGGGGGTGACAGCGACTTCACAGTCGTGGGTATCTCCGGCAGCCTCCGGGCCCGATCCAGCAACACGAACCTGCTGCGTGCGGCCATCGATCTCGCGCCTGCGGGGACATCATCGAGCCGTTTTCCGGCATCGGCGAGCGGCCGATGTATAACCAGGATCTCGATATGGATGATCCGCCGCAGCCGGTCGCCGACCTACGCCGCCGGATCACCGAGGCCGACGCCGTGCTTATCGTCACTCCGGAGTACAACTACTCGATCCCCCGCGGGCTGAAGAACGCCATCGACTGGGCGGCGCGTCCACCCCTTGACCATTGCTTGTCCCGTAAGCCTGTCGGAGCTATTGGAGCGTCTTGGGGAAACTTCGGCACCCTGCGGGCACAGCTCGCGCTGCGCCAGGTGTGGTTGTGGACCGAATCGATCCCCGTGACGAGGCCGCAGGTGCATGTTTCCGGGCGCACGAGCGGTTCGACGAGCACGGCAACTTCACAGATGAGGAGACGGCGACGATGGTGGTCGAACTGCTGCGCGCGCTCCGGCGAACCGCTGAGTCCGTCGCCGGGAAGGTCCTGCCCGCCGGCGGCTGAGCGCCGGAGACGGCAGGATGCGTCGTCGGGCCCACCCCGCCCGGGTGGGCCGGCGTGGGCAAAGGGTTTGCGAATGGGTTGACGGATTTCGAAAGATGGTGCGGTGGGTCGCACAGCGGACCGCCTGAGACAAGAGGGGTGGTTCGGTGCGCAGTGTGCGGACGGCCTTTCATGTCTTGCAAGCGGTGGCGGACAACCAGCCGATCAGGCTGAGCGAGGTCGCCCGACGCCTGGAACTGCCCAAGAGCACCGTGCAGCGCAGCCTGGTCACGCTGGCGGAATTGGGATGGATCCGGTCCGATGGCGGGGACTTCGCGCGCTGGGGTCTCGGGGAGCGCGTTCGGACGCTGAGCGACCAGGTGGACGATCTTGCTCCGTGGCGTGACGTGCCGCTGCCGGTGCTCATCGAGATCAACGGGGACACGCAGGAGGCGGTCGACCTGGACGTGCCGGAAACAGCCCGATGTGGCTGATCGAGCGCCGGGACAGGCCGCACGCGTTGCGCTTGGTCAAGCCGATCTGGACGCGGTCGCCGTTGCATGCGGGGTCGCCGGAAAGTCGGTGCTGGCCCGGTACCGGAGAGCATGATCGAGAGCTACCTGGACGCCGGGCTGAGCGCGGTGCCCCCGCAAACCTTCACTGATCCGGAGGATCTGCGCGCCGAGTTGATGACGATCCGTCGCGGGGTCATGCCATCGCCGACGAGGACTCAATAAGGGCGTCGTCTCGGTCGCGGCGTGCGTGCAGCCTCAGGGCTGGCGGCCGATCGCGCCCATCAGCATCTCGACGCCGGACAGCCGCATGCCGGCTGACATCCGGGCGGGTACGGGCACAAAGTGACGGCCGCCGCGGCCCAGGTGGTCGCGTACATGCGCGGCTTTGACCGTGCCGTCCGGCGCGACGGCGTTCCCAGCCGGGGTGGCCGTTCTGGGGTGAGACGCCCTTGTCGTGGGCCGGAAGGTTGCCAGTCGGTGGTCCCCACAGCGGGACAGGTGTTCCTTTATGCAGACCGGCGCGGGTAAGGTCGAACCGGCTGGTCGCCGTCCTCGGCGAACACGGAGGCGCAGCGCCCAGCGACGACATCCTGCCCTCGAGGAGGCGACCGTGTCCTATGTCGACAGCCGTGGAGCGAAGCTCTACTACGAGGAAGCGGGCTGCCCGCCGGGAGGTCTGTGGACCCGCGAGCGAGCCGCAGCATCCGTCACCCGACCACAGCGGTCCGGCTCGGGTGCAGCGATGCGCTTGGGGAAGCTGCCGTGAAGGCGATCTGGCTGTCCAAGCCCGGCGGGCCGGAGGCGCTGGAGTACCGCGATGTTCCGACGCCGGTCCCGGGGCCGGGACAGGTTCTGGTGAAGGCTCATTCCATCGGCGTGAACATGCCTGAGGTGCTCGTGCGCCGTGGCGAGTACCCGCACATGCCGACGCTGCCGACAGTGCCCGGGATCGAGATGAGCGGCACGGTCGCCGCGATCGGTCCGGGCGTGCGAACGCTCGGCGAGGGGCAACGGGTGTACGTGTCCGCCCGCGAACTGCCGCAACGAGCCGGGTGCTACGCCGAGTACATCGCTGTGGACGAGTGCGTCCCGTACGTGTTGCCGGAGGGTGTCGGTCTCGAGGCCGCAGCGACGCTGGCGGGCTACCAGGTGGCCTACCACCTTCTCCACAGCGCCACCCGCGGATTCCGCTACGAATCGGTCCTGGTCAGGGCGGCGGCGGGGGGAATCGGTACGGCGGTCGTCCAACTGGCGCGGGCAGCCGGGAAGCAGGTGATCGCCGTCGTCCGATCGGATGAGAAGGCCGACTTCGCGCTGGCCCAGGGTGCGACTATCGCCGTCAACGAGCGATCCCAGGAGCTCGAAGGGCCGGTGCGCGAAGTTACCGGAGGCCGAGGGGTCGACCTCGTCCTCGATCCCGTCGCAGGTGTGGGCTTCTCCCGGAACTTCGATCTGCTCGCGCCGCTCGGCCTGGTCGTGCTCTTCGGAGGCCTCGACGGGTGGCCCCCCGACGTTGTGCCGGCCATGCGGAAGCACTTCCGCAACAGCCCCGCGATGCGCGCGTTCAACATGCACATGTTCAACGACGACCGCGAGGCCCGGCGGCCCGCAACGGAGGAGCTCCTCCGGATGCTCGCCGACGGGGACATCCGGCCGGTCATCCACGGACGGGTACCGCTGGCCGAGGCCGGTAGGGCACAGGCGCTGCTGGAGAGCGGCGGAGTGATGGGGCGTGTGCTGCTCTCCCCGTGACACGCGTGCGCGCAGATCGGGCCGGCAGGATCGCAGCACGCCAGGCGAATTGGGGCTCGCGGCGGCTTCGGGCGTATCTTCCCGGTCCGTTTCACCGATCGCGCGGGGCGCTAGTTGGAGGATTTGGGCTCGCTGCGCAGTGTGCGGACGGTCGTTCACGTGCTGGAGGCGGTGGCGGACAACCAGGCGTCGGGCTGAGTGAGGTCGCCCGACGCCTGGAACGGCCCAAGACGACCGTGCAGCCACGCTGGCGGAGCTGAGATGGTTCCGGTACGACGGCGGGGACTTCGCGCGCTGAGGTCTCGGGGGCGACGTCATGGCGCCGGCAACGATCCGTGTCCCGGGGGTTCGCCCGACTCGCTCACTACGTCCCTACTGTCGCCATGCCGACAGCCAGCTACTGCGCAAGCGCTTGCATTGGTGACTGCCGTTCGGCCTGGTCACGACGCCGAGGAGTCCGACGCCACGTAGGGCCTCTTTCCATGCTCACTTTCCACTGCGATCGCGACAGGGTGCGCTATGAACGAGACCACACGTCGGTCGCCGCTAACCATGCATAGCCGGTGGCGATGATGTCGGACTTCCGCCCCAGAGCCAGTCGTACGCTACCGACGTGTTCCCGCCGTTTGCGGCGATGCGCCGGTCCCGTTCCTGCTGTTCAGGGCCATCCTCGAGGTGGTTCGCGGTCACATTGTTCGCTGAGGCCCATTGCACCGCAGTCGCTCGGGGCCGGCGCGACTCCACGAACTTTTGGAGCGCTGCCGTAACCCCGTCCGATTCGACCCCAGCCATGGTCGACGACAGCGCGGACGCGTCCTCGATCCCCTGAGCCAGGCCCTGCCCTTGGTACGGAAGCATCGCGTGGGCCGCATCCCCGATCAGGCAGACGCGGCCTCGAGACCACCGCGGAAGAGGCGGAAGGTCGAAGATCGGCCAGATGAAGGCCGCCTCCCGCGCGGCCCGCATCAGGTCGAGCAGGTGCGGATCCCAGCCGGCGTACGAGTTCAGCCAGAAGGAGGGCTCCGCCAGGGCCGACCTGGTCTCCTCGGTGTGCTCGCCGGGCAAGGCGGCTCCCAGCGCGAGGAACTTGCCGCCCCTCACCGGGTAGGCCACGACGTGCGACTTCGGCCCGAGCCACACCGTTGTGACGGGTCGCGAGGTCCATTCCATCGCCTCGGAGGAGGGGACGTCGCTAGCGCGGATCAGGTGCACCACTGACCACTCCCCGGTGAAGCGGGGGTTTTCCGGCAGGCCGATGGCAGCGCGCACCGGGGAGTGAATCCCATCGGCTCCGACGATCAGGTCGGCAGGCCACTGTCCGCCCGAGAGGTCCCTCACCACTGCAGGGCCCCCGTCCCCCTCGTCCACCGAGCGTACGGTCGTGCCCAAGTGGAGCGTGACAGGAGGTCCAGACCTCTCGGGGCTGATGGCGGCCCCCAAGAGCACCCGGTGCACGTCGGCCCGATGCGCGGCCCAGAAGGGCGCGCCGTAGCGGGCCTCGACCCAGCTTCCCAGCTCCGTCTCGAAGATCACTGAGCCGTCCTGCCAGCGACGGGCCAGACGCTTGATCGGGCTGCTTGTCACAGCCTCCATCTCTCGGCGCAAACCCATCTCGATGAGCACCCGCACTGCGTTGGGCTGCACATGGAGCCCCGAACCGACCTCGCCGGTGGCGCCCGCCTTCTCCAGGACCGTTACTTTGTGGCCCTGGTCCCGCAGTCCGATCGCCGCGGCTAGCCCGGCCATTCCGGCCCCAACGACAATTACATTAAGCATGATCGCCTCCAAAGTCGTGTCATAAGCCTTCCCGTGGGCAGACAATCTCGATGGTTTGCTACCTCGGGTTTTTGATAGAAATTGACTTCAGTGAGTCCTTTCCGAAGATGTCTCCACGCCGCCGAACGCACTCGGACGAGATCGTGCGATGCTCGGCCTGCTGGCCGGCCCCGCGCGGCCACGGCGGGCTCCGGTGGATCCGGCAGTCCGTCAGACCGGGGGAGGGAAACGCCGTGCTTCGGCGTCGCTCTGTTCCCTGTGGGTGACGGTGCGTTCGAGGAAGGATGTCGTGGCTAGCACGGTGGCCGCCGTCATCGAGGGCGCCCTGTCGAACCCGTGACCGCGGTCGGCGTAGATGTGCAAGTCGCTGGGAATACCGTGCTCGAGGAGGCGCTGGTGGAGGGCGATGCTTGATCGCGGGTAGATCACTGTGTCCGTCGTTCCGTGGAACAGGATGGTTGGCGGAAAGGCTGCGTCGACCAGGCCGATCGGGCTGCCGGCGTCGAGGTCCCCCTGAGTCGCGTCTGGCGGGAAGAGCTCCCAGCTGGGGATACGGCCGAGGTCGTCGAGCTGCCTGGGCGGGGCGCCTGCCGGGTTGGTCGGGGACGGCGCGACCGGGTGGAAGCCGATCGGCGGCGCGTAGGCGACGATCGCAGCTGGACGGTCCGCGAGATCGAGTGCCCCGGTCAGCAAGCCGAGATGCGCCCCAGCCGAATGGCCCTGGACGACGACATGGTCCGGGTCGACATCTAGGTGCGCGGCGTTGACCCGTGCCCAGGCGAGTGCGGCGGCAGCGTCGGCCAGCGCGGCCGGCCACGGGGCAACGTCGAGGAGGCGGTACTGCACGGCAAGTCCGGTGAAGCCGGCCTCGGCCAGCGCGGCGGTCCGTTCGTGCACGTCATCCTTGGCGCCGTAACGCCAGCCTCCACCGTGGAGGACGAGAACCGCACAGCGCCGACTGCTCACCGTGGGCCGGAAGACGTCAAGGGTCAGCTCGACCGTTCCCCGTCGCGTGTACGCGGCAGTCTCGAAAATCTGAGTCGCAGTCATGCACGACCTCCGGTTCAGTGACCGCGAACAAGGGACACAGTTCAGGCGGTGGATTCGATTCGAGCTGGCGCCGCGGTCCCCACTAGGGGTATTCCGGCGCCAGCTCGAACCGTGTGCTCAGGGGAAGGGGTAGTTCTTCGCGGCCTTGGAGTCGTACTGGGCTGCCTCGACATGCAGTCCGCCGATGGCCGTGGGGTCCACGGCGTAGATCGTCACCGGCGACGCCGGAGTGCGCTTCGCCGCCGGCTCCAGTGTGACCGTCGGCGCCAGGCCCTTGAAGTCCAACTTGAGCCCCGACTGCGAGATCTTGACGATGGATGCGTGGCTGAGGTCGCCTTGCTTGACCGCCTCGGTCAGCAGCGTCTCGATGGCGATGCCGTATTCGTACCCCGGAATGAACGCGTTAGGATTCGGCTTTGTACCAGCCGGAGCGTACTTTCCGAAGTCCTCGAGCAACTGCGTCATGCCGGGCACCGACTTGTCGCCCCACTGAACGCCGCTGGAGCTGATCGTCCAGTTCTTGACGAGGTAGTCGGCGATCGGGGAGGAAAGCAGGAACTGGCCGAAGCCGTTGTTCAAGGACAGCCACTGAGGGGTGAAATCCAGCTGGACGGCGGACGTCATCGCCGGGGTCGTGGTACCGCTCGTGCCGCCCCAGATGACGATCTCGCACCCGGCCGACTTGAGCTGGGAGATCTGCGGGGTGAAGTCGGTTGTGGTGGTCGCGAATCGCACCTCTTTGGTGTACTTCAGTCGCAGCTTGTCGGCGGCGTAGGCGGCGGCGACCTTGATGTTCTCCCCATAGGGGTCGTCCTGTAGTAGCCCGCACACGGTCTTGTCCTGTCCGCCGTGCTCGGCGAGGTACGCCAAGCCATTGACGACGTAGGCCTCATAGGTTGGCCGTGGCAGGAGTACGTGCGGCTCTCGCAGGTACGCCGAGGTGTCCGAGACCTGGGTCATCAGCATGTCGTCCGCCTTCGCCTGCGGCAGCAGAGCGCCGGTGATGGCGGTGCCGAGCACGCTGCCGAGCATGACGACGTTGTCGGCCAGGCCGTTGTAGGCGGACAGGGCGGTCTGCGGGTCGTACTTGGTGTCGGCGCTCACCAGTTTGACCTGGTACTTGCCGGCGATCCCGCCCGCTGCGTTGATCCGGTCGATGTAGAGCTGGGTGCCCAGCAGGGTGTCTTGTCCCGCGGCGGCCAATGGCCCCGAAAGCGGTAGGAGGTTGCCGACGCGGATGACTCCCTCCTTGGGATCGAATCCGGGAACGGCGCTGAGCTTCCCGGACGAGGCGGTGCCTCCACTGTCGTTCGCCGAGGTGCCCGCGCACCCGGCGAGCGCCAGCGCGGCGACGGCGAGGCCGACCGCGAGACGATTGATCTTCATCATTCTCCATTCCGGGCGCCGGAGCGCCCCTGGGTGGCCCGGCGGACGCTTCGGCCCAGGCGGGCGACGATGCGGGCGATACCTCCGGGTTCGAACAGCAGGAACAACACGAACAGCAACGCGTACAGGAAGTTGCTGAGCTCGCCGCCCGTGAACCCGAAACCGGCCTCGTTCGGCGCCAGGATGAAGGGGAGTGCCTCGAGGTTCTGCAGGACGAGGGGGACGGCGGCGACGAAGAAGGCGCCGATGACCGGGCCGGCAGTGGTTCCGGAGCCACCGATGACGAGCAGGACGACGAACTGGATCGAGAGTAGGAGTCCGAAGTTGGTCGGCTCCAGGAATCGCAGCTGCTGGGCATAGAGTGCCCCGCACAATGCGGCCAGCGAGCTGGAGACGATGAAGGCGCCCATCTTGGCGCGGAACAGGCTGACTCCCGCCGCGCTGGCGGCCAGCTCGTTGTCGTGGATGGCCCGCATCGCGCGTCCGGTCCGGGACCGGGCGATGTTGCGGACGAGGATGATCGCGAGCACGCAGAATATCCAGACCAGCACGGCGACGCCCTGGGTGGCGGTGTAGCTGGTCCCCCCGATGGTCAGCTCGTTGAAGTCGATCGGGCCGACGGACAGCGGCAGGTTCACCGCCTTTCCTGACGGTCCACCCGTGATGGATCGCCAGTTGGGGAAGATCCACTGGCCGAGGAAGACCAGGGCGAACGTCACCATGATCAGGTTTCCGCCGCTCAGCCGGAGGGCCAGTGGCCCGACGACGGCGCCGATGAGTGCCCCGGCGAGCAGGACTGCCGGCACCCATACCAGCAGCGGTGCGCCGAGCGACATGCCCACCCAGATCCCGACGTAGGCGCCGATGCCCATGAAGAACGCGTGCCCGAGAGATGGCTCACCGAGGTAGCCCGTCAGCAAGTTCAGCGCGACCCCGCCGAGGGTGAACACGCCGGCGGTGGTGAGGATCGACAGCCAGAACCGGTCGCCCACGCTCAGCGGCAGCGTGATCGCAACCACCGTCAGGAGGACTGCGATGCCCAGCGCCAGCACGCGTCGGCGACCCGACCGCGCCGCCCGGGGGGCCGTGACCTCGCCCGTCGACGAGGGTGGGGAGTCGGGCGCGTCGTCGGTGTCTGCGGATGCGGTGGGCGCGGCGGGGGTGGTGGAGTTCATCTCAGGCCCTACTCACGGTTTTCTCGCCGAAGAGACCCTGGGGGCGTAGCAGCAGCACCAGGATCAGGATCATGTATGGGAAGGCGGCGCTGAAGCCCTGCCCGAAGCTCTCGGGTGCGTAGGCAGCCGCCCACTGCTGGGTGAGCCCGATGAGCATGCCGCCCACCACTGCGCCGACCGGTGAGCCGATGCCGCCCAGGAAGAGCGCCGGTAGGGCGGCGAAGGCCACGTCGGCGATCAGCGGCCGGACGCCTCCGCCGACGGCTGTGGCCAGGAGGATTCCGGCCAATCCGGCCAGGGCGCCACCGAGGGCCCAGGAGACCCCCTGCGCCAGACGAGGACTGATCCCCTGAGCGGTCGCCGCCTCGGGGTCGGAGGCCGCGGCCCGCATGGCGAGTCCGATCTTGGTGCGGTTGAACAACAGGAAGACCCCGGCCAGCACGACCAGGCTCAGCCCGATGGTCCACAGGTCCCGGGTGGTGATGCTGATGCCGCCGATCACGATTCGGTCCAGCCCCCACGGATCGCCGAGGTTCAGGGTGTCGCTGCCCCAGATCGACTCGATCACCGGCTGCGCTCCCAGCAGCAGGCCGAAGGTGAGGAAGATGACGACGAGGTGCGAGCTCTCCTTCATGCGCTGCATCACCTGGTTCTCCACGACCAGGTTGATCGCGGCGCACAGGGCGACCGCGATGAAGACAGCGAGGGCGAACGGCAGGCCCCAGTCGTTGATGGCGGTGTAGGCGACGTAACCGCCGATCAGGACCACCCCGCCCTGGAAGAGACTGAGCACGCCGCTGGACTTCATGATCACCATGAACCCGAGGCACACCAGGGCGTACTGACATCCCAGCGAGATGCCGGACACCGTCAGCTGGATGAAATCGCTCATCGTGCGTCTCCCTGCACTTCGAGCTGGCTCTGGTCGGTGGGGGGGTGGCTCGCCCGGTGCTCCAGCTGGTCGCCGATGTAGGCGGCGATGACCTCGGGGGTCTGTCGCACCTCGTCGGGGGTGCCGAGCGCGATCCGCTTGCCGAAGTCGAGGACCATGATCCGGTCGGTGAGGCCCATGACGAGTTCGATGTTGTGTTCGATGAGGACGACCGTGGCCCCGAACTCCGAGCGTGCCCGGCCGATGATCGCAGCCAGCCGGTTCGACTCCTCTGAGTTCATCCCGGCCACCGGCTCGTCGAGCAGGATGCACCGCGGTTCGGCCGCCAATGCCTTGGCGAACTCCACGCGCTTCTTCGTGCCGTAGGGCAATTGGCCGACGGCGGTGTCCCGTACATTGCCCAGTTCGAGCAGTCCGAGGAGTTCGTCGCAGTGCGCCTGTGCGGCGGCCTCGTCGCGACGGGTGCTGGGCAGCCGCAGGGCGCCGGCGACGATGCCTCCGCGCGTCCGGACGTGGCGGCCGACCATCACGTTCTCCAGCACCGTCATCCGGTCGAAGAGCCCGAGGTTCTGGAAGGTGCGCACCACCCCGCGACGGGCGATCGCCGCGGGCCGTTGCCCAGTGAGCCTTTCGCCATCCAGGTGGACGGTGCCGCTCGTGGCTCGGTAGGCACCGGTCAGGACGTTGATCAACGAGCTCTTGCCCGCGCCGTTGGGACCGATGATCCCGAAGATCTCGCCTTCCCGGATGTCGAAGGACACGTCCGATAGGGCGGCCACCCCGCCAAAGCGCAGGGTCAACGAGTCCGCGACCAGCAGATCCTTGGCCATCAGCGGATCGACCCCCCGAGGTCGGCCACGCCCGGGGCCGGATCGCCGGTGGCACCCAGGTACGCCGCCCGCACGGAGTCATCGCGCAGCAGATCCTGCGCTGGCCCCTGGCTCACCAAGGATCCTCGCTCCAAGACGTAGGCGTAGTCGGCCGCCTCCAGCGCGAGGCCTACGTTCTGCTCGATGAGCAGAATGCTCGTACCCCGCCTGTTCAGTTCTTTGATCATGTCGAAGACCTGGCGCACGATGATCGGGGCCAGCCCCAGGGACGGCTCGTCGAGCAGCAGGACGCGCGGTGACTGCATCAGCGCCCGACCGATCGCGACCATCTGCTGCTCGCCTCCGGAGAGGTATCCGGCCGCCGTCTGCGCGCGCTCGGCCAGGGCCGGGAACATCTCCATCACCTGCGCGTAGGACGCCGCGGCATCGGCCTTGCTGCGGCGTGTGAAGCCACCCGCGCGCAGGTTCTCGGCGACGGACAGGTCGGCGAACACCCGACGGCCCTCCATCACCTGGCTCACGCCCCGCTTCACGATCGCTGTGGCACGGAGGCCCGAGATCGTCTCGCCGTCCACTCGCACCCAACCGGAGCGCAGGGTGCCGCCATGAAAGGGCAGCAGGCTCGTGATCGCCCGCAGCAGTGTCGTCTTACCGGCACCGTTGGCGCCCAGTAGCGCGACGAGGGAGCCGGGCATCACCCGCAGCGAGACACCCCGGACGGCGTGGATCGCCTCCCCGTACCAGACGTGCAGGTCGTCGACCTCCAGAGCGGGACGCGTCTGCTCGCCGACACCTGTCGGCGAGAGAGGGGCAGCCGACCGGGGCGGCCGCGTCGAGCCGTGGGGCATGGCGACTCCTTGGGGCGTCTGCGGATGTCGCACCTATTAGGTGCTTGAGATCGTCCGGTTAATGGTCCGTATAGCGGGACAGTCGGTTTGTATAGAGGGACGCTATCGGTTGTTGCTGTGGCGGTCAACACGCACCAGGCATGCTTTCGCTTCGCGTCGGTCGCACGCGCGCCTTGCTGACTGATCAGAGACGTTCGCCCAAGACAACCGTCAAGCGGTGAGCGCTGCGGTACCGCCCAGGCGAGGCCAGGCGGGGATGATCCAGCGCAGCTCACGGCCGCACCGCTGTCCCCGTCGCACGCCTAGGTCGGCGGTGTGCAAGATCGTCCACCCGTGCCGGAAGCAGCGGCTGGGGCAGATTGAGATCGCCGGCCCCACGGCATGCCGGCCTCCACCCGAGTAGGCGATGCTGCGTCGCTGCCGGATCCACCGTCTGTTCCACATCGACCGGGCCACCGGGGAGCCACTCCGCAGTTCCGAGCACCACCGGCAGGGTCCGCAGATGCGCGTCGATGTGACGAAGCTGGGTGACATCGCTGACGGCGGCGGGCATCGCTGCCTCTCCCGCCAGCAGGGCAACCGGAACCAGGCAGCCACGCCGGCAAACCGCAGCCGGCGCTATCCCCTCCAGTTGGGCAGCGTTGTGCACACCGGGCTCGACGACCATAGCCGGGTGGCCCATGCCGAGGTTCACCACGATGAGCCTCGGCCGCGATCCTGGTGCCGTTCCAGGCGGCGGCCTGGTCGCCGCCCGCGGCGTGTTCGTCGAGCGGGTCTCTCCCGGACAATGGCTGGGCGCGCCCCTCCGGCGCCTGGCGCGATGCCTGCGTCGAACTGGGATCACGCCTAAGCGCACCCGGGCTGGTCACCGCACAGACAAAGCTGGGCGAGGAGCCGCGCACGGCTCTGACGGAGCTGATCCGGAGCGCCAGCCGGTGGCGCAGCGGCGCCACACCCGACACGCACCTCCCGTTGCCAAGCACGCACTTCGGAGCCTGGCGCGCCGCCATCAGCAACTGACCGAGGAGCTTCGCGACCTCGACGCGCACGTGACCCGTCTGGTTAGGCAAGCCGCGCCGCAGCTGCTCGCCTCAAGGGACTGGGCCCGCTGACCTGCTCCGCACTTCTGGTCGCGGTGGGCGCAGCCAGAACGGATGCGCAGCGAGTCTGCCTACGCTCATCTCCGCGGAGTTGCCCCGGGGCCAGCCTCCTCCGGCAAGACCGACCGCCATCGACTCAACCGGGGCAGCGACCGGCAGGCGCGGCGTCGGGGCGCCCTTCGACGCTGGCACGTCCTACGTAGCTTCACCTTCACCCGCGTTCGCCAGCTTGACTCGTCTCGGCGGCGTTGCTGCCGAATCTGGCGGGGGAGCACATCGCTGTCAGCCCATGACCGATGAACCGATCAGTCAGCCTCACATGTCAGCCGAGGGTGTCGGCGTCGTGGACCACCTGGCCGCCGGCGGCGGCCATCTCGATGACGTTCTTCCACGGCGCGTTCGCCGCTTGCAGGCGGCGGACCGCCGCCAGACCCCGCTCGTGGCCGGCCGGCGAGTTCAGCGTCACGAACCGAGCTTCGATCTGCGAGTCATTCACGAAACCATGCGTGCAGTCGCGCGGGCAGAAGGCGAACGCGCCTGGCCCGACCGACCGGGTCTCGGTGGCACACGTCAGTGTGAGCGCGTTGCCGGTGACGAAGAAGAGTTCCTCCTCCGTCGGCTGGTGGTGCGGGGGAGCGACCATCCCCGGCATCCCGGACAACATGTTGATCATCGCCGTCCCGCCGCTCACGTCCCCGTTGAGCAGCTCCTTGCGTCGGGTTTCGCCGGCCGCGGCGGCGTCGAATTCGTCGGCTGTGGTGGTGACCAGGCGTGGCGTCGGCGGCCGGCTGGCGAACGCTTCGCGCAACCGGTCCATGTCACCCATCGCACGGACCTCGAACTCGACCGGCAGCACCTCTGCGTTGACCCGCGCATCGTTGTCCAGTGGGAAGTCGTCGAAGTGCATACCGTAGGGCCGCAGTACCTCGTGGAACGCTCCGACCTCGCGCGCACCGGTCGCCACTCCGTGCTGGTGGGCCGCCTGGAACGCGCGATCGGTCCCCGCCGGTGAATGGACCATCATCACCGTGGCCGGGGCGTCGGAGGAGTTGCGCAGGCTCTGCCGAGTTCGGGGTGGTGCGTAGCCCAGGCTGTGCTGCCCGACCGTTGCCTGCGCCGAGCCAATCCTGAGGTCGATCTTCCCTTCGGTAACCAGGAGATAGCTATGGGTGCCGTCGAGATAGTGAGCGGGCAGTTCGGCCCCCGGGGAGAGCACGACGCTGTGCACAGCGAAGCGTCCCGAACTCTGCTCGCCACGTAGCATCGTCCGGACATCCAGCCCGGCCCAGGACTGATCGATGCCAGCCGACCGATCCTCGGCTAGGACCGGCACCGCCGTCAGGACCTGCCACCGCGACCGCAGCTCGGCCAGGTCGGAAGGGTGCTCGATAGTGGCCTGCAACGGTGAGCACGCCGCACCGAGGAGGGCGTCAATCCTCTGGTTCTGCGTGTCGATGACGGACATGGATTCTGTCTCCTTTGGATCGCCGGTCGGTCCCAGCGTCGCTCTGATCCCGCCCGATCCAACCTGGACAGTGGACCGCGTGGATCGCCTAGCGGAACGCTATCCGCAGCCTTCTTTCGTTGTCAACGGCGTGACCCCTACCCTGCGAGACACGCGTCGATCCTGTCTTAGCGCCTTCACCGGGTCCTTCTTCCGGTTCGCCCGAGCACCGCTGAGGAAGCACCGAACCGGTGTCAAAGAACATCCCGCGACTCTGCGACACCGGTCCCGTGATCAGTGGAGCGGCCGTACTCGTAGCCCTGGGCCGCCTCGGGGTCTTAGGTGCACGTGTTCCGGGCGCACGAGCGTTCGACTAACAGGGAAATCTCATCGACGAGGAGATGGGTGCGCTCGTCGTCGACCTGCTCCACGCACTCCGCCGGACGGCACGAGCCGGGACCAGTGAGGAGTTGGGGCAGGTGCGGTGACCATGTGATGCGTGGGCCGCGGTCCCGAGAGGAACCCGCGCTGCTCGAGCACGGCGCCAGGTTCGGCTCACTCCTCGCGGGGAGAGCGTCTGAGCCCGGCATTGTGATCGGGTGACTGGCCGCGCACGATGGAGCGGTCTGCTGTGCGGACCAGAAGTCAACGGTTGAGGGGGTGGCTCGTTGCGCAGTGTGCGGACGGCCTTTCAGGTACTGGAAGCGGTTGCTGACAATCAGCCGATCGGGCTGAGTGAGCTGGCCCGCCGGTTGGGCATGCCCAAGAGCACTGTGCAGCGAAGCCTGGTGGTCCTGGCGGAGCTTGGGTGGATCAGGTCCGACGGCGGGGATTTCGCCCGTTGGGGGCTGGGGGAGCGGGTTCGGACGCTGAGCGATCAGGTGGACGATCTGGGCCAGTTGCGGGACGTGGCGCTGCCGATTCTGAGCGAGCTGAACGGGGAGACTCAGGAGACGATCCACCTGGCTGTCCCCGACAACGGCACGATGCGGCTGATCGAGCGCCAGGACAGCCAGCACGCGCTGCGCTGGGTCAAGCCGATCGGCACTCGGTCGCCGCTGCACGCAGGTTCCACGGGCAAGTCGGTGCTGGCTCGGCTGCCGCAGAACGAGGTCGACGCCTACCTCGAGGGCGGGCTCAGCGCGGAGACGTCACACACCATCACCGATCCGGAGGGTCTGCGCGCGGAGTTGAAGGCGATCCGGGATCGTGGCTATGCGATCGCCGATGAAGAGTTGAACGAGGGCATCGTTTCCGTCGCGGCCTGTGTGCAGCCGGAGGGACGGCGACCGGTGGCGGCCATCAGCATCTCGGCACCGGCCAGCCGCGTGCCACTGGAGATCCGCGCCGGCTACGGGCAGAAGGTGATGGCCGCCGCGGCCCAGATCGCCGGACAGCTCCGCAGCTGAGCCGCACCCTCGTCGTCAGGACCGTCGCGCGGGATGGCGCAGCCGGAGCGGCCGTAGGTTCACGGCGAAACCTTGTTCCACATAACGGGATAGGTGTTCCTCGGAGAGGACCGAGTCAGGTACGGTCGTCACTGAGACCGTCATCGTGTCGGAACCGCCGGGGGCGTGGTCGCCGCTTGCGAGGCGGTCCCTTAGTCCGGTCTTGCGCGAAAGGTGCGTGCGTAGCGAGACAACGGCGCCACCCCTGCCTGCGCCCAATGCCTGCGTCGAACAACATCGCGCCCCGAGGAGGGACCATGCCGCACATCGAGAGCCCGGGACCGAAGCTGTACTACGAGGACACGGGCTCCGGAGACCCCATTCTCTTCCTCCATGAGTTCGCCGCGGACTACCGCACCTGGGAGGGGCAGGTCCGGCGCTTCAGCCGCGACTACCGATGCGTCACCTACAACGCCCGTGGCTACCCGCCCTCCGACGTGCCGGAGGACGGGGATGCCTACACGTACGAGCGCCAGCGCGACGACGCCCTTCGTGTCATGGACTTCCTGGGGATCGAGAAGGCTCACCTCGTGGGCCTCAGCATGGGGGCATACACAGGGCTGCATGTCGCGCTCGCCCACCCGGACCGGGTGCGGTCCCTGGTCTTCTCCAGCGGCGGATCCGGTGCGCCGCGGGACAACCGCGAGGAATACGTCCGCGAGACCCACGCGGGCGCCGACCGGATGTTGAGCGAAGGCATGGCGGCCGGCGCGAACGGCCTGGCCATGGGCGCCACGCGCATCCAGTTGCTGAACAAGGACCGGCGCGGGTGGGAGGAGTTCCGTCAGTACATGTCGGAGCACTCGTCACTGGGGTCCGCGCTGACGTTGAAGAACTTCCAATCGCAGCGCCCTTCGCTGTACGACTTCGAGGCGGAGCTGCGGGAGCTCGACGTCCCGGTCCTCATCGCGACCGGGGACGAAGACGACCCCGTGATCGAAATTGGCATCTTCCTGAAGCGGACCCTTCCCCGTGCGGGTCTCTGGATGCACCCGCAGACCGGGCACGGGATGAACCTCGAGGAACCGGATGCGTACAACGGCTTCCTCGCGCAGTTCTTCAGCGCCGTCGAGAGAGGCGCCTGGCGACGCCGCGACCCGCGTGCTCAGCCGACTCAATCCCTCTTTATGGGGGACAAGGCCGAAGCCGAGCGCGGCTGAAACCGGGTGTCCCTGCTGACCGAACCGCGCTCTGCCGGCGGTGTGGCAACGGCAAGGCGGAGACGATTTCGGTGTCCAGATCCAGGGGCCGGCGGTCTTGGGGTACCGAGAGCTCTGATCCCCGGTGGCCGCGCCGAGACAGGTCCTGGAGAAGGCGCATTCCACAGGTCTGAGGTGCGGTGGTGTGCCGGCCGCTCTTCCACCCGGGACGCTCGGGCGTCCTCGGCGGTGAGTCGCCGGTCATTCCCGGTCCAGGCCTTGCGGACTGCTCTCCTCCGCAGGGTATCGTCCTGGTCCGCCCTACGGACCGCCAGGGGCAATGGTTGAGGGGGTGGCTCGTTGCGCAGTGTGCGGACGGCCTTTCAGGTACTGGAAGCGGTTGCTGACAATCAGCCGATCGGGCTGAGTGAGCTGGCCCGCCGGTTGGGCATGCCCAAGAGCACTGTGCAGCGAAGCCTGGTGGTCCTGGCGGAGCTTGGGTGGATCAGGTCCGACGGCGGGGATTTCGCCCGTTGGGGGCTGGGGGAGCGGGTTCGGACGCTGAGCGATCAGGTGGACGATCTGGGCCAGTTGCGGGACGTGGCGCTGCCGATTCTGAGCGAGCTGAACGGGGAGACTCAGGAGACGATCCACCTGGCTGTCCCCGACAACGGCACGATGCGGCTGATCGAGCGCCAGGACAGCCAGCACGCGCTGCGCTGGGTCAAGCCGATCGGCACTCGGTCGCCGCTGCACGCAGGTTCCACGGGCAAGTCGGTGCTGGCTCGGCTGCCGCAGAACGAGGTCGACGCCTACCTCGAGGGCGGGCTGAGCGCGGTGACGTCCCACACGATCACCGACCCGGAAGGGTTGCGGGCAGAGCTGAAGACCATCCGCGAGCGCGGCTTTGCAGTCGCCGACGAGGAAGTCAATGAAGGCGTCGTTTCCGTCGCTGCCTGCGTGCAGCCGGAGGGTCGGCGGCCGGTGGCGGCCATCAGCATCTCGGCACCGGCCAGCCGTATGCCCACGGAAATCCGCGCCGGCTACGGGCAGAAGGTCATGGCAGCCGCAGCTGAAGTGGCCGCCCAGCTGCGCAGCTAGTTGTACCGGCCGGAGGCGTATTTCGTGCGCTCAATCGTGTGATCAGGGGTGCGCGACTGAGCAGCTGAGGACCCCTGGTGGAGGGGCGAGCCTCGCTCGGCAACCGCCTACCGGCGCAGGACTTTAGGGGCCCGCGACCGGCATCACTGCGATCCGTTCAGCCCAGACCTGCCGCCGGGTCCGAGGACGGCTCGCTGGCGGTGATGCCCGGGCAGGCCCCTCCGAAGGGGCGTTCGAGGCGTGTCACGGCGGGAGCCATGATGCCGGAGCCATCCTCAAGGCGCGGTCGACGAGGCAACCGCCAGAAACCGAGAGTTGCGCGCGTCTTCGTCCCCTGCGCTGGCGGCTTCGGCTCACGCCACTTCGGGGTCGCCGCCTCGTCTCCGTGGAAAGCGACAGCGACCCCGACGTGGTCACACGGCCGCCGGGGAGCCCATCAAGGGGTGATCAGGTAGTTGGTGAATCCACCATGCTGTGTGCCCTGGCCGATGACACTCACTGCCTCGTTGAAGTCCTCGAGGTCGAAGGACACGTGTTCGAAGACGTCGAGATTCACCCTGCCGGCCCTAACGAGCTCGGCCATCTCCTCACCCTGGGGCGTGGTCAACCAGAAGGAACCGAGAAAGCGCTGCTGGCTCAGCATCATGGCTGTGACATCGATCGGTACCGCCCCGTGGACGCCGCCGGGGTTGACATGGGTTCCCCCTGGTGCGAGTGCACCGATCGCGGCCACGAATGCGTCGACCGAGCCGCCGGTCGGGAGCGCGTCGACCACGACATCAGCTCCGTGGCCCTGTGTCTGGTCCCGGGCCCAGTCGCCGACCGACGCGCCGTCGGCGACGGAGAGCACCTCGATGCGGTCCGGCGCCAGGGCTTTGACGTCCTCGAGTCGTTGCGCGTCTCGACCGACCCCCAGCAGCTTGGAAGCGCCGAGCCCCAGCGCGAAGAGGGCAGTGCCCAGACCCAGCGTGCCGGAGATCCCGTTGATGAGCACGGTCGTGTCGAAGCCGACCTCCGCTCGCCGGAGCGCGGCAAAGCCCGTGCCGAGGTAGCCCCACCGGGTGCCGGTCTGCCAGTCGACATTATCGGGAAGCTTCACCAGTGAGTACTCGGGAGCAGTCATGAACTCGGCGAAGCCGCCGAAAGGGTATGCCTCGAGCATGGCGTGCGACTTGGGCCCGATGCCGAAGTAGCCGGTAAAGGCCGAGTACGCGCATGCCGCGTAGTTGCCGCGCCGGCACGTCCGGCAGTTTCCGCAATAGCGGTGCGGATTGACGTAGACGCGGTCGCCCAGCTCGAAACCGTGGACCTGGGACCCCTTCTGGGAGACGACCCCGACCGCGTCGAGCCCATAGATCGTGGGCCGGGACGGGACCGTGACGTAGGGCGACGGGTCGAACATGGCCACCGCGTTGGGAACCATGCCACACGCTTTGACCTCGATGACGACGTCCGTGGGGCGTGGGGACGGCTTGTCGATGAGGTCGATGGAGAACGGCTCACCCGCACGGTGATACCGAGCAGCACGCATCTGCGTCACCGCCTGTGCGCCGCCTGCGGCGTGTGCCATGTTCGGCAGGGTGTCGACTTCGGTCATCCCAGCTCCAGTCTCTTGATCCGAACGCGATCCCAGAGGGAGTGCGCGTCATCGAGCCGACGGACAAGGGACCTATGGGGTCGACTGATGACTAAGCAAGAAGCCTTGGTCCACAGAGTGGACCACGTGCATCTCATAGCGGAACGCTATACGGGCTCGAATGTGACTGTCAACACTGTCCAGCTGCACCCACGGCGGCCGAGGCGCCGACGCTGGCACCTCTCTCGGTAGGTGAACCGAATCGCTACGGACAGCGGGCCGGGGTCGATGCCTCCATCCCCCGCGCAGCTCCGCTCGAGGGATGGCAGGAGATTCCGATGCGGCTACGAGGGGGGCTATCCGGAGGGGCGCTGAGCCGGCGCTCGTCGACCCGGCCGCTGTGAGTCGTGATGCAGGCGGCCTTCTAATTCCCGAGGCCCATTTGTGATCGAGGCCCTCGTCCGGGCAAGCAGTGGGGGTGCGCCGGGTCGGACGAGTCGGCCCGCATTATGGCGCTGACGAGCTCCCACGGGGCCCACGCGGTTGCGACGGATCCGTTGCTCCAAACGGAAGGCTGCCCCGCCGTCCAGCCCAGACGTCGACTCGGGACGAGCCGCCCGATAGCGCGACATGGTGCAGGAGGGTGCCTTGAAGTAGTGACTCTCAGGCGGTGCCGACAACTCCTCGCGCGATCCACTCCGCGACGACGTCGTCGGTGAAGCCGATCTCGGCCAGGACTTCACGGCTGTGCTGACCCAGGGCAGGTGGATGGCGGCGGATGGGGGAGGGGTGACCGTCGATCCACAGCGGTCCACGGAGCAGTGTGCTCTCGCCCTCCACGTCGGCCACGGTTTGCACCAAGCCGAGTGCCTGCACCTGCGCG
This sequence comes from Blastococcus sp. OS1-29, assembly GCF_057628075.1. NCBI lineage: Bacteria > Bacillati > Actinomycetota > Actinomycetes > Geodermatophilales > Geodermatophilaceae > Blastococcus > Blastococcus sp. OS1-29. The sequence continues at coordinate 218,521 of NZ_JBXXJK010000003.1, forward strand.
TCGGCGAAGACCTGGTCCATCGTGTAGATGGGGCCACACGGCACGCCTCTGACTCGTAGCTGGTCCAGCCATTCCTGTGCCGGCTTGAGGGCGAAGTGCTGGTTGAGCTCCGCGTACAGCGCCGTACGGTTGGCCGAACGCCGGGGGGAGTCGAGGTACTCCGATCGGGTGGTCAGCTCGGTAGCGCCTAGAACAGAGCACAGGGTGTGCCACTGCGCGTCAGTCCCGACGGCGACGTTGATGCTGGCGTCGGCGGCTCGGAAGGTTCCGTACGGCGAGACGAGCGGGTGGTCGTTCCCCTGCGCCTCTGGCACTTCACCGAGGGACAGGTAGCGCTGCGCTTGGAATGTCATCAGGGACACTGCGCTCTCCAAGAGCGAAGTGTTCACCCTGACCGAGCGGCCCGACGCTGCTCGGCCGGCGAGCGAAGCGGCGATGCCGAAGGCGGTGTACATGCCTGCGGTCATGTCGATGATCGGCACGCCGGCGCGCATGGGCGTGTTCTCGCCCTCCCCGGTGACCGACATGAACCCCGACATTCCCTGAGCCACCTGGTCGAGGCCTGCGTCGTTGCGCATGGGGCCGATCTCACCGAACCCGGACACGCTGGCGACGACCAGGTCCGGCCGCTCGACGCGCAACCGCTCCCTGTCCAAGCCGAGCTTTGCCAGTACCTCGGGACGGAAGTTCTCGACCAGCACGTCGGCTCGGGCAACCAGCTCTGCCAGCACCGATCGTGCCTCCGGACTGCGCAGGTCCATCGCGATCGACCGCTTGTTCCGGTTGGTGCTCAGGTAGTACAGGCTGCGGGTGCCCTCGCTGTCGTAGGGCGGCCAGTCGCGGGTCGAGTCACCCTTCGGCAGGCCCTCGACCTTGATGACGTCTGCGCCGAAGTCGCCGAGCAGCGCCGTGCAGAAGGGGCCGGCCAGTGCCCGGGTGAGGTCGAGAACGCGGATGCCGCTGAGCGGCCCCTCGGTGGTCATCGGACACTCCCCGGAGCGTTGCTCGCCGCGCCCCGGACGAGGGCCCGGGTGGCTGCGACGGTGTCGGCGTCACCCAGCAGGACGTCGTCGACGAAGCCGGAGATGAGTTCGTCGACGTCCTCGGCGCACGCGTCCACGAGGCCTGCGCGCTCCGCGGTCACCGCATCCATCCGTCGGGCTGTGTACAGCATGCGTCCGGCTTGGCTGGAGCCCATGAGCTCGACCATCCGGGAGATCGCACCGGTCTCGTAGACGATGCCGTAGCGCACGGCTGGGATGGCGAAGAACGCGGTGCGGTCGGCGAACCGGACGTCGCACGCCAGCGCCAGGGCGCAACCGCCACCGACGCAGGCGCCGTCGATGCGGGCGACGGAGGGCGCCGGAAAGTCGGCGATTGCCTTCAGGACGCGGATGAACTGCGCTTCGAAGGATGCGGAGGGGATCCCGTCGGGGTCCTTGACGGTGGCAAGGTCGGCCCCTGCGGAAAAGGCGCCACCGGTACCGCGCAGCACTAGGACGCGGACGTCCGCGCGGGCCGCGGCGGCTTGCAAGTGGGCCAGGATTGCGTCGAGCATCTCCCAGGAGACGGCATTGCGCTTCTCCGGTCGCCGCAGTTCCAGGACGGCTACTCCACCGGACACGTCGAAGCCGACGTGGTCGCACAGCGAGGTGGCACTCATGCGAACCACGGACCAGAAGCGGAATCCGCCGCCGGTGCACCCGCACCCGGCCGGTGGGCTGTTGATGTGCCTGGGGGCCGTGCACTGTTCCACGTGTGCTGGTGCACGATCTTCCTTCCGTCCCTCGGTCCATTGTACGGACCGACTGGATCACTATGAGGAACGCTAGCTGGGGCGGTTTCGCATGTCAAACGACGGGGCGCCCAGGTCGCCGCGTCAGTGGTCGAGCCGTGACGCGAACAGCTCGGCGAGGTGCATGGCCGCCACGTTCGCGAGGTCGTCAAGCTGGACCCGGCAGGACATGCCGTCGGCGAGCACGACGGCCTCAGGGTGGGCGCGAACCGCCGGAAGCAGGTGCGTCTCCGCGACCGCCACCGACACCTCGTAGTGGCCCTTCTCCATGCCGAAGTTGCCGGCCAGCCCGCAGCACCCGGGCACCCGGGTGACCCTCGCCCCAGCCCGGGCGAGCAGCGCCTCGTCGGCGGCCCATCCCAGTACCGAAAACTGGTGGCAGTGCGGCTGCGCCACGATGTCCACACCGGTGAGATCCGGTGGCGCCCACTCCAGACGCGTGAGCAGTTCCGCGAAGGTCAGCACACCGGCGGCGACCTCCGCAGCGCGCGGGTCGGCCGTGAGCTCGACGGCGTCACTGCGCAGGGTGGCCAGGCAGGACGGCTCGAGACCCATGACCGGCACGCCACTGGCGACGTAAGGGGCCAGCGTGGCGACGGTGTGCTCCATCAGGGAGCGGGCCTTGTCCAGCTGACCCGTCGTCACCCACGGCAATCCGCAGCACGCGTCCTGATCGATCACCCGGACGTCCAGGCCCGCTGCCTCGAGCACTCGGATGGCGGCTCGCCCTGATCCAGGCAGGAAGTGATCGGTGAATGAGTCGGCCCAGATCCAGACATCGGGGGTGCTCGAGGTCGCCGCCGACTTCTTGTGGTCTCGACTGGACCTCCGGGCACCTTTCCGGAGGGTCACCCGCTCGAACCGCGGGATGGACCGGCGCTGGTCGACGCCGGCGACCGCCCGCGCCAGGCGGGCCACGGGCCGGAGCCTCAGTGCGAGGTTCGCCGCCGGCGCCACCGGAGCCGTCAGCGCCGCCCACAGGGGCAGGCGGCCCAGCGTGTAGTGGCTGCGGGGGCGTCGGGCGCCCCGGTACTTCTGGTGCAACGCCTCTGCCTTGTACGTCGCCATGTCCACGCCCGTCGGGCAGTCCGACGCGCAGCCCTTGCACGCGAGACAGAGGTCGAGAGCCTCATCGACCGCGGGATGTCTGAGCCCGTCGACGAGGCTCCCGTCCAGGGCCTCCTGGAGGACCCGGGCGCGACCTCGGGTGGAGTCCTTCTCCTCGCGAGTCGCGAGGTAGGACGGGCACATCACTCCGTCGGTGCGGGGGGCCACACACTTGCCGACGCCCGTGCAGCGGTGGACGGCGTTGCCGAACATGCCGCCGTCGTGGACCAGCTGGAGAGCCGGCTGGATGGCTGCCCGAGGTCGGATCGGACGCAGGTCGGCATCGAGAGGTGCGGGATCGACGATGTTCCCCGGATTCAGCAGGTTGCCCGGGTCGCAGATCGCCTTCACCGCTCCGAACAGCTGCATCGACGCGTCGTCGTACATCAGCGGGAGCAGCTCCGAACGGGCGCGACCGTCGCCGTGCTCGCCGGACAGGGAACCGCCGTAGTCCCGCAGCTTGACCGCCGAGGCGGTCAGGAAGTCGCGGAACGAGCCGCCGCCGTCGCCGAACGAGAAGTCGATCCGTACGTGAACGCACCCGTCCCCGAAATGCCCGTACGGAACCCCCTCGAGGCCGTGCTCGGTGAGCAGCTCGTCGAAGTCCCGGAGCCACGCCCCTAGGTGCTGAGGCGGTACGGCAGCGTCCTCCCAGCCGGAGTAGGCCGGCGTCTTCAGACTGCGGGCAGCCAGGCCTGCGCCGTCCTCACGGATCCGCCACAGCGCTGCGGCTTCTCGCGCGTCGGTGACCACCCGGCTGTCCAGTGACTCCGCCACCGCCACCAGATGAGTGGCCAGCGCGGCGGCTCCGTCACCGACGACTTCCGCGAAGAGCCACCCGCCACCGCGCGGCAGCGCGGGGACAGCGCCGCCCTTCTGGCGGACGAGCTCGACGATGCGGGCGTCGAGGCCCTCGCAGGCGATGAGTCGACCGTCGCCGGCCGACCCGCTGTTAGCCGCCGACAGCAACGCCGGCACGGCGTCCGCTGCCTCCGCCATGGTCGGGTACCCCAGGAGCACGAGCAGTCGGCGCGGCTCGTCGTCGACGAGCCGCACGGTGGCTTCCAGCACCATGCCGAGCGTGCCCTCGGAGCCGACCAGAAACCGATCCGTGCGACGGCCGCGCTCGGGCAGCAGGTGCTCGAGGGAGTAACCGCTGACCTGGCGCGAGAAGGTGCCGAACGACGTGCGCACGTGCGCGAGGTGCTGGTCGACGAGCCCGGCGAGGGCGTTGCCTGCCATGGAGGGGGTTCCGGTACGCGCGACCTCTCCGGTTCCGAACGCGACCTGCAAGCCGGTCACGTTGTCCGCGGTCCGCCCGTAACCCAGGGCGCGTGATCCGCACGCGTTGTTGCCGATCATCCCGCCGATCGTGCACCGGGTGTGCGTCGACGGGTCCGGGCCGAAGCGCAGCCCGAACGGCGCGACAGCACGCTGCAGGTCGGCGTGCACGACGCCGGGTTGGACCGTCGCAGTGCGCTGCTCGGGGTCCACTGCAAGGACGCGGTTCAGGTGCCTGAGCGTGTCGACGACGATTCCCGTGCCGACGGCATTGCCGGCGATGGATGTACCCGCGCCGCGCATGGTGACCGGGACGCCCAAACTCCGGGACACGTCCAAGATTGCTGGCAATTCGTCGACGTGTCGGGGCTTGGCCACCACCTGCGGAATAACGCGGTACAGCGAGGCGTCCGAGGAGTAGAGAGCCCGCGCGAGGGTGGAGTCGGACACGTCGTCAATCCCACGCCTGCGCAGCTCGGCGACCAGTTCTGCGGATCGATCCATCACAGTGCTCGCAGGATGTCTTCAACGCGTTCGCGGGCGTCGCCGAAGAGCATTCGGCTGTTGTCCCGGAAGAAGAGCGGGTTCTGCACGCCCGCGTACCCAGTGTTCATCGAGCGCTTGAAGACGATGACCCGATCGGCCTCCCACACCTTGAGGACGGGCATGCCGGCGATCGGGCTGGTCGGGTCCTCCGTCGCGGCAGGGTTGACGGTGTCGTTGGCCCCGATGACGAGAACGACGTCAGTCCGGGCAAGGTCGTCGTTGATCTCGTCCATCTCGAGGACGATGTCGTACGGAACCTTGGCCTCGGCCAGCAGCACGTTCATGTGCCCGGGCAGCCGGCCGGCGACGGGGTGGATGCCAAAGCGCACGTCGATGCCTTTGTCGCGCAGGTGCCGGGTGAGCTCGGCGACCGCGCCCTGCGCCTGGGCCACGGCCATGCCGTAGCCGGGGGTGATGATCACCGAGGACGCATCGCGGAGGAGGTCGGCGGTGTCGTCGGCGCTGATCTCGGTGTGCTCGCCGTAGTCGCGGTCTTCGGAAACACTGCCCTCGTTGCCGAACCCGCCGGCGATGACGGAGATGAACGAGCGGTTCATCGCCGTGCACATGATGTAGGAGAGGTAGGCACCGCTCGAGCCGACCAGGGCGCCGGTGATGATCAGCAGGTCGTTGCCGAGCAGGAAGCCCGAGGCCGCGGCCGCCCAGCCCGAGTAGCTGTTCAGCATCGACACGACGACGGGCATGTCGCCGCCGCCGATCGACGCGACCAAGTGCCAGCCCAGCGCCAGCGCCAGCACGGTCACCGCCGCGAGGACCCCGATGTTCTCGTCGGCCACGAAGAACACCGTCAGGACGACGAACGCCACCAGCGCGCCCAGGTTCAGCGCGTTGTGCGCCGGCAGCATCAGCGGATTGGACTTGATCCGCCCCGACAGCTTGAGGAAGGCGACGATCGACCCCGTGAAGGTGACCGCGCCGATGAAGACACCGATGACGACCTCGGCCGAGTGGATGCCCAGCAGGTTGCTGCTGACCTCGGTCTGGCCCTCGTTCGCCTCGACCGACAGGTAGCCGTTCCAGCCGACCAGGACCGCGGCCAGGCCGACGAAGCTGTGCAGCATCGCGATCAGCTCGGGCATGCCGGTCATCTCGACCTTGGCCGCCCGCCAGAGGCCGATGGCCGCCCCGATGACCATCGCGGCGACGAGCAGGGTGATCCCGATCACGGAGATGCTGCGCGTGGCCAGCCCGATGGTGGCGGCCAGGGCGATCACCATGCCGGCCATGCCGTAGGCGTTGCCGGCCTTCGCCGTCTCGTGCCTGGACAGGCCGGCCAGGCTGAGGATGAACAGCAGTGCGGCGACAATGTAGGCGGCTGACGCGGCGGCGGTCGCGGTCATCGGGTGAACATCCCCAGCATCCGGCGGGTGACGGCGAAGCCGCCGAACACGTTGATGCTCGCCAGCAGGATCGCAGCCGTCGCGAGCACCGTCACGACCGGTTCGTCGTGACCGATCTGCAGCAGCGCACCGACCACGATGATCCCGGAGATCGCGTTGGTCACCGACATGAGCGGGGTGTGCAGCGCGTGATGGACGTGGCCGATGACGTAGTAGCCCACGACCACGGCGAGGGCGAAGACCGTGAAGTGCTGGATCAGCTCGTTCGGGGAGAACGCGGTGATCGCGAAGAGCACCGCGGCTCCCAGCACCACGAGGGCGAATTTCCGCGACGGTGGCGGTGGCGCCTTGGGCGGGGCCGGTTCCCGAGCGGCCGCCGCCTGCACGGGAGTGGCCGACACCTGCACCGGCGGCGGGGGCCACGTCTTCTCCCCGCTCCGCACCACCGTCATGGCGCGCTGGACGACGTCGTCGAAGTCGAGCACCAGGCGGCCGTCCTTGGCCGGCGTGAGCAGCTTGAGCAGGTTGACCAGGTTCTGCCCGTACAGCTGCGAGGCCTGGGCCGGGAGCCGGCCGGGAAGGTCGGTGTAGCCGATGATCGAGACGCCGTTGCCGGTCACCACGATCTCGTCGGCGACCGAACCCGCGACGTTGCCGCCCTGCGCGGCAGCCATATCGACGATCACGCTTCCGGACCGCATGCTGGCCACCATCTGCTCGGTGATCAGCAGCGGCGCCGGCCGGCCGGGGATCAGCGCGGTAGTGATGATGATGTCCACGTCGGGTGCCTGCTCGGCGTACATCACCGCCGCGCGCCGGTTGAAGTCCTCGCCCATCTCCCGCGCGTAGCCGTCGGCGCTGGCCTCCTGCTCGCCGGCCGGCACGGCCACGTACTCGCCGCCCAGGGACCGCACCTGCTCGGCCACCTCCGGGCGGACGTCGGTGGCCCGGACGATCGCGCCGAGGCTGCTCGCTGCGCCGATCGCCGCGAGCCCCGCGACTCCGGCCCCGGCGACGAGCACCTTCGCCGGCGGGACCTTGCCCGCCGCGGTCACCTGCCCGGTGAAGAACCGGCCGAAGACGTGCGCGGCCTCGATGACCGCCCGGTAGCCGGCGATGTTGGCCATGGAGCTCAGCACGTCCATCGACTGGGCGCGGGAGATGCGCGGGACCGCGTCCATCGCAAGGACCGTGATCGGGCGCGCGGCGAGCGCGTCGACGAGGTCGGGGTTCAGGCCGGGGCTGAGCAGGCTGATCAGCGTCGCGCCGTCGCGGAGTCTGTCCAGCTGAGCTGTTGACGGCGCGTTCACCCCGAGGACGACATCGGCCCCATACGGGTCCCCGACAGTTGCTCCGGCGGCGACGTACGCCTCGTCGGCGAACGAGGAGCCCCGGCCGGCGGCGGGCTCCACCAGGACTGCATAGCCGAGACCGATCATCTGCTCGACGGTCGCGGGGGTAGCGGCTACCCGCGTCTCGCCAGGGCGAGCCTCGCGGACTACTCCGATGTGCATTCTCGTTCTCGTTTCTCGAGCGGCGTCGGACGCGCACTCACCCGGGGAGTGAGTCTGTGCACGCGACTCGTGTGGGTGGGCTGTCCCCACAACGTTCGAAAGCTCCGCTGGTCAGCAGGCTCACATTCCGCGGACCAGTTCTTCGCCTCGTCGAGGGTCGGGGGCACGGCGCGTGTCTGCGGGTCTCAGCCGGCGGAAGGGGCGGTCAGGTCCGGCACCACTACGCGCACAGCGGCGATGGATTCCGCCTGGGTGGTCTCATACAGCTGGAACGGGTCCGCCACCTTGGCCCCGAGGGCCTCCTCGAGAGACGCCTGCGCCGCCGTCGTGGAGTAGGCCCTCTGCTCCCTGCCGCCGAGGTTCGACTGGAAGATCCCTGCAGCGCTGACTGGGAGGAAGTCCTCGTAGATGATCGGGCTGGCTTCGACCACGCCTAGGCCGATCAACGTCTCCAGGTCCGTCACCCCGGCGGGCGGGGCGGTCGTGGACTCGCGCAGCCGATAGTTGAAGTAGCCCAGGCCTTCCCGCCTCAAGGTGTCGAGGTCGTCGGGAAAGCGCTTGAAGGCCACCCGCAACCGCTGCTCGTAATCGTCAGCAGCGGAGCCTTCTGCACCCCGTGCTTCCGCGAGGAGCTCCTCGTACAGGGCCCGGCCCTTCGGCGTCAGCGCCAGACCACGCTGCTCGATCTCGCCGAATCGTGCCGTGTGCGTACCCACCCGGCCGTCGCCGCCGTCGCTGAACCTGATCTTCTCTTCCAACGCCTTGAAGCTGGTCTGCCGAAGCAGGATCGGCACCTCTCGGCGGGGTGGTCCCTCGATTACATCCTTCGCGTCGATGCCACGGACGATCATCTCTTCCTGCACCGCGTCGATGTCCAGAGTGCGCGGGGTCAGATGGTTGATGTGCGGACCCCTGAAGCAGGCCACGTCGGCCACCAGTCGGTGGACGGCGTTCAGCTTGGCGTAGGTGACCGAGTCCACGGCGGTGTCGCTGTGCCAGCGGAAGGTCTCCAGGACGTTCGCGACGAACTCCTCCGCCGAGGCGACGTCCAGGCCCCCGTCGCGCTCGAACTGCTCGACCAGGTCGAGCGCACGGTCGGTGAAGATCGTGCGCTGTGCCAGGAGCCGGGCGGCCTCTTCGCGAAGGTCGTCGTCCTCGATCAGCTCCAACCGGAGCAGCGAGGTGAACACCCGGAATGGATTCTTGTTCAGGCTCTTCAAGGCGACCGGACGGAAAGCCGTTGAGTGCACCGGAACGCCCGCGACGGCCAGGTCGTAATAGCCGACGGGGTACATGCCCATGACCGCGAAAATCCGTCGCAGTGTGGCCAGCTCGGCGGCGGTCCCCACACGGATTGCCCCGTGGCGCTCCTGGCCGAGACGCTCGTACTCGCCGCGACGGCGCAGGTCCGCCTCCACCTCGGGGTCGGCGGTCAGCACCCTCGCGTTGACGTCGTCGACGATCGAGAGGAGGTCTCCGTAGAGCGGAACCTCGGTCCGATACATCTGCGACATCGCCTGGAAGAACGCGGTCCGGATCTCGCACTCCGGCATGAAGTTCTGCGCGGTCACAGGGTTCCTTACTCGAGGGTCGACGATCTGTGGTCCGGCTCAGTCGCCGGCGACGACGCGGGCCTTAAGCGATCCGAGCTCCGGCGACGTCACCTCGACGGTGTCCCCGGGGGCCAGGTAGAGGTCGAGAGGGCCGGGTCCGTCCGCGTCGGCCACCGTCGAGTCGCCGGCCGTTCCCGGGCCGGTGCCGCCGCTGAGGATGTCGCCGGGGAGAAAGGTGAGATCCTCCGACACCTGCTGCAGCAACTCGCCGTACGAGTAGATGACCTCGCCGCTGTTGAAGTCCTGACGGAGCTCTCCGTTGACGCGCGTCTGGACCTGGCAGTTCATGGGGTCTACCTCGCCGACGCTGATCCACGGGCCGATCGACGTGGACGAGTCGAAGATCTTGTGCCCGTAGAAGGGCAGCCGCCGTTCGATGTCGTCCGTGGGTCGGAGGCTCCAGTCGATCACCAGCACGGTGCCCCAGACGCGCTGTTCCCAGTCGTCTGCGGACAGTCGCTTCCCGCCGCGGCCGAGGACCACGGCGACCTCCCCCTCGTAGTCGAAGAGCGCGTTCACACCGTCGGCAGCGCGGGGGACCGGGATGTCCGCACCAGTGCCCGCAGGGGGCGAGACGACCCAGAAGCCGCCGCCGTTGCGCTGCCGGCCCTTGGCGTACACCTCGTCGGGAGAGGTGGGCGTGCCGTGGTTGGTCAGGAAGTTGGCGACGTGGGTGGCGAAGTTGGCGCCCGCGAACCCGAGGCGGCGGCCAGGGAACGGTGCCTGGAAGTGGGTGGCTGCCAGATCGAGGTTGAGTCCGGGCAGGTCAGAGCCCGCGAACCGGTCGAGCAGCCCGGCGGCGAGGTCCAGCCCGCGGTCGCCGGACTCGATCAGTGCCAGCAGAGAGCCGAACACCGAGTCGGCATCCTCGGACCGGCCGTCGGCGCGCGCCGCGGCAGCGAGGTCGAGGACGCGCCCCCCGTGGACCATTCCAAGACGTCTGTCTGTGCCAAGCACCGCGAACTTCATCGAGGGAACCCATCTCGAGTAGGGGGCTGAAGGAGTGCAACAGCCGAGCGGACTTGCCAGGCAGGTCGTGCCACTACGACTGCTTGATTCGTACCGCGCAGCGGGCCAGCCGTATCGTATAGAGGGACGCTACTGTCGACCTAGCGGAGTGTCAACCGCTCCAATAATCGCTCAGGTCGCTGTCCGGAATCCCGATCCTGCGGTATTTTCAGCGCGCAGCGGCCTGTGCGCTCCGCTGGGCGTCGACGTGAACCTCTGCTAGACGCCTCACCCTTGCGGTCCGCGCTGCGGGACGCGAAGGTGGACGCAGGACTCGGGTGGGTGCTACAAGACATCAGCGATCGGCTGCCCGGGGGCCGCGGGGACCACGTCCCCGCTGAAGGCTCGCCCGGGTCGGCGAACGGTGCCGCGCGGCGCGGCTCTGTGCCTGAGATCAATCGGAGGAACGCTGTGCGTGTTGTCGAGACCGACGTCCTGATCGTCGGAGCGGGACCGACGGGTCTCGTCGCGACCAGCCTGCTGGCCACCTTGGGGGTCGGGACGGTGACCATCGCGCGGCACCCGTCGACCGCTCCTGAGCCGCGAGCAACCTTCACCTACCAGCGAACCGTGGAACTCCTGCGTGAACTCGGCCTCGAAGAGCGGTGGCGCCAGTTGGGTACGCCGCTCCCGTCGATCGGTCACAACCTCCTGGTCACGAGTCTCAGCGGGCGCGAGCTCTACCGGTACCGGTCCTACGGGACGGGCCAGTGGATGTCGGACTATGCCGCAGCGAGCCCCTGCGTGGGCATCAGCGCGCCTCAGCACCTGTACGAGCGCGAATTGTTGGAAGCGGTCCAACAGCGAGGAGCCGATGTCCTGTTCTCGACCGAGCTGGTCACGATCGAGCAGTCAGCCGACGCGGTCCTGGCCCTCGTGCGGAACCGGCTGTCCGGTGAGGAGTACCAGGTGCGGGCCAGGTACGCCATCGCCGCCGATGGCGCGAGGTCGAGGGTCGCTGATCAGCTGGGCTTCGGGTTCCGAGGTCAGGCCGGTCTCAAGCACATGGTGAACGCCTGGTTCGAGGCGGACCTGACCCGGTACACCGCCTATCGCCCGGCGGGGATCTACATCGTCGTTCAGCCAGGTGGCTACTCGTGGGTGGGATCGGGATCCTTTCTCAGGATCGGCACGTGGGGGGAATGGATTCTCTCGCGTGAGTACGACCCCAGCCTCGGCGAGCCGGATGTCTCCGACGCGGCGGTCGTGGAGGCCGTCCGGACGCTGGTCGGCGACCCCGACCTCCCGGTCAAGGTCAAGGGCACCAGCATGTGGCAGGTCAACCAGCTGGTGGCGACCGAGTACCGACGGGGTCGGGTGTTCCTGGCCGGCGACGCGGCACACCGGCACCCCCCGCAGGGTGGCCTGGGGGCGAACACCTCCATGCAAGACGCGTGGAATCTGGCGTGGAAGTTGGCGTTCGTGCTGTCCGGGCGCGCCGGTGACGAGTTGCTCGACAGCTACGACCAGGAGCGTCGCCCGGTCGGCGAGCAGGTGGTGGACCGGTCGATCAAGAGCGTGCACAACGCGATGCCGATGTTGGACGCGCTGGGCCTACGCCCCGGTCAGACTCCGGAGGAGGCGTGGGCCTCCCTGGACGAGCTGGCGTCCGACGCCGACGGGGCGGAGGAGCGGCGGCAGGAGCTCGCCGAGGTGATGGCGCTGAACAACTATCGGTCCAACGCGCTGGGTGTGGAACTCGGTCAGCGGTACACGTCTCGTGCGGTTGTTGATGATGGGACGCCGTTCCCCGAGTACACCCGGGATCCGGAGCTCTACTACCACCCGACGACGCATCCGGGTGGCTACCTGCCGCATGCGTGGGTCGAGCACGAGCGGCGGCAGGTGTCGACCCTGGATCTGGTCGGTCACGGGCGTTTCACCTTGATCGTGGGCGTCGGAGGCCGGCCGTGGGCGGAGGCCGCCGCGGTGGTGGCCGAGGAACTCGGTATCGAGCTGCCGGTTCGCGCGGTGGGGTACCGCTGCGAGTACGACGACGTCGTAGGCGACTGGGCCCGGTTGCGGGAGATCGGTGACCGGGGGGCGCTGCTGGTACGGCCGGACCGGGTCATCGCCTGGCGGGCACACGGACGGTCCGAGACGCCGACGGACGATCTGCGCGCCGCACTCCGGCACACCCTGGCCCTGGACCAAGCAACTCTCGGGGGCGACACGCCACCCGCCCCGCGCAGCACCGTTCACGCGCGGGTCTTCGCGCCCGCCGACCAGTGAGGAACTCGCCATGAAGACGATCGACACCGCTGTTCTCGTCGTGGGCGCCGGGGTCACCGGCCTCACGCTGTCCATCGCACTCGCCGACCACGGCGTTCCCGCCGTCACCATCGCGAAGCATCCCGGCCCTGCCCCTCAGCCCCGCGCGCACATCACCAACCAGCGGACAGTCGAGGTCTTCCGGGACCTCGGCCTGGAAGAGCGGGTCAAGGCAGTCGGTATCCCGCTGCAGATGCTCAACCACAACGTGCTGGCCACAAGCTTCGCCGGGCGTGAGCTCTACCGGTACCGCTCCTACGGCACCGGTGACCGGATGGCGGACTACGCCGCGGCCAGCCCCTGCGCCCCCATCAACGCACCCCAGCACGTGCTCGAGCCAGTGCTCCTGGAGGCGGCCGTCGAGCGGGGCGCCGACGTGAGCTTCTCCCAGGAGCTACTGGAGATCGAACAGTCGGAGGACGGCGTGGTGGCCCGGGTGCGGAACCGGGTGTCTGGCGAGGAGTACCAGGTGCGGGCCAGGTACGCGGTGGGAGCGGACGGCGGTCGGTCTCGGGTCGCCGAGCAGTTCGGATTCCAGTACGAGGGCCAAGCAGCGCTGAAGCACATGGTGAACGCCTGGATCGAGGCCGACCTCACCGAGTACACCGCGTACCGGCCGGGCGTCATCTACACGATGATGCAGCCGGGTAGCACCTCCGTCGTGGGATCCGGAGGGTTCGTGTGCGTCCAACCGTGGCACGAATGGACGATGGTGCGCGAGTACGACCCGGCGCTGGGCGAGCCCTACACCTCCGATGCCGCCGTGATCGACGCCGTCCGCACGCTGGTCGGCGACCCCGACCTCCCGGTCAAGGTCAAGGGCATCAGCAAGTGGCAGGTCAACCAGCTGGTGGCGACCGAGTACCGACGTGGCCGGGTGTTCCTGGCCGGCGACGCGGCGCACCGTCATCCGCCTTCGGGTGGACTGGGTAGCAACACGTGCATCCAGGATGCGTGGAATCTGGCGTGGAAGCTGGCGTTCGTGCTGTCCAGGCGCGCCGGTGACGAGCTGCTCGACAGCTACGACCAGGAACGACAGCCCGTCGGAGAGCAAATCGTCACCCGGGCGATCAAGAGCCTGAACAACCAGGGTGGGCCCACGATCGCGGCGCTAGGCCTGGATCGGGCGCAGTCGACGGAGGAGGCCTGGGCCTCCCTGGACGAGCTGGCGTCCGATGCCGACGGGGCAGAGGAGCGGCGGGCCGCGCTCGCAGCCGCCTTCGGCCTGAACAACTACCGCTCGAACGCCAACGGAGTCGATCTCGGACAGCGGTACACGTCTCGTGCGGTTGTTGATGATGGGACGCCGTTCCCCGAGTACACCCGGGATCCGGAGCTCTACTACCACCCGACGACGCATCCGGGTGGCTACCTGCCGCATGCGTGGGTCGAGCACGAGCGGCGGCAGGTCTCGACCCTGGACCTGGCCGGTCACGGGCGTTTCACCTTGATCGTGGGCGTCGGAGGCCGGCCGTGGGCGGAGGCCGCCGCGGTGGTGGCCGAGGAACTCGGTATCGAGCTGCCGGTTCGCGCGGTGGGGTACCGCTGCGAGTACGACGACGTCGTAGGCGACTGGGCCCGGTTGCGGGAGATCGGTGACCGGGGGGCGCTGCTGGTACGGCCGGACCGGGTCATCGCCTGGCGGGCACACGGACGGTCCGAGACGCCGACGGACGATCTGCGCGCCGCACTCCGGCACACCCTGGCCCTGGACAAGGAAGGGGCGACACAGCCAGCCAGCTGAGCACGCACCGTGACTTTGGCGTCGGGCGTGGCTGCCGCGCTCGACGCGGGGCGGCGGAGTGGCGGCCATCACTCGTAGACGCGCGGAGCAGTCGAGCGATGACGCATGGGCGGCGGCGTGGCTGCTCCGACCGCATAGGAGCGAGTGCTGGCGTCGGCGCTCTCAGCTGGCGTCACGACGCTGCGCGGCTCCGCGGGCATGTTCTCCACGCCTCCGCAGGCGGAGACGTGGAGAAACGCATGCTGTTGACACCGTGCGGGCGGCCCGTCTACCGTCCCTCTATACGATCCGGTCGGTCCGCATAGCGGGTAAGGCACCGGTAAGCACGGCAAGAGTGACTGGGGCCTGCGGAACGCGCCACGTGCGTGATCGGTCGGTGCGCGTCCCAGTTCCCGTTGATGACGGAGTGGATCATGCATTTGACCTGTAAGCCGCCCATGCGTTGCACCTCGGGGGGCGAGCTATATGCCTGATGGCCAGCAGGCGCCCGGGGAGCTGTCGTACGACTTCGCGGGTGGAACGGTGCTCATCACCGGCGCGGCGCGCGGAATCGGCCTGGAACTCGGGCGGGCTTTCACCTCCTGGGGCGCCACCGTCGTCCTCGTCGACCGGGACGGTGCGGAACTGGAGAACGCCGCCCGCGAGATCGGCGCGCACGCGGTGCAGGCCGATGTCGGAGTCACCGAGGACGTCGACAGGGCCGTCCAGTCGGCCGTCGATCTCACCGGCCGCATCGATGTTCTCGTCAACAACGCGGGGATTCTGCGCGACAAGGTGGTCTGGAAACTGACCGACGAGGACTGGGACGCCGTCCTGACGACCCACTCCGGCGGGACCTTCCGGTTCACCCGTGCCGTCGTGCCGCAAATGCGGGCGCAGGGCAGCGGCCGGATCATCAACGTCACCTCCTACACCGGTCTCCGGGGAAACCCCGGCCAGGCGAACTACTCCATGGCCAAGGCGGGGATCATCGGCTTCACGAAGACCACGGCCAAGGAGCTGGCGCGGTTCGGCATCACCGTGAACGCGATCTCCCCCAACGCGGAGACGCGCATGGTCGCCTCGATCCCCGACGAGAAGTTGGCGGAACTGGCGGCCGCGATCCCCCTGGGACGCTTCGGATCGCCGGAGGAGATGGCGCCGGCCGTCGGTTTCCTTGCCAGCCGACAAGCGGGCTACATCACCGGCGTGGTGCTGCCCGTGGACGGAGGAATCTCGATATGAGCACTCGCGACGCTGTGATCGTCGGAGCGGTGCGCACGCCCGTAGGCGTAGGCAAGCCCGGAAAGGGCGACCTGGCCGACATCCACCCCGTCGATCTCTCGGCACACGTGATCCGTGCGCTCGTCGAGCGCACCGGGGTGGACGCCAATCAGATCGAAGACGTCGTCTGGGGCTGCGTCTCGCAGGTCGGGGAGCAGGCCTTCAACGTGGCTCGCAACTCCGCGCTGGCCGCGGGGCTGCCGGAGTCCGTCGTCGGCACGACCGTCGACCGGCAGTGTGGTTCGTCGATGCAGTCCCTGCAGTTCGCGGCCGCCAGCATCGTGGCCGGTCACTACGACCTTGCGATCGCCGGCGGCATCGAGGTGATGTCGCGGGTTCCGATGTTCTCCAACGTCGGGGAGGCCGATGCATTCGGATCGATGAACGACCGCTACGAGGGCCGGCTCGTTCCACAAGGGATCAGCGCGGAGCTCATTGCCGAGAAGTGGGGCCTCTCGCGAACGTATCTGGACGAGCTCGCCGTGGCCTCCCACGAGCGGGCGGCGGCAGCCCAGGCGGACGGCCTGTTCGACGAGGAGATCGCCCCCGTCGCGACCCCGGGCGGGCTCGTGGAGCGCGACCAGGGCATCCGGCCGGGGACGACGGTCGAGAAGCTCGCGGCGCTCAAGACGCCGTTCAAGGAGGACGGCGTCGTGACTGCCGGCAACGCCTCGCAGATCTCCGATGGCTCCGCTGCGCTGTTGGTCACCACGTCGGAGAAGGCAGCGGAGCTGGGACTGACACCCCTGGCCCGGCTCCACTCGTTCGCCACTGCCGGCGTCGACCCGATCATGATGCTGACGGGTCCGATCCCTGCGACCGCCAAGATCCTGCGGAGGTCCGGCCTGGCGCTCTCCGACATCGATGCCTTCGAGGTCAACGAGGCCTTCGCCTCGGTCCTGGGCGCCTGGTACGCCGAGACCGGCGCCGACCCCGCGCTCACCAACCCGCTGGGTGGCGCCATGGCCCTCGGGCACCCGCTGGGTGCGTCCGGGGCACGCATCGCCACGACACTGGTCCACCACATGCGTCGTGGGGGCATCCGCTACGGGCTGCAGACGATGTGCGAGGGCGGCGGCATGGCCAACGCGACGATCTTCGAACTGCTGTGACCGAGGGCGACCAGGCGGGAATGACCGGTATTGCGGGCGGGGAGTCGCAGACTTCGGCGGAGCTGCCGCTGGAGCGCCTGGCCGCCTATTTCACCTCCCGAGGAGTCCCGACAAGCGGTCTGGCCGCCCGGTTGATCAGCGGCGGGCGGTCGAACCTGACCTACCAGCTGCGCGCCGAGACCGCTCGTGGCGTCGAGCAGTGGGTCCTGCGGCGTCCCCCGCTCGGGCACGTGCTCGCGACGGCCCACGACATGGGGCGCGAGTTCCGAGTGATCTCCGCCCTCCACGGCACCGAAGTACCAGTCCCGGCCGCCGTCCTGGCGTGCGAGGACGCCGGCGTCATCGGAGCCCCCTTCTTCGTCATGGAGTACGTCGAGGGCGACATCGTACGGACGACGCCGGCCCTGGTCGGGCTGGGGGAGCAGGGCCGGCAGGCCGGGCACTCGCTGGTCGACGTCCTCGCCGCCCTGCACGCCGTCGACCCCGACGATGTCGGTCTCGGCAACTTCGGCCGTCCGTCGGGCTTCATGGCGCGCCAGGTGCGGCGGTGGACCGCGCAGCTGGAGGCCTCGCGCAGCCGGGACATCCCGGGCATGGGCGGCCTGGCCGAGGCCCTGGCCGGTGACGTTCCGCAACGGTCGGAGTCGTCCCTGATTCACGGCGACTACCGGCTGGACAACTGCATGATCCGTGACGGCTCCGTCGTCTCCGTGCTCGATTGGGAGATGGCCACCCTCGGGGACCCGCTCGCCGATGTCGCGCTGTTCGCCGTCTACACCGGAGGGTTCTCCGAGTTCGACGGAGACGTGATCCACTCGCCTGCCGGGATCGGCACATTTCCCTCGACCCGTGAGCTGCTCGACCGATACGTCGTAGCCACCGGACGGGACCTGCAGCATTTCGCCTGGTACCTGAGTTTCGCCTGGTTCAAGCTGGCAGTCATCCTCGAGGGCATCCACTACCGCAGCCTGCTCGGCAAGAGCGCGGGCGACGAGTTCCGCGGGGTTGCCGAGGCCGTGCCCTACGCGGTCGAGCGGGGGCGGGCTGCGTTGTTCGCCGACGAGTGGCCAGCGTGAGTGCCCGCCGGCACGACGGTCGGACGGCGATCGTCACCGGTGCCAGCCGGGGGATCGGCCTGGCGATCGCCCGACGACTGGTCGCCGACGGTGCGCGTGTGGTCGTGACGGGACGCAAGCAGGAAGCGCTCGACGCCGCGGTCGACGAACTCGGCGGGCCTGACATTGCGCTCGGGATCGTGGGTCACGCCGCCGATGCCGGGCACCAGGCCACGACCGTCGCACGAGCCATCGAGGCGTTCGGCAGCGCCGATCTGCTCGTCAACAACACCGGCATCAATCCCGTGTTCGGCCGCATGATCGAGCTCGACCTCGACGTTGCCCGCAAGATCGTGGAGGTCAACGCACTGGCCTCTCTCTCCTGGGTCCAGCAGCTCCACCGCGCCTGGCTCGCCGAGCACGGAGGAGCGGTCGTCAACGTCACCTCGATCAGCGGCTTCCGCGCGGACTTCGGCATCGGCATGTACGGCGCGAGCAAGGCCATGCTGGGTCACCTCACGCAGCAGTTGGCCGTCGAGCTGGCCCCCCGGGTCCGCGTCAACGCCGTCGCGCCCGCCATGGTGAAGACCCGGTTCGCCTCCGCGCTCTACGAAGGACGAGAGGCCGAGATCGCGCAGCGGTACCCGCTCAAGCGCCTGGGCCGCCCAGAGGACGTCGCCGACGTTGTTGCGTTCCTCCTCTCCGAGGACGCCGGATGGATCACTGGACAGGTCGTCGTCGCCGATGGCGGCCTGCTGTTGACCGGAGACACGTGATGGACTGGCACGACAGGGGAGTGGTCGTCACCGGCGCCGGCAACGGCATCGGCAGAGCCATCGCGAGCAAGCTGGCGGCGGCAGGCGCTCGTGTCGTGGTCAACGACCTCGATGCGGATGCGGCCGGCTCGGTCGCCGAGCAGATCGGCGGGCATGCCGCGCCGGGGGACGCAGCATCCGTCGCCGGTGCGGAGTCCCTGGTGCGCCGGTCCCGCGAGTACCTGGGTCACGTCGACGCGTGGTTCGGCAACGCGGGGGTCGAACGCGGCCGGGCACTCGAGACGTCCGAGGAGGACTGGGCTCTCAGCCACGAGGTCAACGTGATGGCGCACGTCCGCGCCGCACGTCTGCTCGTGCCGCGATGGCTCGAGCGCGGCTCGGGGCGGTACGTCGTCACGGCCTCGGCGGCGGGCCTGCTCACGCTGCTGGAGGGCCCGTCCTACTCGGTCACCAAGCACGGCGCGGTGGCCTTCGCAGAGTGGCTCTCGGCGACCTACCGGCATCGCGGCATCGTCGTCCAAGCGCTGTGCCCGCAAGCAGTCCAGACCCAGATGCTGCCGACCGGCGGTCTCCAGGACCTGCTGAGCCACGATTCGGCGCTCACGCCGGAGCAGGTGGCCGACAGCGTCTGGGACGCGCTTGCCGACGACCGGTTCTTCATACTTCCCCACCCCGAGGTCGCGCGATACTACGCTTCGCGAGCGACCGACACCGACCGCTGGCTCGCCGGGATGAGCAAACTCCAGCGCAAGTTGGAGGCGGCGGCCCAGTGATCCGCGGCCGCGACAAACGTCTTCGCCGGCCCGGCAGCGTGCCCGGGAGCCGTGCTCGAGCCGATGCCGCCGTCGTTGTCGCGGGAGGCCCGGGGCTGTCCCGTAGACCGCCGTGGCCGGGCTGCTCCCCGCCGCACCCCGCTCTTGACATGCCAACTCGGCGCCCCCTACCGTCCCGTCCTGCGATCCACTTGGTCCGCAGAGCAGTCCTAGCGGCTGCAGCCCTTGAGGCAGCCGCTGGGTCATCCGGCGATCCGAAGGAGACTGATCCGTTGTCCGTCATCGACGTGGAGAACCGCAAGATCGACTCGATGCTGGGTGCGGAGTGCCCGCCGCTGCTGGCGACCATCGACAACGCGTCGGATCTGGCGGTGCTGCGGTCGCGGTGGCAGGTGCTGACCGCGGTGCCGGTGCTGGTCGAGGACCGCTCTGCGGGGATCGACCAGTCCTGGGCCGGTCTGGACGTTCGGACGCTCCTGCGCGGAGAGCAGAGCTCGGGGCGGTTCGCAGTTCACAGCGTCGTGCTGGCGCCGGGTGCTGAGCTCTCATCCCACTACTTCGACGGGACGCACAGCTATCTCCTGGTCACTGACGGGGAAGTGGAGCTGGGCATCGGCTCGGAGCGGGCGACTGTCGGGCAGCACAGCCTGGGGTACGCGCCGCCGCGTACCAGGCAGAGCCTGCGGAACTCCTCCGACGCCCCGGCGACCGTGATGGTGGTCCACTCGCCGGCCGGAACAGATCGAGCCTTCCAGGCCGCCCACGAGCACGCCCTGGCGACGGTCGCCCATGAGGTCGCTGCTTACCACGAGGTGCTCGAGCCCTACGGGATGCACTTCGACGACGCCGCGCTGGACAACGACGCGCGGGTCAACGCGGAGCTGCCGCCGGTCGAGTTCCAGATCCGGGTCCCGGGGGACCTGGACCGGTTGCGGGAGGCGTTCGCCAGCCGGCCCGCCATCCCGCGTCTGATCGCCACCACCGCCGAAGAGTTCGACGCAGTCGCTGCTGGCGAGACTCGTCGCAAGCAGCTCCTCAACGGTGACGTGAGCGGCGGCACGGCGATGATCAACATGCTCTCCTCGTTGCCGGGCTTCGTCGCCCCGCCGCACCACCAGACGACGGAGGAGGAGTTCTTCTTCGTCACCGGCAACGCCCTCACGCTGACGTGTGCCACGGAGACGCGGACGGTCGGGGCGGGTGCCTTCGCCTTCTGCCCGCGCAACTGCACGCACGGGTTCGTGAACGACTCGGACGACGAGGCGCGGTTCGTGACGCTGAACTCGCCGGCCGGCCACGAGCGGGGCATCGCCCCGGTGCGCGCTCTACTGGAATCGAACGCCCCCATGGAGAAGGTCATGGAGGCGGCCTCGGCCGGCGGATGGGTCCTGCACTCGCGGGAATGATCATCGCTTCGAGCCTTGCCTCGCCGGGTGGTGCGGCGGTCACGGTGCCGGCCCAGGGCAGGACGGGATCCATGCGGTCCGGCGAGGAGTTGTCGTCCCGTCCGACCAACACACCAGGACTCGACCCCGGACGCCCCCGGACGTGAGATGTTCGCGGGCCACTGGATGGACCGCTGTGGAGGCTCTGCGCATGGATCTGGGTCTGACCGGCAAGTCGGTGCTGATCACCGGCGCTTCGCAGGGCATCGGATTGGCGTGCGCCATGTCGTTCGCGGCCGAAGGGGCCGACGTGGTGCTGGTGAGCAGCGATCCGGTCAAGTTGGCGTCCGCGGGGGACCGGGTCAGGAGCGTCGCCTCCGCCACGGTGACGACGCATGTCGCTGACCTGAGCGATCCGGATGCCGTGCGCGGCGTGGCCGGCACGTTCGACCAGGTCGACGTGCTCGTCAACAACGCCGGGAACATCCCCGGCGGGTCGATCGAGGACGTCGACGAGGCGCGGTGGCGGTCCGCATGGGATCTCAAGGTGTTCGGCTACATCGAGATGACGCGCAACGTGCTCGACGCCATGTATCGACGGGGTGCCGGTGTCATCGTGAACGTGATCGGCATCGGAGGTCTGAAACACTCGTACAAGTACGCGGCGGGGGCGTCGGGGAACGCCGCACTGATCGCGTTCACCCAGGCGGTCGGCTCGCGCAGCGTCGATCGGGGCGTCCGGGTGGTGGGTGTGAACCCGGGGTCCATCGATACCCCCCGGAACCGAACTCTCGCCGCCACCGCCGCCGCCTCGGACGACGAGGCGAGCCGGAGCTGGCGGAAATCCGTGTCGGCCGATCTCCCGTTTGGCCGCCTCGGCCGGCCGGAGGAAGTCGCCGATGTGGTGGCCTTCCTCGCCTCGGAACGTGCTTCCTACGTCAGTGGCACGACCCTCAACGTGGACGGCGGGCTGATCCACCGCTGATATCGACCGGCAGGGAGTGCGGCCGACGCGTATCTGTGGGCGCCATCGGCCTGCCTGCGCGGCTCTACAATCCCCGCTGCTGCGCTGCGGGCGACGAGCGATCTCGGAGCGCGCGCCGGAACGCGAAGACCTCCGGCACGTGGCCTTGCTCCTTTCAGGAGCAGGGCACGACCGGAGGTCTAGCGCGCCATCGGCCGGAACCGGTCGTCAGACGACTCGACCGACCACCTGGTCGCTGCTCTCAGGAATCGGCCTTCCGGGCGACGTGGCCCAGCGAGAACCGCCACTGCCCGTTCTGGCGTACCGCTACCTGCGATACGACCATGACGGACGTGTTGCCATCGATCGTGTTGACCTGGTCGCCGATAAGAACGGCCGCGTCGCCGTACTCGCGAATAGAGATGAAGCCCCGCTCCGAAGTTCGCGGCTTCGAGACCATCAGGTCGACGTAGGTGTCTCGATCGTCGACCCGTCCGGTGGCGTGCACATGCGCGTAGTCCTCGGTCAGGATCTCCCGGAGTGCGGTGGCGTCGGCAGCGCCGATCGCGCCGAGGCGACGCTGCTCGAGGTCGTGCAGTTCTTCGGTCGTCGTCATGGAGAGACATCCTTTCTCGGTTCCTCGACACGCATGATTGACGTGCCGCGACGGGAGGAAGTGCTCAGTCGCCTGAGACCACGCGGCCATCCAGAGAACCGAGATCCGGCGACGAGACCTCGACGGCGTCGCCCGGGCTGAGGTAGAGATCGAGGGGACCAGGACCGTCGTCGTCCGCCTTGGTCGCATCCATGGCCGTTCCCGGTCCGGTGCCACCACTGAGGATGTCTCCCGGAAGGAGGGTGAGGTCCTCCGCCATCTGCTCCAACAGTTCGGCGTAGGAATAGATCATCTCACCGGTGTTGAAGTCCTGGCGCACGTCGCCGTTGACCCTCGTGCGGACCTGGCAGTTCATGGGGTCGACCTCGCCGACGGAGATCCACGGGCCGAGCGACTTGCCGGCGTCGAAGTTCTTGTGCCCGTAGAACGGGCGCGTTCCCACGAGGCCCGTCGGCGGACGAAGGCTCCAGTCGATCATCAGCACGGTGCCCCAGATGCGCTTCTCCCAGTCGTGCGCGCTCAGTCGCTTGCCGCCGCGGCCGAGGACGACTGCCACCTCGCCCTCGTAGTCGAAGAGGGCTTCCACGCCGTCCGCGGCGCGGGGGACCGGGATCTCGGCGCCCGGGCCGACCGGCGGGGAGATGCCCCAGAACCCGCCGGCCTTGCTTTTGCGGCCGGCGGCGTAGATGTCTTCGGCGGTGCTCGGCTTCCCGCGGTTGGTGAAGGCGTTCGCGACGTGGGTGGCGAAGTTGTTGCCCGCGAACGCGAGCCGGCGGCCGGGGAAGGGCGCGCCTAGGGGGGTGGTCCCCAGGTCGAGGTTGACTCCGGGTCGGTCGGAATCGGCGAACTTCTCCAGCAGTCCAGCCGCGAGGTCCAGGCCGTGGTCACCAGATTCGATGAGGGTCAGCAAGGAGCCGAACACCGACGTGGCGTCGTCGGAGCCGCCGTCGGTCCGTGCGGCGGTTGCGAGGTCGAGGATGCGGTCACCGTGGACCATCCCGAGGCCCTCGTCGGCACCGAAAACGACGAACTTCATAGCGATCCAATCTCGAGGGGATGGTCACGATCTACGGGCTGCGGAACGACGAGATGCTCCGTGACAAACAAACACCTCCGGCCGGGGGCGTTCACCGACCGGAGGTAGATCTGGACCGGCGTGGCCGTGCACATCGGTGATGGGACGACCGACGTGGGTGACTCGACGCGGCGCCGGCAGTCGTGCCGCTAGCTGGACGCCGGTTGCGCTGGCGGTCGAACCGAACTGAGCGGCATCGCCATGGTTGTCCTGCAGAGCGGACCAACCGGCTTGCATACCGGGACGGTACTGACGTGAGCTGGGCAGTGTCAACCCGCACCGCCCCAACCGTCGCCGCCAGTCTTGACCGAGCCGGTCCGCCCTTCGGTCCGATGGTCCACCTCATGTGGCAGGGTGTCGGCCATGAGCGAGAGCGTGGTAGTGGGTTGGGTCCGCACCCCCGAAGGTGAGGCCGCGATCGCGGCCGCCGCCGAGGAGGCTCGACGGCGCAGTGGTCGACTGATCGTCGTGCACTCGGCCCGGGGTGACGATGACGATGCGAAGACGATCCTGGAGGTACGGAAGGCCCTTGCGGAGGTCAGGTCTCGACTGAGCGACGACGGCCTGGATGTCTCCGTTCGCGATCTGGGTCGAGGCAACGATCCAGCCGAAGACCTCGTCCAGGTCGCCGAAGAAGAGGGCGCGGCACTGATCGTCATCGGCCTGCGCCGCCGGTCCGCCGTCGGGAAACTGCTGCTCGGCAGCAACGCGCAAGACATCCTGCTGCGCGCCGATTGCCCGGTCCTCGCGGTGAAGGCTTCCTAGCCGCCGGGTCGTCGGCCCTATCTCGGGCGAAGGTCACCCCCGTTGCCGGTGGGCCGGAGCCCGCTCGCTCGAATGCGCCTTTTCGGGCTCCCGAGGTCGCGAGTTCCGTCCGACCCGTTGGCACACCTTGGGGCGCGGCACGAGGACCTGTGTCGATCGACCATTGACCTGTCCATCACCCCAGCTATATCGTCCCACCATCCGATACATCTGGACCGCTCTGCGGGTCAGATTGCCCTGCCGTCGAGCGTCTCGGCCGCTGCGGCTGCGCGACGCATCATGCAGCAGCCAGGCGCCGAACCGTTGATCTCAGCGACACGCAAACGCTCACCGAGGAGCATCCGTTGCGAATGGACGAGTCTGGCGTCGAGGCGATCGCGCTACGCGCTTTGGCGACCACGGTCGACCTGAGCCTGGGACGCAGTGTGTCGACCTCGAATCGTCCGGGCGGCCTCGTCACCACGTCGATCGGGCTAGCGCTCGGCATGAGTCCGACCCAGGAACTGTCCGCACCATTCGTAGGAGCCGTCTGATGGACTTCCAGCACCCTCCGAAGGTACTCGAGTTGCAGCAGCGGCTCGAGGACTTCATGGCCGAGTACATCTACCCCAATGAGGCGGTGCACTTCGAGCAGGCCGAGGCCGCTGGCCCCTACGGGCACGCGGCCATCATCGACGAGCTCAAGCCAAAGGCCCGGGCCGCGGGACTGTGGAATCTCTTCCTCCCCCCTGGGCACGGCGACGGAGGTCTCACCAACCTGGAGTACGCGCCGCTGTGCGAGATCATGGGCAGGTCGCTCATGGCGCCCGAGGTGTTCAACTGCGCCGCGCCCGACACCGGGAACATGGAGACGATCGCCCGCTACGGGACGCCGGAGCAGAAGCAGCGGTGGTTGCAGCCGCTGCTGGAAGGTGAGATCCGCTCGGCGTTCGCCATGACCGAGCCGCTGGTGGCCTCCAGTGACGCGACCAACATCGCGACGTCCATCCGCCGCGACGGCGACGACTACGTGATCAACGGGCGCAAGTGGTTCACCACCGGCGCGACCGATCCTCGCTGCGAGATCATGATCGTCATGGGAAAGTCCGATCCGGATTCACCGGACCGGCATCGCCAGCAGTCGATGATCCTGGTGCCGGTCGACACTCCCGGTGTCCAGATCCTGCGACCACTTCCGATCTTCGGTTACGTGGGGACGCTGGACAAGGCGTCCGAGGTCGCCTTCGATGACGTTCGGGTGCCGGCCACCAACATGCTGCTCGGCGAGGGTCGCGGGTTCGAGATCGCCCAGGGCCGGCTCGGGCCCGGACGCATCCATCACTGCATGCGGTTGATCGGCCTTGCCGAGCGGATGCTCGAGCGGATGTGCCGGCGAGCCGACGAGCGCACGCCGTTCGGAGTGCCGCTGTCAGAGCAGGGAACGACGCTGGAGCGGATCGCCGAGTCAAGGGTGCTCCTCGAGCAGGCCCGGTTGCTCACGCTCAAGGCGGCCTGGGCGATGGACGAGTACGGCAACAAGGTCGCGCGCGCCGAGATCGCGATGATCAAAGTGGTCGCCCCGAACATGGCCTGCCAGATCATCGACTGGGCCCTTCAGGCTTTCGGCGGCGCCGGTGTCACCAACGACTTCGGTCTGGCGGCGGCCTACGTCACCGCTCGTTACCTGCGGCTGGCCGACGGCCCCGACGAGGTTCACCGCAACCAGCTGGCCCGCCTGGAGCTCAAGAAGCACCGGTGCACCGACCCTGCGCGTACCGGCGGGAACGCCGGCGTGCTCGATCGCCAGGCAGTGGAGCGGGCCGGCGCGGCAACGCGAGCCCGGTACGGGTCGCCCGTTGGCACCCAGGCATGACGGGGGACGCCGCTCGTCCGGATGCCCGACCGGACGAGTTTCCAGTGTGGGCGCAAGACGGCTTCCAGTCAGTGGCCGAAGGTGCCAGGGGAACGGTGCGTAGACATCGGTCTGCCGTGAAGGCCGGATGCCCCGCAGTCGGCATACGGGGCAACATCTCATCGCAGTTCGGGCCTGACAGCCCTGCGCTGGACGGCGGCCTTCGCCGGCGCAGCTAAGAGAGCCGGATTGGCCTGATGGCCAAGAACAGCGTCCGATTCATACAAAGAGGAGATCAGCATGACGGTTCGTCGCATCGTCACTGGGCACTCCGGCGGCAAGGCCGTCGTGATGTCCGACGGTCCGCCGCCTAAGGTCTATGAGTCCAACGTCTTGCCGGGCACGGCTGGTGCCGTTCTGTGGGCCACGTCGTCCTCGCCGTCCGTCCCGCACCAGGACGGGGAACCCATCACGGCCGAAACCGGGTACCTCCCTCCCGTCGGAGAGACCAGGTTGCTGCTCGTCGGGATAGGACCCGACAGCACATCGATGAGCCCTGACTTCGATGGCGTGGCTTTCGGTCAGGAGCTCATGCAGCACATGCCGGACATGGTTAGGACCTTCGAGCCGGACAACCCCGGGATGCACACCACGGACACGGTCGACTACGTGATCGTGGTCGATGGCGAAGTCTGGCTCGAGCTCGAGGACGGGGAGCAGGTCCACCTCAAGCAGGGCGACGTTGTCGTGCAGAACGGGACCCGGCATGCATGGCGCAACAAGAGCGACAAGCCGGCGCGGCTGATCGTCTCGATGACGGGCGCACAGCGGCACGCCTAGGCCTACCGCGTCGCCCGAGCTCTTCCGACGGAACTGGGGGAACTGTCGCGACGCGCTGGCGCAGCCGGCGCGTCGCGGGTCCAGACCTGTGGAGGCGTCAGGCGAACATGGTGGCTGCTGATGCACAAGAGAGCGCCCACCCTGGGCGATGTTGAGGACCTTCGTCCGGCGACCGGGAGGCGCCTTGCCGGCCGCCCGCTGCTGCCGGTGCTCAAGTCACGTGCACGCCCAAGCCATGGCACGGACGTACGTCGTCCACCTGCCCGTGCCCGGAGACGCCGGAGGCGGTGGCGCCGTCGCCGAATCACTCGCGGAAGGAACAGCCCTTTGACCACGACCACCACGCTCGCCGAGCTGCCCGCATTCCAGGGCCGGGATCTTGGCACGACCGACTGGGTGGAGATCACCCAGGACCGGGTCAACACCTTCGCCGCGGCGACCGACGACCACCAGTGGATCCACGTCGACGTCGAGCGCGCGAGGGCTGAGAGCCCCTTCGGTGGGGTGATCGCGCATGGCTATCTCACCCTATCGCTCGTCCTGCCGATGTGGCCGCAGGTTCTGAACGTCACCGATGCGGGCATGATGGTCAACTACGGGCTGAACCGCGTGCGGTTCCCGGCGCCCGTCCCGGTCGGCACAAAGGTGCGGCTCGTTGCGACCCTCCAGGACGTCGATGAGGTGGCCGGCGGCGTCCAGATCATCTTGCGCGCGGTCGTCGAGGCCGAGGGTGCGGACAAGCCGGTCTGCATCGCCGAGCCGGTCTTCCGCCTCTACGAATGACCGGATCCACCTGCGCAGGGACGGGACGTTTCGGATCGGGAAGACTTTCACCGGCACCCTGGACGGTGGCGATGTCGGCGGTGACCGCGTCCACCCGCTGCAGCATTTGGGTCAGCAGGAAGGCGTGGTGCTCGGTGAACCGTCCGGTGAGCGCCTCGGTCAGCCGGGTGGCCTTGGAGCGCATGCTGCCGCGGGCCAGCGCGGCGAGCACCGCCGGATCGCGCTCGCCGGCGATCAGCGCGGCCATCATGGCCCGCCCGGAGACCCCGAACGCGTCGCTGACCACGACCGACAGCTTGATCAGCGCGTCCGTGCGCCACGAGGCGCTGATGTTCGAGTGGAGGTGAGAGACCACCACCGCTGACCCTGTCGTGGCAGGGCGGTGTAGCTGAGGGCAGCCCGTTCCGGAAGGTGCCGGGTGCGGGTGGGAGCAGCCCTGACAAAGCCGGGACGGGCCAGCACTGCCAGATGGTTCGGGTTCGGCGAGCGTGATGGGAAGGAGTACGCGAGGAACCCGCGTTATTACGTCTCTCAAATATCGACCGGCCCAAATCTGGCGGATATGGCCGGGAGCGGTGCGCAACCCGCCGGGTGCATTTTCGGTCCGGCGGGCACAACTTCTGGGCGGGTATGGACGCTCCCGCCGGGAGGTCATGGTGAATGTCCACGGCGTAACCATGACGATGCCGCAGGGGCAAAGCGGGACCCCTCCCCCGTCGAGCGAATATCAGTGAACGCGGGAACCGTTCCGGTCCTCGCCCCTGTTCCACGCATCCAGCGCGGATTAGGGGTTGGGTTCACCGTTGACCGATCGGTCCGGAACGGGGCGGAGCCGCCGTAGTACTCCGAGCCGGGGAAAGCCCGGCACATGGGGAAGGGCGGCAGCGGAAACGAGAAGACAAGGACACTGTGATGCCGAAAGATCCATCCGTGAATTCGGGTGGCCCGACCCTCGGGAGTGATCCTGAGGCTCGGGTATCGGGAATGCAGGCCAAGCTTCACCGTTGGGCGGTGGCCGATCCCGGTCGCCGGTTCGACGACCTGTTCAACCTCGTGCACGACCCGGCGACGCTGCTCGTGGCGTTCGCCCGGGTCGCGGGGAACAGCGGCCGGAACACTCCCGGCGTGGACGGCTGGACCGTCGACGCGGTGGAGCAGAAGGTCGGCGTTCCCGGGTTCCTGGACGACCTGCGGGCACAGGTCAAGGGCGGAACGTTTCGCCCGATGCCGGTGCGCCAGCGGTTGATCCCGAAAGGTCATGGCTCGGGAAAACTGAGAAGTCTCGGCATTCCGACCATCGCCGATCGGGTCGTCCAGGCCGCGTTGAAGCTGGTGCTGGAACCCATCTTCGAGGCCGACTTTCAGCCGGTCTCCTACGGGTTCCGGCCGAACCGGCGGGCCCACGACGCGATCGCCGAGATCCAGCTGTTCGGCACACACGGCTACCGGTGGGTGCTGGATGCCGATATCGAGGCGTGCTTCGACCGGATCTCGCACACCGCCCTGCTCGATCGGGTGCGGCGGCGGGTGAAGGACAAGCGGGTCGTGGCGCTGGTGAAGGCGTTCCTCAAAGCCGGGATCCTGACCGAACTCGGCGAGAAGCAGGACACCCCCACCGGCACCCCGCAGGGCGGGATTCTGTCGCCGCTGCTGGCCAACATTGCCCTGTCGGTGCTCGATGAGCACCTGCACCGGCCGTGGCAGCCGGGCGGCGTCATGTCCACCCGTTCTCGACGCGAGCGGCGTCGGGCCAAGGGCTTGCCGAATTGGCGGATCGTCAGATATGCCGACGATTTCGCCGTGCTCTGCGACGGCA
Source organism: Blastococcus sp. OS1-29 (assembly GCF_057628075.1). Taxonomy (NCBI): domain Bacteria; kingdom Bacillati; phylum Actinomycetota; class Actinomycetes; order Geodermatophilales; family Geodermatophilaceae; genus Blastococcus; species Blastococcus sp. OS1-29. The sequence goes on from NZ_JBXXJK010000003.1 coordinate 247,815, forward strand.
CCCATGACCACGTCGAAGCCCTACAAGAAGAGATCAGCGGCGTGTTGGCCACCATGGGCCTGGCCTTCTCTGATGCCAAGACCAGAGTGGTGCACATGTCCGAGGGGTTCGATTTCCTCGGCTTCCGCATCCAGTGGAAACGCAAACGGGGAACGAACACCTGGCACGCCTACACCTTCATCGCCAAGCGGCCGATCCGGTCGTTGAAGGCGAAAGTGCGGGCCCTGACGAATAGGACGTCACAGCAGTCCCCGGCGTCCGTGCTGGTCCGGCTCGGTCTGATCATGCGCGGATGGTCAACCTACTTCCGTCACGCTGTCAGCAAGCACGCCTTCTCGGCCCTGGCCAACTTCGTGTGGCATCGGGTCGCCCGGTGGCTGATGGTGCGGCATCGCTGGAGGTGGACGGAGTTCCGCCGGCGGTTCACCGGCCCTGGCGGCCGGTGGCGACCACTGTCGGCGGACGGGAAGGCCCTGTTCAACCTGGAGTCGGTGCCGGTCACCCGGTACCGCTACCGAGCGAACATCCCTACCCCCTGGGTGCTGACTCCCGCATGACGGCAGTTTCCGTGGAGAGCCCGTTGCGTCGAGAGGCGCACGGCGGGTTCGGCGAGCGGCCTGGGGAAACGGATCCCGAGCGATCAGGACACCGCGCCCCAGGCCGACTCTCCTCGAGCAGCTTCTCCACCCGCTGCTTCTCCGCGGTGCGCACGGCGAGCAGGTCCACCCGGTAGCGGGTCAGGTCGCGTAGTTGCCGGATCGCCGGTGGCGGTACGAAGCTGGGCCGCAGCATCTGCCGCTCGGCGACCTTGCACAGCCACACCGCGTCCAGCCGGTCGGTCTTGGGCCGGCCGGGCAGGTGCTTGACGTCATGGGCGTTGACCAGCCACGTCTCGAACCGGTCCTCCAGCAGGTAGAACGGCGCCCGCCAGTAGTCGCTGGTCGCCTCCATCACCACCCGAGTCACCCCGAGGCCGGCCAGCCAGTCGCCCAGACTCAGCAGCGCCGCGGTCATCGTGCTGACCGTGCGGATCGGGCGGACGGACATCTGAGCAGGTCAGAATGTGGAGCGGGTGACCGGGATCGAACCGGCATGGCCAGCTTGGACGGGTGGTGTTGCCAAGGGGTTCTCCGCTGGCCAACGCCGGATCAGGACGGTGCCGTGTTTTCCGATTGCCTCGCCGCCGTGCTCATGGAGGCGGCGAGAGCGGCATCTCGCTCTTGCTCGGCGCGCTGGTAGCGCAGCGCAGCGGCGGGGGAGGCGTGCCCGAGGCGGTGCATCAGCTCCCTGGTGGTGGCTCCATGCTGGGCGGCGATAGTGGCGCTCCAGCCGCGGAGGTCGTGCAGGTGGGCGCCGGCCGGGAGTCCGGCGGCCTCTGCTGCTGGGGCCCAGACTCGTGAGGCGAAATTGTTGCGTCGGAGCGGTGCGCCCTTGGGACCCACAAAGACCAGCCCCTGCGCGCCGGGCTGGGCGTACATCGCGAGATGGTGTTCCAGGTCGCCGATGATGTGCGGCGGGATCGCCACCGTTCGCCGCCCAGCAGCCGACTTCGGCGGGCCATAGGAGCGTCCCTGTCCGATCACGTCGACGACGGCAGTGTTCACGCTGACGGTGCCTGCCTTCAGGTCGAGGTGTTCCCGGCGCAGCGCCGACAGCTCACCAATGCGGAGACCCGTCCAGGCGGCCAGCAGGATCAACGCTCGCCAGCGATCCTCGACGGCATCGACCAGCGCCTGGACCTGAGCGAGCGTGAACATCGGTCGCTCGCTGGACCGTTCCTGCCCGGCGCCACGGATAGAGCACGGGTTCCGAGCGATGAGGTTGTCGTCGACGGCCGTGGTGCAGACGGCACGCAGAAGCCGGTAGCACTTGGCCGCCGTGACCTGGCCCGGCCCGTCGGGGCCGCTGAGCTTTCCGTACCAGGCCCGGACAGCAGAGGCCTCCAGCTGGCGCAACGGCGTCGATCCCAGGGCCGGGACGATGTGGTTCTTGAGCTGTGCCCGGTAAAGCTCAGCCGTGCGAGGCGCCAGCGGCCGGCCACGGACGAGGCGCGTCTCTACCCAGCGCTCGGCATAGACCTTGAGCGTCTCCTTGCCCGCCTTCGCGTCGATCCATCGGCCGGAGTCCATCTCGGTCTGCACCTTGGCGAGCCATCGATTGCCGTCAGCCTTGGTCGCGAACGTGTGCGGCGCCGAGACTTGCCTGCCCGAGCGATCGGTGTAGCGGGCTTGATAGCGCCCAGAAGAGAGCCGGCGCACTGTGCCCCAGGCCCTTCGACCCACGTCAACCTCCCCGTGCCGTTGGTAAGGGGACTGTTGCGCTGCCGCCGACCGAGTCGATGCGTCGACGCCGATCGGCTCGCTGCCTTCCACGGATTCACCTGAAGGTCTTGACGTCCTCAGGACGACGTGCTCGTCGAAGCAATGACCGGGACTGGGCACGAGGCCGGTTGTGGCGCCGCAAAAACCGCCACCTCCACGCGGTGGCTGACGATGACGGCAGCGACGGGCGCCAAAGCGGCCTGGTCAGACACCGCCGAGATCTACGGACCCCACAGCCGCACTACCGCGACTCGCGGCCAGGGACCGCCGCGAGTCGCGCTACCCCTCGCTCGTGACACGTCCGGCCTCGATGAACTCGTCGAGGATCGAGCGCTGGAGCCGGACGTACTTGCCGAGCTTCACGTAGGTGATTCGCCGTTGGGCGATCAGCCGGCGGACGAAGCGCTCGCCTGTTCCCAGGTAGTCCCCGGCCTGGGCGACGGTCAGCAGCTGGTTGTGCTGTTCAGGCGACGCCACTCGTTTCGAGGTCGTCCCAGGCATCAGAAACTGACCTGGTGACGGCGAAGGGGACGTCCGCGGATGCTGCAGCCGGCGTCGCCGACCGCGGTGCACCGTGGTCGGCATGGAGGACGCCGGTGCTGCGGATGGTCTGCACGTTTCATGGCCGAGAGTCTTCGGTGGACTGGTCCGGTTTTTATGCAGTCCTGTGACCGGGGCTCGGTGGCTCGGCGTGACGGGGCAGGCGGTGCGCACAGCCGTGTCGTGGGTGTCGGCACCGTCGAACGCCCCGTCCTCCTGTTCATCTCCGGTCTGTTCCGGAGGGGACTGCGCAGTCTGTCGCGACTTCTGCAGAAGTCCTCCAGTGGACGAGAGCCGCGTTGGACGACTCGAAGATCTGGCGACAGGTCTCTGATCACGGCTGTCGCACAACGCTCCCCAAGATCACCGGGGTCGCGCAGCGACACACAGCCGCGCCGCGCCGGTGATGCGGCGAGTGCCCGATCGAGTCGGGCACAGGGCACTAGGGTTCGGCGCCACGGGGCGGGTTGTCCACCGATCGGGTGATGGGGAGCTGCCGTGGCGCGGCCGCTGCTTCGAGGCGACCGCCTGCACGCTGCCCGTGAGGCAATGGGCCTGACCAGAGAAGTGCTGGCCACCAAACTGGAGCTCTCGAGTCCGGTGCGCATCCGGGTCTGGGAGACGGGACTCGAGCGTCCGCGACCCCGCTTCGTGCCGCGTCTCGCGGCCGCGGTGGGCGTTGACCCGTTGTATCTCCTCGACGTGGATCTCGATGACCCGCCCTTGGCGGCTCTGCGCTTGGCGGCCGGACTTGCCACGAATGAAGTGACAGGCGCCGGGTTGTCGGTCATGACGTACGTGCGACTGGAGGACGGCCGCCCCGGGGCGGATCCCTCACCCAGGGTGATAAGCGCAATCAGCCAGGTTCTCGGTGTGGACATCCCGCGCGTCGAGGCGGCCGTCCGCCGCTCGCGCAGGGACCACGCTGCCATGGCGACTTTCCAGGGCTGAACTGGAGAATTACTGGAGAAAGAGCCTGCCTCCCGGCGCGGTCGCGGTGGTAATTTCCCGCGCACGTTGCCCGGGGGAGGTATCCATGGCCCGCACGATGGAGTCGAGCGCGGAATGTGGCCGCATGCCCCAGAGACTCGTCCTCCGACCGCTGGCAGTCATCCTCCTGCGGAAGCGTGATCCTCGGACCCCGCGAGGGCACGCGCGATGACCAGGCGGCGCTGGGTGTTCGGGGCACTCCTTGCGCTGCTGCCCCTCGCCAGCTGCACGGCGGGTGAGGCCAGTCCCGATGGCTCAGCGCCGAGCGCGACGACGTCTTCGTCTTCGCGGACTTCGACGACCGCTCGTGCGACGAGCAGCACGCCGACCCCCGAAGAGGAGGCGGCAACAGCTGCCACCGTTGTCGTCAACGAGATGCTGGACGTCACCGACGCGGCCAAGAAGGACCCAGGCGCCAGGGATTGGGAGCCGGAGATCCGGCGGTTCTCGGGTGACCCCGCCGCGCTGCTCGCCGTCACGGCGGTACGGGACTATGCAGCCCTCGGACTCCGGCAGGAAGGCGACACCGCAGTTGATCTCCAGGTCACCGGCGTCGACCTGACGGCTCCCGAGGGGCCGACAGTGAGGATCACTGGCTGCTACGACAGCGAGAGCACGCGCTTGGTGAGAGTCGCGACCGGGGAGGTCGTGCCGCCGGCGACTCCGCCGCGGTACGTCTGGGACATCACCGTCACGCGCTACGAGGCCGAACCGGGATCCCCGTGGCTGGTCAACGAGCTGGACCCGCTGACGGATCGACCATGCTGACGTCGTGCCGTGCGGTCCTGTTCGCCGTCGCCATTTTCGCCGTCTTTGGCGGGCTGGACGTCGCGATGGCAGCTCCACCCGTGCAGTGCGCGCAGAGAGATGCACAGACCGGGATCTGTCTGGTCCAGGCGACTTCCCCAGGACAAGGCGCCGGTGGGGACAACGACGCCAGGGTCGGCGAGCAGCAGCCGGCAGTCGGAGAAGCGTCCCCGCCGAGCTGCACGAGATCGGTTGCAGATCCCCAGCCATGGACTGGACACCCGGTATGGGCCGGACACAGCCCGGACGACGGAAAGATCTGGGTCTTCAGTTGTCCGCGCCCGGCGGGAACCGGATCCGGCGTGTGGACGGGCCTGATTTTCGTCTTGAATGGGGCTGGAGCACCCGTCGCTCCGACGGTGGACCCTCGCCTCCTCGCTCAGCAAGCGATCGCATCCATGGCCCTGAAGGCGCCGGACATCGGGATGGCGCCGCCGCCCAGTTCCGCCAGCGGGCTGGTCGGACTACCGGTGTGGATGTGGGCCGAACGCACCGCAGGGACGACTGGCCCTGTCGAGGCCTCTGCGTCGGCGGGGGGCGTGACGGTGACCGCCGAGGCTCGGGTCAGCCAGGTTGTCTGGAACATGGGCGACGGGCACATCGTCACCTGCGGGCTGGGGACGCCATATGTGCAGGGCACCGAAGGCGCTTCACCGGACTGCGGCCATGTGTATGCGCAGGCGTCGAGTCGTCACGTGCCGGGCGGTGGCCCGTGGCCTATCACCGCGACGAGCACGTGGACGATTACCTGGTCCGGTGGTGGGCTGTCGGGCACCGAGGCGATGGAGCTGTCCTCTTCGGCGGAGTTGTTCGTCGGTGAATTGCACGTCCTCAATCAGGACGAGGGAAGCCGATGACCCGGACCCAGCCACCGACGACCGGCGCAGCGCCCGCTCCGGCGGAAGTGCCTGGCTTGCCCCGTGCGCCGGTCCTGCCGCCACCTCGTCGCCGGCGCCGTCCGGCCCTCCTTGCATTGGCCGTGAGCATGGTGGTGCTCGGTGCCCTAGGGGCGACCTATCTGGCGACGTCGCTGGGGCAGACGACCGCCGTGATCGCGATCGAACGCGAGGTGGCCTGGGGGCAAACCCTGACCGCTGCCGACCTAGTAGAAGCAAGGATCTCGGCGGATCCGGCGTTGGAACCCATTCCGTACGTCGACCGCGACCAGGTGATCGGCCTGGTCGCGGCGACCTCCCTGAGGCCGGGTTCGTTGCTCACGCGCGACGCCCTGACCGATCAGCGCCTCCCGGCTCCCGGCCAGCAGCTGATCGGGGTCGGCGTGTCGCTCGTGCAGGTACCGACGACCCCGCTGCGGCCGGGTGACGACGTCCTCCTGGTGCCCGTGGCCGCGCGTAGCGCTCCAGCCACGACCGAAGGAGCCCCGAGCGTGGTGAAAGCGACCGTGGTGAAGTCGGGCCCTCCCGGAGCCGACGGGCTGCGGGTCGTCGACGTGCTCGTCAACGCGGCCGACGGGCCGGACGTCGCCGCCCGCGCCGCGGCCGGCCTGATAGCCATCGTCGTGGTGGCCGGCGAGTAGGCGGGGACGGCTGCCGTGTTGATCGCGCTGTGCTCGGCCAAGGGCGCACCCGGGGTGACCACCAGCGGGCTGGCTCTGGCGCTGTCATGGCCTCGTCCGGTGGTCCTGGCCGAGCTGGATCCGGGCGGCGGGGACGTATTGCCGGGCTACGGCCGAGGCGAGCCGTTCGCGGGCGGGCTCGCCGACCTGGAGCTCGCGGCGCGGCGCGGCGGGCTGGCCCGGCACCTGGACAGTCAGCTGTTGCGGCTCGACCGCGAGGGACGTGCGCGGCTCCTACCCGGCCTCGCCGACCCGGCCAGCGCCCGACATATGGACTGGAATCGCCTGGCCGCCGTGCTGGCGGCGATGGAGGACGGCGCCGTAGACGTGGTGGCGGACTGCGGGCGGCTGCGCGCTCAGCACTTCCCGGCCGCCGTGGTCCAGCGGGCTGTCGCCGTCGTGCTGGCCACCGGCTCCACGCTTCGCGCCGTACATGCGGCGACGCAGGCAATTGCCGAACTGAGAGAGCGGGAAGCGTGCCCAGGCATGCTGGGCACGCTGGTGATCGGGCCGGGGGAGCCCTACGGCGAGCGAGAGATCAGCGAGGCACTCGGCGTTCCCTCGGTCGGTTCGCTGCCGCGGGATCCGAAGGCGGCGGCAGTGCTCAGCGACGGCGCGCCGGCGGGCCGGCTGTTCACCCAGTCGCCGCTGCTACGAGCCGCCCGGACGGTCGCGACCCGGTTGGTCGAGTTGGCTGCGCCGCATGAATCCAGGTTGACACCACCGCCGGCGCCCGTGGCTGCGCCCACGACCACGTTCGGCGGCAGCCGTGTCCGCTGACCTCGACACCGACCTGCTCAGCGCGGGCAGCGTGCCTCGACGAGCGGACGCATCACCGCTGGCGGTGGACTGGACGCTGGTGCGTCGGCTGCACGAGGCGACGGCGACGGCCCTGGCCGAGGAGCTCAAGCGCCGCCCGGCCCTCAGCACGGTGGCGCAGCAGGAACTGGCCCGCACGCTCGTCCAGGACGGCGTCGACGAGTTGGTCCGGCAGCGGATGCGTGCCGGGCAGGTGGTTCCCACGCCGGCCGAGGAACAGGTGATCGCTGAGGCGGTGTTCGCCGCCCAGTTCGGGTTGGGCCGGCTGCAGCCCTACGTGGACGACCCGCTGGTGGAGAACATCGAGGCCCATGGGCACGACAACGTGTGGATCGGCTACGCCGACGGCCGAGACGTCCGCGTCGACCCGATCGCCGACTCGGACGAAGAGATGGTGCGGCAGCTGCAGCACATCGCCGCTCGGCTGGGCCGCGCGGAGCGGACGCTGACCACAGCCAGTCCGCTGCTCACCATGCGCCTGCCGGACGGCTCCCGGTTGGCCGCAGTCATCGAGACGGTGCCGCGACCCCAGCTGGTGATCCGCCGACACCGGATCCGCAACGTCGACCTCGATGACATGGTCGGCCTGCGCGCGATCGACCGGCCGCTGGCCGAGTTCCTGCGGGCGGCGGTGCGGGCGCGCAAGAACATCGTCGTCACCGGCGCCCAGGCTGCGGGCAAGACGCTGATGCTGCGGGCGCTGGCCAACGAGCTGCCGGTCAAGGAGCACCTGGCCACGATCGAGAAGCATTTCGAGCTGCTGCTGCACGAGCTGCCCGACCGGCATCCGAGGGTGGTGCCGTTCGAGGCCCGTGAGGGCACCGGCGAGCGCGGCCCGGACGGCCGCCGCCTCGGCGAGGTGACGCTGACCGAGCTGGTCGAGCAGGCGCTGGTCATGAACGTCAGCCGCGTGTGGCTGGGGGAGGTCCGCGGCGAGGAGGCATGGCCGCTGATCGAGGTGATGGAGGCGGGGGAGGGCGGCTCGGCCTGCACCCTGCACGCCCGCTCAGCCCACCACGCTCTCGAGCGGCTGGCCAATTTGTGTATGCGCGGCCGCGCCGCGGTCACCCCGGAGCACGCCTACCGGTCCTGCGCGGCGGCGATCGACCTGATCGTGCACATCACCACCGTGGACGAGCGGTGGATCGGGGGCGAACGGCACCGGTTCGTCAGCCAGGTCCTCGAGTGCAACGGCATCGGGGAGGGCGGGCGCCCGGCCGTCACTGACCTCTTCGTTCCTGGGCCAGACGGACGGGCCGTGCCGGAGCACGATCCGGTGGATCTGGCCGACTATGTCCGGGTCGGCTTCGATCCGGACTGGCTCCGCGCAGGCCGAAGCGACTGGCCGAGTGTCGCTGGGGGACGACGATGAGCGGCACAGGGTTGCTTGCTGGCGTCTGCGGGGCGCTGCTGGTGGGCGGCCTGCTGCTGGCCGCCCACGCGCTCACCGCCCCCAAGCCGCCGGCTCGGCCGCGGCGCCGCCGGCCGCGGCCGACGGCGGGGGCCGACCGCCCGGCGGTGCGGCGGCAGCGGGCGCTGTGGGTGGCCGCCGCCGTTGCGGCGGCTGTGGTGTGGCTGGCCTCGGGCTGGCCGGTCGGTGGCCTGCTGGCCGGGCTGGCGGTGATCGGTGTGCCGTGGCTGCTGGCGCAGTTCTCCGGCGGCAACGCCGCTGTGGAGCGGCTGGAGGCGCTTCAGGAGTGGGTGCGCCGCGCCTCCGACGTGCTGGCTGCGGGCGGCGGCTTGGAGCAGACGTTGATTCGCTCGGCCCGCACCGCGCCCGCGCCGATCGCGGCAGAGGTGGCGGCGCTGGCCGCGCGGCTGCAGGCGCGCTGGCCTACGTCCCGGGCGCTGCTGGCCTTCGCCGACGACCTCGACGACGCCGCCGGGGACCTGGTCGTCGCCGCCCTGTTGCTCGGTGCGGAGCTGCGCGGGCCGGGGCTGGCGCGGGTGCTGACGGAGCTGGCGGGAAGCCTCACCGAGGAGGTCACCATGCGTCGCAAGGTCGAGGCCGACCGTGCCAAGCCCCGCGCGAACGCCCGCTGGCTGCTGCTGATCACTGTCACCGCGTCCGGGCTGGCCGCGCTCAACGGCGACTACCTGGCTCCCTACGGCACGGGGGTCGGGCAGCTGGTACTGGCCGCTATCGCCGGGCTGATCGTCGCCTGCCTGCTGTGGATGCGCCGGCTGACCGCACCTGCGCCGTTGCCCCGCTTCCTGGTCGATGCCGCCCGCAGCGAGCGGGCTTCCGGTCTCGCGCCGACGGAGATGCCGGTCCGGTGAGCGGCACCCAGGCGCTGCTGATCGGATCCGGCGCGCTCGTTGGATTCGGAACGTTCCTGCTGTTGCGTGCGGTTCTCGTGGTCGAACAGCCGCGGCTCGCCGACGCGCTGGCACGCCTCGACGGGCGCGCGGCCCCAATACCGGTCGTGCCGATGCCGGAGGGAGGCGACCGGTGGGCGCGAGCGGCCGGCCGCGCCGGTGCTTGGGCCGCGGCCCGGTTGCCCGCCGCCGGACTGCGGGCGCCGTCCCAGGCGGTGGCGCTGATCGGCTGGACGCCGGAGGGTTACGCCGCCCGCAAGGTCGGCCTGGCCGCCTTCGGCGCGGTGTTCGTGCCGTTGCTCGTCGCCGTGCTCGGCGTGACCGGTGTCCGGCTGCCGGTGATGGTGCCGGTGGCCGGGTCGCTGGCGCTGGCAGCCGTCTTGTTCCTCGTCGTCGACCTGGTCGTCCGCGACCAGGCCGCGGAGGCGCGCGGGCAGATGCGCCGGGCGCTGTGCTCCTATCTGGATCTGGTCAGCCTGCGCCGCGACGCCAGCGAGGGTCCCACCATCGCCCTGGAGCGGGCCGCCGCCCTTGGGGAGGGCTGGGTGTTCCGGCGGATCACCGACGCGCTGGTCGCCGCCCGGCTGGCCGGCGATCCGCCGTGGGACGGCCTGCGCCGACTCGCCGCTGACACGGGTATTGGCGAGCTGGCCGACGTTGCCGACATCGCCGCGGTCGCCGCCCAGGAGGGTGCGTCGATCGCGCCGACGCTGCGTGCTCGGGCGCAGTCGCTGCGGGTGCAGTTGCTGGCCGAGGAGGAGGCGTCAGCCAACACCGCCAGCGAGAAGCTCACTGCCCCCGTCGCCCTGCTGTCGATCGCCTTTCTGTTGCTGTTCCTCTATCCCGCCCTGGCCCGTCTGATGGCCACCTGACCGGTGACCCCAACCCGAGAGGAGCACCGATGACCTCGTTGCTCACTGTCCTGACCGTCGTCGGCGCGCATCTGCGTGACCGGCTGCGCCATCTCCGTGACGAGCCGGAACGGGGCTCGCTGTCGGTCGAACAGGTGATCATCACCGTGGCGCTGATCGGCATCGCCGTCGCCCTCGTGGCGGTGATCGCCAACGCGGTCACCTCTCGGTCGGGCCAGATCCAGTAGCCCGCCGTGGCTCACCCCGCCAGACCGTGTGGCCCTGCGGCCGTGTCCCGGCCCTGCCCTGCTGAGGGCAGCCAGGCGGGCGGCGTGGTGCGCCCGCGGATGTCGGAGCGCGGTGCGGCGTCGGTGGAACTGGCAGTCGTCTTCCCGGTGGTGCTGCTGCTGGTGATGACCCTCATCCAGGCGGCCTTGTGGTTCTACGCCCGCTCGATCGCCCTGGGTGCTGCTCAGGAGGGCGCCCGGGAGGGGCGGCTGCAGCCCGCCTCGACCGGCCGTGCCCAGTCGGCTGCTGAGGGCTTTCTCGACCAGACCGCACAGGACCTGCTCACCGGCCGGGATGTGAACGTGACCGGCTCGCCGAGCAGCATCGAGGTGACGGTGACCGGCACCTCGCTCAGCCTGTTCCCCGGCCTGTCTGGCTGGTCGGTCACCCAGACCGCCGTCGGGCCCGTCGAACGACTCACGCCATGAGCGCTCGAGCTACGGAGCGGGGGTCCGTGTCGGTCGAGCTGGCGCTGCTGGCCCCGGCGTTGCTCCTGCTGCTGTTGTTCGCCGCCGTCGCCGGGCGCACCCAGATTGCCAAGGGTGCCGTTCAAGAGGCGGCACGATCCGCCGCCCGGGATGCCTCGCTCGCAAGAGACCCTGCCGCCGCCGCCGCGCTGGCCGGTGCTCAGGCGGAGCGCACGCTGGCCGCCCAGAACCTGCGCTGCCAACGCACCACGGTGGACGTCGACACCGCCGGCTTTCAGGCCCCACTGGGCCAGCCCGGCGACGTCACGGTGTCGATCACCTGCGTGGTCGGCATGGCCGACCTGCTGGCCCCCGGCTTGCCCGGCTCGGTCACCGTCGAGGCCTCCTTCATCAGCCCCGTCGACGCCTACCGCGAACGATGACCGGCTACCACGGCCACCGGCGGCCGGACGGCGAGCGCGGCGCCATCAGCGTCTTCATCGCCGTGCTCATCCCCGGGTTGCTGCTCATCATCGGGCTGGCCGTCGACGGCGGCGCGAAGGTGGCCGCCACCCAGCGCGCCAACGCCATCGCCGACGAGGCTGCCCGCGCCGGCGGACAGGCCCTCGACGTCTCCGCCGCCCTCACCGGACAGGTGCGCGTCGACCCGGTCGCGGCCGTCGCCGCCGCCCAGGCCTACCTGGGCCGCAACGACGTGCAGGGCGCGGTGACCGTCGTCGACGGCGACACCCTGCACGTGACCACCACCATCAGTCAGCCCACCACCTTCCTGGGCCTGATCGGCATCTCCACCCTCACCGTGGAGGGCTCCGGCACCGCCGACCTTGTCGCAGGCACTGGCCAGATCGGGGGAGCGGGCCCATGACGACGCCACCGCGGACACTCGACCTGCTGCGCCGGCTGCTCGCCCTCCTGGTGTTGACGGCCGCCGTCGCCGTTGTCCCGGTCGCGCTGTGGGAGCTCGGCGGCGCGTATCTGCCCGACGAACTGCCCTCCTGGGCGCAGGCGACCACCGCGCTGAGCGGACCCGACACCGGCGGCGTCTTCCTCGGCATGCTCGTCGTGATCGGCTGGACCGCCTGGGCATGCTTCGCGCTGTCGGTGGCCGTCGAGCTCGTCAGTCAACTGCGGGGCCTGCCGCCGCTGCGGCTACCCGGTTTGACCGCCCCCCAACAGTTGGCCGGCCTGCTCGTCGCCGCCGTCCTCGGTGTCGGCAGCGGACCCCTGCTGGCCGCCCCGGCGGTGGCCGGCCCGCCCTTCGTCGCCGAACAGCCGGTCGGCCACGTGGAGCCGCCGACCGCGCCCGCCCCACCGGCGGATACCTTGCCACCCGCACCCGTCTCGGGCGGTCCCACCTACACGGTGCAGCCGCGCGACACACTCGGCCGCATCGCAGCCCGCTATCTGGGCGACTGGACCCGCTTCGAAGAGATCCTCGAGCTCAACCGCGGCCGCCCGCAGCCCGACGGCGCCAATCTCACCGACCCGGGGCTGATCCGCCCCGGCTGGCTCTTAGTCCTCCCGCCCGACGCCACCCTTCCCGAGACAGGAGCAACTGCCGCGGAGGTAACTGTGCGACCCGGCGACACCCTCGCCGACATCGCCGAGCAGCGCGGCCTGGACGGTTGGCAGCCGATCTTCGACCTCAATGTTGGCGAACCGCTTCCCGACGGAGGCCGATTCACCGATCCCGACCTGATCCTCCCCGGCCAGGTCCTCGACGTACCACCCGTAGAGGCGGCAGCCGACGACCCCCCTCCGCCGGCCACTCCCGAACTGCCGGCGGAGGGGTCGCCGCCACCCCCGCCGCATGGGGACGAGACACCCGTGCCGACGGAACCCACACCGACTCCGGCCCCTTCGCCGACATCGGAGAGTCCACATGAAGGACCGGGGCAGTCGGCAGCCGATGCCGATTCCGTCGATTCCGATGGGGACCACTTCTTGGCGGAACTGGCGGCCGTTCTCGCGGGTACCGGTGCACTCCTCGCCGCAGGTGTGGGCGCTGCGTGGCTGCCGCTCCGCCGCCAGCGGCTGCGCCGCCGCCGTCCTGGCCGACGGCTGACTCCCCTCCCGAAGGGGCTGTCGGCCAGGCAGAAGGTGGTCACCTCAGCGGCCGACGCAGGTACGGCGGACTACGCCTCGCTCGACCTGGCGCTGCGCGGACTCGCCGTCCGGATCTCCGAGGACCCCGAGGCGTCCCTGCCCGACGTCGTCGCCGCCCGACTGCACGGCGGCCGGCTCGAGTTGCGGCTCTACGCCCCGGCCGACCGTCCGCCGCCCGAACCGTGGACCGCCAACGACACCGACCATTGGTGGTCCCTCCAGCTGGACCGGGACACCGGTGTCGCTCCCGAAGTGGCCAGGGCTCGCCTGGCTCCGTACCCCACACTGGTCAGCATCGGCACCGACGGCGGAGGCCGTTGGCTGCTGGACCTGGAACGCCTCGGTGTCGTGTACCTGACCGGAACGACCGATCGCCGCACGGACTTCGCCCGGCACCTTGCCGCCGAACTGGCCGTCAACAGATGGTCGGACCTGCTCACCGTCACCAGCGTCGGCTTCGGCGACGAACTGCTCGACCTGGCACCGCACCGCGTCCACGCGACCGACACCGCCACTGACCCCGGGTTGAACGCCGTCCTTCGGAAAGCGGTCGAGCGCGACACAGACGACGTGCTGGACGGGCGGCTGCAGGCTGGCGCGGGCGACGGCTGGATGCCCCAGGTCGTCCTCGCCCCATCCCAGCGTGACCGTGACGGTGCATTGGCGGAGGCCGCCGAGGTCCTCGGGATCCGGGAGCGGCGTGCCCCGATTGCACTGGTGCTCGGCGTCGAGCCGACGCAGGTCAGTGACGAGTGGCTGATCACGCTGACCGACGACGGGTCGCTGCTCGTGCCGGCACTCGGGCTGCACCTGCCGGCCCCACAGCTGACCGCCCAGCAGGCCCGCGACATCGGCACGCTGCTGGCCTTCGAGCGCGACACCGCAGACCAATCCATCCCCGCTGCCGACGGCGACCGCCCCTGGCAGGTGCACACCGACGCCGCCGGCGCGCTCCGCAACGAGGCATCCGGGCCGGACACGACCCGGCCATCAGCCCACGCCCCCTCGCCGCTGCCGACCCGAGACCAACCCTCCGTTCCCGCGGTACGCGTTTCGACGAGGTCCGGTCCGACCGAGACCTCCACCGCGACGCCGTCGGCGACCGTCGATGTAGGCGGGGAGTCGGGGTATTCGGCGGCGCCCGACCTGCGCAGCCGGATCGAGGACGACCTTGAGCAACTCGACCGCGACCTCGCCGACTGGTGGTCACCCGGCTGCGCCCGGCCGCGGCTGACCGTGCTCGGACCGGTCACCCTGCGGGCGCACGGCGATGAGGCGGCCGTGGCGAGGTCCGGGCTACGACGCCGCTACGAGGAGACGCTCGCCTACCTCGCCACGCGTCCGCACGGCGCCACCGCCGACGAGGCCGCCACCGCGCTGCAGCCGGCCCGCGGCGGCAGGACCGATCCGGTCAGCGCCCGCGCTTACGTCCACCGGGTCACCGCCGGCGCCCGCGCCTGGCTAGGCACCGACCCGGCTACCGGCGAGAAGCACCTCAGTTCCGGCCACAGCGGCCGCTACACGCTGACCGACGTGCTCGTCGACGTCGACCTGTTCCGCCAGCTACGCGCCCGCGCCGCGGTACGCGGGAACGACGGCCTGCCCGACCTGCTGGCCGCTCTTCAGCTGGTGTCCGGGCCGCCATTCGCGCAGCGTCCCGCCGGGTACGAGTGGCTGGATGGCCTGGACCTCACCCTGATCGCCGCGGTCTCCGACGTCGCCCACCAGGTGGTCACGGCCGCCCTCGCCGGCGACGACCTGGCCGCCGCCGGCACCGCCTCGGCGACCGCCCTTCTCGTAGCGCCGGACGACGAGCAAGTGCTGCTCGATGCGATGTGGGTGGCCTTCCACCAGGGCAACCGCGCCGAAGCCGAGACCTACGTCGCTCGCATCGTGGCCGTCCACGACGGTGAGGACGAGATGGACCTGCCCATGAGCACCGCGGAGACCATCAACCGCGCCCGCCGGAGGTTCCTCGACCGTGCCTCATGAGGGCGGCCGGCTGCATCCACCACATCGAGGGAAGCGTCCAACCTGCGCGGACCGCAGTCTGGGGCGTCCGGGACCTTCTCCGGCAGGTCGAGGTGTCGTACCGGCTGATCACACTCGGGGGCGCTGGGGCCTCGGGATGGAAGGAGAGACGCTGGTGATCATCGAGCCGATCGCTGCCGACCTCGACCTCGACGAGGTAGAGGTCGCGCTGCTGAATGCCGCGGTCGGTGACTACGCCGCCGAGGCCGGAGTGCTGCTGCTCGCCAACGACGGGTACTGGCTGGCTCGGCTGCGCGCCGCCGGGATGATCACGGTGGAGGCCGAGCCGGTCGGCGGGGAGTTGTGGGCGCGCATCGAGTGGGCGGAGCTCGACGATGCTCGTGCCGATGGACGGCTGCCCGGAAGCCCGGAGGGGCTGGCGGTACTTCGGGTGGCCGTAAGCCTCGCCGACGGCCGACCGGTCGACCTTGCTGAGGTTGCGGTGGCCCTGGACCGCCGCACACTCGGCCTCGTGCTCGCCGCGCTGGCGCACGCCGCCGGCAGCCACGATCACTGCGCTCCGGCCGCTCAAGGCGCAGACGCCAATGTCCGGCTGGGACCGCTGATCGCCTGGCCGGCCCGGCACTGATCCAGCCATGCCCTATCCGCCGCGGCCACAGCTGCGCCCGCTGCCCGCGTTCGCCGGAACGGCCCGCAGCGGCACCGTGCCCAGCCAGCGGCTGCAGGAGCAGCTGGAGGCCTTCGTCCTCGCGGAGTACGCCGCCGGCCGCTCGCTGCGGCAGATCGCCGAGCTGATCGACCGTTCCCCAACCGCGGTCCGCCGCGTACTCGACAAGCACCGGGTGCCGCGGCGCGCCGTAGGCGCTCCACGGCAGGGCGCCCAGCGTCCCTGACCGAAACCGGAACGAGGGCCGGCATCCGCCGGCGCACGGCGTGGTTCTCCAGTACTCCTCCAGTCGTAGGCCGAGGGGACCGTCCCCTCATCACCCCGCCTCGCCGGCACACACCTGACCTGGGCCGGGGACCGTTCTCCAGTACGGACTGGAGGACTTCTAGAGGCCCAGACGACACGGTCGGCGCATGCAGACCTCAGCCTCGCCTCGGGGACGATCGCGCGGTCGGATGAGCTGTGACGCGCCGCCGTCGGGCTCGACGGCCATCGCCGACCCCCTGACTTCCCGTCAGCCACAGCCGATGACGATCGAGGCAATGCGCGGGGCCGTCATCGCGATCCGCGCGGGCCTTTTCGACCACGTCAACGATCCCGACGTCGTCTGGAGAGACAGGGCGTCACGCGCTGCGGTTCCCGGCACCACCTCCCGGCCGGTTGCCATGTCGATCCCCTGCGCGGCATTCGACGCCGGCGGCCCGGTCGTCCTGGTTGTTGCCGGTCACGCCGGGGCCGGAGCTTCCACGGTCGCGTTGGCAGTCGCCGAAGGGCTGGCGGAAACCCAGCGGGTGCAGCTGGTCGACTACGCCGAGCCGGTCCGGTCGGGGCTGGCGGTGACCCCGGCCATCGAGCTGGGCGCCGACGGCGCCTGGCGCCGCGGTCGCCGCGGTCGACTCGACGTCGTCCGCCTGAGTCGGCATCCAACCGGCGGAGACTTCCCTCCGCTTCCAGAGATCGACGACGCGGGTCGACTCGCGGTGGTCGATGCGGGTTGGTCACTCACCTGTGCGCTGCTCGACTCAGCCGGTTCGCTCGTCGGCACCCCGATCGTGGTCGTCACCCGGGTGACGGTGCCGGCGGTCCGGCAAACCGAGCAGGTGCTGGCCGCCGTCGACGGCGAGGCGGTGGTCGCCGCGGTGGGTTCGGCTCGCTGGCCGCGGCTGGTGGAGGTCAGCTGCGGTCTGAGGCTTGGTGAGCTGCGATCGCGCGGGCAGGTGGTTCCGGTGCCGATCGACCGGCGACTGCAGATTGCCGGGCTGACCGGCGACCGGCTGCCGAAGCCAGTGGCGGCCGCCGGCCGGTCGTTGGCCGCGCTCCTGGACCTGGCGGGGGAGACCCCGTGACCATCGGACGCAGGAGGACCGCTGTGGCGGTGCGGGCGGCATTGAGCGTCGTGTTCGTCCTCGCGGGGTTCCTCGTGCTGGATGCCGGGCCGGCGACTGCGACGCCGACGGAGATCACCGCGGCGGTCTGCCCAGCCGCACCGCCCGGGATGCAGGGCTTCGCCGACGACGTGACCGCCTGGGTGAAGTGGGGCGTGCTGGCGCTCATCGGCATCGGCGCGGTCGTGTCCCTCGGGTCGATCCTCGTCGGGCGGATCTTCTCCCATCCGCACGCCTCCCGGTACGGGGCGATGGGCGTCGCGGTGGTGGTGATGGTGGCCATCGCCTACACGGTCATCCTCGTCATCCTGGACTCGATCACCGGCAGTGGGTGCACGTGATGCGCCGGCGCCGAGACGTCCCGGAAAGCGGTGTCCCGGGGTGGGGACCTGCTCGACTTCGCGCGCTGGTCGTGTTCGCCGCCCTCGTGGCGCTGGCGGTCTTGGCCGGCGTGGTTCTCGCCGTCGTCGGGGTGCTGACCCAGGAGAAGCCGAACGCAACGGACGCCGCGCGACACGGAGCAGCGCCCTCGACGCACATGTCGCTGCAGGATGCGCTGGCTGCGACGCCGATGCCCACCGCCGACCCGAACGACGCGCTCCCAGGTTCGTTGTCGAGACAGGCGGCGGGTGTCATCGAGTTGCCGCGTACAACGGCCGACGGCCCGGCTGACGTGCCTACCGGCTTTCCGCGCACTCCCGAAGGTGCCCTGGCGCAGCTGGCTGCAATCGACGTGACGGCGATGCAGAGCGGCTCGATGGACGGCGTACGGCGGGTGATCGCCGAGTGGGCCGCCCTGGGCGGGCCCACGCCGGAGACGTGGTCCGGTGCCGCCGGCATGGCTACCTTGTTGTCGGCGGCGGGGCTGTCCGGTGCCGGGTCGCCGCATCTGGCCATCGTTGTCCGACCCGTGATGGGGCTGATCAAGGGATCAGTGGGCCCGCTGTTCGTCGTGGTGTGCGTGAACCTCGAGTTCACCGTCACCGTCGAGCAGACCTCGCGGATCGCCATCGCCGACTGCCAGCGCATGTCATGGGCCGGGGATCGGTGGGTGATCGGCCCCGGGCCGGAGCCGGCGCCGGCACCGTCGGTTTGGCCGGGTACCGACACCGCGATCGCGGCTGGCTGGCGGGACCTGCACCATGTCTAGGCCGCAGTCGCGACGGCGGATTCCTTGGGTCCGGCGGAGGGCTTCGGTCGTGCTCCTGCTGGCGGCGGTGGGTTGGCTGGCGACCGCCGCTCCTGCCTGGGCAGACACGGCGGTGCTGGCCTTCCCGACGGCTCCGACTGCGGACGACGGCTCGCTGCCGTGTCTGCCGATCAACCCGTTCTGTGTGATCGGCGAGGCGGCCGGAGCCGTGGTCGCCGACGTGTGGATCAGCGCCATGTTGTCTCTGTGGGGGGCCGGGCTGTGGCTGCTGGGCCTGGCCTTCTCGGTGATCGATGCACTGGCCACCCCCGACCTGTCCGCCGGCGGCCCGCTGGCTGGGGTCTATCCGGTTACCTTCGGTATCGGCGCCACGGTCGCGGCGCTGATGGCCATGGTGCAGCTCGGTGTCGCGGCGGCGCGCCGGGACGGGCAGACCCTGGGCCGGCTGCTCATCGGCCTGCTTCAGTTCGGGCTGGTCTGGGTCGGCTACGTCGGCGTGGCGGCGCTGCTGGTCACCGGCGTCTCCGGATTGACCACCGCCCTGCTGCGCAGCCTTCTCGGTATTGACACCCTGGCCGCTTTCGACCCGTCGATCAGCGTGGGCCGCGACATGGTCGACGGCACGGTCGCCACCGTTCTCGGAGTCAGCTCCATCTTCCTCCTGGTGCCAGCCAGCGTCGGCTACCTGCTGCTGATGCTGGTCCGTGAGGCGGCTCTGATTGTGCTGGCGGCGACCTCGGCGATCTCGGCCGGGGGGCTGCTTGCGCAGACCTCGAGCGCGTGGTTCTGGCGCAGCCTGCGCTGGTTTCTCGCCGCGCTGTTGGTCTCGCCGGTCGCCGTCCTCGTTCTCGGAGTCGGCGTCACCATCACCGAAGGCATCATCACCGGAGCCGAGGAGACCAGCACGGAGGCTGCGGTCGGTATGGCGGTGGTCGGCTGCCTGCTGATCCTGCTCGGCGCGATCTGTCCGCTGGCGCTGTTCCGGCTGCTGGCGTTCGTGGACCCGGGCACCTCCAGCGGCGTGGCTCTGCGTTCCTCACTGGCCGCCTCCGGCGGAGTCATGAGCGCACTGGGCAATCTCGGTGGTGGAGGTGGTCGCGCTGCGGGTGGCGCCGCTGTCGCGGCCTCGGGTGGGGTGGCCGGCTCGGGCGCCGCGGCACAGCTGGCCGGGGACCGAGCGCAGGGCGAGTCGACCGCCGACGCCGCTACCAGCGGTCGCTTCGCCGGCGCGTTGCGCGCGGTGTCAACCGGCACCTCCACGGCCGGTCGTCTGGCCGCTGGGGTGGCCGCCTCGGCGGCCGACGTGCTCTCCGGAGCTGGTATCGGACACACCGCCCCCTACTACGGGCAGTCAGTTGGTGGCCGGGCTCCCGCCGCAGGAAACGGACACGCTCGCGCAACGTCGTCCTCACGACAGCCCGGCGCCTCGCCGCGTCTGGACGAGGACGGCCCTGACGCTCTGATGCCTGATCCCCTGTGGTCATCCGTCGCCGACGACGGCGCAGCGGCTGCGGGCTGGCCCGCTGAGCGGGCCAACGGCGCCGCACGCGGCGGGGATGCAAGGCCCGACTCTCCCGCTCCGCGGGCGCGGGGCGATTCACATGCGGACGACGGTGCCGCATGAGCGCGCACCGCTACGACGAGTACGCCAAGGACGTCTCCGGCTGGTTCCTCGGGATGACCGGCACTCAGCTGGCCCTGGTGACGCTCGCCGGCGTTCCGGCGCTGCTGGCCCTGAACGGCCAGGCGTGGGGGCTGTTCGTCGGCTGGCTGCCGGTGTGGGCGCTGCTGGCCGCGGTTCTGCTGGTGCCCATCCGGGGCCGTGCCGCCGGGCGCTGGTTCGGCGACCTCTGTCTGCACGCGATCGGAGGCGCGATGGGCTGGACGGTGTTCGGCTCTCGAGCCGGCGCGGGGACCGCCGACGACCTGTCCGAGGCCGATCTGCCCGGGGTCCTCGCCGGCATCCGCACTCACGACGGGCCACCCTTCGGGCAGCTGTTCACCCGGCCGGTGATCGTGCAGAACCGCGCGGCACGCACCTGGGCGGCGGTGGCGTCGATCGCCCATCCCGGCATCGGGCTCGCCGAGGCGGGTGAGCGGGACCGGATGGGCGCCGGCCTGGCCGAGTTGTGCGAGCTCGCCGCCCGGACCGAGCTGATCGACGTCCTCGCCCTGCAGGTGCGCACGGTGCCCGACGACGGGGCGGAGCGCGCCGCCTGGGAGCGCGCTCACGCCCACCCCGACGCGCCGACGCTCGCCGCGCGGGTTAACGCGCTGCTGGGCGCGACGCTGACGCCGGCCGCGGTGCGGACCGAGGCGTTCGTCACCGTCGTGGTCGGCGAGGGACGGATCGCCCGGGCGGCGAGGGAGTCCGGCGGGGGCGTGGACGGGCGAGCCCGGGTCCTGCACTCGGTGATGGCCGAGGTCGAGGCCGCCCTGCGTGGACCGGTCGGCTGCACGACGGTGTCGTGGCTGGACTCCGCGCAGCTGGCCGCCGCGATCCGCACCAGTTTCGCCCCGGGTGACCGTGGCGAACTGGTCGCTGCCGACCTGGCGGCCGCGTCGGGGCAGCAGTTGGCCACCGGGGTGCCGATGGCCGCCGCGGGCCCGACGGTGGCGCGCGCCGAGGTGCGGCACTACCTGCACGACGCGTGGGCGTCGGTGACCGACACGATCCTGCTGCCCGATTCCGGTGCGGTGCTCGGCGCGCTGTCCCCGGTGCTCGTGCCGACGGTGGCGGGGGAGCGGCGCTGCCTGTCCGTGTTCTTCGACCCGCTGCCCCTGACCCGGGCGACCCGACTAGTCAGTCGCGAGCAGATGAGCGCCACCACCGGAAATGAGATGCGCGCCCGGATGGGTTTCCGGCAGCGGGCCCGGCAGCGGCGGGACACCGAGCGGGTCGGCGCCGCCGAAGAGAAGCTCACCGCCGGCCGCGCTCTGGTGCGTGTCTCCGCGGCGGCCTGCGTCACCGTGCCGGCGACGTGGCCGGTGGTCGAACACGGTCGCCGGCTGTCGGCCTCGGTGCGGGCCGCCGGCTTCGTGCCGCTGCGGCTGGACCTGGCGCAGGACTCCGCTTTCGCCGCCGCCGCCCTTCCCCTCGGCGTCGGGCTGCCTGACCGCAGGGGCCGACGGTGAGCCGTCCTTCCCGCCGCGGTCGGGACGTCGCCGTCCTGCTCGACGACTTCGGGCACCGGCTGCCTGCCGTGCCCGCGGTCGAGCCCGCGGCAAGGGAACGGGGGCCGTTTCCCGTATCCGTGCCCCGCCGCGGCCCGCGCGGCCGCGGTCGTGGCCGGGCGGCGGCGCTGGCGCCGCTGTCGGTGTGGCGGATGACCTCGGAACAGACGCCGGTGGTGTGGCCGCTGATCGCAACCTCCGGCCTGCCGCCCACCGGTGCACAGATGGGACTCGACCTGCTGTCGGGCGGGGCGTTCTACTGCGACCCGGTTGGCTGGGTCACTGACGACGACATTCCGGTCACCAACCCCAACGTCGTCGTCTTCGGCAAGCCTGGGCGCGGCAAGTCCGCCACGGTCAAGGCCTTCGCGCTGCGGATGCTCGCCTACGGCTACCGCACCCTCGTCCTCGGGGACACCAAGGACGAGTACGAGCCTCTCTGCAGAGCACTCGGCGTGGAGCCGTTCGTCATCGGCCACGGCCTGCCGACCCGGGTGAACCCGCTGGCCTTCGGCCCACTCGGGAACGGCTGGGACCGACTCGATGCCGCCGAGGCCCGCCGCCGCGAGGCGCTCCTGTTCGCCAGGTGGCTGGTGCTGCTGCGCGGCCTCGTCGGCTCGCAGGCCGTGCCGTTCGGCCCGGTGGAGGAGACCGCCGTCGGAGAAGCGTTGCGGCTGCTCACCGGCTACCGCTCGGGCGCCACCCGGCTGGGCGAGCCCACGATCCCACAGCTGTGGCGGGAACTCGACGAGCCTCCAGACGAACTCGTCGCCGGCTGCCGCTACGCCGACCGGCGGCACTTCCTCGACGCCACCCGCGCCCTGCGCGACGCCCTCGGCTCCCTGGTCAAGGGCTCCCTGGCTGGTCTGTTCGACGACCACACCACCATCGCCGTCGACTGGCGCGCCCCGATTCAGTCGCTGTCGCTGTCCCGGCTCGAGCCGCTCGGCGACCAGGCCGTTGGCATCGCGCTGACCTGCCTGAACTCGTGGGGCCAGGCGATGCGGGAGATCGCCGAGCCCGGAGACCTGCGCATCGTCATTCGCGACGAGACGTGGCGGCAGATGCGCCTGGGCGCTGAGGCGATGAAGAGCCTGGACGCCAACCTGCGGCTTTCCCGCCGCGACGCGGACGTGCAGATCCTGCTGGCCCACAAGCCCTCGGACATGCTCACCGCCGGCGACGCGACCTCGCAGGCGGTCGCCATCGCCCGAGACCTGCTGCACTTGTGCGACGTCAAGGTGCTGCACGGGCAGGACCAGGCCGTCGGTGACGAGCTCGGCACCTTGCTCGGCTTGACCCCCATTGCCGAACGCGTGGTCACCGGTTGGGCGATCGCAGGCAAGGGCCGCGCCCTGTGGCTGGTCGGGGACCGGGCGTTCAAGGTGCAAACCGTCCTCACCGAGCCCGAGCTGCGGCTGACCTACACCAACGAGGCCCTCACCGGCGGGGGCCCGCGATGATCGAGACAGCGGAGTCCATCGCACGGTCGTACGCGAAGAGATGGCTGTGGAGGGCCGTTGCACCAGCCGCCGTCCCGCTGTTCGCCGGACTCACCCTGTTGCTCGTACCCCTGGCGGTCATTGCGGCCCCCGAGACCCGGACGGCGGCCGCGTCGTCGGCCTGCTCGATTGGCGGCACCGGCGCCACCGTTGCCGGCGTCGAACTGGACGCCGTCCAGATGGGCCACGCACAGACCATCGTCAACGTCGCCGCGACGCAGGGATTCGACTCCTACGCGGCCACCGTGGCGCTGGCCACCGCCTACCAGGAGTCCCGGATCCGGATGCTGGCCAACGACGGCAGCGCCTCCGAACTCACCGCCGAACAGGCCGCGGTGACGGCCACCAGCCTCCAGTACGCGCACGACGGCCTCGGCTCCGACCACGACAGCGTCAACACCTTCCAGCAGCGCTGGATCGCCGGCTGGGGCACCGTCGCACAACTCATGGACCCCGCCTACGCCGCGGCTGCCTTCTACGCCCGGCTGGTCGAGGTGTCGAACTGGCGGACGATCCCGCTCACCCGGGCAGCCCAGACGGTGCAGGTCTCGGCGGCCGGCACCGCCTACGCCCGCTGGGAGCCACTTGCCCGCGAGCTGACCGCGATGCTGTGGCCGACCGCCCAGGTCCTCGCGGCCAATCACGGCGGCGCGGTGTCCGGCGTCTGCCCAGGCGTTCCGGTGGCCGCCGGGTCGTGGATCAGGCCCAGCGCCGGTTCGGTCACCTCCGGCTACGGGCTCCGCTGGGGCACCCTGCACGCCGGTGTGGACATCGCCGGCCCCCGTGACAGCCCCGTCTATGCGGCCGCTGCCGGCACCGTCGTCAGCGCGGCGTGCACCAGCGCCTACTGCGACCGTGACGGCGGGCTGGGGCTGACCGGCTACGGCAACCTCGTCGAGCTCGACCACGGCGGCGGGGTGACCACCCGCTACGGGCACCTCTCCGCTTACACAGTCGCGTCGGGCCAGCACGTCAGCGCCGGGACGCTGGTCGGCTTCCAGGGATCCACCGGCAACAGCACCGGTGTCCACCTGCACTTCGAGGTCCACCAGGACGGCGTGCCGGTCGACCCGGTGTCGTGGCTGGCCGATCGCGGCGTCGACCTACATGCGCCCAACCCGGGCTGACCTGCTCCCGCCCCGTTCCCGGCCCACAGGAGGAGCCATGCACCGGACGATGTACGGCACGGCGGCGATGACCGGCGTCGGCGCCCGGGCCGACGTCGGCCCGGCGAGCTGGGAGGTTCCCGCTGCAGCCGTCCTCGCCTGGCTGGCCGCCGCCGCGCTGCTGCTGCCCGTCGGCCGCGGAGTCGCCGCCGTGCTCGCGGGCGGCGGCTGGGTGTGGCCGACCGACGGCGCCGCTCTGGCCGCCTCGGTCGGCGGCCTGCTGATCGGCGATCCGGACACCGGCCTCGACGCGACTCAAGTGGCGGCGCTGCCGGGCACCCTCGCCGTCTACGCCGTCGTCGGCGTCCTGCTCGTCGCCTTCCTCGGCGCCAGCGGAGGTGCCGTCTGGGCCGGACGGCGGGTGCTCGGGACGCCGACCGGAATGGCCGACCGCAGCCAGGTCGAGCAGGTACTCGGCCGCTCCCGGCTGCGTCGCGCCGCTGCCGTGGTCCGGCCCGACCTGCCCGCTTCCGCTGGTCGAGCGCGGCGGTCCGCCGAGCCGCACGCCGTGGGCTGGAGGCTGGGCGTCTGCGCCGTCCCCGCCGGGGGAGAGCTGTGGGTGCCGTTCGACCGGACGACCGGCATCTACGGCCCGCAGGGCTCGGGCAAGACCCTGGACCTGCTCGCGCCGGCCCTCCTGGACGCGCCCGGCGCGGCGCTGGTGACGCTGACCAAGGCCGAGGATCTGTTGCTCACCCTCGACGCCCGCGCCGACGGCGGGCGGCCGGTCGCCGTGTGCGACCCGTTCGGCTCGGTCCCGGGCGTGCCGGAGCTGGTGTGGGACCCGGTCGCCGGTTGCGGAGATCCGATGGTCGCTGAGCGACGGGCCAAGGCGTTCACCGCCGGCACGGTTGCTGGCGCGGTCACCGGCGGGATCTCCGATGGCGCGGCCCGCTTCTACGCCTTTGAGGCGGCCAAGGTGCTGCAGGCCTACTTCCACGCCGCCGCGCTGACCGGTGGCACCGTCGAGCATGTCCTCGAGTGGGCGGCCCATCCACAGGCCGCGACTGCCCCGGCCGACATCCTGCGGGGCCACCCGCAGGCCGCGCCGTTGTGGGACGGGCTGCTGCACGGCGCCCTGCAGGGCGACCCGCGCACCGCCGGGAACACCGCCACGACCGTGCAGCAGGCGCTGGCCTTGTTTTTCCAGGCCGACATCCGCCGCCGCTGCACTCCCGGGCCGGGCCGGCCGGCCACCGAGGTTGCCGGTCTCCTCGCTGCCGGCGGCACCGTCTACCTGCTCGGCCGCGACGACCCCTACGCCTCGGCGTCCCCGCTGCTGACCGCGCTGGCCGAGCACGTCCTCGACACCGCGCTCCAACTCGCGGCCAGCTCGCGGACCGGCCGGCTGTGCCCGCCGCTGCTGGCCTGTCTGGACGAGCTGCCGTCCACCGCGCCGCTGCCCACACTGCGCACTCGCATGGCCAACGACCGGGCCCTGGGCGTGAGCTACATCTATGCCGCCCAGACCTGGCGGCAGCTCGTGTTGCTCTACGGCGAGCACGAGGCCCGGGCCCTGTTCGGCCTCACCAACGTCGTGATCGCTTTCGGCGGCGGCAAGGATGGCGATTTCTACCGCGAGCTCTCCGAGCTGATCGGCCGGACCCGCGTGCGCCGCTCCTCCTACAGCTACCGGGGAGCCGGCTGGGCGCGGTCCACCCACGGCGAGGACACCCCCGTGCTGCGGCCGGAGGAGATCCGCCTGTTGCCGCCCGGTCGGGCGCTGGTGCTTGCAGAGAACGCGCCGCCGCTGATCGCCCGTCTGACCCGGTGCCTCACGGGGCGCCGGGGCGCCGCGCTCTTGGCCGCCCAGGCGGCCGCCCGCGACCGGGTCATGGCCGTCCGCCGCCGCGGCACCGGGGGAGGGGAGCGCGTCCGCCGCCCCTCCGAGGCGACGGCTGACGGTGATGGCACCACGAGCGCGAGTTGGGAGTTGTCGTGACCGACATCCTCCTGGCGCCCCCGTTTCCGCGACCGCCGCGCTGGGTCCGGCACGCGCTGGAGATGCTGCGGCAGGCCGAGCTGTCCGGGCTCGAGCCATCGGCCTACGGGCTGCTCGACCGGCCGTGGGACCCAGCGACCTGCTCTCCCCAGGTGCGCAGGGAGCTGTGGTCGTGGATCGACGACGTCGCCGGCTGGCTCAACTGCACCTACGCCTGGCAGACCACGCACGTCGTCCCCTCCTGCTGGCCGGCCCACCCGGCACTGGTCCGCGAGCTGGCGGTCCTCGCGTGCACGCGGGCCGCGGCGGCCGATGCCACGGTTCCCCATCCGATGGAGGAGTGGCACCGCTACGCCCTGCCCGGCTTCTACGCCCGCCTGAACGAGCGACAGGGTCTGGGCTGCCCACCCGGTCGACATGTCGACTGGCCCGCCCGCTCCTGGGACGCCGACTACCGCACCCCGTCCGCTGTTGCGGAGCGGCACCGCTGGTTCGACGCCGACACCGGGGAGCAGCCATCTCGCAGCGCACCGGACGCGGTTACCCCGGACGGCGACGAAGGAGATGTCCCGTGACCGATGCTCCCCGCACCAGCCGTTCGGACCGCGACTGGGTCACGCTGCTCGGCGGTGTGCGGGTCAGCCGGCAGTGGATGACCCGACACACTCCCGAGCTGCTGGCCGCGTGGCTCGACGCCGCGACCGCGGCCCGGCGGCGGTCTATTGCGGCAGAGATCGTGCGCATCGCGGCCGAACTCGAGAGCGAGCCGGTCGTCGGTGACGGCGAGCCCGGGAGCTCGGCGTGGGCGGCCGTCGCCGAACGGATCGACCCGCGTCTTCTGCTCGGTTCGGACTGGTGGCCCCTGTCCGCCGCCCTCACCCGCGCCGCGGCCGCCGGCTACGACGTCCCCGCCCGGCTGCCCGCCCTCGCCGCCGCCCCGCTGCCCCGCTGCCCGACCGGCATCCGGCGCGGGAGTTGCACTGGCGACTGCTCGCCGACTGCCCGGCCGCGCTGCCGGGCCCCGATGCGGACGGCGGCCCAGGCCACATCGCCGGCCGGACCACCGGTCCTGCACAGCCCGTCCGGGGATCCACAGATCCATCGCGGCATCTCAGTTCCCGGCCGCGGCGACCCCAGCCTCGGCTCAGCCCATCAAGCGAAGGAGACCCGCCGTGACCGTCGACGCGAGCATCGACCCGCTCAGCTACGCCGCCTCCCTGCTCGACGCCGTCGGCGCCGACCGAGAGCAAGTCCCCGCACACATCGCCCTGGAATGCATGCAGGCCGCCGAGCTTCTCGAGCTGGCCGGTGGGCACGCAGAACCTGTCCCGCTGGTCGACGACGACCCCCGCGCCAGCATCCGCGCCGCTATGGGCGCGCTCGGCCTGGTGGAACGGGAGACCTTCGCGACTCGCTACGTCATCGACGCGGCCCGCGCAGCCCGCCGCGCCCTGCGACAGCTGCGTTGATCATGGCTACCAGCCTGCAGCAGCTGCTCGACGCGCTCGCTGAACGCACCGCGGCGCCGACCACCGTCGCGCCGATCGAGGACGTCAGCGGAGCGCTGGCCCACCTCGGTCGCGCCCTCGCCGGCATGACCCAAGACGGGCTCACCGCTGGTGTCAGCCGCCGGCAGCGGACCGCCGCCCAGCTGACCGCAGCCTGCACGACGGTGGGCCGGCTGTGGCCGCGCACCGGCGGACCGCTGACCGACCTGGCCGGCGCCGCCGCCGACGTGATCGGCCGCGACCGCGCCAGCATGGGTCGCGGCCATCGCTGGGCGGTCACCGTCGAACTTGCCGAAGCTGCCGACCACTGCGCCCGGCTGGCGCACCGGCTGCTGCCGCAGGCTGCGGTCGCCGAGCTGACCGCCGTCCGGAGACTGTCCGCCGCCGTCGAGCGCGACGCCCAGGCCGAGCCGCCGACGGCCAACGGCGCGGCCGTCCTCGATCGCCTGGTGCCGGTGTCCGGCCTCCCACGAGCCGGCGAGAAGCTGACCGCCGTCGATGCCGCAGCGGCGCTCACTGCGGCGCTGGACCGAGCCATGCGCACCGACGGCCTGGCCCTGCGCGACTTCCGCGCCGCTGTCGCCGCCGCCGAAATCTCCAGCGACTGCGCCGCGTCCGTCGTAGCCGCTGCGCCGGGCGACGAAGGTATGCGGCCCCTGCTGACAGCCGTCGCCTGGGAACTCACGGGCCGGATCAGCATGACCTTTGAGGATGGCCTCCGAGCCCGGCCCACTGACCCTCACGGCGTCGTTCCTTGGGCACGCACCCTCGCCGAGACGCTGCGCAACGACTTGGGGTCCAGCGCCGACCTCAGCGCCCTCCGCGACCGGGGAGCACTCCCGCGCCTGACCCGCACAGTCCAGGAGGTGACCAACCAGCTTCCCATCCTCGCCGACCAACTCGTCGCGGCCGTCGACCGTTGGTCTCGCACCGGTCGGCTCTACGCCGCCGCCCGCGAGCTACCGCGCATGGACAACATGCCCGAGGATCGGGTGCGGGACGTCATCGCCGGCCGCCGCGTACAGGCCCGCGGCGCCGATCTTGACCGCCTCGGTCACGCCCTCACCTCGGCCACTGCCCTGTCGAGCAGCCTCGCCGCCGCGGTCAACCGCGCCGCGTCCCCGGCAGCTCCGAGTCAGCGCCACCTCGCCGGTCTCTACGCCGAGCGCGCTCGAGCGCCCGGCCCCGGCGAGCGCCTGCTCAGCCACGCCGACAACGTGGCCGAGGCCATCGCAGGCTCCCGGTGTGCGCGGAGCAGCACCCCGGCACCTGGTGCAGGTGGCCCTGGCCGCTACTGACCTGTCAGGGCTCCGCGAATACGCGCCGAGAGATTCGTGCGGGGCGGCTCGGGTCCGGAGGGGCCTTCGGCGTCGTATTGGTACGACGCGGCGGCGTGGCTGCCATGTTCACCCTGTGCCGCCCCGGGCAGGAGCGGTTTCCTGATCGCCAGGCGCGCTGCGCTCTCCTCACCCCGGCAGCCGGGACCAGGGGGCTCGACCACCTTGATGCCGGCGTTCGTCAGAGTGCTGAGGTCGAGTCGCCACGTATGGGCCGACCGCCTTTCCCAGAGTGCGAAGGCCCGGTCGATGTGGGCGTCAGTCTCGACGGCTGACCAGCCGTTCACCGCCCGAAGTCGGGCCTTGGCCTCGGCAGACGTGCCGGTGACCTCGGCGAAGCCGAAGTGCGTGACCCGGTGACAAGACCAACACAGCGCGATCAGGCGCCGCAGCGTTTGGGTGTAGCTGGTCTCGTCGTACTCCCAGCGCTCATGGGCTTCCAGGCGCTGCCGGTCGCGGCCGCGCGGAGCGCCGCAGGCCTCGCAGCGGTTGCCGGCCCGCCGGTAGACCATGGACCGGAGCGCGTCCCACTGGCTTGCCTCGACGCAGCTGCGGACGTTGGTGAACCAACAGGTCGACGGCACCAGGTCGACGAACAGGCCTTGGCCGAAGCTGCGGTCCTCCCCGGGCAGGAGCTCCGGTATCCGGGGCTCCCAGCGCACCAGTTTCGGCAGCAGCGCCACCTGGGGCGCATACCAGCGACGCTGGTCGGGATCCCATCGGGCACCCGCGGCCCTGGCCGCGTCCTTCTCGGCGTATGGCACGTCGAGCCAGAAGCGCTCCGACATCGGTACTCCGTCCGACTCAGGAGCGCTGACTATGCAGCCTGGCACCGACATGTTCTGAGCCGAATGCTTCGCGTGGCATCGCGGTGGTGCCCACGGACTCCCGGCAAAGACTCGATACAGACTCCGGAGCGATCATGGTGACTGGCAGCGCTCACCACGACAGCGTGAAGCCCGCCCTCGTCAACCGTCACCATGACCGCCGCCTACCGATATGCCCGGCAGTCGACCCCTTCCTTTCAGGCTCTGGGTGACGATCCATGAGCGGCACCTTCCGGCACGTACCTTCATGACGTGGACGATCACGGCAACCTCTCGCCCGACGAGCAGAAGCGCAAGAGCCTGGTCGAACTCCTCGAACTGCTCGAGCGGGTCGCTCCCGAGGAGTCACGCCGGGCCGCCCTTGAGCGTGGGCTTCCAGAGCTTGCTCTGAACCTGCTCATCGAGCGAGCCAACTCCGACGATCCAACGGTTCGTGAAGATGCACGTGCTGCACTTGCGGACCTGGGGCTTGAACTGGCGCACCCAGACGTTGACCTGAAGGTGCCTGAAATCGAGTAGCTGAGCACCACTCGCATCTGATCTCAGAGGAAACTCCCCGCATGGCGGTGCCATTGACTATGGCGAGATGTATGCGGCACGCGCGGCTTTGGCCTTCTCCCAGTCCGCCTGAAACTCCGCAACAGTCGGCTTGGTGCTCATCTTTTCGGCCGCGTGCGAGTGGCCGGTCATTCGGTCGCACGCCCTCGTGAAGAGTGGCTCGATAACCGCGGTCGCGGCGTCGAGTCGACTGGTGTCGATCTTCGCCAGCTTGGTCATCATGATGTTGTGTCGATAGCGCTGGGTGACGTTCTGGAGCAGTTCCTGTTCCACGAATGCCTCGCACCAAGCACGCAGCAGGTCGTATGCCTCCTTGATGAGCGCGTCCTGCACGACTGGCTCGGCCTTCGGCATCTCCTGCAGCTTCACGTTGATGCGGCTCGCTAGATCGGCCGGCGTGTCCAGCTGCGGCTCAACGTCGGGCGCGAGGATGCCCTTCTGGTCGCCGCCGTCGCGAACCTCGTAGATCTTCACGCGCAGCTTCTTCTTCTGCCGGGTGGAGATCAGCGCCGAGGCGAACATGATGTTGTGCGTCAGCACGATCACCTGGTGTGTCTCG
This sequence comes from Blastococcus sp. OS1-29, assembly GCF_057628075.1. NCBI lineage: Bacteria > Bacillati > Actinomycetota > Actinomycetes > Geodermatophilales > Geodermatophilaceae > Blastococcus > Blastococcus sp. OS1-29. The sequence continues at coordinate 278,627 of NZ_JBXXJK010000003.1, forward strand.
GCGAGGTGCTGGATGCGTGCCGCGACCTCGTCGAGGCGTCGGTAGTCCAGGCTGGTCACCGGGTCGTCGAACACCAGTGGAGCTTTCGTGCCGCGCATGCGGCTCTCCGCCAGGAAGTCAGCCAGCGCCAGTACTTTCTGCTCGCCCTCTGACAGGACGGCCGAGGGGCGGTAGTTCGCAACGACCTTCTTGCGCTGCGCCTTGCCGCTCCTTCCCTGGAAGTGCAGCGCGACCTTTGGTGCGTTAAGTCGTTCGCACTCCTCGGCGAAGAGCGTCTCGAAGTTCTTGTTGACCAGGTCTTCGCTTGCCAGCTTGGACTGGATGGTCAGCTGTTTGGCTGCACCGCTGGAGATCGAGCGCGACAGCTTCTCCAGCTGTTGGGCCCGCTTCGCCCGGCGGATGTACTCTCGCGCCGTTGCCAGGTTCTTCTTGAGTTCGATGCGGGCGGTAAGTTCAGCGAGTTCCTTTTGCTTGGTCGCGAGCGCGGCCGCCGAGTTCTCCTTGTCGGTGACGAGTTGCTCGGCGCGTGTCTTTGCGGAGCGAAGCGCAGCGTCGACTTTCGAGGCCGCGCTGGCGGCATCTGTCGCCACGCTGGTTACCGACAGCGCTTGGCCCTTCGCCGTCTCCGTCGCCACCGTGGTCGCGTCGACCAAGACCTTCGCCACTGCAGTCGCCCAGTCGGGGGCCTCGTCTTCTTTCGCGAGGTAGGTGACGTACTCCTTGGCTCGACTCAACTCGGACTCGTTCAGGACAAGGCGTGCCCCGGTGAGAGTGGTCTGCGCTGTCGTGAGTTGCTGCACCAGCGTCTCGTCGAGGAATGTGCGGTAGCGAGTTAGCAGGTCGATCGCGGTCGGTGATAGCGGCTGCATGCAGTACAGGCAGGCGTCGCCGTCTTGTGGGTACTCGTCGTGCCCCAGATGTTGCCGATACGTATCGCCTGCTGCGACGAATCGCTGCCACCCGTCGTCCGGGCGCCCCGGCAGCTCGTTCTCGCTGAAGAGCTGCTCGCGCGCTTCCGCGCGGCGCTGTTCAGCCTCGGCGACAGCCGCGATGGCGGCGTCGTATCGACTGGCGTCGAAGCTCTTGACTGTGGACAGAAGTCCGCTGAGGCGCCGCAGTTCGCGTTCGCCCTGCTGCGCGTTGGTAAGCAGCGCGTCGAGCGCGTTCGCGCGCAGGGCAGCGACTTCCCCGGTAAGCCGCTCGTGGATGGCTTCGGCATGGTCGTCGACGGCCGCGGCCGCTTCGAGATCGCTGACATCGGTCGCTGCGCCCAGGGTCTCGATCAGGGGGTAGACCTTGGTCTCGCGAGCGAATTTCCCCAGCAGGGGATTGAGGCCGCCAGCCAGGCTGTTGACCTCCGAAGCGATGCGTTGCTGGACGTCCTGTAGGCCGGCGGCAACGTGGCCGAAGAGCGCCAGTTCAGCGGGCGTGTAGACGTAACCAAGATCGGTGTCAACGTGAAGCTGGACGGCGTCGGCGTCGAACACGCTGATCCTGGTGAATGGTGTTAGACCGGCCTCGTTGTTCCAACGCGCCGTGCGCTCCTCGCCACCGACCCGGTATTTGATATCTGCCGACGGTGGCGGTGGTGGATCGAAGTGCACCGCGTGGGCGTTCGGCAAGATGTCTTCGGGTGAGCGCACGGCCGAAAGCCGCTTGATGATGCGTGCGTAGCCAGTCTTGCCCGACCCGTTCTGCCCGAACAGGATCGTCAGGCGCTGGTCGAACTCGAGTTCCTGGTCGCTCGCCAGAGCGTTGACGCTGTGAATGTTGCCGAGCCTGACGAGTTCGAGCGCCTCGTCCTTCATGGCCTCGACCTCCTCAACCTTGAGCTTGGGCACGCTCGCCAGTTCCTCGTCTGAGAGTCCCTTCTCGGAGAGGAACACCGCGTAGACCGAGTCGACCAGGTCGGCGGTGGGTTCCTGCCGCGACAGGATCGTCTCCGCCGTCAGCTTTCGCACCCAGGCGTCATGGCTGTTCGCCCAATCCACGAGAAGGCGGCGTGGCGTGGCCTCGCCGAGGTTGACAACACCATCGCCGACAGTCATAGCGGGCTCCATCAAGCTGAGAGTGGTACGCAGATGGCAGCCCGGGAGGCGACCGCAGTCAGTATCCTGCCTGACGGCACCGACACAGTTGAGCACCGAAATCACATCGGCCGGCGTCAACTGGTTGCGCTTGCCGGGCCAAAGGTGAATGCCGTATTGGTGACGCTCCGCGTGACGGGGCTGGTCCGATCACCGTAGGACTCGGGGACAGGACTCCCTGATGTTGGCCGCACAGCGGATTCAGGACGCCATGCGGACGAGTAGTGCTAGCGAAGCGTTGGGGTGCTCCTTTCGGATCGAGCGCACTATCGGCGCCTTCACAGACGGTTGTCGGTGCTGGAGGCGAGGATGGCTCCGTGCTAACGGTCTACCTGGATCAGAACAAGTGGATCGACCTCGCACGCGCTGAGACTGGCCACCCCCAAGGTGAGCCCTTCGTCGAGACACTGGCCGTACTGAAGAAGGCTGTTGATGATGGTCGGGCCCGCTTCCCACTGAGTGCCGCCCACTACTACGAGACGAGCAAGCAGCGAGACCGGAAGAAGCGGATGGAACTCGCGACGACCATGGCCCGCCTCGCCGGCACACTGCGCATCGCTCCACCCCACACGATCGTGCCGTGGGAGATTCGGCGGGCTTTGGTCGAGGTGTTCGACCTGCCCCTCGCAGTGCCGGACCTGGAACTCTTCGGCGACGGCGTCGCCCACGCCTTCTCAGCTCCGACACTGCGCTACTCGGCACCTGCCGCGTGGCACGGCATTCCCCTTCCCTCGGAGTGGCAGGAGGAGTTGCAGCGCCGAGCAGGACCGGCCTTCGAGGCGATGATCCTGGCCTCGGTGACTCCAGAGGGCATGCCAGACGAGATGCGTCTCACCATGCACGACTTCAAGAATCTCACCGATGACCGCTTTGTTCAGGGCCAGGAGGAGGTGGCCACGGCGGTGAAGCAGCATGGCCGTCATCGCCTTGAGGACATCATGCTGGCGACCGCCTACACCGATATCCGCAAGCCCGTTGCCGAGGCCTCTTACAGCCTCGGCCTTCAGCCCGAGCAGATCGGTCACAACTGGCGTCGGATCCTTGAGGCTATCCCCTCCCGCTGGGTGGAGATGAAGCTGAGGCACCAGCGGCAGGCCAATCCCCAGAAGGCTTGGCAGGGCAACGACCTCAACGACGTGACTACCCTGGCCATCGCTGTGCCCTACTGCGATTTGGTGATCACTGAGAAGTCCTGGGCCGCCATGCTGTCCGCGGCCAAGGTGCCCGAGCGCTTCGACACCACCGTGGCCCGCAGTTTGCAGGATGTCGCGGACCGCCTCGCCTGATCCTGAAGAGATCGCCCATCGGGATCACTCGAAGCTGAGGTCAGAGCAAATCGTCAAAGACGTCCCGATAGGGACAACCACGGTTTCCTCGGTTCCCGGGGTCGCCAGGATTGCCAGGGTTCCCGGGATTGCCGTGATTGCCGATATTCCCAAAGTTGCCAAGGTGCCTGTCTACCACCTGGTCTTCAAAGAGTTCTCCGACGTACTGTCCGCTGAGGCGATGGACATGGGTACCGCTAAGTTGGCCAACTGCGGTCCCATTGAGGGCGTGGATGTAGCGTCCGCGAACGAAGCCCACGGCCTTCCCCGAGGTCGCGTAGACGTACTGAGTCATCTGGGCAGACTAGGCGCACCCTCGGACACCAAAGTGCCGATCGGCGCGACGACAGGGACACGACAGCCGAGCGGTCTGCTGATTAACTGCCTCGCTGAGGATGGCTCACCAGGATCGCGAAGAGCCGATTCAAGTGGCGCGTGCTGCCTGGAGCCGCTTGATGGCGCTGGGCCCGACGCCGTGGATCGACGCGAGATCCTTGAGGTCGTCGGGGAGGTCTGACAATGTCCGAAACCCGGCATCGATCAGCGCGCCTGTGGCTGGCCGACCGATCTTGACACCGTCGAATACGGCGCCCCGATCGGCCCTCTGGTCAGTCATCGATGCTGTCCCCTCGACCGGGCTGTGCGTACCGGGGCTCGCCGGGATCGAGTGCGGGCCACCGTCACGTCGACCGCTCCCGGGCGTCGAACTCATCGGCGCCAGCCGTGCCGACTCCGGCGCATCCCACTAGCAGAACGCGCTCCGGGGCCGCCGGCGCAGCCACTACCTGCTGCCCCATGTCCCGGAGGGGATCGTTCACCGGGACGTCCCTCCTCCTTGGTCGCTTCAGTTCCAGGCTGGGGGTAGGGGGAGGTCCCAGAGAGCGGCCACATCCTGCAAGGCGCCACGATGCTCGGAGTTGGCTGGGTCCAAGGCAGCGGACTCCACAAGCTGGACCTTGGCGTGGTCGTAGAGAGCCCAGCAGTCCTCGCCGTCATCGTGGCGGCTCCGGTAGTGAATGCCGTCCGGGCGCTCGTCCCGGTCGCGGATGGCGAGTGAGCAGGCTTGAGTCAGGGCCCGTCCGAACTCAGTCGACAGTCGAACCGCCGCCTGGTCCAGGTGAGGTGCGCGTCCCGCGGGGGACAGAGCGGCTCTACCCTCGGGGCTGTCCAGGAGTGCGCGGACGGCGGTTGCTCGGTCGAGCTCAGCTTGGACCGCGGGGTCGTCGATGGACAGGGTCTGGACGGACTTGCCCTCCAGCAGCCCCACGTGTCGCCCGTCGAGGAAGTCTGAAATCGCCTGCTTGAGAACTTCGGTCGCCTGGTCGGCACTGGTCGGCGATGCGTCCTCCGCGTCCTCGACTACCTCGCCCTCCCGAGCGAGGGCATCGGGACTGGGGCGGAGCCAGGCGAGTAGCTCGAGCATGCAGCCCCGCAGGGTGGTCGCCATGTACCGCACGACGTAGCGATCAATGCTGTTGGGACGCGGGTCGTCGAACCGGTTGTGGCCCACGATGTCCTGGTAAGGCGGAAGCGCCCAAGGGTCGTAGTGCACCCGGACAACACCGGAAGCAGGCAGTGGCCGGGGCTGCGGTCCTCGATGCGGTGACGGCAGCCTCACGTGTCTAGAAGCGCTTCGACCGCCGTCATGACTTGAGTCTCTGCTTCTGCTGGTGGGTCGTCGGCCAGGACCAGCATGGGAGCTCGTCCGTTCAAGGTGGGGTTGCTGCCCCGCAAGAAGGCGACAGCCACGGACGGACTGAACACATCGGAGAGAGCCACCGTCGCCCGATAGAGCGCCTGGAGGCGGTGCTCTTGATCGAGGCCCTTGATCGCGCCGCCCCGACCCCAGCTTTGAAGAGTACGGGTGTCCTTGATCCCCAGCGCCGCGGCGGCGAGCCGGCCACCCAAGACATCTTGGACGTACTGAGCTTGCTCACCAGCCGGGACGCTGACGGACCGCTTGTGTGCAGCCTCGAGGGCAGCATGGACTTGCTTGGCTCGAGACACGGAACCTCCTCAGATTGCTGGCCAAGGAGCATACATCTCGACTAGCATTTCCACCGCAACCAGTCTGCGTGGAGCGCGCACTAGGACCCCTTGGCGGGTCTGGGGACAGGGAGTGACGATGGGGAAGAGCGGAAGCTCCAGCAGGCACGTGGTGCCCAGCCCCAAGGGTGGCTGGGACGTCAAGAAGCCCGGAAGTACCCGGGCTGGAGCGCACGAACAGACTCAGAGCGCGGCGATCAACCGCGCGAGAGACATCGTCCGCAAGGCCGGCGGGGGTGAGGTGCGGATCCACGGGAGGGATGGCCGCATCCGGGATTCAGACACCATCGCTCCCGGAAGGGATCCGAACCCACCCAAGGACGCGCGCTGACTGGCCCGGCAGGTAATCGCACTAGTCGGGCAGGCCGCGTTGCGGGACCCGCTGTGGGATGGGACATGGCAGCTGGCGGCCCATCAGGAGGTCGCCGCGCAGGTGGCGAGCATGCGATCGGACACCGATGGGATCGACCGCCGGGTCACGCTGGCTCGATCTCTAGCCGGTCGCCTTGTCTCCGCTAGTCGAACCCCTACAGGGAGTGGTGCAGGCCAGGCGGGGTGCTAGTCGATGGCCGTCCCATTTGACCCGTCCGGTGACGATCCTCGTAGGGGGGCGTTGAGCGGGACACCTGTGCGGGACCTGTCGTCCGAGGCGTCGCGGTGATCGGTTCGGTCTCGAGCACGGCCTTGTGGACAGTGCCAGGCGGCACGCCGAGGACCTCGGTGACCCGGTCGATGTGTGCCAGCCACCGACTGGCTGGCAGGGCGACGATGATGGCGCTCACGTCGCGGAGTGCAGCGCGCAGGTTCGCGGGGCTTCCGTCGGAAAGCGCAGCCGTCAGGCGGGCATGGAGGAGGGTGTCGGCGAGGCTGCTCGAGGCGTCGATGGCGCTCCGTAGCGCCGTGGCCCCTTCGCGGTGGAACAGGTCGGCGGGATCGATCCCGTCGAGCAGGGCGAGTCGGCGCGGGTCGTCGCCACGGGTGGTGAGCTGCCAGAAGACGCGTTCCGCCGCCTGCTTCCCGGCGGCGTCGTTGTCGGTGGCCACGAGGATGCCGGCGCCGTGGATGTAGGGGCCGAGGAGGTCTGCTTGTCGGTCGGTGAGGGCCGTCCCGAGGGCGGCGACGCCGACAGTCTGTTCGCCACCGGCCAGGGTGAGGGCGATGGCGTCCAGCGGTCCCTCGACGAGAGCCGGGGTGGCTCCCGCGGCTAGCGCGGCTCGGTTCTCGTGGAGCCCGAACAGGTGCTCGCCCTTGCAGTACAGGTCGGTGCCTGGGGTGTTGAGGTACTTGGGTCCGGCGGGTCCGTCGTCGGGTGCGGTGGGGTTGCGGCGGGCGATGAAGCCGACGATCGCGCCGTTGAGGTCGTAGATGGGAAAGGTGAGCCGGTCGCGGAACCGGTCGATCAGCGCTCCGGTGCGAGCGCGGAGGGCGAGGCCCGCGGCGAGCAGCTCTTGCTCGCTGGCGCCGAGGCCGCGCAGGCGGTCGACGAGCGCGGTCCAGCCGGCGGGGGCGTAGCCAGCGGTGAACCGGGAGTCGGCGATGAGGTCGGTGCCCAGCCGGTCCTGCAGGTAGCCCGCTGCCCAGGAGTCGAGGTAGTGGTCGGTGAAGAAGGCGGCGGCTTGGGCGTTGAGCTCGATGAGCCGGTCGCGGCCAACGATGGCGGTGGCCCAGAAGTGTTGCTCGAGCAGGTAGTCGGCGTCGTCGGCGACATCGACCGCGCCGGTGACGGTGAAGGGGTCCGGCGTGCCATACCGCGGCGGCCACGCCGGGGGAGGCGTGTCGTAGTCGGGGTCGAACGGCGCGTCCTCGTCGTAGGGCAACCCGTCCGCCGGGTCAGTGGTGGCGGTCGTGGGGGCGTGCACGGGCGGCAGAAGATGCGCATCGTCGGGTGGCTGCAGATCGGCCGGCAGGGGTTCGGGGTCGTGCACGGGGGCCGGGTCGGTGAGGGCGGCGATCTGGAAGACCAGCGCCTCGGCCAGCCCAGTCGCGTCGTCGGTCACTGCGGGCGGCAGGCCGGTGAGTGCGGCGGTGAGCAGGTCTGCGGGACGCCATCCGTTGCGGGTGCCGGTGGTGACCGCGGTGACTAGCGCCGGCCACGCCGAGTCGGCCAGCACACCTTGGGCCTGCTGGTCTGGGAGCAGATCCAGCAGGGCGGTGCACCAGCCCGGGCGGGGCCCGGCCGTGCCCGGCCCAGCGGGAACGGTGGCCGGGGCGACGTGGGGTGCCATCCGCCACCACAGGGCCGCGGCGGGCAGGTCGTCGGGCAGGGGACGTTGTGCAGCGACGGCGGCGAGCATTCCGGCGGCATCGAGACCGGCACGGTCGGCGGCGGCCAGCCGGTCGCGGAGTGCCGGCCAGTGCTCGTCGCGGCGGATGCGGGGGTCGATGCCCTCGGCGAGGGCGGACCACACGGAGCTGTCCCGGATGGGGCCGGTAGCGGTGACGGCTTCGTCCAGGCGTGTCTGAGATCGGCGTTCCGCAGCCGGCCGCCGGGGCGGTCCGGTGGGGCGCCGGTCGCTGTCGGGTACACCGAGCGCGGCGCGCCAGACGGCGAGGTCCGCATGCAGCGACCCGTGATCCGGGCGCAGGAGCGGTCTAGCCCAGGTGGGCGCGGTGGCCGCGGTCATGCCGGCGGTGTTCTCTCCGACCCGTGCCGCGCAGGCGGTGACGTGATCGGCGCGGGCGGTCAGATAGGGCCCCCACCGCGGATCGTCGACCAGTGAAGCCGGTATGCCGGGCAGCCACGGCAGCGGACCTGCCGGACCGGACACGGGCAGCCGGTAGTCGAGGACAGCCGCGGGGTCGGTCGCCGTCTCCAGTTCCCGCGCGTCGACCGCAGTCCTCAGGACGGCGAAAGGGTCGACCCCGGTGAGCGCGAGCAGCGCCAGGTGTCCGCGCAGCGTCGGCCACGCCGGCGCGGCGGTCAGCCCGGCGTGCAGGCGCTGGGCGGCGTTCTCCAGTTCTTCTGCAGTCACGGCACCCAGGCGGTGGTCGGCGGCGACGTGTAGCGCGTCGGCGTACCGGGTGGCGGCCTCGTGCAGCTGCTCGGCCGGATCAGCCATTGCCCGGCGGGCGCCGGCCGCGGAGGTCTGGGCGCCGTCGCGGGCCAGCATGCCGACCAGCAGGTCGGTGGCCGTGGGCGGGAACACGCCGGCGGGGGTGACGATGCTGTGCGGATCACCGTCGCCGATGGTGGCCAGGTACAGGTGGTTCGCGGCGCGCCCTCGGGACAGCGCCACATAGAGGAGCTGCCGGGACTCGGTGCCGCCGAGAACGGTGTGGCAGACCTCGGCGGTGACGCCCTGGGCGCCGTGCACCGTAGTCGCGTAGCCGAGCTGCACGTGCTCGGCGACGTAGCCCGCCGGCAGCCTGATCCGCCGTCCGGTGTCCGTGTGCACGACGTCGAGGGAGCCGTCGCCGCCGACGGCCCGGACGGCGAAGCGGTCACCGTTCTTCACCCACTCGGTGGCGGTGATCGGCAGCTGCCGGTTGTTGGTGCGGGTGATGATGGGGTCCCCAGCGCCGACCCGGGTGCCGTTTGCCAGCTCGACCTCCGCACCAGGTGAGGAGGCGGCGCGGCTCAGCCGGTCAGCCCGCGCCCGCTGGTTCAGCTGCGCGACCTGCTCCCGGGTGGCCGCCAGCAGCAGCGCGTCCACACCGCGGTCGCGGTCGGCAGCCCAGGCGGCGTAGGCCTGCTCGGCGCAGGTGGACCGGTCCCCGACGTGCACCCGGCCGGAGTCGAGATAGAAGCCCAGCCCGAGGGTTTCGCCCTCCCGTACGGCGACGGTGGCCGCGGCCTCGGCCGGGTCATCGAAGCGCACCACCTGGGTGAGGGTGACCGCGCCATGGGTGGCAGCGATCTCGGCCAGCAGGCCGCCGGCGGCCACCGAGGTCAGCTGCTGGTGATCGCCGACCAGGCGCACCGATCCGCCCCGCCCCAAGACGTATTTGGCCGCGCGGGCCAGCTCGACAGTGCCAGCCATGCCGGCTTCGTCGAGGACCACCAGCGTCGCCGGCCCGATGCCCGCGACCCAGTCGGGTGCTTTCCCGGCGTCGAGGCACCAGACGAGCTTGGTAAGCGTCTCGCAAGGAGCACCAAGACAAGCCCGCAGCCCGGCAGTGGCCACGGCGGAGGGCGCTAACCCGAGCACCGTCCCACCGCCGGCGGTCCAGGCGCGGGCCAGGGTGGCCAGTGCGGTTGTCTTACCAGCGCCGGCCGGGGCGAGGGCCAGCTGCATCCGGGCGCCGCTGCAGGCCAGCTCGCGGACCAGCTGCGCCTGGCCGGGATTGAGCTCCGCGCCGTTCGCCGTCGACTCAAGCAGCGCCAGCTCCACCGTGGCCGGATCGGCGCGGCGTCCCTCATGGCGCCCCGCGGCTGCCAGCAGCAGCGCCTCGGCGTCCAGCACCGCCCGGCTGGTGTGGAGCCGGGCTCCGGCGACGGTGTAGACGCTGGCGCCGTCCGAGCGGCGCAGCTCCGGCGGCTCGACCACCGGATCGCGGTCACCGAGTGGAACGGACAGGCGGGGGGAGAGTGCCTCCTCGGTGACCCGGGTGACCGCGACGTCAACGTCAGCGGGAGCCAGGGCGGCGGCCCGCACAACCCGCTCGGCCTCGGCGCGCACGTGCCACACCTGCCAGGTGGCCCGGGCAGCGGAGATGGTGTCCAGCACCCGGAAGGCGGCCGTCCGGACCCAGGCCTCGGTTACGACCGGGTGCGGAGACCCTCGACCGCCCAGCACTCGGCCCAGCATCCGGTCGACCCGGTCCGGGCTGCCGAGGACGCCCAGGGCTTCTCGCCGCCAGGTTGCCCGCTGTTCACCGAGGGAGCGTGGCTCGTGCTTGGGGCCACGCGTCTCCAGGGTTGCCTGCTGCGCCAGCGCGATCGCCTCCACCGAGGTGGGCGCCCGGCCGTGATGGCGCTGGAACTCGCCGGCCAACGCGCCTCGCCGAGCGTCGATGTCCCGACGCCGCGACGACCACGCGCTCAGCAGGCGTTCGTCCATGCCGACGATCTCCCGCACCGTCCGCCGGCCTGTTGTGGGGCCGGGACGGTCGGTGAACCGAATCCCGAGGCGAGTGACCAGGTGCGCCTGCAGCCGGGTGTCGTAGCGCTCGGAGGCGGCGACGGCGGCCTTGTGCAGCACCCGCCCGTCCAGCGCCCGCCAGCGCCCGTCGCGGGTCTGCACCTTGTTGCTCACCGCCACGTGGCTGTGCAGATCCGGGTCACCGGCGCGGGAGTCGCGGTGTGTGAACACAGCGGCGATCAGCCCGGTGGTCTCGACCTGCCGCACCCCGTCGGTGCCGAGCCGGGTGAAGCAGGCGTTGTCCTCCACCCAGGCCAGGGCGTCGGCGACCGCGGTGGCGTGGGCGGCCTCGATCTGCTCGGCCACCTCCCGCGGCGCCAACGCCCACAACGCCGAGACCGATTTGACCGGGGAGAAGGTTAGGTCGTAGCCGGCCACCGCTGTCGTCGCCGGCCGGGAGACTCGGGCGAGGAACCCCGACAACTCGCGCGCATCGCGCGAAGCGCGGCCGTAGGCCTCGTTGAACATGGTCCGGGCCAGGTCGCTGCGGATCTTCGCGCGGTCGTCGTGCGGAACCGAGGTAGTGGCGGGCTGCCCGCGGGCAGTGTTGAAGGCGGCGTACTCCTGGGCGCACCGCGCCCGGAAGCCGTCGGCTCGAGCACTGAAGACGAAGAAGGCTCGCCCGAGAGCGCCTGCGGCATGTGCCTCGCCCGGCGTCCGTCCGCCGGCCAAGGCGTCCTGCTCGAACCGGTCGGCGTCGGGATGTCGACCCTTACCAAAGAGAGACTTCATCTGTTCTTCGCCGACGAACTGGTCGGCGATCACTCCCCTGAGGCCGGGCAGGCCATTGCCAGCCCACCTCCCCGGGGACTCGCCGCGCTGCGAGTAGTAGTCGCCCAGCCCGACATGACCCCGCTCCGTCGCATCGAACGCCGCCACCTGCCGCGTGAGATAGGTGTAGCCGTCCCCGGCGGTCAGCTTGTGCAGCGTCATCACGCCCGCGGACCGTAGGGAGGCGGTCTCCACTTGGGCTGCCGTACTTCTCCAGTAACCCCGTGGCCCGAAAGAGCGACGGCCACGGCTTCGCTTACGGACCCTCAGGCCACCACCTGGGGCGGACCCTGTCCCATGCACGCAGAGCGCCATGGAGCAGCCTGCCGGAATGCAAGACGTGTGTTGCCTCGTGATCTTGAAATCTCCAGGTTCGTGATTTGTGTGCCGGCCGGAGGCGGCGTGACCCTTCTTCGCCGCTGGGGGGGACTCGAACCCCGTGCTGGCTGGGCTCACGTCGGCAGGCACGTGACGCTGCGGGGGAGCAGTCGGCGGGAGCCCATGGTCCACGACCATGGGCTCCCACCGCGTCGCCGGACAGCCACGGAAGAGGCACGGCGAGAGAAGCCGGCGTGCCAGAAGCGCCGATGTCGGCGTCAATGCGTACCGAGCGCGTAGGTGCTCACATGTTTTGGCAGTGCTTGCACTTTGGGTAGCCGTTGGTACCCGATCGACGGTTCGCCGGTGGGATCTGCTGACCGGACGGACAGTTGCCCTGGTCGTGATAGACGTCAGGGTCCGAGGGGTTTGTCGAGTAGTAGTTGCCGACCTTGGACACGAATCCTCCCTTCGAGGCCCCACGGTGGTGGCCTCGGTAGGGAGCTTGATGGTGACCACCGACAATTCCCCGAGGAGAGATCCAGGAAGTGCCGCGAGGCCGCTCAAGGACACCTGTGGACTGGCCAGCCAAACACAGGGGCGGGGTTGCTGGCGCAGCGCCGGGCCGCTGGGCCATTTCGGTCCCACGAGCGGCACGCGTGGACCCTCGACCGTCCAAGCAGGGCGGAGGGTTCAGCATGTGGACATGTTGCCGACCGCTGTCATCAACGCCGCCAACGCTGCTGTGGGGGAGGTATCGGTCAATCCTGCTGAGGTCCATGGCGAGGGAGGCGCGACGCAGCCGGTGCTGATCGTGCCGGTGGAAGTGCGGCTAAACGCCCGCCCGAAGGAGCAGCAGCTCGCGGTGCTCTCACTCGAGGCCGACCTGGCCGAAGGGAACCAGCCCGGCCTGGGCCACCTCGGCACAGATATTCGGGACCTGCGGCCGGGAATGCAGGTGGTCAGCGCCGATTGGGGTGCCCCGCGGACCCGGGTGGAACTTCGGTTTCCGCTTCCCCGTCCGGTGTTGGAGCGACTGGAGAGTCATCGGCACCAAAGCGAGGGACGACTGCCGTTGACGCTGAGCTTCCGTGTCGTGCTCGCCTGGGTTCGGGCGCACAACGAGATCTCACAGCCCGTCGATGCCGGAGTTCCGTTCGACCTGGGGCACGGGATGCTGGCCGACGTCACCCTGATTTGGAGCCCTTCCGTGGGTGACCTATCGTTCTTGGTGGAGCAGAGCACCTGGGTCACTAAGGTGCTACCGGCGCTAGGTCACGACGCGATTCGGCTTATCGAAGTGCGGCTGCCAGCCGAGCTGGACGACCCGCGCGCCCGAGGGGCGTTTGCCCGGCAGCTGCGGCATTTTGACCACCGCGGCTACCGGGAGAGCGTCGCCGCCAGCCGCGACCTACTGCATGCCTGGGAAAAGCGCCTGGGAGCCACGCGTGGTCACCCCGTGGCTGCGGTCGTGGCCGAGGCGCAAGGGTGGAGCGAGGAAGACCCCCGGAGACGATTCCTTGATCAGCTGTGGGCAGCGGCCAAGGACCTCTCCAACACCGTGCTACATGAGGCCAACCAGCCAACGATGCTGGATCTGGGTGAGTTTGAGACCAGGGCTCACCTTCTGCTCACCGCCGCACTCTCGGAATGGCTGACCCGGCTCACCGATTAGGCATCGGTGACGGGGATGCACCTGTGGTTATTCAGTGCGTGTTGTTATCTCAAGACTGTCGGACCCCTCGCCTAGCTTCTGAATCACACCCCGCGTGTCCGACGGGGACAGCCCGCCAACGGAGGCCCCACTGATGACCGACGCCGACGACGTCCAGAAGCTGATCGACTGGTACACGCAGCACGGCAGCTCGATCGACGCCCTGATCGCAGGTCACCGCGACTACACCGCCGCCACCCGACGGCTCGGCACTGAGCCAGTCCTCGACACTCTCCGCCGCGCCCAGGACGCGATGCATCGGTTCGTCACGATGATCGAACGCAACCAGTCGCTGCCCCGCTTCGGCGTCGCGCTCAGCGACGACCACTACCAGGCCGCACTCGATCACTACCGCCGCGCTGGCAACACACTTCTCGCTGTGCGGGCCCACGACGCCGAGGACAAGATCGCCCGTGAGATCAGAGTCGCGGCCGACGAGCTCGCCGCCGGTACCGACGAACTCAACGCGACAACCAAGACGATTAGCGAGCTTGCCAGCCGCCGGTCCGCATGAGCCGGGAGCACGCCGGCGATGCGGCGTGGTAGCGGCGACCACCTGTCACGTCCACCGAAGAACTCGGACGCGCCGAGTGGGCGCTCACGATGTCGGGCGTGGGCAGCGGGAGCTCGTCTCCGGGTTCCTGGGCGAGTGGCAGCAGGTGGTTGCGGAGCTGCGTCCATCGCGGCGAACCGTGCTCGCCGCCGCCGGCCGCCTGGCGACATTCGGCTGACTGAACCGGCGATCGATCACCACCCGACCACGGACGGACCTGTCCAGACTCATCCACTCCCGCCGAGCGCCAAGCACGCGCACATCCCCGTCGGGCTCTCGTCGTCCCGGCCGGGGTGGGCCGCAAGAGAGCGCTTCTTCCGACGCGACGCAAGCCATCGCCGGCACCTGCCACTCGGTGTTCTGCCAATCGCCGAGCTGACCTGGGGTTGTAGCGGAGCGCGACCATAGCAACACTTCGACGTATGCCACGCCCGCTGTCTCTCACGTCCAGGACGAGCCTTTACCGGCTGAAGGACCTACCGAATCTTCTCGACGCCGTGCGGGAGCAATACCGCGAGCACGATAACTTCGAGGTCACGCACCTGCGCATCAAGGGGCGGGACGCGCTGCTGGTGCGCGGCAGGATGGAGACGCCGACCGTTAGCTGGGCGGGGACTCTGCACGATCTGACGGACCAGACTGTCGATCTCGGCAACAGCACCGCGGCTGCGGTCCTGTTGGTCCGACCGCAGGTCAACCCCGCCTACCTCGACGAAGCCGAGGACGAAGACAACGAGGACGAGGCCCTCGACATCGAAGATGACGAGGAGTCCGATGACGCGGTCGACGGCGAAGCCGTCGTCGAGGAGCCGGAGACCGTTGGCGATGACGTGGTCGAAGAGGAGGAGACCCACGACGAGGAGATCTCTATCGGGGCGTGGGCGCTCACCTACGGCATGGGGTTCCAGCTGCTGGAGATGGCCAAGGTCGACTCTGGTTTCGGCCAGCGCATCGCCCTCCGAACCGCCGATCCGCGAGAGCTGAGGTCGCTCACCCGGACGACTCTCGATCAGCGAGCGCGAATCGAGCGGGCGTCCATTCCGGCCGGCGATGACCTCCGAGGCTTCGGGGCGGGGGCGCTGGGGGAGTTGGTCACCCGTCTCGTGGCCAAGGCCGATATCTCGACGCTCACCGGGGGGAACAAGCCGATCCGCATCCGGGGCGCCGACGCGCTGAGCGTCCCCCTGGGAAAGAAGCCCGGCCAGCTG
Source organism: Blastococcus sp. OS1-29 (assembly GCF_057628075.1). Taxonomy (NCBI): domain Bacteria; kingdom Bacillati; phylum Actinomycetota; class Actinomycetes; order Geodermatophilales; family Geodermatophilaceae; genus Blastococcus; species Blastococcus sp. OS1-29. The sequence goes on from NZ_JBXXJK010000003.1 coordinate 293,730, forward strand.
GTCCGGGACCTGGACGAGCTGGGCAAGATTCTCCGTCGGAAGGTGCCGGACAGGGAACTCGCTTTGCTCGAGCAGCTCGTGGCGGTGAAGACTCCTGAGGTTCTCGCAGTCCTGGAGGACCGGCTGGCGGAGGCTCTGGCTGAGCCGGGCTCGTACAAGCTCGGTTTGTCGTGGCCCCACGAGCGCATCGACGAGAACGGCACGCCGACGTCGTTCAGGATCCGCGGCGGCGGGCGCAAGTTCGCCGGGGGGCAGGACGGGGAGCCAGACCTGCGCGCCGTCCTCGATCCACTGCAGGACGTCGACGCCGACAAGCGAGTCGAGCGACTCAAGAAGATGGGCGTGCAGCTGTTCTCGGACGAGGGCGCCAAAGAGCCCATCAGCGGGTCCATTCCGGCGATCCGGTGGATCGCATTCGAGATCGACCAGGACGGCAAGCGGTACTGCCTCCACGACGGCAGCTGGTACCTCATGAACCAGGACTACGCGGAGCGCCTGCGGGTCCAGGTGCAGGCCATCTTCGATCGAGATCCGGGGGTGCAGCTCCCCGAGTGGCCCAGCGACACGCATGAGGACGGCTACAACGAGCTCGCAGCCGAGGCGGTTGACGGCATCTGTCTAGATCGGAAGCTCATCAGGACGGAGATGCATAGGAGCGGCATCGAGGTCTGCGATGTCCTCCTTCGAGACGGGACGCCGGTCCACATCAAGGAGTTGTCCGGCTCCTCCGCGGCCAGCCATCTCCTGGCGCAGGCGCTGGTCTCCACCGACGCGCTGCTCTTCGACCAGGAGGGCATTGACAAGTTCCACGAGAGGGTCAAGCAGGCAGGATGGGACCCCGACGATCTGCCCCTGAAGCCGGACAAGGTGGTCCTGGGCGTCGCGCGGAAGGGGAAGACGATCCAGGCGAAGGACCTCTTCACCTTCACGCAGGTCACACTGGTCCGTCAGGCTCAGGCCCTCGGCGCCCGGGGCGTCCAGGTCGTCGTCGCCTCGATCGACCGCCCGGAGTGATCAGCTCGGCGGATCGCCGCAGCGCCACGACATGGATCTCGATGCCACTGAGTGACCGCGCTGACCCGGCCGGCCTGAGGTTCGGCATGACAAAGCGCAAGACCGAGACGAGCCGCGGAAGTCGGTAACCAGCCGCCTCGGCTGGCCATGTCGAGGAGCGTCGACGTGACCGGATCATGACCAATGGCGCCGAAAACAGGGTGTTCAGGGGGCAGAAACGGGGCCTGGGCTCAACCGCCGCCGGCTACTCCGAGAAGTAGTCCGGGGCCAGGCTCCCCGGCCGGTCATCCGGCGTCCGGGTCACGTCCACCAGGAAGACGTGCAGACCGTTGTCGAAGCGCCCGTGATGGTCGTAGCTGACCCAGATGTCCTCGAGGCGGTACCGCCGGTAGTCCTTGGGGTACATGACCCCCGTGCCGATGGACAGGGGCGCAGGCGGGCCCTCGTCCTGCCAGTTCGCGACGCCGTTGATGTAGTAGGTGACTGGCGAGGGAAGTCGCTCATGACCTCGCAGGTAGGGACTATTGACTCTGGCGGCCGAACGGCGCGAGCTGACGGGCATCACCAGCAGAGCGGCCCTGTCTTGTCGGGTCGAGGGCGGTCAGTGAAGTGACCCCATGGAGACGGAGGCCTCCAGACTTGGCAGCCGATGAACTCATGGACCTAGCGATCGAGATGGCTGCCTCCGATGAGTCCGATGACGAGGTCAGTGGTCCGCAACAGCGCGGATTTCCCGAGCCATCCGCCGCAAGGCGTCGTCGAGAGCTAGTCCTCTCGGGGGGCGGACAGGCACGTACGTCGTGCGCCCCGCCGCCGTAGCTAGGTCAGTCGGCCGGTACAGGACCAGTCCTACGCCGTTGGCGTACGAGTTGTTGAGCATCTGCGCCTGCGCGACCAGTTGCTCATGATCGTAGTTGTCCGCCAGTCGCAGGCCGAAGAGAGCGTAGAAGGCCGGCGGCTGCCGTTGAATCCAGGTTGCGATGTCACCGATCGGCTCAGCACGCCCTTCGGGAGCAGCAAGCTTCAGGTCGATCACGTTAAGCGCAATCTCGCGGATGCGCTTAGGTAGGTCAGCGGTACCCCGTCGGCCCCTGATGTGCTGGGACGTCTCGTTCCGCGGATGCTGTGGTGTGCCGAGCATCTTGGTCTCGGCGATGACGAGCGGCGCCCCGGCCGGCGGGAAGCAAAGGTCGACGTCAACGTTGTCGAGTAGGACGCCGGGGCGCTTGCCGCGCTGGATGATCGGCAGCCCGGTCAGGTTCTGCAGCAGCCTCGCGGTCAGTTCGTTGAAGAACTTGCCCTTGCCCTGATTGTCCCCGCTGGTCCACTCGCCTCCGGGTCGAGCGACCTCTGTGTCGAAGGCGCTCATGGCGGCGATGAAGCGAGCTTCGATGGCAGAAAAGTCGGTGATGGCCTGGTCCTCGACTGCAGTCAGCAACTCAGCGAAGAGTCCAAAGGCGGGGCGCTCGCGACGACGAGGAGGCATCAGCGGGGGTTGGGGTTGGCGCGAAGGCGTCGGGCTTCGCGGTGGAAGTTCACCGGACTGTTGTCCAGGACGCGGTTGACAATCGTGGCGAAGAAGACCTCCGGCCTCAGGTTCTCCGGCACGGCTTTGCGGTTCAGTTCAACGTTCGGCAGGGACCGCAGGCGCCGGTCTAGCTCGCTCTCAGGTAGCTCCAACGGCAACGGCTCCTCGGCGGCCAGGCCGTCACTAGCGAGTCCGGCAGATACCAGCGGATCTTCTCCGTCGTCATCGTCGTCGGACGGCGGAGCCACGTCGTCGGACCAGTCGGGGATGACGAGGCAAACGGCGTCATAGGCGTCGTCCTCCCGCCCCAGCTTCCCGAGCAGGTCGATGATCCAGGCGGCGACGTCCTCGAACTGCGGCGTCAGGACGGTGGAGCGCAGGCTAAAGAAGAAGCCGAGCGCCGCCTGGGGGTGCCGGCTACGCAGGTTCTTGGCGTCGCCGTAGCTCTCCTCGACGCGGTTGGCGGCGTTCTTACCGAACGATGAGTCCATCCGCTTCGTCGAGATCATGATCTCGGGCCCGGTGTTCCACGCCGACATCACGACATCGACCTGCTTGACGTAGTTTTTTCCGAGGATGTTGGCGCTGGCGCCAGTCTCGTTGCCGTACGCCTTGCCGGACTGCAGCATGCCGTCGAGCACCCGGCGCTGCTCCCGCGTTGCCTCGCGGCGCAGCGCTACGAGCGTGCTGGGCAAGATGCGCGGCGGCGTCGCCCGCGGCCACACCAGATCGGGCTCGAAGCCAGCCCGGCGAAGCTCGTAGGCCGTCCAGACATCGAGGGCCAAGGCAGGCACGCCCGACTGCGAGGGCGCATTCAGGAGCAGTGGCACCCCGAGTAGCTGCTGCAGTACGGAGTAGTCGGGTTTGAACCACAACCCCGAGGCGTTCTTCCACCATGGATTGCTGGCAGGCAGGCCGTTCTCGTGGGTTGCGCGTTCGACGATGCGGTCGAACAGTGTCCAGGCCTGCGCCTTGAGGCTCTTGTCTTCGCTCACGGCAGGGGCTTGACCTCAGCGCCGCGGGCTGTACGCCGGGCGGTCAGCTCGGCATGGCCCTGTCGAAGCGCCTTCACTTCCGATATCGGGAGTCCCAATTCGCCGATCAGAAGCACGTCGTCGATTACCTTCGACGCCTCCAGTAGCTGTCCAGTGGTGAGGAGCCGTGCGACCGTGGAGCGCTCATGACTGAGTGCGGAATGCGCGGCCTCAACGACGGCGGGAGCGGGCACGGGAAGCGCATCGGCTTCCCTGGGCTCCAACTTGAGCATGCCACCGCCGTATGCGCGCCCGACGATCTCAGCTCCGAGCAGTGTCATCGCGTTAAGTGAGGCGAGTGGCAGGAGTTCCTTGCCGAGCTTTCGGTACTCGGGCTGCAGGTATACGCCGTGCACGGAGTTCAGATGATGGGCTCGCGCCTTGTTGGTGGAGAGGCGCGGCGTATCCGCATTCATGTAGGTCAAGAAGAGATCGGACGGTGCCACCAGCGGCGTCCGCCACCACGGCTTGCGCACCCTGCACTTGTAGGCATGGTGGACCTCCAAGGTCTTGCCTTCTTCGATATAGGCCCAAGCGGCGTCGGATGGCTCACCGGCCGGTCGGAACAGCCAGACCGCTGAGCCAGCCGCTCCGAGCTCATTGAGCGCCGCCGAGGTGAAGTCAAGGCCACGCAAATGCCGGGAGCCGGGTGGTGACAGCCGTACGAGATCCGACGGCTCGAGGCCGAGTGCAGTGACGCGCGCCCGGTTGAGCGTGAAGTACTTGTTGTTGCCGGTGACCATGCCGAGGGTGGTGTCGCCCCATGTCTCCAGCGGCGTGAACGACGCACTGCCGAGCAGGCTGGAGTAGGCCCCAAGCGTCTCGCTCGTCAGGAGGCTGGCCGTCCACTTGCCGCCGGGCGGGATGGGCCGCCACAGCCGCGGCGTCGTGGTGTTCGCGAGGTCCTCGGCGTTCTTGGCCTGGTAGATGCGGCAGTGATCGGTCGGCCCTTCGCCGTAGCCGTCAGCCAGCAGCAGAACGACCTCCTCAAGGACGCCTGGGAAGACGCGCTCCTCGAAGACCACCAAGTCGACCGTCGCGAACTTGTCCATCAGGAAGCGGCGGACGGCGGTGGCGTAGTTGACCGTCAGAAGCTCGGCTGGAAGCACCAGGCCCAGTCGGCCGCCCGGCTTTAGGAACTGCGCGGCATGCACGGTGAAGGCGGCCCATGACGAGGCCAGGCCGGTCAGCGACACCCCGGCACGCAGCGCCGCTTGGCGCGACCGGGTCCGGTTCTCCCCGGAGAAGTCCTGGTAGCGCACGTATGGCGGGTTACCGATGACCGCGTCGTAGCTGGCGTGCGGCTCGACCGTAAAGAAGTCGCCGACGGTCACCGTCGCCTCGACGCCAGCTGCCTGCAGCAGCTTGCGCGCAGCCTGGGCTGACTCCTCATGCAGTTCGACGCCGTCAAGGTGCGGCAAGACGGTCTGACCCCTGCCCGTTGCCTCCAGCGCTGCTAGCCGATCGACTGCTGCCAGCAAGAAGGCCGCCTCACCACAGGAGGGCTCCATGACCCGGTCCTCGACCGAGCGGACGGCCCAGTCCGTGATGTAGCGCGCCAGGGCATCCGGCGTGAAGAAGGCGCCCCGCGCCTTGCGGAGCCGGGCTGTGTCGGCTTGGACCTGGACGGCTGTTGAACGGAGCACCACGAACGTCAGTCTGGACTACGCCGCCGACGGGAACCCCTGGCGACACGGAGGCGGCGAGGGACGTCATCTGCCCAGACACCGTGCTGTACGACTGCCGGGAGTACGCCGCAGCGACGGAGTTCCTTCCGCTTCCGGAGGCGCTACTGGCAACCGAGGCCGGCCAGCGACTGGTGGCCGGAAATCCTTAGGGGCTGCCGGTCGAGCTTCCCTGCCCGACGGGCAGCACGTGCGGTGTGCCGGAGTCGCCCAGCGGGCGGGATGTCGTGGCGGGCAACAACCTGGTGGATCTGCAGCACAACATCACGATCTGCGGGGACGAGTCCCTGTGGTGGACCTCCGTGGAGGACGGCGGCCGCGGGTGGACCGGCGCGCCGAACACGCCCTGACCGTCCCGCGTGATGGCCAGCGGGGTCTCCGCCCCGGGCACCTCGGTGGTCGTGACCGATCGGGTCGCGAAGTCATATGGCCGGGGCGACTCGATGAGCCGTGCGACGCGGATGAGCCACGGCAGGCGGTGGCCCGCCGGACCGGCGTCGAGCAGGTCCGCGGGCCGGCCTCCAGAACGTTGCGCCGGCCGCCGAGGCCTGGAGTGCCTGGGCTGCGTTGCGCGGCGACGATGGCGCGGCTCGGCGCCTGGGCGCTGGGCTATAGACGTACTAGGGGATGGACTTCGCAGGCTGTTCAGTGAGGCGCTCGGTGGGGAGGAACGCTCCCTTCCGGGTGAGGGGGCATGCCGGGGATGCAGCCTTCTGCGGAAAGCCCGCGATCATGACCAGGTGGGCACCTACGCGGCAACGACGGCGCTGCCGTATCCCCACCTGGAGCGGGCGACTGCGGGCCTACGGGCCGAGTTGCGGCATCAGCTGCTCGCCGCCAATGCCGATGAGATCCCTGACTGGTCGACGCTCGAGGTGCGGGGGCCGGTAGAAGTGGCCGACGGGCGGGGGCGCACCTGGTTTGAGTACGGGGCAACAGTGACCGGTCGCCTGAACGCTCACGGAGTACGAGCGCCCTTCGGGTGAGCTTCCGCGGTTACGACCCCGCGGGTCTGATCGCAGGTGGGGCAGTGCCGCACGTTGGTCGTCCACTGCCCGTGCGACTTGTGCTGCGGGACGTCGATGACGTGATCGCAAGTCAGGGTCAGGCGCCACGGCCGTAGCTCCGCCGGATCCGGTCGGCTTGCGCGGAGCAGCGTGCCGAGCCGCTCCAGCTGCCGCTCGCTGAGCGGCGGGGGAGGGCAGCAGTAGCCGCAGTGCAGTGCGCGGGATCCCGACACGCTCCAGCGGTGACTGCGGCAGTCCTTGTGGCGGGCGGCGAAGTCGGCCTGGGCGGCGTCGTACTCGCGCTTCTCCTGCTCGGTCAGCTTCATGAGCGGCGGCCAGTAGCCGAGCCCGTCGATGATCGGCTGGTCGCAGCCGCGACAGACAACGCCGGCCTCGATCTCGTCGCGGGTGAGCTGGGTGCCGTTGGCGTCCCACTCCCGACGCTTGCGCTCCCGCCGGAGGGCGTCCTCCTCCGCCGCGATGGCAGCGCTGCGGCGGCGCGCGGCCGCCCGCTGAGCCTTCTGCTCCTCGGTCAACCGGGCCATGTCGCCTCCGGGGTAGGCCATACGGTGCGATCGTGCTCCATCTGCTCGTTGACACCTCCACCTGGCTCGACCTGTGCAAGCGTCGGGACGGGCAGCGCTGGATCGTCGCGCTCCGGGTACTCGTTCACCAGGGGCAGGTGGAGCTGCTCGTCCCCCGCCTCGTCATCGACGAGTTCGAGCGGAACCGGGATCGGGTTGAGACGTCGATGACGGCGAGCATCGCCCAGCGGTTCAAGCTCATCAAGCAAGACCTCGACGACTACGGCGGGACGGCTCAGGAGGAGGCTCGCAAGCTGGTTGCGGATCTCGCCCGTCATGTGCCGCTCATCGGCGCGATGACGACCCGCAACTTCGACGAGGTGCTGGTACTGCTCCAGGCGGGTCGTGTCATCGAGCCCGGCGACGAAGAGAAGCGCCGGGTGGTCGAGCGTGGCCTGTCGAAGCAGGCGCCGTTTCACCGGTCCCGCAACAGTGTCGCCGACGCCTTGCTCATCGAGCTCTACGCAACGAGCCTCCCCGGCGTCGACCTGGACCAGGAGCCGTACGCGTTCATCACGAGCAACAGCGACGACTTCTCCTTGCCCAGCGGAGACGCCCGGCAGCCGCATCCCGACCTCGCCGTTCTCTTCGCGGTGGACGGGTCGACCTACGGGCTGGGAGTCGACGGCCTCAATCAGGTCCTCCTGGACCACTTTGGCGACGAGATCGAGGAGTTGTTCGCGGAGACCTACTTCGAGGAGGAGCCCCGACGACTGGATGAGATCCTGCAGGCAGAAAACGAGCTATTCGACCGCATCTGGTACCACCGGTCCCTCCAGCGCGAGTACCGGCTTGAGGACGCGAGAGACGATGCGGGGATAGACCACCTTCTCGCGATTGCGGGTCCAGCGCGTCAGCGTGTCGAGGCGACGTACACGGAGCCTGGTCAGCTTGGCCCATACACGGACTTCGAGCTGGGCATGCTCAATGGCAAGCTGTCGGCCCTCCGCTGGGTCCTCGGCAGCGAATGGGACTTCCTCGACACATGACGCGACCTCCGGAGCCGTGACGCCCAGCAGGCTTGGAGCGCCTGTCCGCCGCTGGGTCGGCCGTCTCGCCTGTCCGCGGAATCGGCCCCCTTCGGTCTGCCAGTCGGGTCACGTGCTGGTGTCCTCGCCTGCACCCAGACTCCTGTGACTCTTCTGAGTCCCATGGCGGCGGGTTCCACGGTCGTGCCTTACACGTGCCTTAAGCAGCGGCCAAAGCCGGTCATCAGCGGCAAGCAGGGGTCAGCGCCTCTGGGCACGGAAGGAGCGGCTCTGCCTGGGTGAGCTGCGTGAACGCGCATTTGGGCTGTTCAGAACTTGGAGCGGGTGACCGGGATCGAACCGGCATGGCCAGCTTGGAAGGCTGGGGCTCTACCATTGAGCTACACCCGCGGGGTGCCCGGACAGCCTAACCGGCGTCCTGGGGTCAGCCGCCGAGGCCGGTCTGCAGGTCCGGTCGGTGGAGCACCCGCGTGGCCCTGAGCGGCACTTCTCCCTGTTCGGTGGCGGTCCAGTCGACCTCCACGACCTGGCCGGACCGGAGCACGTCGTCCCCCTCGACGACGGACGCGTCGACCCAGCACGGGGCGGGCAGGTCAGGTGCCTCGATCAGGCCGCTGTGCGACGCGTCGTCCCACCGGATGACGGTTCCGATCGTGCTGCCACTGCTCGCCACGGGGCGAGACTCCCGCCGACGAGCGCCCCTGACAAGGGCCACGCGTCAGGGCGTGTGTCGGCCCAGCCGGCGCAGGAGAGGGCCGATGCCGGCCTTTTGGTGCCAGCCACGCCGGATCACGAACCGCCGCGCTGCCCGGAGCACGTCCCGAGCACGGGCCGCCGGCGACGTCCGCAGCGCGTCCTCACGGCCGCGCGCCTGCTGATGCAGGAAGTGCGCGCACCGCAGGCACACCGCGACCTCGGGGTGGCTCCCCAGGCGGACGACGGAGCTCTCCGGCCGCTCCTGCCCGCAGCACCAGCACGAGATCCGTCCACCGGTGTCATCGATCGCCGGTTGCGCCGTCATGCCGCACCACCTCCTTGCCGGGCGCCGCCCGCGGAGAGCGTGAGCTGACGGCGATGGTGCTCGAAGTGCAGGCTCGGATAGCGGTACACGTCGGCCAGTGTCATGTACCTCGTGAAGTAGGGGTCCCAGCTGGTCGGGAAGGGCATGCCGCGCTCCAGGCTCCGGGCCGACCGCCGGTCCAGCGACCGGCAGAGCGCGCCGACGACGCGGTCGCAGAGCCGGCCCATCCGCGTGGCGTCGAACACGCGGGCGCCCAGGCGCGATCCCCAGTAGTTGACGGCGTGGAACGGCCGCCGCACCGAGTCGAGCAGGGCAGCGAAGCCCGTGCCGACCGGCGTCGGCAGGGAACCCATCAGGCGGACCAGCGGCAGCAGCGTGCGCACCACCAGGAAGCCGAAGACCATGTGGAAGAGGAGCTGCTCGTTGGTCCATCGGGTGCCGTTGCTGCGGCGGCGCAGATCTGCCGGACCGGCCGACGCGAGCAGTTCGTGCAGCTGCCGGCGGCACGCCTCGAGTTCACCCGCGACGGCCTGCCGGTCCACGGCGGTCATGGTTGCGATCCTCCCGCGACGACGATCCCGTGCTCGTAGCCGTAGATGACCGCCTGCACCCGGTCGCGGACGCCGAGCTTGGCCAGGATGCGGGCGACGTGGGTCTTCGCGGTCGCGTCGCTGATGAACAGCCGCGCGCAGATCTCCGGGTTCGACAGGCCACCCAGCATCAGATCGAGCACCTCGCGCTCGCGCGGCGTCAGCTCGGCCAAGGTCGCCGGCGGCGAACGGTGAGAAGCAACCGGCTGCCGCGCGAACTCCTCGATCACCGCCCGCGTGACCGCCGGCGCGAGCAGCGCCTCGCCACGCGCGACGATCCGCACCGCCCCCACGATCTCCTCCGGCGGGGCGTCCTTGAGCATGAACCCGCTCGCCCCGGCCCGGAGCGACTCGTACACGTACCCGTCCAGCCCGAACGTGGTCAGGATGAGCACCCGCGTGTCCGGGTGGGCCGCGGTGATCCGGCGCGTGGCCTCGATGCCGTCCAGCACCGGCATCCGGATGTCCATCAGCACGACCTCGGCAGCACACCGCCCCACCAGCCGGACGGCGTCCTCCCCGTCCCCGGCCTCACCCACCACCTCGACGTCCGGCTCGAAGTCCAGGATCTTGCGCAGCCCGACGCGGACCAGCGGCTGGTCGTCGGAGATCAGCACGCGGGTCATCGCGTCGGCAGCAGGACGCGCAGCACGAAGCCGCCGGCAGACCCCGGTCCCGTCTCCAGCTCGCCGCCGTAGAGCGCGACCCGCTCCTGGATGCCGGCCAAGCCGTGCCCACCGCTCGGCAGCGCGGCCGACGCCCCGGTGCCGTCGTCGGCGATCTCCAGCGCCAACGACCCGGGCCCGTACCGCACGTGCACCCGGACGTGCGCCCGCCCGGCGTGCTTGAGTGCGTTGGTCAGCCCTTCCTGGATCACCCGGTACGCCGACAGCTCGATGCCGACGGGCAGCTCCCGCCGTTCGCCGTCCACCCGCAGCTCCACGGGGAAGCCGGCGTCGCGCAGGCCGTCGACCAGCGCCGGCACCGCGGCGAGGCTCGGCTGCGGGGCCAGCTCGTCGCCGTCGTCCCCACGCAGCATGCCGACCAGGCGGCGCATCTCGGTCAGCGCGCTGCGGCCGACCCGCTCGATGGTCGACAGCACCTCCCGCGTCGACTCGGCGCCGTCGTCCAAGACCCGCCGCTCGGCGCCGGCCTGCACCACCATCATCGAGACGTGGTGCGCGATCGCGTCGTGCAGCTCGCGGGCGATCCGCGCCCGCTCGTCGACGACGGCCTCCCGCCGGGCCAGCTCCCGTTCCCGCTCCGCGAGCTGTAGCTGCCGGTCGCGGCGGCCCACGATGATCCGCAGGAAGACCATCACCAGGACGACCACGGCGGTGAAGTCCCCGATCGCGCGGAGCTCCGCAGGGTCACCGAGGCCGGGCCCGAGGTCCGAGACCACGAAGAAGAGCACCCCCGCGACGAACCAGGGCCACGTGGTCCACACCGCCAGCGCGTACAGCGCGCAGAACCACGCGACCGTCACGCAGCCGGCGGGGAGATGCGTGACCTGCCCCTCGACGACGAGCAGCCCCTGGACGACGATCCCGACCGCCGCCGGGAACCGGCGCCGCACCGCGACCGACGCCGTCACCAGACCCGCGACGAGGATCGCCGACACGAGCGGCCAGCCGCGCGCCGGGGAGAACGCGACCTGCACCTGCGCGCCCACGAACAACAGCGCGGCGAGGACGAGATCCAGCCGCTCCGGGGCGAGGCGGAACCGCATGGACGAACGGTAGAGCGGACGGCGTCCCGTGTCGTCGTTCGATCGACTGACGCCCGCTCGCGGCAGATCAGCCGGTCGGACGACGCCGAAATGGCCTCCTCGGCCGACGACGGCACCTGCCCGCGCTCCCTAGCTTTCGCGCTGTCCGAACGACGAGCAGGGAGGAAACCGAGATGAGCACGAACGAGACCGAGGGAGCGGCGCTCCGGCGCTTCGCACCGCTGGCCGGTGTGCTGTTCGCCGGATCGACCATCGCGGGGGACCTGACCATCGGCCCCTTCCCCGACGGATCGACCCCGGCAACCGACCTGCCGGCCTACTACCGCGCGCACGGTGCGCAGGTGTCCCTCGGCGGAACGCTCATGACACTGGGCGCCGTCTGCTTCGCGGTCTTCGCCGCCGCGGTGTGGGCGCGGCTGCACAGCGCGCGGGTGCCGGCGATCGTCGCGGGCGTCGTCCTGCTGGGCGCCGCGGCGGACACGATGGCGGACCTGACCAGCGGCGCCGTCTACCACCTCCTGGGCGACCTCGGTCGCGACCCCGCCGTGACCCAGCCTGCCCTGCAGGCGTGGCACATCCAGGGTGCCGAGTTCGGCGTGAGCGGGGGAGCGGTGCTGTTCCTGGTCGGGACCGCGGTGGCGGGGATCGCCTACCGGGCAGTCCCGCGGTGGCTGGCCTGGAGCGGTCTCGTGCTCGCCGTCGGGCTGCTCGCGCCGTCCCCGTTCGGCTTCCTCGCCTCCATGCTCTTGCTCGTGTGGGCCGCCGCCGCGGGGATCGCGCTCGCCGTGCGTCCCGAGCCGGTCGCCGTCCGCTCCCGGGAGGTGCCGCAACTGGTCGGCTGAACGCCGCCGAACGCCGGCCGTCGTCCCCGGAATGGCCTGGGGACGACGGCCGGCGCGGCGGTTCGCGAAGGCCACCTAGACTCGGGCGGCCACGGGGTGTGGCGCAGCTTGGTAGCGCACCCGCTTTGGGAGCGGGGGGCCGTGGGTTCAAATCCCGCCACCCCGACCGTCCCGAGCCGTCTCTAGACTCGGAAGCAACTCCGCGCCGTCCATGTCCGTCGGCGCCTGTCTGTCCGCAATCCAAGGAGCACTGCCGCTGTGAAGAGCACCATCGAGGAACTCGGCCCCACGCGGGTCCGGATGGCGATCGAGGTGCCCTGGGGGGACCTGGACCACGCCTTCGGTGAGGTCTACAAGGAGCTCGGCAAGCAGGTGCGCGTGCCCGGCTTCCGCCCCGGCAAGGTGCCCAACCGCGTCCTCGACCAGCGCATCGGCCGTCCCGTCGTGCTCGAGCAGGTCGTGCAGCACGCCATTCCCGAGGTCTACTCCGAGGTCGTGCGCGAGAACCAGGTGCGTGTGCTCGGCCAGCCCGAGATCGAGGTGACCCGCCTCGACGACAACGACACCCTCGCCTTCACCGCCGAGGTCGACGTCGCCCCGCAGCTGACCCTGCCCGCGCTGGACGACCTCGCGGTCACCGTCGACGACGTCGAGGTCACCGACGAGGAGATCGACCAGCAGGTCGACGTCATGCGCGAGCGCTTCGGCATGCTCACCGGCGTCGAGCGAGCAGCCGAGGACGGCGACTTCGTGTCGATCGACCTCGAGGCGAAGCTCAACGGCGAGGTGCTCGAGGACGGCTCGACCACCGGCATGTCCTACGAGGTCGGCTCCGGCAACCTCATGGAGGGCCTCGACGACGCCGTCCGCGGGCTGTCGGCGGATGAGTCGAAGACCTTCCAGACGGCGCTGCTGTCGGGCCCGAACTCAGGCGAGTCGGCCGACGTCACCGTCACCGTCCGCTCGGTCAAGACCAAGGACCTGCCGGAGCTGGACGACGAGTTCGCCCAGACCGCCAGCGAGTTCGACACCCTCGCCGAGCTGCGGGACGACGTCCGCACCCGGCTGGCCCGCACCAAGACCCTGGGCCAGGGCGCGCAGGCCCGCGACAAGCTGGTCGAGCACCTGATCGCGACCGTCGAGGTGCCGATCCCGGAGAACCTGGTCGAGCGCGAGATCGAGTGGCGCAACCGCGCCTTCGAGCAGGAGCTGCAGCAGGCCGGCATGGACTGGGACGCGTTCCTGAACATCTCCGGTGTCGAGAACCGCGAGGCCTACGACGCCGACCAGCGCAAGACGGTCGAGGAGGCGGTGCGCACCCAGTTCATCCTCGACGCGATCGCCGACGCCCGTGAGGTCACCGTCGACAACGAGGACCTGTCGGCGCAGATCATGGCGCAGGCCCAGCGCAGCCGGATGAGCCCCGAGCAGTACGCCCAGCAGCTGCAGCAGGGCGGCAACATCGCCGAGTTCGTGGCCGACGTCCGTCGCACCAAGACCCTCGCCCAGCTGCTCGAGCAGACGACGATCACCGACGCGTCGGGCAACGTCGTCGACCTCGAGGCGCTGCGGCCGAAGACGATCCAGGCACCGACCGCGGACGCCTCCGAGGAGGAGCCGCCCGGCCCCGTCGAGATCACCGACGAGGACGACGCCAAGTAATCGAAGGACCCCGTCCGGGGTCACGACGCCGCCCCACCCGACTCCGGGTGGGGCGGCGTCGTCCGTTTCCGGGTGAGTTCGCTGCGCCGTCGGCGAACACCGCCCCGACGGGGACTGCGACGTCGGAGGTCCGCGTTAGGGTCGACAGGACTCAGGCGATCGCCGGGGGGTATCGCCTCCCGGGGCCGTTCCAGCCCGCACCAACCCAGCGAGACCGACTGATCAGAACAGTCCTACGGAGGTCACCGAACTCGTGAGCAACACCTACCCGAACTCGGCGAGCGCACCGATGATGCGCGGCGCCGGCGGCATGATGAACCTCGGAGACTCCGTCTACGAGCGGCTGCTGCGCGAGCGCATCATCTTCCTGGGCAGCCAGGTCGACGACGTGATCGCCAACCAGCTCGCCGCCCAGATGCTGCTGCTGTCCGCCGAGGACCCCAAGCGCGACATCCACCTGTACATCAACTCGCCCGGCGGATCGGTCACCGCGGGCATGGCGATCTACGACACGATGCAGTTCATCGACTGCGACGTGGCCACCTACGGCATGGGTCTGGCCGCCTCGATGGGCCAGTTCCTGCTCACCGCGGGCACGAAGGGCAAGCGCTACGCCCTGCCGCACGCGCGGATCATGATGCACCAGCCGTCGGCCGGCGTCGGGGGCACGGCGTCCGACATCGCCATCCAGGCCGACCTGTTCCGCCGCACGAAGAGCGAGCTCAACCAGCTCCAGTCCCTCCACACGGGGCAGCCGGTCGAGCAGATCGAGAAGGACTCCGACCGCGACCGCTGGTTCACCGCGCAGGAGGCCCTCGAGTACGGCTTCGTCGACCACGTGGTCAGCCGGGCCGCGATGACCGACAACAGCAACCCGGTCACGGACAACTGAGGGTTCGGAGAGAAGAGACGATGAGCTTCCAGATGCCCTCCAGCCGCTACATCCTGCCCTCCTTCGTGGAGCGCACGAGCTACGGCATGAAGGAGTCCAACCCCTACAACAAGCTCTTCGAGGAACGGATCATCTTCCTCGGGGTGCAGATCGACGACGCCTCGGCCAACGACGTCATGGCCCAGCTGCTGACGCTGGAGTCCACCGACCCGGACCGCGACATCACGATCTACATCAACTCGCCCGGTGGCTCGTTCACGTCGCTGATGGCCATCTACGACACGATGATGTTCATCCGCCCGGACATCCAGACCGTCTGCATGGGCCAGGCCGCATCCGCCGCCGCCGTCCTGCTCGCGGCCGGGACCCCGGGCAAGCGTCTGGCGCTGCCCTACTCGCGGGTGCTGATCCACCAGCCCTCGGGCGAGTCGGGCGGGCAGGTTTCCGACCTAGAGATCCACGCGGCCGAGATCCAGCGGGTGCGGTCGCAGATGGAGGCGATCCTGGCCCGGCACACCGGCCAGACCATCGAGCAGGTCCGCACCGACATCGAGCGCGACAAGATCCTCACGGCGGAGGAGTCGAAGGCCTACGGAATCGTCGACGAGGTCATCCAGAGCCGGAAGCTCAACGCCCTTCCGGCGGTCTGACCGGCACGGGCCGGGCGCGCGAGTTGCGTCCCGGCCCGTACCGTCGGTGGATCCACGGTTCGAGTGGGTTCGTCGGGACAGAAGTGGGACGGCCGGAGGAACCGGGTGAGTCATTGCCCGGGGACGTCGGCAGTCAGGGTTACGGTCTGCGGGAACCCGAACCCCGGCCAGCAGCGCCGGGAGGAAGCGCCTCGCGGGTCAGCCAGAAAGATGCGGCCGAGCAGGGGCACAGCAGCCAGAATGGACACGCAGGCTCCTGGGACAGGACCAGCGACTCACACGTGGAGGTCAGCAGGTGGCACGAATCGGTGAGAGTGGTGACCTGCTCAAGTGCTCGTTCTGCGGGAAGAGCCAGAAGCAGGTCAAGAAGCTCATCGCGGGCCCCGGGGTCTACATCTGCGACGAGTGCATCGACCTCTGCAACGAGATCATCGAGGAAGAACTCTCGGAGTCCTCGGACCTCAAGTTCGACGAGCTGCCCAAGCCCAAGGAGATCCACGATTTCCTCGAGCAGTACGTCATCGGCCAGGACAAGGCCAAGCGCACGCTCTCGGTGGCCGTCTACAACCACTACAAGCGCATCCAGGCCGGCGGCGAGCGCCGCGACGAGGGCGTCGAGCTCGCCAAGTCCAACATCCTGCTGATGGGCCCGACCGGCTGCGGCAAGACGCACCTCGCCCAGACGCTGGCCCGCATGCTGAACGTGCCGTTCGCCATCGCCGACGCCACCGCGCTGACCGAGGCGGGTTACGTCGGTGAGGACGTCGAGAACATCCTGCTCAAGCTGATCCAGGCCGCCGACTACGACGTGAAGCGCGCCGAGACCGGCATCATCTACATCGACGAGGTCGACAAGATCGCCCGCAAGAGCGAGAACCCGTCGATCACCCGCGACGTCTCCGGTGAGGGCGTGCAGCAGGCGCTGCTGAAGATCCTCGAGGGGACGACGGCGTCGGTTCCCCCGCAGGGCGGCCGCAAGCACCCGCACCAGGAGTTCATCCAGATCGACACGACGAACGTGCTGTTCATCGTGGGTGGCGCCTTCGCCGGCCTGGAGAAGGTCATCGAGGCGCGCACCGGCAAGCAGGGCATGGGCTTCGGCGCCGAGATCCGCGGCCGCGCCGAGATCGAGGAGGCCAACTCCTTCGCCGAGGTCATGCCCGAGGACCTGCTGAAGTTCGGCATGATCCCCGAGTTCATCGGCCGCCTCCCGGTCATCACCAGCGTGCAGAAGCTGGACCGCGAGGCGCTGGTGAACATCCTGACCGAGCCGAAGAACGCCCTGGTGCGCCAGTACCGGAAGCTGTTCGAGCTCGACGGGGTCGACCTGGAGTTCACCGACGACGCCCTCGAGGCGATCGCCGACCAGGCCATCCTCCGCGGCACCGGCGCCCGCGGGCTCCGCGCGATCATGGAGGAGGTGCTCCAGTCGGTCATGTACGACATCCCCAGCCGTGAGGACGTCGCCTCCGTCGTCATCACCAAGGAGGTCGTCCTGGAGCACGTGAACCCGACGATCGTCCCGCGCAAGCCCACCCGCGAGCGCCGCGAGAAGTCCGCCTAGCACTGAGGCTTCGCCATCACCCCGCCCGGCCTCGCCGCGGCGGGGTGATGTGCGTCAGGGGCACATTCTGGCCGGCGAACTCGCCCCGGACGCACATCACCGGATGCGCAGAAGGGCTTGTCGCGCGCGGCAGACCTCGAGGATCTCCCGGCGGCAGCCCTCGGGATCGGTCCTCAAGCGGCGGTAGCTGAAGCGGAGGACCACCCATCCGCGTGCGGCGAGTGCTGCGTCCCGACGGAGGTCGCGCTCCCGGTCCTCGGCGCTCCCGTGGAACGCGGCACCGTCGAGTTCGATCGCGATCTTCAGCTCGGGCAAGGCCGCGTCGAGGTGCACCGTCGCCCAGGGCAGCGAAACAGGGTGCTGCTGCACGAAGTGGGGCATGCCCGGTCCGCGGAGCACGTTGCGCACTCCCCAGATCTCCAGCTCGCTCTGGCACCCCTCAGCGATCAGTTCCAGGAGATCGACGAGCGCGCGGCGACCGGGGAGCGCGGGACGCACCCCCATGGCCTCCTGGAGATCCCGCGCCTTCACGCGGCGGTCGCGGATCGTGTCGATCACCGCTGCCCGGGCACGTTCGCTGTCGCGTCGGGCCGCGCCGGCACCGTGGGCGACGCCCCAGGTGTCGACCAGCGCCCGGGGGAGCGAGGTGACCGGAAAGGGTCCGAGGCGGTCGACAGCGATCGGTTTGACCCGATGAACGGTCAGCCCGCGGGCGCGAACGGCGCGCCGCCCAGCGGGAACCGACACGTGGATGGGGCCGTCCTTCGGGAAAACGCGCCACACCGCCAGCGCAGACGTGTGGCTCAGCGTCCCGTCCGTCGCGAAAACGGCTGCCATCGCGCGGGTCGGCCACTCCTCCCACTGCTCCGGAAGCACCAGCACGCCGGGGTAGGGGCGCAGCAGCCGGCTCTGCCGCACCCACGCCGTGATCGTGTGCTTGTCGACGCGGCCGACGAGCTCCTTGGCTCGGACGACGCCGAACGGTCCCAGCAGCGCCGGCAGGTTGTGTGCCACGCCCCCACGTTGAGTGACGACGCGTCCTGGTGAGGCCGCTGGCGTGGATCTGTGGACAGCAGGCCGCAGCGATGTGTAGCTGGGGCGCATTCGCGGTCGGGAATGCGCCCCGGCTGCACATCACCTCGGCGCCGGGGCGGTGGCCGCCTACTTGAGGGACGCGCCGGCCAGTCCCTGAGCGCGGGCACCCCGGCCGCGCCCGGCGAGCAGCGCCCGCGCGAGCCGGGTGGCCTGGCCCGGCGAGACGTGTGGGAGGTAGGCGGTGGAGATCGCGCGGGCGATCCGGGGGAGGTCGGCGACGCCCGGGTAGACCAGCCAGAGCGGTCGGTAGCGCGGCTGGAACTTCGCCTTGAACGCCAGCAGCGACCGGAAGCCGTACACCGGCTCCATGGTGCGGCCGGCCAGCTCCAGCAGACGGGTCAGCCGGCTCCCCTCCGCGGACCCCGTGGGAAGCGCGAGGGGCGCCCCCGACAGGCTCACCCATTCGGCCCCCTCCGCCTGGAACGTCATCGCGGCGGTCGCGATCAGGAACTCGACCAGCCCGGGGCTCGCGCCGCGGGAGCGGCGCATGACGTCGAGCGTCCAGCCCACCCCGACGCCGTCCCGGCGCGCGGGCAGCCAGCTGGTCAGTCCCTGCACGTGACCCGCGGCGTCGAACGCGACCAGGCAGCGGACGGCGGGATCGTCCAGCTCGTCGAGGCCGCCGAGGGTGAACCCCATCTCCGGCAGCCCCTTGGCCGCCAGCCATTCCTCGGAGAGCTCTGCCACCTGCGTCCGCAGCGCGATCGGCGCGTCCGACCAGGCCACCCATTCGGCGTGCACGCCTTCGCGGGTCGCCCGGTTGATCGCCGTCCGCACGTCCTGCCACCGGCGGCCGGTGAACGACCGGGACCCGAGCGGCAGCCAGGTCTCGGCGGCCACCTGCAGCCGCTGCATGCCCATTGCCGCCAGATCGTCGGCGACGTCGGGAGTGACGCTGTACCAGGCCGGCGTCCACCCGTGGTCGTCGCACCATGCCGTGAACGCCCGGGCGGCGGCGGGCCGGGCCTCCCGCGGCCCCACCGGGTCACCGGTCGTCAGCGCGACGCCCCCGAGCACCCGGTAGGCCACCACGCACGCGCCGTCCGGGGAGAACCAGTAGCGGTTGCCCATCCAGGTCGTCATGAAGGTGAGCGGCCCCTCGCCGTGCCGGTCGACGATCGAGCGGGCGCGGGCGGCATCACCGGCCGGGGCGACGGGGCGCACGAACCGGAACGCGGTCACGATCAGCACCGCCCACGCCGTCACCCCGGCCCAGTCGGCCAGCAATCGGGCGTCATGGTGCAGCGGCACCAGGGGGGCGAGCACCTCACCGAGGTATCCCGGCGGCAGCATCCGGGCCGGCAGGTCGGCGAGCAGCGCCCCCACGGACGGCCGGCCGGCGAACTCACGGTCGACCATCGACCCCAGCGCGACGTACAGCACGGTCACCCCGGCGAGCCCGAGCCCCCCGGCGATCAGCCAGCGGCGGGCCGCCCCGGGGGCTGCCCGCACGCCGAACTCCCGCCACGTGATCAGCAGCAGCGCCAGCACGGCGAGCGGGGCCACTAGTGGGGCGACGACCGAGACGGCCGGCAGGGTGCCCGGCCGGGCGTCGAGCAGCGGCAAGGAGTCCGCCGGGGTGTGCAGCACGGTGAGGACGACGACGCCGCCGACGGCGCTCAGCACGACGCCGAACGCGACCGCGGCGACCCACGCGGCCCGCCGTCCGCGGCGCAGTCCCTCGGCAAGAGTGAGCTGCAGCAGCACCGGCAGCACCGACAGCAACGCGGGGCCCGGGCCGGTGAGCCGGGCGCGCGCCTGCAACGCACGGCAGTCGGCCGGGTCGCCCGACGGTCCGCAGACCATCCGCAGCAGCCCGTGGGCCGGCCGGCTCGACACGAACAGGTGGGCGACGACCGCCCACGGCCCGTCCGGGGTGCGCGAGAGCGCGGCGACCAGTGGCCCGATCGCGGTCACGGCGACGACGAGCGCCACCAGGGCCCGCTTCTCGCGGCGGCTCGGGTGCGAGGGTGCGTGGCTCGTCCGGGAGCGGTGCAGCAGGGTGCCCGCCCCGAGCCCGAGCAGCCACGACGTCATCCGGACGACGTCGCCCGCGGCGCCCGAGTAGAGGACGAGCGCCAGCAGGACGATCGACAGGCCCAACCGCAGGCGGCGGCGCCACAGCGCGGACATCGCGGCCGTGTGCCACCCGGCGACGGCGAGCAACCCGGCGAACGGCCCGACGACGAGCATCGAGGAGAGCTCGTGCGCCCAGACGTCGCCGGTCGTGGCCACCGCCCGGATCACGAGCAGTCCGATCCCGGTGCCCGCCACCTGGCCGATGAGCAGCGCGGCCGCCGTCCGGGCGCTGCCGAGGTGCCGCTCCGCCGGGCCCAGGAACGCCAGGATGCCCGCGGCCGCCAAGGCGTAGGAGGGCAGATCGGCGCACCAGAACGCCGAGGCGAACAGCGTCCAGACCGGTTGGTGCACGCCCGCGCCGACGACCGTCAGCAGCCCTCGGGACGGGCCCGCGGGGAAGCTGCGCGAGGCGATCCCGACGGTCGGCAGGGCGGCGAGCGCCGTCATCGTGAGCGGGCTCCCGCTCAGGAGCGTGGCTGCCCTGCGCTGGGCGGCTGTCGGTCCGGTCATCGGGGCAGGCCCATCCGGCTCGCGAGCCACGGGAGGGCGCCGGTGAGGGCGGGGCGCCACACGGCCCAGGAGTGGCCGCCGGGCAGCTCCCGGTAGGTGACCGCCACGCCCGCCGCACGGGCGGCGGCCGCGACCTTCTGCTGTCCCGGGCGGTAGGCGCTGTCCTGTGCGCCCACGACGAAGAAGCCGGCCGAGCCGGGCTCGGGGTGCGCGGCCAGTTCCCGCAGCGGGTCGACGGCGGCGAACGCCTGCGCGTTGCCGCCGAACGTGGCCGACACGGTGCGGGCCCGGCCGCCGAGGGTCGGGGACTGCTGTCCGGAGATGTCCACGAACGTGGGGAACAGGCCGGGGTGGGCGACGGCGAGCTGCAGGGCGCACGTGCCGCCGTAGGAGAAGCCGCCGACCGCCCAGTGCGCGTGATCGGGGTCGACCTGGAGGGAGGAGGAGACCCAGGAGATGACGTCGGAGGACAGGTAGGTGTCCACGCGGCCGAGTGCGGAGTCCATGCACAGCGGGTTGGCCGTCTCCGAGCCGAGGGCATCGGGCATCACCACGACCGGGGCGAGCCCGGCGTGTGCGGCCGCCCACCGGTCCATCTGCGCCGCCAGCTGCCCACCGTCCAGCCAGTCGCGGGGCGAGCCTGGCTGCCCGCCGATCAGGACCAGCACGGGCAGCAGGGGGTGGGACGGGGTGAGGTACGCGGGCGGGACGTAGACCCAGGCGGAGCGGGCGGCGAACCCGGAGGCGGTCGCCGGGACGGCGACCTGCATGACGGCGCCGGCGTGCGGCATGGTCGGGGGTGGGCGCCAGGTCCCGAGCGTCGGCGGCGGGGACACCTCCGCCGCATGCCGGAGGATCGTCGCGGTCGAGGTCTGGTCGGCAGGCGGTAGCTGCAGCGCCGTCGCCACGGTCGGGAAGGCGCCGAAGACGCTGTCGATGCCGTCGGTCGCGCCGAGGACGACGAGGACCGCGGCAGCCGGCGCCAGGGCCCGCCGCCACCGGCCCGACCGTCCCCAGCCGAGTCCGAGCAGGACGAGTGCCAGCAGCCCGGCACCGATCCAGAGGAGCACCGCGAGGGGGAGGGGATCGGGCCACGGCCGGAGCACGGCGAGGACCACGACCAGCAGGGTCACCACCGCCACGATGCCGGCGACCGCGAGCGGCACGCGCCGCGTCCACCACGACCGGTCCCGCCGCAGGAGGAGCAGGTTCAGCAGGCCGACGACGGCGCCGCCGACGAGGACGACGTGCAGCGGCCCGTGCAGCAACGACAGCCCGGTCAGCCGGCCCCAGCCGTGCATCGGACGCCCACCTCCTCCCGGGTGACCGTCAGGGTGAGCCGGCGACCTGGGAGGAGGCTGGACGGAGGATCGGTGCCGGCTCGGAACCGCCGTCGTCCAGGAAACTGCCAGCCTGTCTCCAGCCGGTTCCGAGGCCGGCATCCGAGCCTGAGCACGTGGACGCCGCCCTCCGCCTCCGGGCGCTCGAGCGGCCGTTGCGCTGGGCGCTCCTCGCCGGCTCGGCCGTGCTCTACGTCGTGGGGCTGGACCGCAACG
Source organism: Blastococcus sp. OS1-29 (assembly GCF_057628075.1). Lineage (NCBI taxonomy): Bacteria > Bacillati > Actinomycetota > Actinomycetes > Geodermatophilales > Geodermatophilaceae > Blastococcus > Blastococcus sp. OS1-29. The sequence continues at coordinate 315,761 of NZ_JBXXJK010000003.1, forward strand.
GCTGGGGCAACTCTTTCTACGCGGCCGCGGCGCAGGCAGGGGCGCAGAGCTGGACGGCGATGTTCTTCGGCTCGTCCGACGCCGCGAACTCGATCACGGTGGACAAGCCGCCCGCGGCGCTCTGGGTGATGGGGACGTCGGTCCGCCTGTTCGGGCTGTCGAGCTGGTCGGTGCTCGTGCCGCAGGCGCTCATGGGTGTCGCCGCGGTCGCCCTGCTGATGGCCACGGTGCGCAGGGTCCTGGGCCCGTGGCCGGCACTGCTCGCCGGGCTGCTGCTCGCGCTGACGCCGGTCGCCACGCTGATGTTCCGGTACGACAACCCGGACGCGCTGATGACCCTGTTGCTGGTCGGCGCGGCGTGGGCCACCACCCGGGCGGTGGAGGACTGGCGCACCCGCTGGGTGGTGCTCACGGGGGCGCTGGTCGGCGTGGCGTTCCTGACCAAGTCGCTGCAGGCGTTCCTGGTGCTGCCGGCGCTCGCCGGCGTCGTACTGCTGGCCGGCCCTGGTTCGCTGCGACGGCGGGTCGGGCAACTGCTCGCGGGCGGCGCCGCCCTGGCGGTGGCCGCCGGCTGGTGGTTCGTCGCCGTCGCGCTCGTGCCCGCCGCAGACCGACCGTGGGTGGGCGGCAGCAGCTCGGACTCGCCGCTGGATCTCGCCCTCGGCTACAACGGCCTGGGACGGCTGGCGGGAGAACAGAGTCCCAGCGGCCGCGTCACCGTGTCGGGCGGCTCGGCGTGGCGGCTCTTCGGCTCCGGCGGCGACCAGATCGGGTGGCTCCTGCCCGCCGCCGCCGTGGCGCTCGTCGTGGTGGCGCTCGAGGTGCGCCGGCGACCGCGTACCGACCCGCTCCGCGCCGCGCTGCTGCTCTGGGGTGGCTGGGCCGTCGTCACCGCGGTCGTGCTGAGCGTGATGCGCGGGATCTCGCACCCGTACTACGCGGTCGAACTCGCACCGGCGGTCGCGGCCCTGGTGGCGCTCGGCGCGACGCTGCTGTGGCGCCGCCGGACGGCCGAGGCGCGCCTGCTGCTCGCCGTCGTCTCCGTCTTCACCACCGTGTGGAGCATGACGCTGGTGGAGCGGCGGCTAGCGCCCGGCAGTGTCGTCGAGATCGCGGTCGCCGCAACCGGCGCGCTGGCAGCCGCCGGGCTGCTCGTGCTCGCGTTCACGACCACGCCGCGGCTGCGGACGCCGATCGCGCGCCGGCTCGTCGCCGGCGCGGCCGTGCTCGCCGCCGCCGTCGGCCCCCTGGCCTGGTCGGTCGCGACCGTCGAGCGGCCGCACCACGGCGCCTCGGTGACCGCGGGCCCCATGGACGGCACCCTGATCGGTCGCGGACGGACGACGTCCGCCTCGCCGGTGGCCCCCGCAGCCCTGACCCTGCTGCGGGACGACACCGACGACTGGACGTGGACCGCGGCCACCATCGGTCACCGGGCCGCCGACCTGCAGCTGGCCGCGGGTGCGCCGGTGATGCCGATCGGCGGATTCGCGGGGGCCGACCCGGCGCCGACCCTGGCCCGATTCCAGGCCGACGTGTACGCCCACCGGCTGCACTGGTACGTGCCCAGCCCCGGCGGCAGCGGCGACGCCCGCCGCATCGACGCGTGGGCGCGGGCGCACGGCCGGCCCGTCGGCACCGGGCCGACCCAGCTCTACGACCTGTCGGCGGTCACAGCCGTGCCGTGACCCACGCGCGTGTGCGCCAACGCCCCCTTCTGGCCGGAAAAGGGGGGCGCCGGCGCACACGCCTGACTGGGCGTTGTCCACAGATCTGTCGGGTCGGCCCCTACGAGCACGACCCACTCGTCACGGTTCTCCCGTGGCTCATGATGTGGATGCCGTCGTCGGACCGGACGGCTGGACGACCTGGGAGTCGCTGACCGCCCGCGTAGATCGCAAGACGATCGCCCACTGGGTGGACGCCGGCAAGCTGACGCGCCTCCATCCAGGCATCTACGCGCTGCCCGCCGCATCCCGCGCATGGCGCACCCGGCTCGAGGCGGCGGTCCGGTCGACGCAGGGCCTGATCAGCCACCGATCCGCACTCGCTCTGTGGCAACTGGCGTCCCCGGGTGCGGACGTCCACCTCACCGTCGGGCTCTCCCGGAGCGCGCGGGGCAGCGCGGGCCTTGTCCTCCACCGCACTCGCGAGCTGAGCGACACAGTCCGGAGGGTCGACGGGCTCCCGGTGTCCTGCGTGGAGCGGGCGGTCGTGGACTCGTGGGGCCGACCGGGAGGATTGTCGCGCGAGGATCTGCGAGGTGCCGCGATCGGAGCAGTGCGTCGTCGGCTCTGCCGGCCCGGCCAGCTCCTCGACGAGGTTGCGCGACGACCGTGTCTCAGCGGTCGCGCGCCACTGCTCCAACTCATCGGCCTCCTGAACGACGGCTGCCAGAGCGAACTCGAGATATGGGGCTGCCTGAACGTCCTACGGGTGCCGGGCATGCCGCCCTTCGTGCAACAGCGGCGCATCGCCGTGGGGTCGGAGGTCTTCGCTCTGGATGCGGCGTACGAGGAAGTCCAACTCGCGGTCGAGATGGAGGGGGCGGCGTGGCACGGTTCTCGCGCTCAACGCGAGCGGGACATCCGCCGGGACGCGTTGCTGGCGACGCTCGGGTGGCAAACCCTTCGCTTCGGGTTCACCCGCTTCATGACGGCTCCGGAGACGTGCCGGCGGGAGATCCGGGCTACCTACGACGCTCGCCTGCGCCTTCTCGGCCTCGATGGTGTGCGCTGACGCCCCCTCATCGGCGCGAAAAGGGGGCGTCAGCGCACACGCTCAGCCCTGCTCGACCGGCGCGAGGACCACCTGCACGGTGAGCGGACCGCTGCCGGGCAGGACGTCCAGGCTCGCGATCCGGCCGGAGTCGACCAGGTCGTTCCGCACGGCCTCGATCAGCGGCGCCTGCTCGGCGGGGGCGATGATCGTGGCGGTCTGGACGTCGGCCCGCATGGACACCTTCGCGTCGGACTTGGCCTTGCGCACCCCGGCCAGCGCCTCGGCCGCCGCCGTCACGATCGCCGGGTTCCCGTCGACGGTCAGCTCATCGGCCGACGGCCACGGGTTGCGGTGCACCGAGCCCGGACGCCACCACGACCAGACCTCCTCGGTGACGAACGGCAGCACGGGGGCGAACAGTCGCAGCTGCACCGACAGTGCCATCGCCAGCGTCAGCTGAGCAGAGACCGCGGGCTGACCGGAGCCGTACGCGCGGGTCTTCACCAGCTCCACGTAGTCGTCGCAGAAGGACCAGAAGAACGTCTCGGCGACCTCGAGGGCCCGGGTGTAGTTGAAGGCGTCGAACGCGGCGGTGGCCTCGGCCACGACGTCGCGCAGGCGAGCCAGCAGGGCCTTGTCCAGCGGTTCGGTCACCTCGGCGGTGGCGAGCTCGGCCTCGGCAGCGCCCAGGCCGAGCACGAACTTGCCCACGTTGAGGATCTTGATGGCCAGCCGGCGGCCGACCTTCATCTGCGTCTCGTCGAAGGGGGAGTCCGCGCCCGGGCGGGCACCCGCGGCTCGCCAGCGGACGGCGTCCGTGCCGTACCGCTCCAGGACGTCGATCGGCGTGGTCGCGTTGCCCTTCGACTTCGACATCTTCTTGCGGTCGGGGTCGACGACGAACCCGGAGATCGTGGCGTGCGACCAGGGCACGGCGTCGAACTCGAAGTGCGAGCGGACGACGGTCGAGAACAGCCAGGTGCGGATGATGTCGTGCGCCTGCGGCCGCTGGTCCATCGGGAAGACCTTCGCGAACAGCTCCGGGTCGGTGTCCCAGCCGGACGCGACCTGCGGCGACAGGGAGGACGTCGCCCAGGTGTCCATCACGTCGGGGTCGGCCATGAAGCCGCCGGGCTTGTTGCGCTGGCTCTCGGTGTAGCCGGCGGGCATGTCCTCCGACGGATCGACCGGCAGGGCCGACTCCGGGGCCAGGATCGGGTTCGCGTAGTCGGGCTCGCCCTCCTCGTCGAGTGCGTACCAGACCGGGAAGGGCACCCCGAAGAACCGCTGGCGGCTGATCAGCCAGTCGCCGTTGAGGCCCTCCACCCAGTTCTCGTAGCGGTGCCGCATGTGGTCGGGCACCCACTGGATCTCCCGGCCGCGCGCGACCAGGGCCTCGCGCAGGTCGGCGTCCCGGCCGCCGTTGCGGATGTACCACTGGCGCGTGGTGACGATCTCCAGCGGGCGCTCGCCCTTCTCGAAGAACTTCACCGGGTGGGTGATCGGCTTCGGCTCACCGTCCAGGTGCCCGGATTCGCGCAGCAGCTCGACGATCCGCTGCTGTGCGCTGAACACGGTCTTGCCGGCGAGTTCGTCGTAGGGCCGCGCCGGGACGCCGGGCGGCGGGTCGGCCAGGATCCGCCCGTCCCAGCCCACGATCGGGCGGGTGGGCAGCTGGAGCTCCCGCCACCAGGTGACGTCGTTGAGGTCGCCGAAGGTGCAGATCATGGCGATGCCCGAGCCCTTGCCCGGCTCGGCGAGGCGGTGCGCCACCACCGGCACCTCGACGTCGAACAGCGGCGTCCGCACCGTCTTGCCGAACAGCGGCTGGTACCGCTCGTCGTCGGGGTGCGCGACCAGCGCGACGCAGGCGGGCAGCAGCTCGGGGCGGGTCGTCTCGATGTAGACGACGCCCTCGCGGCTGGAGAACCCGATCCGGTGGTAGGCGCCGGGCCGCTCGCGGTCCTCCAGCTCGGCCTGCGCGACCGCCGTCCGGAAGGTCACGTCCCAGAGGGTCGGCGCCTCCTGGGCGTAGGCCTCGCCGCGGGCGAGGTTGTGCAGGAACATCCGCTGCGCCGTGGCGCGGGAGGTCTCCGAGATGGTCCGGTAGACGTCCGACCAGTCCACCGACAGGCCGACCCGCCGCCAGAGCTGCTCGAAGGCGTGCTCGTCCTCCTCCGTGAGCTGCATGCACAGCTCGACGAAGTTGCGCCGTGAGATCGGGATCTGGTCCTTGCCGGGCTTCTCGGGCGGGCTGAACGTCGGGTCGTAGTGCAGCGACGGATCGCACCGGACGCCGTAGTAGTTCTGCACCCGGCGCTCGGTCGGCAGGCCGTTGTCGTCCCAGCCCATCGGGTAGTAGACGTGCTTGCCGCGCATCCGCTGGTAGCGGGCGACGAAGTCGGTGTGCGTGTAGCTGAACACGTGGCCGACGTGCAGCGAGCCGCTCGCGGTCGGCGGGGGAGTGTCGATCGACCAGATCTGGTCGCGCGGCGCGGCGAGCGCCGCGGCCCGGTCGAAGGCGTACGTGTCGTCGGTCGCCCACCGGTCGATCCACTTCTCCTCGAGCCCGTCGAGCGACGGCTTCTCGGGTACGACCGCGCCCGCCGCGGGCACAGTGGTGTCCTGGGGCGAGATGTCGGTCGTCATGCGCTTCATCGTAGGTAACTCGCGGCTGGCATCCTGGTCGGGATGAGCAGCGGGAGCACCGGTGACCTGGCCCGGGTGGAGAAGGAGCTGCTGGCTCGCTGGCCGGAGAGCCGGCTCGAGCCGTCGCTGACGCGCATCAACGCCCTCGTCGACCTGCTCGGGTCGCCGCATCGCGCGATGCCCGTCGTCCAGGTGGCCGGCACGAACGGCAAGACGACGACGGCGCGGATGATCGACGAGCTGCTGCGCGGGTTCGGCCTGCGCGTGGGCCGGTTCACCAGCCCGCACCTGGAGTCGATGCGCGAGCGCATCGTGCTGGACGGCGAGCCGGTCAGCGCCGAGCGCTTCGTGGAGACCTACGACGACATCGCGCCCTACGTCCAGATGGTCGACGCCGCCGGCGTGCCGATGAGCTTCTTCGAGGTCACGGTCGGCATGGCGTACGCGCTGTTCGCCGACGCACCGGTCGACGTCGCCGTGATCGAGGTCGGCATGGGCGGCACGTGGGACGCGACGAACGTCGCCGACGCGCGGGTCGCCGTCGTCACCCCCGTGTCGCTCGACCACGCGGAGTACCTCGGTCCCGACGTGACCACGATCGCCGGCGAGAAGGCCGGGATCATCAAGCCCGACTCGATCGCCGTGCTCGCCCACCAGGAGCCCGGGGCGATGGACTCGCTCGTCCGCCGGGCCGTCGAGGTGGAGGCCGTGGTCGCGCGCGAGGGCACCGAGTTCGGCGTGCTGGAGCGGCGGGTCGCCGTCGGGGGGCAGCAGGTGCGCCTGCAGGGACTGGGCGGCGAGTACGAGGAGATCTTCCTGCCGCTGTTCGGTGCCCACCAGGCGCAGAACGCCGTGACGGCACTGGCCGCGGTCGAGGCGTTCCTCGGCGCCGGCGCCGCGACCGGGCCGATCGAGCAGGAGACGGTGCGCGCCGCGTTCGCGAACGTGCGCTCGCCGGGGCGCCTGGAGCGGGTGCGGACGTCGCCGACCGTGCTCGTGGACGCCGCGCACAACCCGGCCGGCATGGCCGCGACGGTCGGTGCGATCAAGGAGTCCTTCGACTTCACGCGGCTGATCGGAGTCGTCGGCTGCGTGCACGGCAAGGACGTCGCGGGGATCCTCGCCGCCCTCGAGGACATCTGCGCGGAACTCGTCGTCACCCAGAACAGCTCGTCCCGCGCGATGCCGGCCGACGAGCTGGGTGCGCTCGCCGTGGACATCTTCGGCGCCGACCGGGTGAGCGTGCAGCCGGTCCTGGCCGAGGCGATCACCGAGGCGATCGAGCTGGCCGAGGCAGGTCCGGACGATGCCCTCGGCGGCTCCGGCGTCCTGGTGACCGGCAGCGTGATCACCGCGGGGGAGGCCCGCACGCTCCTGTCCGGACGGCGCTCGTGACCGAGCGTGCGAGGTCACGCAGAGACACGGCACCGCCGGGCACGGGACCGACGAGCGCCGGCGAGGAGGCACCGTGACCGCCCCCGATCCGGTCCGGGCGGGGCGGGCCCTGGGTGGTGCGGCGGCCGGCATCCTGGTGCTCGCCGGCCTGGCGACGCTGTTCGTCCCGCGCGGGATCGCGCAGAGCGGCGAGGGGCTGACCGGCGGCCGGCTCACCTACCTGCTCGTGCTGGCGGTCGTGCTCGTCCTGGCCGCCGGCGTGCAGCGTCGTCCGTACGGGGTGCTGGTCGGCACCGTCCTGCAGGTGCCGCTGCTGCTCACCGGGTTGTTCAACAGCGTGATGTGGTTCGTGGCCGGGGCGTTCGTGCTGATCTGGCTCTACCTGCTGCAGGTGCGCAAGGAGCTGCTCGGCTCACCCTTCGGGGCACCAGGCGATCGCCGGCCCGGCGAGGGCGGACCGCCCACCCCGTAGGCTGCCGCCCCGTGACCGAACGCACCCTCGTCCTCGTCAAGCCCGACGGCGTCGCCCGTGGCCTCGTCGGCGAGGTGATCACCCGACTGGAGCGCAAGGGCCTGCGCCTGGTGGCCACCGAGCTGCGCACCCTCAGCCGCGACACCGCCGAGACCCACTACGCCGAGCACCGCGAGCGTCCCTTCTTCGCCTCGCTGGTGGAGTTCATCACCGGCGGCCCGCTGATGGCGCTGGTCGTCGAGGGCCCGCGGGCGATCGAGGCGTTCCGCGCGCTGGCCGGCTCGACCGACCCGGTCAAGGCGCTGCCCGGCACGATCCGCGGCGACTTCGCCCTCGAGGTGCAGAACAACATCGTGCACGGCTCCGACTCGCCCGAGTCCGCCGAGCGCGAGGTGAAGCTGTTCTTCCCCGACCTGGGCTGAAAGAGGCGGCGTCCTCCCTCGTCGTTCCGGGTCCTCCCTCACGGTCGACGGCGGGGGAGGTCCCCGAACGATCAGCGAACCTGATCACCATCGGCGGGCGGTTACCCTGGACCCGTCATGACTGGTGAGACTCTCTATCCCCGCCTCGAGCCCCTGCTGGCTCAGATCCAGAAGCCGATCCAGTACGTCGGCGGTGAGCTGAACGCGCAGGTCAAACCGTGGGACGGCGCCGCCGTGCACTGGGCGCTGATGTACCCCGACGCCTACGAGGTGGGGCTGCCCAACCAGGGCCTGATGATCCTGTACGAGGTGCTCAACGAGCGCCCGGACGCCCTGGCCGAGCGCACCTACGCCGTCTGGCCCGACCTCGCCGCCCTGATGCGCGCGAACGACGTCCCCCAGTTCACCGTCGACGGCCACCGCGCCGTCCGCGACTTCGACCTGCTCGGCGTCAGCTTCGCCACCGAGCTCGGCTACACCAACCTGCTCGAGGCGCTCGACCTCGCCGGCATCCCGATCCTCGCCGCGGACCGTGACGAGTCGCACCCCGTCGTCGTCGCCGGCGGGCACGCCGCGTTCAACCCCGAGCCCGTCTCCGACTTCGTCGACTGCGCCGTCCTGGGCGACGGGGAACAGGTCGTCGGTGACATCACCGACGTCGTCAAGGCCTGGAAGGACCAGGGCAGGCCGGGCGGCCGGGTCGAGCTGCTGGCCCGCCTCGCCCGGGTGGACGGCGTCTACGTCCCGCGCTTCTACGCGGTGAGCTATGCCCCCGACGGCACGATCGCGGCGGTGTCCCGCACCCGGGACGACGTCCCCGCCCGCATCGGCAAGCGCACCGTCATGGACCTCGACGAGTGGCCCTACCCGAAGACGCCGATCGTCCCGCTGGCCGAGAGCGTCCACGAGCGGATGAGCGTCGAGATCTTCCGCGGCTGCACCCGCGGCTGCCGCTTCTGCCAGGCCGGGATGATCACCCGCCCGGTGCGCGAGCGGACGATCACCGGCATCGGCTCGATGGTCGAGCAGGGCCTCCAGGCGACCGGCTACGAGGAGGTCGGCCTCCTGTCGCTGAGCAGCGCCGACCACTCCGAGATCGGCGAGGTCGCCAAGCAGCTCGCCGACCGGTACGAGGACTCCAAGGTCAGCCTCAGCCTGCCGAGCACCCGGGTGGACGCCTTCAACGTCACGCTCGCCAACGAGCTGTCCCGCAACGGACGGCGCTCCGGTCTCACCTTCGCCCCCGAGGGCGGCAGCGAGCGGATCCGCCGCGTCATCAACAAGACGGTGTCCAAGGAGGACCTCGTCCGCACGGTGACGACGGCGTACGCCAACGGCTGGCGTCAGGTGAAGCTCTACTTCATGTGCGGGCTCCCGACCGAGACCGACGAGGACGTGCTCGAGATCGCCGACCTCGCCGTCGAGGTCATCAAGGCCGGCCGCGAGGCCAGCGGCAGCAAGGACATCCGCTGCACCGTCTCGATCGGCGGCTTCGTGCCCAAGCCGCACACCCCGTTCCAGTGGGCCGCCCAGGCCAGCGCCGACACCATTGACCACCGCCTGAGGCTGCTCCGGCAGAAGATCAACGAGGACCGGCGGATCGGCCGCTCGATCGGCATGCGCTACCACGACGGCAAGCCCGGCGTCATCGAAGGACTGCTGTCCCGTGGTGACCGTCGCGTCGGCCGGGTCATCGAGCGGGTCTGGCGCGAGGGCGGCAAGTTCGACGGCTGGAGCGAGCACTTCTCCTTCGACCGGTGGACGACGGCGGCCGCCGAGGAGCTCGCCCCGTTCGGCGTCGACCTCGACTGGTTCACCACCCGCGAGCGCACCGAGCACGAGATCCTGCCCTGGGACCACCTGGACTCCGGGCTGGACAAGGAGTTCCTCTGGGACGACTGGCAGGAGGCGCTGAACGAGGAGGAGGTCGCCGACTGCCGGTGGACCCCCTGCTACGACTGCGGGGTCTGCCCGACGATGGGCACCGAGATCCAGATCGGTCCCACCGGGCGCAGCCTGCTGCCGCTGACCGTCGTCTGATGGCCCGCCAGCCCGACGGGCCGCCTCCGCCGCCGACCGTCCAGAAGCTCCGCATCCGCTACGCCAAGCGCGGGCGGCTCCGGTTCGCGAGCCACCGCGACCTCGCGCGCACCCTCGAGCGGGCGCTGCGGCGCGCGCAGGTACCCATGGCGTTCTCGGCCGGGTTCAGCCCGCACCCGAAGATCTCCTATCTGGGGGCGGCGCCGACCGGGTCGGCGAGTGAGGCCGAGTACCTGGAGATCGGGCTGTCGGCCCGCCGCGACCCCGAGGCCGTCCGGGCCGCCCTGGATGCCGCGCTGCCCGAGGAGGTCGCCGTCCTCGAGTGCGTCGAGGCGCGGGAGGGGACCGGCTCGCTGGCCGACCGAATCGACACCTCCGTCTGGCGGGTGGAGCTGCCCGGCGTGACGCTCGAGGAGCTGGCCCCGGCGGTCCAGAAGTTCCTCGCGGCCGACGTCGTCACCGTCGCGAAGCGCACCAAGAACGGGCTGAAGGACATCGACGCCCGCGAGGCGGTGACCAGCGCGTCCGCGGTCGAGGCGAACGGTTGTGCCATACTGCACATGGTCGTCCGGCAGCTGACGCCCGCTGTACGACCTGACGACGTGTTGGCCGCACTGGCTGCCGTCGCCGACCTGCACCCGCCGTTGCCCGCCCGGGCCGTGCGTGAGGCGCAGGGCCGGCTCGACGACAGCGGGACCGTGGCCGATCCGCTCGGTCCTGACCGCTCAGCGCGCCTCCTCGCCGAGGAGCACGCGGCGATCTGACCGGCGGATCCCTGAGGGACACGACGCCTGCGGAACGGCTGCCAGACGTGCCGCGCGAATGTCAGACACTCAGATTTTGACCCGCACCACCGAAGACCAGAACGGTTCCACCGCACCCGAGTGAGACGGCGTGCGTGCACCACCCGCAGTCCGGCCACCGCCGCGGCAACCGTCGCGAGGCGGCCGGTTCCAGACTTCCGCAGGACGAGCCACTCCGCCGTACCCCGCGCGGCGGCCCGTTCCGCCCAACCCGTGCTCCTGCGCGGCCGCCAGTCATCCGATCGGCGCCCGGGAGTGCATGAGGAGAACAGCCCTCGTGGCAGACAACGAGAACACCACCGAGACCGAGGAAACCGCGCCCGAGACCGAGGAGACGGCCGAAGCCGTCGCCCCCGGCGGCACGGAGACCACCGACGAGACGGACGACGAGACGGCGGAGGAGACCCCCGCCGAACCCGAACCCGAACCCGAACCCGAGCCCGAGGCCGAGCCCGAGCCCGAGCCCGAGCTGCCCCGTTTCGCGGCGCCCTTCAGCTCGCCCGAGCCCACCGCGGTCGTCGCCCGGCCGCGCCGCCGCGCGACGCGCTCGGTCATCGCCGCCGACCCGGACTCGGTCGAGGCTCCGGCCCCCGCGCCGGCGGCCCCCGCCTTCATCACGTTCGTCGCGCCGTCGGAGACCGACGCCCCCCCGCCGCGCCGCAGGAGCCGCCGCGCCGCCGAGCCGGTGGAGGACGAGCCCGTCGACGTCGACGGCAAGACCGAGGCCGACACCGACGACGAAGCGCCCGCACCCCGGCGCAGCCGTTCCCGCCGCCGTCCGGCCGAGCCCGCCGCCGACGCCGAGACCGCGGAGGACACCGAGACCGAGGACGCCACCGACGAGTCCGACGACGAGGACCGCGAGGAGGGCGGCACCGGCAGCCGACGCCGCCGCCGCGGTCGTCGCGGACGGGGCCGTGGCCGCAGCGGCGAGGACGCCGCCGAGGGCGACGAGGACGAGTCCGCCGAGACCGAGTCCGACGACGAGGACGAGACCTCCGACGATTCCGGCGAGGGCGACACCGACGAGGCCGAGGGCGGGTCGAGCACCCGTCGTCGTCGTCGTCGCCGCCGGCGCAGCGGGTCCGCCGGGGGAGACGCCGGCGCGGACGACACGGACGACGACGACCGCCCCGAGCGGGCCGGCCGCAACGGCCGCACCACCAGCGACGACGACGTCCGCGGCGTCGCCGGGTCCACCCGGCTCGAGGCCAAGCGCCAGCGCCGCCGCGACGGCCGCGACACCGGCCGCCGCCGCGCGCCGATCCTGACCGAGAGCGAGTTCCTCGCCCGCCGCGAGGCCGTCGACCGCAAGATGGTCATCCGCCAGCGCGGCGAGCGCACGCAGATCGCCGTCCTCGAGGACGACGTCCTGGTCGAGCACTACGTGACCCAGGCGCAGGCGACGTCCTTCGCCGGCAACGTCTACCTCGGCCGCGTGCAGAACGTCCTGCCCAGCATGGAGGCGGCGTTCGTCGACATCGGCAAGGGACGCAACGCCGTCCTCTACGCCGGTGAGGTCAACTGGGACGCCGCCGGCCTCTCGGGCAAGCAGCGCTCGATCGAGACGGCGCTCAAGTCCGGCGACAAGGTGCTGGTGCAGGTCACCAAGGACCCGATCGGCCACAAGGGCGCGCGGCTCACCCAGCAGATCAACCTGCCCGGCCGGTTCCTGGTCTTCGTGCCCGGCGGCTCGATGACCGGCATCAGCCGCAAGCTGCCCGACACCGAGCGCACCCGGCTCAAGGACATCCTCAAGAAGATCGTCCCCGAGGACGCCGGCGTGATCATCCGGACCGCGGCGGAGGGCGCCTCGGAGGAGGAGCTCACGCGCGACGTCAACCGGCTGACCGCGCAGTGGGACGTCATCCAGAAGAAGGCGGAGTCGACCTCCAACGCGCCGACCCTGCTCTACGGCGAGCCCGACCTCGCGATCCGGGTCATCCGCGACGTCTTCAACGAGGACTTCAAGGAGCTCGTCGTCCAGGGTGACGACGCCTGGGACACCGTCGAGGCCTACGTCGCGCACGTCTCCCCGGAGCTCACCGGGCGGCTGTCGCGCTACACCGGCGAGGGCGACGTCTTCCACGACCTGCGCGTCGACGAGCAGCTGATGAAGGCGCTCGACCGCAAGGTCTGGCTGCCGTCGGGCGGCTCGCTGGTCATCGACCGCACCGAGGCGATGACCGTCGTCGACGTCAACACCGGCAAGTTCGTCGGCTCCGGGGGCAACCTCGAGCAGACCGTCACGCGCAACAACATGGAGGCGGCCGAGGAGATCGTCCGCCAGCTCCGGCTGCGCGACATCGGCGGCATCATCGTCATCGACTTCATCGACATGGTGCTGGAGAGCAACCGCGACCTCGTGCTGCGCCGGCTCACCGAGTGCCTCGGCCGCGACCGCACGAAGCACCAGGTCGCCGAGGTCACCTCGCTGGGCCTCGTGCAGATGACCCGCAAGCGGGTCGGCCAGGGCCTGCTCGAGGTCTTCTCCGAACCGTGCGAGCACTGCCGCGGCCGGGGCGTGATCGTCTCGACCGACCCGATCGACGAGAAGCGTCGCGGCGGTGGGTCCGGTGGCGGCAACGGTGGCGGGAACGGCGGCGGTTCCAGCCGTCGCGACCGGTCCGGTGGCGCCAAGGACACCAAGGACGACGGGCCGAAGGACGACGCCCCCAAGAAGGACGACGCCGCCGAGTCGACCGCCGCAGCCGAGCCGGCTGCGGACGCCGAGCCGGTCGAGGGCGCGCGCACGGGCAGCCGCCGCAACCGCGGCCGCCGTGGCCGTGGTCAGTCCGGAGAGGACCGGGCGGCCGAGGACGCCGCGGTCCTGACCGGTGACCAGTCCGATGTCGAGCCCGACACCGAGTCGCTGACCACGTCCGAGCACGAGCCGGCTGCCGCGGAGGCACCGGCCGAGGTCGCGCCTGCCGAGGCCGCGCCTGCCGAGGTCGCGTCCGAGCAGGTCACCGAGGTCGTGCCCCCGTTGCCGGAGACGCTCCCGTCGTACGACGGCGGAGAGGCCGTCGAGGCGCCGGTCGTGCACGCCGAGGCCTCCCCGGCCGCAGCCCGGCCGCGTCGCCGGCGGGCGGCCAGCCGCCCCGCGGGCCCGCCCGTCTGAACTGCACTGCTTTCGGGGTGTTCCTCCCGCTACCCGGGTCCTGCAGGACTCCGGAAGCGGGGGAAACACCCCGAGAGCACGTGGAGAAGGACCCCCTCCTCGAGCCCTTCGCAAGCTCTGGGCACGCCAGGAGGGGGCCGTCCAGACCCAGTCGACCCGGGCCGATCGCCTCAGGTACGCTGGTCGGGTTGCACCGCCACCGCGCGGGCGCCTCATGGTGCCGCCGGGTCGGCGACCGCAGCCCGTCCAGCACCCGGCGATCGCTCCGGTCTGCGCGCCGGAACACAGAGCTAGACAATGAAGAGCAACGAGGAGTCAGTGGTGTACGCAGTGGTGAAGGCCGGTGGCAGCCAGCACAAGGTGGCCGTGGGCGACACGTTCACGATCAACCGTCTGCAGGGTGCGGCCGGCGACACCGTCGCCCTCCCCGCGATCCTCCTGGTCGACGGCGAGACCGTCACCAGCGACGCCGCGGCCCTGGCCAAGGTGACCGTGACCGGTGAGATCGTCGAGCACGGCAAGGGCCCGAAGATCCACATCCACAAGTTCAAGAACAAGACCGGCTACCACAAGCGGCAGGGGCACCGTCAGCCCCTGACCAGCGTCGTGGTCCGCGACATCTCGAAGGGCTGACGCCGACATGGCACACAAGAAGGGCGCCTCGTCGTCCCGCAACGGTCGCGACTCCAACGCTCAGCGCCTCGGCGTGAAGCGCTTCGGCGGCCAGGTCGTCAAGGCCGGCGAGATCATCGTTCGTCAGCGCGGGACCCACTTCCACCCGGGTCTCGGTGTCGGCCGCGGCAGCGACGACACGCTGTTCGCGCTCGAGCCGGGCTCGGTCACCTTCGGCACGCGACGGGGACGCAAGACGATCTCCATCACCGCCGTCGGGGCCTGATCACCCGCACCAACGTTCCGCCGACGAGCGCACGGGCCGGACGGCCCGTGCGCTCGCGGCGTCTGATCGGTAGGTAGAGACCATGGCGGCTTTCGTCGACCGGGTGACCGTGCACGTCGCGGCCGGCAACGGCGGCCACGGCGTCTCCTCGGTGCACCGCGAGAAGTACAAGCCGCTCGGCGGCCCCGACGGGGGCAACGGCGGCGACGGTGGCGACATCGTGCTCGAGGTCGACCCCAACGTGCACACGCTGCTGGACTTCCACCACCGCCCGCACCAGAAGGCCGGCAACGGCAAGCCGGGCGAGGGCAGCAACCGGCACGGGGCCAAGGGCGAGGACAAGGTGCTGCACGTTCCCGCCGGAACTGTGGTCAGCACCCCCGACGGGCGGCAGATCGCCGACCTCGTCGGCGCCGGCACCCGCGTCGTGCTCGCCAAGGGCGGCAAGGGCGGCCTCGGCAACGCCGCGCTCGCCAACGCCCGCCGCAAGGCCCCCGGGTTCGCCCTGCTCGGCGAGGAGGGCGAGGCGTTCGACGCGGTCATCGAGCTCAAGAGCATCGCCGACGTCGGCCTGGTCGGCTTCCCGTCCGCGGGCAAGTCGTCGCTGATCGCGGCGATGTCCTCGGCCCGGCCGAAGATCGCCGACTACCCGTTCACCACCCTGGTGCCCAACCTCGGCGTGATCCGCTCCGGCGACACCGTCTACACGATGGCCGACGTCCCGGGCCTGATCCCCGGCGCGTCCACCGGCAAGGGCCTGGGCGTGCAGTTCCTCCGGCACGTCGAGCGCTGCGCCGTCCTCGTGCACGTCGTCGACATGGCAACCCTGGAGCCCGGCCGCGACCCCGAGAGCGACATCGAGGCGCTCGAGCACGAGCTGGCCGAATACGGCGGTGACGAGCTGGATCTGGTCGGCCGGTTACGGATCGCGGTCCTCAACAAGATCGACGTCCCGGACGCACGTGAGCTCGTCGACCTGGTGCGCGCCTCGCTGGAGAAGCGCGGTCTCGACGTCTACCCGGTCAGTGCCGCAACCGGTGAGGGGCTGACCGAGTTCGGCTACGCGCTGGCCGCCGCCGTCGAGGCGCACCGCGCCAGCCTGCCGCCGATGGAACCGGCCCGGGTCACGATCACGCCGAAGGCGGTCGACGACTCCGGCTTCACCGTCGAGCGTGACCCCGAGTACCCCGACGGCTTTCTCGTCCGGGGGGTGCGACCGGAGCGCTGGGTCCGGCAGACCGACTTCACCAACGACGAGGCCGTCGGCTTCCTCGCCGACCGGCTCAACCGGCTGGGCGTCGAGGTCGAGCTGGCCAAGGCCGGCGCGGTCGAGGGGGACGCGGTCACCATCGGCGGGGTCACCTTCGACTGGGTGCCGACTCTCCCGGCCGGCACGCTCACCGTCGAGGAGTCCGCGGGGCTCGGCGGCCGCGGCACCGACAGCCGGATCGACGCCCCGCACCGGGTGCGGGCCGAGGAGCGGCTGGCCGCCAAGAAGGCGCGTCGGACGCCGTACGAGCTCAGCGACGAGACCTGGAGCGAGGACGACCTCCCGGACGACGCGCTGTGACGGCACGACAGGCGATCTCCGGCGCCCGGCGGGTCGTGGTCAAGGTCGGCTCCTCCTCGCTGACGACGCTGCCCGGTGGCCTGGACGCCGGCCGGTTGTCCGCGCTCGTCGACGTGCTGGGCGCGGTCCGGACGGCGGGGCGCGAGGTCGTCCTCGTCTCCTCCGGCGCGATCGCCGCGGGCCTCGCCCCGCTGGGCGTCACCGGCCGGCCGCGTGACCTGGCCACCGCGCAGGCGGCGGCGAGCGTCGGTCAGCTGCGGCTCGTGCAGACCTACGCCGACGCGTTCGCCCGGCACGACATCACGGTCGGCCAGGTGCTGCTGACCGCCGACGACCTGACCCGCCGCAGCCATTACCGCAACGCCCAGCGGACCGTCGAGCGGCTGCTCGCCCTCGGCGCGCTGCCGATCGTCAACGAGAACGACACGGTCGCGACCGAGGAGATCCGCTTCGGCGACAACGACCGGCTGGCCGCCCTGGTCGCGCACGTCGCCCGGGCCGACGCGCTGGTGCTGCTGTCGGACGTCGACGGCGTCTACGACGGCGACCCCCGGTCGGGACCGGCGCAGCTGATCGGCACCGTCACCGGGCCCGGCGACCTGGCCGCGGTGACCCTCGGCTCGGCCAAGCGCAACGGTGTCGGCACCGGCGGGATGGCCACCAAGGTGGAGGCGGCCCTCATCGCTGCGCGGGCCGGCGTTCCCGTCGTCGTGACCTCGACCGCGAACGCCGCCGCCGCGCTGGCTGGGGAGGAGGCCGGCACGCTGTTCACTCCCACCGGCCGCCGGCCGGGCGCCCGCCAGTTCTGGCTCCGCTACGCCAGCCGGCCGCGGGGGCGCCTGATCCTCGACGAGGGCGCCGTCCGCGCCGTCCGCGAGCGGCACGCCTCGCTGCTGTCCGCCGGCATCACTGCCGTGTCCGGCGACTTCCTCGCCGACGACCCGGTCGAACTGGTCGGCCCGGACGGCGTCGTGATCGCCCGCGGGCTGGTCGCCTACGACGCGCGGGAGATGCCCGCCCTGCTCGGCCGCAAGACCGGGGATCTCGCACCCGAGTACCGCCGTGAGGTCGTGCACCGCGACGAGATGGTGCTGGTCGGGCTGCCGACCGGCTCCTGAGAGACTGCCGACCGTGACCATCCGGCCCATCCGCGAACTCGGCGACCCTGTGCTGCGCACCCCCTCCGACGAGGTGACGGCCTTCGACGGCTGGCTCGCCGCCCTCGTGCGCGACCTGCTCGAGACCGTCGACCACCCGGGCCGGGCCGGTCTGGCCGCGCCGCAGATCGGCGTCAGCGCGCGGGTGTTCACCTACAACATCGACGGCGTCATCGGTCACATGGTGAACCCGGTCATCGTCGAGCGGTCCGAGGAGACCCAGGACGGCGACGAGGGCTGCCTGTCGGTCCCGGGCATCTGGGCGCCTACCGTCCGCGCGATGCACTGCGTGGCCGAGGGTTTCGACGTCGACGGCAAGCCGCTGCGGCTCGAGGGCGAGGGGCTCATGGCCCGCTGCCTCCAGCACGAGGTCGACCACCTCGACGGCAAGGTCTTCCTCGACCGGCTCACCGGCGAGGCCCGGAAGTCGGCGCTGCGCGCGCTGCGGAACCGCTGACATGGCGTTCCTCGACCCGGTGACGCTGACCGGCGACGTGGTGACGCTCGAGCCGCTCGTCCCCGAGCACCACGACGCGCTCGTCGCGGCGGCCTCCGACGGACGGCTGTGGGAGCACTGGTACACCGCGGTGCCCTCGCCCGACCGCATGGCGGCCGACATCGAGTCCCGGCTGGCGATGCAGGCGGCGGGCACGATGCTGCCCTTCGTCGTCCGCCGGCTCTCCGACGGCGTCGTCGTGGGGGAGTCGACCTACTGCAACGCCGAGCCCGGGGTGCCGCGACTCGAGATCGGCTACACCTGGACGGCGCAGTCGGCCCAGCGCACCGGCGTCAACGCCGAGAGCAAGCTGCTGCTGCTCACCCATGCGTTCGAGGAGTTCGGCTGCCTGGCGGTCGAGTTCCGCACCCACTGGCACAACCACCAGTCGCGGACGGCGATCGCCCGGCTGGGCGCCAAGCAGGACGGCGTGCTGCGCAACCACCGTCGCATGCCCGACGGCTCGCTGCGCGACACGGTCGTCTTCTCGATCCTCGACTCCGAGTGGCCCGCGGTCCGCAGCGGACTGCGCTACCGGCTGGACCGCGCCGGGTCCTGAGGCTCCCGCGTACCCTTCCCGACGTGGCCGAGACCGCTGACCTGCCGCTGATCGGGGCCGCCGCGCTGCGTGCGCGGGCGGCCGCCCGTGTGCTGCGCACCCTGCCGACCGACGCCAAGGACGCCGCGCTCGCGGCCATGGCCGACGCCCTGGTCGAGCGCACCGACGAGATCCTCGCCGCCAACGCCGCCGACGTGGCCGCGGCCGCTGATGCCGGCACCCCGGAGTCGGTGCTCGACCGCCTCCGGCTGGACGCCGGCCGGGTGGCCGGCGTCGCGGCGGCGCTGCGCGAGCTGATCGCCCTGCCCGATCCGGTCGGCGACGTCGTCCGCGGCTCGCGGCTGCCCAACGGGCTGCAGCTGCGCCAGGTGCGGGTGCCGCTCGGCGTCGTCGGCATCGTCTACGAGGCCCGCCCGAACGTGACCGTCGACGCCACCGGGCTGTGCCTGAAGAGCGGCAACGCGGCACTCCTGCGGGGTTCGGCGTCGGCGTTCGGCACCAATACCGCGCTGGTCTCCGTGCTCACCGAAGCGGGCACCAAGGCGGGGCTGCCCGAGGGCTTCGTGGAGCTGCTGCCGGCCGACCGCGCGTCGGTCGGGGAGCTGCTGAACGCCCGGGGGATGGTCGACGTCGTCATCCCGCGCGGGGGCGCCGGCCTGATCCAGCGCGTCGTCCGCGAGTCGACGGTGCCCGTCATCGAGACCGGCGTCGGCAACTGTCACGTCTACGTGGACGCCTCGGCGGACCCGGCGATGGCCGAGGCGATCGTGCTGAACTCCAAGACCCACCGGGTGAGTGTCTGCAACTCCGCGGAGACGCTTCTGGTGCACCGCGACGTCGCCTTCCTGCCGCGCCTGCTCGCGGCGCTCGCGGACGCTGGCGTCACCCTGCACGGCGACGAGGCGGCGCGGGCCGCCCACGACGCCGTCGTCCCCGCGACCGACGAGGACTGGGCCACCGAGTACCTGTCGATGGACATGGCCGTGCGGGTCGTCGACGACCTGCCCGCCGCCGTCGACCACATCGCGCGGTGGGGGAGCGGCCACAGCGAGGCCATCGTGACCGACTCCGCTTCTGCGATCGCCGACTTCGTCGCCGGGGTGGACGCCGCCGCGGTGCTGGTGAACGCCTCCACGCGGTTCACCGACGGCGGCGAGTTCGGCTTCGGCGCCGAGATCGGCATCTCCACGCAGAAGCTGCACGCCCGCGGTCCGCTCGGCCTGCCCGAGCTGACCTCGACCACCTACGTCGTGACCGGCAACGGCCACACCCGCTGAAAGGCCTTCCCTTGCCCCGTCCGCCGTCGCAGTTCCCCCAGTTCTCCTCGGTGGGGGACGTCGAGAAGCGGCTGTCGGAGGCCGGGTACCTGCCCGACGCGCAGATCGCGACGACGGTGTTCCTGGCCGACCGGCTGGGCAAGCCACTGCTGGTCGAGGGGCCCGCGGGCACCGGCAAGACCGAGCTGGCCAAGGCGCTCGCCACGGCGACGGGCGCGGAGCTGATCCGGCTGCAGTGCTACGAGGGCCTGGACGAGGCGCGGGCGCTGTACGAGTGGAACTACAAGAAGCAGCTGCTGCGGATCCAGGCGGCGCAGGGAACGGACGGCACGGACTGGGACACCGTCCACGACGACATCTTCGGCGAGGAGTTCCTACTGTCGCGGCCGCTGCTGACCGCGATCCGGCGCACCGACCCGACGGTGCTGCTGATCGACGAGACCGACAAGGCCGACGTCGAGGTCGAGGGGCTGCTGCTGGAGGTGCTGTCGGACTTCCAGGTGACCATCCCCGAGCTCGGCACCATCACCGCCGAGCGCCGTCCGATGGTGGTGCTCACCTCGAACGCCACCCGCGAGCTGTCCGAGGCGCTCAAGCGCCGCTGCCTGTACCTGGCGCTGGACTACCCGTCGGCCGAGCGGGAGCGGGAGATCGTGCTGTCGCGGGTGCCCGACCTCGCGCCGGGGCTGGCCGAGCAGCTGGTGCGCACCATCCGGGCGTTGCGGGCGCTGGAGCTGAAGAAGTCGCCGTCGATCTCCGAGACGCTGGACTGGGCGCAGACCCTGCTCGAACTCGGCCTGGACACGCTCGACGAGTCGGTCATGCGCTCGACGCTCGGTGTGGTGCTCAAGCACGCCAGCGACCAGGACCGGGCGGCTGCCGAGCTGCGGCTGAACTGATGTCCTCGCCTGCACGCGTGGCCGAACCGGGTGGCCTCGCCGGCCACCTGGACGGGTTCGTGCGCGCGGTCCGCGAGGCCGGCATCCCGGTCGGCATCAGCCAGGCCGTCGACGCCGCGGAGATCCTCACCGTCGTCGACCTGCTCGACCGCGAGCAGCTGCGGCACGGGCTGGCCGCCGTGCTGCTGCAGCGCGCGGCGCAGCGGCCAACCTACGACGTCCTGTTCGACCTGTGGTGGCCGCTGTCGGACCGGCCTCTCGTGCCCGCCGTCGAGGGTGAGGCGGACGGCGATGCCGGGGACTCGACCCTCGACCTGCCCGACTCCGGGGACGGCGACCTGTCGGAGCTGATGCGGGCGCGGCTGCTCGAGCTGCTGCTGGCCGGCGACGAGGAAGCGCTGCGGCGGTTCGCGCGGATGGCGGTGGACCGGCTGGGGCGTGCGCAGCCGTCGCCGTCCGGTCAGTCGTTCTTCAGCTACCGCGTGCTGCGTGCGCTCTCCCCGGACACGCTGGTGTCGCAGCTGCTGGCCGGGCTGCTGGCCGAGGGCGACCGCGGCGGGCTGGCCGAGCAGGTCGCGCGGCAGACGGTGAAGGAGCGGCTGGCCGCCTTCCGCGCCGCCGTCGAGGCCGAGGTGCGCCGGCGGACGGCGGCGGAGAAGGGGCGGGACAAGGTCGCGAAGAACGCCGTCCGCCCGCTGGCCGACCAGGTCGACTTCCTCCGCGCGCAGGCCGCCGACCTGGCCGAGCTGCGGCGGGCCGTGGCGCCGCTGGCCCGCCGCCTGGCCGTCCGGCTGTCGGCGCGGCGGCGGCTCGGCCGCCAGGGCCGGCTGGACTTCCGGAAGACGGTGCGGGCGTCGCTGGGCACCGGGGGCGTGCCGGTGGTGACCCACCACCGGCCGCGCAAGGTGCACAAGCCCGAACTCGTGGTCCTCTGCGACGTCAGCGGTTCCGTGGCCGGCTTCAGCCACTTCACGTTGATGCTCACCCAGGCGCTGCGTGAGCACTTCACCGGCGTCCGGGCGTTCGCCTTCGTCGACACCACCGACGAGGTCACCCGCTTCTTCCGGCCCGGAGCCGACGTCGTGGACGCCGTCGCGCGAATCGGCCGGGAGGCCGACGTGGTCGGGTTCGACGGGCACAGCGACTACGGCACGGCGTTCGAGGTGTTCGCCGACCGGTGGGCGTCGGCGGTCGGACCGAAGACGTCGCTGCTGGTGCTGGGCGACGGGCGTACCAACTACCGGCCGCCGGGGCTGCCGGTGCTGGCTGACCTGGTGCGCCGCTCGCGGTCGGCGCACTGGCTGAACCCCGAGCCGCGCCGGCTGTGGGGGAGCGGCGACTCGGCCGCCGACCGGTACGGCGACGTGATCGACATGGTCGAGTGCCGCAACGCGGCGCAGCTGGCGGACTTCGTCACGACCCTCTGAACAGGGTGGCCCGGCAGACCACATGTCGAGTCGGTGGCATGTCGACGCGGCCACTTGTCGATTCGGGCCCCGGGTGTCCGCGACCACGTCGACGGTTTCGGCGCGGGCCCGTAACCGAACTCCGTGTGGTGCGTTGACATGGCGGTGCCGGCGCGATCCAGCGGCCGGCACCGTCCGCACCGCAAGGACGCGGTTCCGGACCGCGACCGGCTGCACGGGGGAGCCGGTCGCCCGGTACGGCGGGCGCCGGCCTCCGGGTGCGGCCCCGCCGTCCGCCGGTCGGGGCCGGTCCTCCGGGGCCGGCTCCGGCGGGCCCGGATAGGCTCGTTCGGTGGCAGGTGGCCGAGTCGGGATCATGGGTGGGACGTTCGACCCCATCCATCACGGGCACCTCGTGGCCGCTAGCGAGGTCGCGGGGCTGTTCGGGCTCGACGAGGTCGTGTTCGTGCCGACCGGCCAGCCATGGCAGAAGTCCGAGCGGGAGGTCAGTCCGCCGGAGGACCGCTACCTGATGACGGTCATCGCGACCGCCTCCAATCCGCGGTTCAACGTGAGCCGGGTCGACATCGACCGCGGCGGCCCGACCTACACGATCGACACGCTCACCGACCTGCGGCGACTCCGGCCCGACGCCGAGCTGTTCTTCATCACCGGCGCCGATGCGCTCTCCCAGATCGTCAGCTGGCGGGACAACCAGCAGCTGTTCGATCTGGCGCATTTCATCGGCGTGACCCGACCGGGCTTCCACCTGGCCGACGCGCACCTGCCGGAGGGCGTGGTCAGCCTGGTGGAGGTGCCGGCCCTGGCGATCAGCTCCACCGACTGCCGCGGCCGCGTCGAGCGCGGGATGCCCGTCTGGTACCTGGTGCCCGACGGCGTCGTCCAGTACATCGAGAAGCGCGGCCTCTACCGCGGGACACCCCGCCGCCCGCTTCCCCCGGCCGCCCACGCGGACGGACACGAACCGCCCATTCCCGAGACCCAGTTCCAGGAGGTACCCCGATGACCGCCTCGGCCGAGGCGCGGGAAACCGCGCTGCTCGCCGCTCAGGCGGCTGCGGACAAGCTCGCCACCGACGTCTCCATCGTCGACGTCAGCGACCGGCTCGCCATCACCGACGCCTTCGTCCTCGCCTCGGCGCCGAACGAGCGCCAGGTGCAGTCGATCGTCGACGCCGTCGAGGAGAAGCTGCGCGAGCACGGCATCAAGCCGGTGCGCCGGGAGGGGGTCGCGGAGTCGCGCTGGGTGCTGCTCGACTTCATCGACGTCGTCGTCCACGTGCAGCACGCGGAGGAGCGCGCGTACTACGCCCTCGAGCGGCTGTGGAAGGACTGTCCGACCATCCCGTTCGCCGACCGGGCACTGGCCGACCGCGAGGCCGTGCCCTCGGACGACGCGGCCGGTGGGGAGACGACCGGCCGGTGAGCCCCGCACTGCCGGTGATCGCGGTGCCGCGGCTCGTGCTGTGGCGGCACGGCCGGACCGAGTGGAACGCCAGCGGGCGCTTCCAGGGACAGCTCGACCCGCCGCTGGACGAGGTGGGACGCAGCCAGGCCATCCGCGCCGCCCCTCATCTGGTCGCATCCGGGTTGGACCCCGAGCAGACCGTGGTGGTCTCGAGCGACCTCAGTCGCGCCGCGGAGACCGCGGCGACCCTGACCGCGTTGCTCGGCGTGCCTTTGCGCCTCGACGCGCGCCTGCGGGAGCACGGCATGGGCGTCTGGGAGGGGCTCACCCGCGAGGAGGTGGGCGAGCGGTACCCCGAGCAGCTGGCCGACTGGATGGCCGGCCACCCGGTGCGAGGGCGTGGTGGGGAGGACCCCGCCACCGTCGCCGACCGGGCCGTCGCCGCGCTGGCCGACCTGCCGCCGGCACGGGTGGCCGTCGTGGTCACGCACGGGGGGACCGCGGGCCGCCTCGTGGAACGGCTGCTCGGCATCGATCCCGACCACCGTCGGGTGCTGGGCCCGCTCGGCAACTGCGCGTGGAGCGAACTCTCCCTGCACGGCGACCGCTGGCGACTGATCCGGCACAACAGCTCGGTGCTGCAACTCCCTGCCGTCGACGGTCCCGCCCCGCGACCGGCGCTGCGGGCGGTGCCCGCGCTGTCCGACGAGGAGGCGCCGGACACCGACAGCGCGACGCCGATGACCGACGCCGACGCGCTGAACTGACTCCGCCAGGGCGGGGGCTAGCCTCGCCGGGTGTCCGTCGCCGTCATCACCGACTCGACGGCATATCTGCCCTCCGAGCTCCTCGAGGGATACCGCATCCACGTCGTCCCGCTGTACGTCGTCCTCCCCGGCCGTTCGGGCCGGGAAGGCCTCGACATCAGCCCCGAGGACGTCGCCCGTGCGCTCTCCGTGCGCGGCCAGACGGTCTCGACCTCGCGCCCGACCCCCGGTGACTTCGTCGCCGCCTACCGCAAGGCCCTCGACGACGGAGCCGACGCGCTCGTGTCGGTGCACCTTTCCGGCGAGCTCTCGGGCACCTCGGACGCCGCGCGCCTCGCTGCGGCGCAGGTGGGCGAGCACCTCGTGACGGTGGTCGACTCCCGATCGGCCGCGATGGGGTGCGGCTTCGCCGTGCTCGCCGCGGCGCGGTCCGCCGCCGCGGGGGCCGAGAAAGCCGAGGTGGCCGAGACCGCCCGGCGGACGGCGGCGGAGACGTCGACCCTGTTCGTCGTCGACACCCTCGAATACCTGCGGCGGGGCGGGCGGATCGGCGCCGCTGCCGCCGTGCTGGGCTCGGCCCTCGCCGTGAAGCCGATCCTGCACGTGAAGGACGGTCGGGTGGTACCGGTGGAGAAGGTCCGCACGGCCGCCCGGGCCGACAGCCGCCTGGTGCAGCGCGCCGTCGACGCCGCGGGGGAGGGCCCGGTGTCGGTCGCCGTCCACCACCTGGCCGCCGCGGAGCGGGCCGAGCGGCTCGCGGCCGAGTTGCGCGAGCGGCTGCCGGCTCTCCGGGAACTGCACGTCAGCGAACTCGGCGCCGCTGTCGGGGCCCACGTCGGTCCCGGTGCGGTGGGCGTCGTCGTCGCACCGTTCTGGAAGGAACCGCCCCAGGAGTGACATGGCGGTCACTGTGCCGCCCGACGGCTGCCCGGGGCCTCGTGTCGTCCACAGGCGGGGTCTCTGTCCACAGATCCGTCGCGGTCCCGCCGGACGCGGTGCCGTCTCCCTAGCGTCCGTCCGGTGCGCCTCTCCTCCCGCCGCAGCGACGACGCCGAGTCATCCGCGCACGCCTCCGGCTGCTGCTCGAGGAGAGCTCCCGGCCCCGGGGCTGGGTGCCGGAGGACGACGACGCCGACGAGTACGCCGAGGCGGCGGAGTGGGACGAGGAGCCGGCGACGGAGCCGATGAGTGGGTCCGACCCGGCGCTCCCGGGCGGTCTGGGCCGCCATCGCGCCCCCGCGCACACCGCCCGCTGGGATCCCGGTCGACTCGGATCCCGCTCGCTCTGGATCACCGGGCTGGCCGCCGCCCTGGTGCTCGTGGCCTGGACCTGGCTGGACCGGCCGCGGGTCGACCCCGTGCCCGACGCTCCGGCCGCGAGCCTGGTGGCGACACGCACCCCGGCACGACCGACCGTGGGTGAGGCCGCCGACACCTCCGCGACGGTGGTCGTGTCCGTCGTCGGCGCGGTGGCGCGCCCGGGACTGGTGACCGTGCCGTCCGGCTCGCGCGTCGCAGACGCCGTGGAGTCGGCCGGTGGGCTGGTCCCGCCCGCCGATGCGGCGTCGGTCAACCTGGCCGCCGTCGTCTCCGACGGGCAGCAGATCGTCGTCGGAGCACCCGGCGCCCTCCTCGGTGGCGCAGCGGACGGGCCCGCGGCGGTTCCCGGCGGCAAGCTGAACCTCAACACGGCGACCGCGGCGGAACTCGATGCATTGCCGGGGGTGGGGCCGGTCCTCGCGCAGCGCATCGTCGACCACCGCGCTCAGCGGCCCTTCAGCAGCGTCGACCAGCTGGACGACGTGCCGGGCATCGGGCCGGCCCGGGCCGCGGAGCTGGCCGAGCTGGTGACGGTGTGAGTCCGCCGAACCGCTGGACCTGGCTGGACCTCCGCCTCGTGCCGGTCGCCGGCACGGTGTGGGTCACCTGCCTGGTGACGCCGTACCTGTCGCCGCCGCACCTCGGCGCCTGCGCCGGTGGCGCGATCGCGCTGGCGGCGGCGGTGGCCGCCCGGACGCGGCACCGGCCCGTGGCCGCCGCGAGCGTGGTCCTCGGGGTCCTCGCCGCGCTCGCGGTGACCGCGGGAATGGGCGCCGTGCGCGGCGCCGCGCGGGACGCCTCGCCGCTGCGGGCGTCCGCCGAGTCGGGACGGGCCGTGGTTGTCGTCCTCCGGCTCGACGCCCAGGCGCACCGGTTGCCCGGCCCAGGAGCCCCGCGCTTCGTCGCGGATGCTCGGGTGACGACGATTCTCGACGGCCGTCGCACCCAGCGGATCGACGCCTCCGTCCTGCTGTTCGCCGCCGGGGAGGAGTGGGCGGGGCGGGTCCCCGGGGAACAGCTCAGGGTGCGCGTCGGCGTCTCGATGCCGCGCCCGGGCGACGACGTCGTCGCGGTCGTCGCCGCCCGTGGGCCGCCCATCGTCGTCGGCCCGGCAGGTCTCCTTCAGCGCCTCGCCGGTGCGCTGCGCGACGGGCTCGCCGCGTCGGCGGAGCGCGTCCTCGCGCCGCAGCCCGCGGGGCTGCTGCCCGGGTTGGTGGCCGGCGACACGACTGCCATGGACCCGGTGCTCGCCGGCGACTTCAAGCGGGCGGGGCTCACCCACCTCACGGCCGTGTCGGGGGCGAACGTCGCCATCGTCGTCACGGGCGTGCTGTGGCCGCTGCGCCGGCGGGTGGCCGATCGGCGGGTCCAGGCCGTGGTCGCGGGGGCGGCGCTGGCCGGGTTCGTGGTGCTCGCCGGTCCGAGCCCGAGCGTCGTCCGGGCGGCCGCGATGGGTGCGGTCACGCTCGTGGCCCTGGCCTCGGGCAGACCGCGAGCCGCCGTCCCGGCCCTGGGCGCGGCGGTGTGCGGGCTCCTGCTCCATGATCCGGGGCTCGCCCGTGATGCCGGCTTCGCCCTGTCGGTGGTGGCGACCGCGGCCATCGTCTTGCTGGCGCCCGGCTGGTCGCGACGGCTCCGCGACCGGGGCTGGCCGGCCGTCCTCGCCGACGCGGTCGCGGTCAGCGCGGCGGCCGGTCTCGCGACCGCGCCGATCGTGGCCGCCCTGTCCGGGGCGATCAGCCTGGTCTCGCTGCCCGCCAACCTGCTCGTGGCTCCGGCGGTGGCGCCGGCCACCGTCCTGGGCCTGGCCGCGACGATCCTGGGCGCGATCGCCGCGCCGGCGTCCGACGTCCTGGTCTGGTTGGCCGGCTGGCCGACGCGCTGGCTGGTGTTCGTCGCCGGAAGGGCGGCGGGCCTCCCGGATGCGATCGCACCCTGGCCGGCCGGGACTCCGGGCGCCGTGCTGCTCGCCGCCCTGCTGCTGGTCGGAGGCGTCGCGCTGTGGCGAGCCCCGCGGCTGCGCCCGCTGGCGGTCGCGGCGGTCGTCGGGGTCGTCGTGATCGGGTGGCCGGTCCGCCAGACGGTGCGGGGCTGGCCACCGCACGGCACGGTGGTGGTCGCCTGCGACGTCGGCCAGGGCGACGCGCTCGTCCTGCCCACCGGACCCGGGGCAGGGGTGCTGGTCGACACCGGCCCGGACGTCGGCGCGGTCGACCGGTGCCTGGACGGGCTCGGCATCGACTCCCTGCCGCTGGTCCTGCTCTCCCACCTGGACGCCGACCACGCCGGCGCCCTGGTGGGGGCCATGTCCGGCCGCGACATCGGCGTCGTCGCGACCGCCACGCTGTCGCCTGCCGACGGCCGGGTCGGCGCGCTCGACCGGCTCGTCCGGCGCGCCGGCGGGACACGGGCGGTGCTGGTCCCGGGCGACCGGCGGACGGTCGGTGCAGTGACCGTCGAGGTGCTCGCCCCCGACCCCGCGCGGGCCACGGCTGCGGCCGCGCCCAACGACCTGTCGATGGTCGCGCGGCTGACGGTGCACGGCGTTCGGGTCCTCTTCACCGGCGATCTGGGCGCCGACGCCGAGGCGCGGCTGGTCCGGGACGGCGTCGATCTGCGCGCGGACGTCCTCAAGGTGCCGCACCACGGCAGCCGGGACGCCGATCCGGCCTTCCTCGCCGCCAGCGGGGCGCAGGTGGCGCTCATCTCGGTGGGGGCGGACAACACCTACGGCCATCCCACCCCGCGGACGCTGCGGTGGCTCGCCGACGACGGCATGCGGATCCACCGCACCGACCGCGAGGGCGATCTCGCCGTGGTCGGATCCGCCGGGTCCTGGGGAGTGGCGGCGCGTGGCCGTCGGCGGGTCCGGTGCTGTCGCTCCCGCGTGACACGATGACGGGGTGACGGCGACCCCCGCGGAACCCACCTCGCGGCTCCGGGTGGTGATGGGGGAGGAGGAGCTGCTGCGCGCCCGTGCGGTCTCCGCCGTCCGCACGGCCGTCCTCGCCCACCACGAAGGAGCCGAGGAGCACGAGCTGGCCGCCGCCGGCCTGCCGATCGGCGACCTGGCCGACGTCCTGGCGCCGTCGCTGTTCGGTGGCCATCGGCTCGTCGTGGTCACCGGCGTGCAGGAGTGCGCCGGGGCGCTGGCCGATTCGCTGATCAGCTACGCCAAGGACCCCGATCCCGACCTCACGCTCGTGCTCGTCCACTTCGGGGGCAAGCGCAACGAGGCGCTGGTCAAGGCCTTCCGCTCTGCGGGCGCCGCGCTCGACGAGTGCCCGAAGGTGAGCTCGGTCGGCGACCGCATCGCGTTCGTCCGCAACGAGGTCCGCCAGGCCGGCGGCCGCATCACCGCGGACGCCGCCAGCGCGCTGGTCGACGCCGTCGGAGCCGACCTCCGCCAGCTCTCGGCGGCCGCGGGCCAGCTGGTCTCCGACTTCGGCGGCACCGTCGACGCGGACGCCGTGGCCCGGTTCCACCACGGGCAGGCCGAGGTCAGCGGGTTCACCGTCGCCGAACGGGTCCTGGTGGGCGACCGGGCCGGCTCGATCGAGATGCTGCGCTGGGCGCTGCAGCGGGGGGTGGCGCACGTGCTGATCGCCGACGCGATCGCCGACGGGGTCCGCACCGCCGCACGGGTGGCGTCGCTGAGCTCCACCAACCCCGGTGAGCTCGCGCGGATCCTCAAGCTGCCGCCGTGGAAGGTGAAGAAGGCCCAGGCGCAGTCGCGGGGGTGGAGCATCGACGGCCTGCAGCAGGCGATCGGGGTCGCAGCCGAGCTCAACGCGGACGTGAAGGGCGCCGCGGCCAGCGCCGACTACGCGCTCGAGCGCGCGGTCCGCCGCATCGTCACCATCCGCTCGGAGACCGGTCGCGGGCGCCAGCACGCCGGCCGCTGACACGTCGGGCCAGAACGCGGAACGAGCCCCGTCCCGCGAGGGGAGGGGCTCGTTCCGCTGTGCACGTTCAGCCGCCGCGTCGAGGACGCGGCGCACGGCTCAGAGGCCGGCGACCTGCTTGGCCAGACCCGACTTGCGGTTGGCGGCCTGGTTCTTGTGGATGACGCCCTTGCTGGCGGCCTTGTCCAGCTGCTTGGCGGCAACCTGGAAGGCGGTGGCCGCGGCGGCGGCGTCCCCGGCCTCGGCGGCGGTGCGGACGCGCCGGACGGCCGTCTTCAGGGCAGAGCGCACCGCGACGTTGCGCTGACGCGCCTTCTCGTTGGTACGGATCCGCTTGATCTGGGACTTGATGTTCGCCACGCGTGAGCCTCGGTGTCTGAAGGGGATGTCTCTGACAGTGCGTCCGGGCGCAGAGCAGCAAAGACCGCGCCGGCGGACCGGTCTCCCAAGATACCAGCGCGGGCAGCCTCAGCCCAACCCGGGCGCTGCAACCCCGGTCACTCGCACCGACCGGTGGGACGCCACGAGCTGGTCAGCACGTATCGGCCGGGCCGTGCGGCCACCAGTGTCGTCCAGCCGTCGCGTGAACCCGGCCGCACGCAGCCGCCCGGGCCCGTCACCGATGACCAGCGGGACCACCACACGGCGACGTCCACCCGCCCGGGACGGGGCACGTCCACGACGAGGCGGGACCGGCTGCTGGAGACCAGCGTGCCGGCGCCGGTCACGACGCCACCGCCGGGCACCTCGTACAGCCGCCACCACCGGTCCGCCCACACCTCGGGAAGTCCGGGCACGCCGCGGCGCAGCAATCGGGCCTCGGCGCCGGAGGGCCAGTCGAGGCGGCCGCTCGGCAGCGCCACGTAGGAGACGCCGCGCTCCCTCAGCCAGCGCAGGTACCCGGTGGCGTCGAGGGAACCGTCGTAGAAGAGCGGGTCGCGCCCCGTGTCGAGCTGCCGCAGCCATCCGCGTGCCAACGGGACCGTCGGCGCCACCTCGGCGCTCTCCTCGTGGCCATGCAGAGGGACCACCTCGATCCGCCCGACCGGCCCGCGCTCGCGGAGCTGGTCCAGCAGCGCCTGCGAGCGCTCGGAGATCGCGGTCGCGGACCGGGGGACGAGGTCGGCGAACAGGATCGGCGGGAGGAGCACGAGCACGGCGAGCGCCGCGAGGAGCGTCGCGGGCGGCTCCGTGCGCGCGACCGCGACCAGCACGGGGACGGCGAACAGCAGCACCAGCCGCACCGAGTTCGACCCGACCGGATCGCTGACCGCCCACGTGAGGACGAGCAGCACGGCGGTGAGCGCCACGCCCGACCGCAGCACCCGGTGCGCCGGCGGCACGAGCGCCCACGCGAGCCCGGCGGCCGCCAGCGCCGCGAGCATCTGGTGGGCGCTCGACGGCTCGGGGCCGCTCACCGCGCCCAGCAGCCGAGCCGCCGCGACCGGCACCAGGGCCCCGAGGGCGATCCACCACGGCTCCGCCGGCCCGGGCCGCGATCGCCCGCGCTCGGCGCTCCACCACCAGGCCCCGGCGGCCACCAGCAGGAACACCGACGCCAGCGGGCTCGTCGCGCCCGCGACCGCGGCCAGCACCGCGCCGAGGGGACCCGCCGCGGGCCGCCGCCGTCCGCCGGCCACCACGAGGGCGAGCACGGCGAGGGCGGCACCGAGCCCGAACGTCGTCCGCCCGCTCCACTGGTCGGCCGCCCACGTCGCGGCCGCCGCGACGCCGGCGGCGGTCAGCCGGCCGGGCGCCGGACGGAGCCGGCCGAGCAGGGCCGTGGTGGACGTGGCGCCCAGCACCGTCCCGACGATCCCGGTCAGCGGCAGGCCGAGCGCCGCGGCGACCCACGGGCTCAGCAGGCTGTAGGAGGCGACCGGCACCCCGCCGTACCAGCCCAGGTCGACCGGCGCCCCGTTCGTCGTGGCCCACGACGCCCACCACTGCTGGGCGGTCAGGTCGCCGCCCACCACCGGCGCCACCTCGACCAGCACCGCGAGGACCAGGGCGCACAGAGCCGCCACCGAGGTCGGCGTGAACCGGGCCGTGCCCGCCGGCGAGCCGCGGCGGAGTGCTGTCACGGCCACGGAATCGCCCCTCCCTGACCGGCCGGTCGACGCGCTCCGGGGTCGAGCGCCGTCCCTGACGCCCGAGCGTGGGACGATGGCGGCACTGTGACGACTCCCGCCAACACCGATCCGGCCCTCATCCGGAACTTCTGCATCATCGCCCACATCGACCACGGCAAGTCGACGCTGGCCGACCGGATGCTCGAGGTCACCGGCATCGTCGAGGGCCGCAACATGCGCGCCCAGTACCTCGACCGCATGGACATCGAGCGCGAGCGCGGGATCACGATCAAGGCGCAGAACGTCCGGCTGCCGTGGACCCCGCGCAGTGGTGCCGACACGAGCACCGAGTACGTGCTCGACATGATCGACACCCCGGGCCACGTCGACTTCACCTACGAGGTCTCCCGCTCGCTGGCCGCCTGCGAGGGGGCCGTGCTGCTCGTGGACGCCGCCCAGGGCATCGAGGCGCAGACGCTGGCCAACCTGTACCTGGCACTGGAGAACGACCTCACGATCATCCCGGTGCTCAACAAGATCGACCTGCCGGCCGCCCAGCCGGAGAAGTACGCCGCGGAGATCGCGCACATCATTGGCTGCGAGCCCGAGGACGTCCTGCGGGTCAGCGGCAAGACCGGCGAGGGTGTGCCGGAGCTGCTCGACCGAATCGTCACGGAGATTCCTGCACCCACGGGGAAGGACGACGGTCCTGCTCGCGCGATGATCTTCGACTCGGTCTACGACATCTACCGGGGCGTCATCACCTACGTCCGCGTCGTCGACGGCCGGATCTCCGCCCGCGACAAGATCAAGATGATGTCGACCGGCGCGACCCACGAGCTGCTCGAGATCGGCGTCATCTCACCCGAGCCCAAGCCCGTCGAGAGCCTGGGCGTCGGCGAGGTCGGCTACTTCATCACCGGCGTGAAGGATGTCCGCCAGTCCCGCGTCGGCGACACCGTCACCCTGCAGCACCGGCCGGCCGCCGAGTCGATCGGCGGGTACCGCGACCCGAAGCCGATGGTCTACTCCGGCCTCTACCCGATCGACGGCAGCGACTACCCGCTGCTGCGCGAGGCGCTGGACAAGCTGCTGCTCAACGACGCCGCGCTCGTGTACGAGCCCGAGACGTCGGCGGCGCTCGGGTTCGGTTTCCGCGTCGGCTTCCTCGGCCTGCTGCACCTGGAGATCGTGCGCGAGCGCCTCGAGCGCGAGGCCGGGATCAGCCTCATCTCGACCGCACCCAACGTGGTCTACCGCGTGCTCATGGAGGACGGCTCCGAGGTCACCGTGACCAACCCCAGCGACTGGCCGGCCGGCAAGATCTCCACGATCTACGAGCCGGTGGTCAGCGCGACGATCATCGCGCCCAGTGACTACACCGGCGCGATCATGGAACTCTGCCAGAGTCGCCGCGGCCAGCTCGGCGGCATGGACTACCTCAGCGAGAGCCGCGTCGAGCTGCGCTACACGCTGCCGCTCGGCGAGATCATCTTCGACTTCTTCGACGCGCTGAAGTCGCGCACCCGCGGGTACGCCAGCCTCGACTACGCCGAGGCCGGCGAGCAGGAGTCGCAGCTGGTGAAGGTGGACATCCTGCTGCAGGGCGAGGCCGTCGACGCCTTCAGCGCCATCGTGCACAAGGACAAGGCGTACAGCTACGGCGTCCTCATGGCCGGCAAGCTTCGCGAGCTGATCCCGCGGCAGCAGTTCGAGGTGCCCATCCAGGCCGCCGTCGGCTCGCGGGTGATCGCGCGCGAGACCGTGCGCGCCATCCGCAAGGACGTCCTCGCCAAGTGCTACGGCGGTGACATCACCCGCAAGCGGAAGCTGCTGGAGAAGCAGAAGGAGGGCAAGAAGCGGATGAAGATGGTCGGCCGCGTCGAGGTCCCCCAGGAGGCGTTCGTCGCCGCGCTCTCCACGAACGAGTCCACCGCGTCCAAGAAGTGACGGGGCGCGTCACCGCGGTCTGCGTCTCCGGCGTGGACCTCCTCCCGCTGCCCGGCAAGCGCCCGAGCCGGTCCGGCATCGACAAGCGGCCGGTGACCGGCCGCGTCGACGTCCACGCACTGGGTCTGGACGGCGACGTGCACGTGAACCGCAAGTACCACGGCGGCGAGGGGCAGGCGGTGTACGCCTACGCCCAGGAGGACGCCGACTTCTGGATCGCCGAACTCGGTCGCGAGCTGCCCGCGGGCCGGTTCGGCGAGAACCTGCGGACGAAGGGCGTCGACCTGGTCGGCGCGCTGCTCGGGGAGCAGTGGCGCATCGGGACGGCGCTGTTCGAGGTCACCGCCTGGCGGATCCCGTGCGCCAACTTCGCCCGCTTCTGGGACGTGCCGGACCTGGTCAAGCGGTTCGCCGCGCACGGGGCCACCGGCGCGTACCTTCGCGTGCTCGAGACCGGTGACGTCGGCGCCGGCGACGAGGTCGACGTGGTGTTCCGGCCCGAGCACGGGGTCACCGTGGGCGAGGGGTTCCGCATCGTCATGAACCACAACGCCCGGCTGCCCGAACTCGCGCCGGCGCTGGAGTTCCTGCCGGTCAAGGACCGGCCGAAGATCGCGGCGCGCATCGAGAAGCGGCTGGCCGCGCGGACCTGAGCCGTCGGCCGCGCTACTGTCCGCCGCGGTATGCCGGGATCGGACCCGGTCGGACGGGGAGGTCGCCGTGTTCCTGCGCCGCAGAGGCGCCGTGCTGGTGGCGCTGGCCCTGCTCGCCGGCCCGCTGACCGCGTGCAGCGGGAGCTCGGCCTCCGAGTCGGCGCCCCAGCTGCTCGCACACGCCAAGCGCACCCTGGACGACACGAAGACCGCCCACTTCGTCCTGGACAGCACGGGTGCCCCGAACACCGGCACGGTCCTGGTCGGCGGGGAGGGGGACATCGCCCGGCCGGCGTCGTTCGACGGCACGCTCGAGGTGCACGCACTGGGATCGGCGCTGAAGCTGAAGGTGATCTCGGTCGGCGGCACGGTCTACGCCCAGCTGCCCTTCACGACGGCGTACTCGGTGGTCGACCCCGCGCAGTTCGGCTTCGGCGATCCCGGCGCGCTCCTGGACCCCGACACCGGCATCTCCCAGCTGCTCGCCAAGTCGCAGTCGGCGAAGCTCGGCGACGAGAAGCGCGTGGGCGGCGAGGTGGTCCGCGAGGTCACGGCGAAGCTGCCCGGCGACCTGGTCGAGCGGATCCTCACCAGCAAGGACCCCAGCACCGCGGTGCGGGCGACGTTCTCGATCGTGAGCAAGTCCGGCGAGCTGCGCCGCGCCGAGCTGACCGGCCCCTTCTACGAAGCCGGTAAGGACGCGACCTTCACCCTCGAACTGAGCGACTTCGGCGCCGATGTCCACATCACCGCACCGCCCACCGGCTGAGTCCGCGACGGGCCCGCAGCCTCGCGAGCGTCCGGGACTGCCCGTCGTCGCCCTGGCCACGCTCGCCGTCCTCATCACGGCCGCCGACACCTACGTCGTCGTCCTGGCGCTGCCCGACATCCTCACCGGGGTCGGGGTCGGACTGGACGAGCTGCAGCGGGCGACGCCGATCATCGGCGGGTTCCTGCTCGGGTACACCGCCACGCTGCCGCTGCTGGGGCGGCTCGCCGACCTGCGCGGGCGCGTGCCGGTGCTCGTCGGCTGCCTGCTCCTGTTCGCTCTCGGCTCGCTGCTGACGGCGACCGCCCATGGTCTCGGTGCGGCCGTGCTCGGACGCGGCCTGCAGGGCATCGGCGCAGGCGGACTCGTGCCGGCGACGCTCGCCCTGGTCGCCGACCGCTGGCCACCCGAGCGCCGCGCGCTGCCGCTCGGCGTCGTCGGGGCCGTGCAGGAGGCGGGTGCGGTGCTCGGCCCGCTGGCCGGCGCCGCCGTGCTCGCGGTCGCGGACTGGCGGGCGATCTTCTGGCTCAACCTGCTGCTCGGGCTCGGCCTCGCCGGCGGGATGCTCGTCTCCGCGCGCGGACGCCGCCCCGATCCGGTCGGCCTGGTGCTCGCGGCGATCAGCGTCCTGGCGCTGGCGCTGCAGCTGGCCGCGCCGTCCGCCCTCACCGACGACGTCACCGTCGGGCTGCTGTACGTGCCCGTCGTCCCGTCGGTGGCGCTGTCCACCCCGCTGGTCCTGGTGACGGTGGTGGCGGCCGCCGGGCTGGTGGCCCGCAGCCTGACGAGGCCGGCCGGAGCCGTGCTGCCCCTGCGCGGTCTCGCGCGGCTGGCCACCGAGGTCGACGTGCTCGGGTCGGCGCTGGTCGTCGTCGCGCTCGGCAGCCTGGTCTGGGCGTTCGCCGCCGCGGACCCGGCGACCCAGATCGTGGCGCACGGGCCGGTCCTCGTCCCGCTCGCTCTGGTGGCCGCGGTCGCCTTCGTGCTGCACGAGCGGCGCGCGGCCGAGCCGGTCCTGCCGCTGCGCGCGCTCCGGCCGGTCGGGGCCTGGGGTGCGCTGCTGGTCAACCTGCTGGTCGGGGTCGCCCTGGTCGCGGCGCTGGTCGACGTCCCGCTGTTCGCCCGCAGCACCACCACACCCGGCGACCAGCTCGGCGCCGCGCTGGTGCTGCTGCGGCTGCTGGTCGCCGTGCCGGTCGGCGCGGTCGCCGGCGGCTGGCTGGCCCGCGCGGTGGCGCCGCGGCTGGTCGCCTCGGGCGGGATGGCGCTGGCCGCCGTCGCCTTCGTCGTCATGACGACGTGGGACGCGAGGTCTCTGGACGGCGCCGCGTCGTTCGCCGTGCTGCTGGCCGCCGGGTTCGGGTTCGGGCTGGCGATCGCGCCGGTGAACGCCGTCCTGCTGGGGGTGACCGGTGCCGACGTGCACGGCAGCGCGAGTGCCCTGGCGGTGGTCGCGCGCACGGTCGGCATGCTGTGCGGCCTGTCGCTGCTGACGGCGGTCGCGCTGCGCCGGTTCACCGCCGCCGTCGAGGCGATCGGCAGCCCGTTCGAGCTGTGCCCGAGCAGCCCGACCGACTGTCCCCGGTACGACGCGGCCACCGGCGCGGCGATCCTCTCCCAGCTGCACACCGTCTTCGCGGGCGCCGCGATCGCCGCCGGGCTGGCAGCGGTGGCGGCTCTCCTGTTGCTGCGCGACCGGGCGCCGTCCGGTTTGCCGACCACGCGACCGGTTTGAGACCGTGGGTCCGGACCCGACGGCGGTCCCCGGACGAGCGGTGCCGTACCCGGTGAGCGACAAGACGGCGCCAGGGGAGACCGTCATGTCGTGGCTGGTGTTGATCGTGTCCGGCGCCCTCGAGGCGGTGTGGGCCACCGCGCTCGACCGGTCGGAGGGACTCAGCCGGCTCGTGCCGAGCGTCGTGTTCCTTGTGGCGCTGGCGCTGAGCATGGCCGGCCTCGCGATCGCCATGCGCGAGTTGCCGGTCGGCACCTCCTACGCGGTGTGGGTGGGCATCGGCGCCGTGCTGACGGTCGCCTACGCGATGGTGACCGGGGCGGAGTCGGCGTCGGTGGTCAAGGTGCTGCTGCTCGCGGGGATCATCGGTTGCGTGATCGGGCTGAAGGTCGTCAGCTAGTCACGCCGAGGCCTTCAGCGTGTTCCTGATCTCGTCGGCCAGGGCAGCGGTGTCGATGCCGCGGTCGGCGAGCATCTTCATGGCCACGCCGTCGCCGTCCCGCAGGATGCCCAGCGCGATGTGACCGTCGGCGATGCTGCCCGATTTGAGGGCGACCGCTTCGCGCAGGCTGAGTTCGAGCACCTTCTTCGCCCGGCGGGTGAACGGGATGTGGCCCGTCACTGCGCGACCCTTGTCCGGGCTCGGGACGTCGAGTGCTCCCGGTCCGAACGCGGCCTCCACGCTGTCCCGGACGGCGTCGAGATCGATGCCGACCGTGCCGAGCGCTGCGGCGTCGAGCTGCTCGTGGCCGGAGAACCGGCGCAACACCTCGACGGCGACGGTCCGGGTCAACCCGTGCCGCTCGAACACCGCGCAGGTCGGGGAGTCCGACTGGTCGAGCAGCCCGAGGAGCAGGTGCTCGGTGCCGATGAAGTGGTGGCGCAGTTGCCGGGCTTCGTCCTGGGACGAGACGACGACCTGTCGAGCCGCCTCGGTGAACCGCTCGAACATTCCTCAGTCCTTCCGCCGGAGCAGGCCTCGGCCCGCTGCGTACTTCTTGTGCACCGCCTGCCGGGAGACGCCGAGCTGCTGGGCGATCTGCTCCCACGTCCAGCCCTGGTCCCGGGCGTTGTCCACCTGCAGCGCCTCGAGTCGTTCGACGAGGGTCCGCAGGGATCGGACCGCCTGGAGCCCGACCGACGGGTCCTTGCTGCTGGCCGCGGTGGCGACCTGTGCTGTGTCCGCCATGGCTGTCAACCTAGGTTGCTTCGACGACCCTGTCAACCTGCTTTGACAACTCTGGTGCCGGACCTCGCCGGCGACGTCAGGCGACGGCCGCCGCCTCGCCGGCGGTGATCCGGAGCAGGTCGTCGTACGTGGCCGAGAACATCGTGTGGTGGTCGCCGGCGCCGGCCCAGAGCACCGGAAAGCCGGCGAGGTCGACATCCACGACGGTGCGCAGCGGGGCGGGATGGCCGACCGGAGCCACGCCACCGACCTCCTGCCCGGTCGCGGCGAGCACGAAGTCCGCTGTGGCCCGGCGCACGCGGGCCGCTCCGACCAGCGCGGCCACCTTCCCGGTGTCGACGCGGTGCGCCCCGCTGGCGAGCACCAGCAGCGGGGCGCCGTCCGCGTCGAAGACCAGGCTGTTCGCGATGGCCCCGACGTCACAGCCGAGGGCCGCCGCGGCGGCTGCCGCCGTCGGCACCGGGTCGTCGAACCGGCGCACGTCGGTGGGGACGCCCGCGGCGTCGAGTGCCGCGACCACCCGCTCGACCGGCGTCACAGCGTGAAGACGATCTTTCCGGCCGTGCGCCCCTCCAGCATCCGCTCGAAGCCCTCGCGGGCGTCGGACAGCGGCAGCTCCACGTCGATCTGCGGCCGGATACCGGTCACGGTGCACAGCTGGATGAGCGATTCGAGCTCCGCCTTCGTGCCCATGGTCGAGCCGATCACCGAGAGCTGGGTGAAGAAGACCCGGTTGAGCTCGGCGCCGGGGTTGAAGCCGGTCGTGGCGCCGGAGGTGACGAGCACGCCGCCCGGCTTGAGCGACTTGATGCTGTGCGACCAGGTGGCCTCGCCGACGGTCTCCATGACGCCGTCGACCCGCTCGGGCAGCCGGGCGCCGGACTCGAAGGCCTGCTCGGCGCCCAGCGCCAGGGCCGCGGTGCGCTTCTCCTCGGTGCGCCCGGTGACCCACACCCGGTACCCGGCGGCGCGGCCGAGCACGATCAGCGCGGTGGCGACCCCGCCGCTGGCGCCCTGCACGAGCACCGTCTGCCCCGGCCGGAGGCCCGACTTCACGAACAGCATCCGGTAGGCGGTCAGCCAGGCGGTGGGCAGACAGGCGGCCTCGGCGAACGACAGGTCGGCCGGCTTGGGCAGCAGGTTCCGCCTCGGGACGACGACCTTCTCGGCCATCGTGCCCTGGTGCAGCTCGGAGAACAGCGTGCGCTTGGGGTCGAGCGTCTCGTCGCCGGTCCAGTCGGGGGTCGCGACGACGCCATGCACGACGACCTCGTTGCCGTCCTCGTCGAGACCCGCGGCGTCGGTGCCGAGGATCATCGGCATCCGCTCCTGCGGCAGGCCGATGCCCTGCAGGCTGAACAGGTCGTGGTGATTGAGCGAGACCGCCTTCACCTGCACCGTCGTCCAGCCGTCGGGCGCCTCCGGCTCGGGGCGGTCACCCACCTCCAGCACGGAGAGCGGGTCCTTCGGGGCGGGCGTGGAGACGAAGGCAGCGAGCATGATCGGACGCTAGCCGAGCGACGTTGCGCGCGCTGATCGCCGGGGGTGTCAGCGGACGACGACCACGTACTCGCCACGCGGCACGAACGCGCCGATCACAGGGGCGCCCGGGATCTCCCCGGCCAGCAGCAGCCCACCGGACGTCTGGGCATCCGCGAGCAGCAGCGCCTCGTCCTCCGGCACCGCCGACAGGTCGGTGTGCGGCCGCACCCAGTCGAGGTTGCGCCGCGTGCCGCCGGAGACGAATCCCTCGGCCAGCGCCTGGCGCGCTCCGGCCAGATAGGGGACGGCGGCGGCGTCGACCAACGCGGTGACCCCGCTCGCCCGCGCCATCTTGTAGAGGTGCCCGAGCAGGCCGAACCCCGTGACGTCGGTGCCGGCGCGGATGCCTGCCCGGACCGCGGACTGCCCGGCCTCGCGGTTGAGCGCCGTCATCGACGCCACCGCCTCCTCCGAGACCTCGCCGGTGGCCTTCATCCGGCTGTTGAGCACCCCGACGCCGAGCGGCTTGCTCAGCGACAAGGGTGCGCCGGCCACGGCGCCGGAGTTGGTGATGATCCGGTCGATGTCGACCAGCCCGGTGACCGCCATCCCGTACTTGGGCTCGGGGTCGTCGATCGAATGCCCCCCGCCGACGTGGCAGCCGGCCTCCTGCGCCACCTCGAGACCGCCGCGCAGCACCTCGGCGGCGAGCTCCGCGGGCAGCACGTCGCGGGGCCAGCCGAGCAGGTTCACCGCGACCACGGGGGTGCCACCCATGGCGTAGACGTCGGACAGCGCGTTGGCGGCGGCGATCCGGCCGAACGTGTAGGCGTCGTCGACGACGGGTGTGAAGAAGTCCGTCGTCAGCACGACGCCCTGGCCCCCGGCGATGCGGACGACCGCAGCGTCGTCGCCGTCGTCCAGACCGATCACCAGCTCGGCGTGCGGGGCCGCCGGACCGCCGGCGGTCAATCCCGACACCACGGCCTCCAGCTCGCCGGGCGGGATCTTGCACGCGCAGCCGCCGCCGTGGGCGTACTGGGTCAGCCGGACGCGGGCGGGTGCGGTGGTCACGCCACGAATCTAGGCCGCCCTTCTACGCACGGCCGCCGGGAAGAACGACCAGACGCGGTGGTGCGGGAGCCGGGGACGGTGTCCGCTTCAGGGCGCGGCCCGCGGGGTGGGCGCTCGCCGGCGGCGCGCCGAGGCCGGTCAGGTCGCGCCGCGGGGCCGTCTCGCCGGTCGGCTCCACGGCCTCGATCCGGTCCGCCCGGAACCAGCGCAGCGCCGCCCGCTCCCGGCACCACGCCACCAGGAAGACGTGGTCGCTGCTGCGCACGATCAGCTGGGGTTCGACCTCCCGGCGGGTCGGCCGCCCCTGCCCGTCGCGGTAGCGGAGGGCCACCACCCGGTGCCGGGCCACGGACTCCTCGATCACCGACCGGATTTCGGCCGATCGTCCGGCCTCCGCACTGGCCCAGAGGCTCGTCGCGAGCAGCTGGGAGCGCCGCCCCGCGTCGGGTTCGAGCGCGGCCAGCACCTTCTCCAGCGCTCCGCGACCGGCCTCGGCATACGGACCCTCCGGATGGGCGGCGAGGGCGACGGCGATGGCCGCTGCCTCCTCGGGACTCAACGTCACCGGGGGCAGCGTTCCGGGGGAGCGGGACTCGGTGCGGGTCATGCGGGGATGCTGGCAGCGGTCTCTGACAGTTTTCGGCGAGCGGCCCACGTATGGTCTCCGGCGGAGGCGTCAGGGTGTCTGGTGACCCCCGCGGCCTCTAAAGCCGACGTGGCCGAGTAGCTCGGTCAGGCGGGTTCGATTCCCGTCCGCCTCCGCCAAGACTTCGGCGCGCCTACGCTGCGTAGCGATGAGCGCCGATCCGAGACGGCACGTGCCGCGCACCGACACGTTGCTCGACGACCCGCGGTTGACCGGGGCCCGGGAGCGGCTGGGGCGCGGCCTGCTGAAGGACGTCGTCCAGCGCGTGCAGCAGCGGGTCCGGGACGGCGAGCTCGCGCCGCCGGACGCCGTTGCCGCCGTCCTCGATGCGCTGCCGGGGACGGCGAGCAGCCTGCAGCCGGTGCTGAACGCGACGGGCGTGCTCGTGCACACCAACCTCGGGCGCGCGCCGCTGTCGCCGGCGGCGGTCGAGGCGGTCGTGGCGGCGAGCGGCACCACCGACGTCGAGCTCGACCTGGACTCCGGCCGGCGCGGTCCGCGGGGCGAGGGCGCGATCGGGGCCCTGCTCGCGGCCGTACCCGCCGCCGAGGCCGCGCTCGTGGTCAACAACTGCGCCGCGGCGCTGCTCCTCGTCGCGACCGCGCTCGGCCAGGATCGCGAGCTGGTGCTGACGCGGGGCGAGATGGTCGAGATCGGCGACGGCTTCCGCATCCACGAGATCCTCACCGCGACCGGCGCCCGCATCCGCGAGGTCGGCACGACCAACCGCGTCACGCTCGACGACTACCGCGACGCGCTGCACGACGAGACCGCGGCCGTACTGAAGATCCACCCGTCCAACTTCGTCGTCCGCGGATTCGCCCGGGCGGTGAGCGTGGCCGAGCTGGCCGGCGCCCTCTCGGCCAGCCGGATCCCGCTGGTCGCCGACGTGGGATCGGGCCTGCTCCGGCCCCATCGGCTGCTGCCCGACGAGCCGGACCTCCAGTCCACCCTCGCCGCGGGGGCCGATCTCGTCCTCGCCAGCGGCGACAAGCTGCTCGGCGGTCCGCAGGCGGGGCTGGTCCTCGGCCGCGCGGATCTCGTCCAGAGGTTGCGCCGGCATCC
Organism: Blastococcus sp. OS1-29; assembly: GCF_057628075.1. Classification (NCBI taxonomy): domain Bacteria; kingdom Bacillati; phylum Actinomycetota; class Actinomycetes; order Geodermatophilales; family Geodermatophilaceae; genus Blastococcus; species Blastococcus sp. OS1-29. The sequence goes on from NZ_JBXXJK010000003.1 coordinate 357,701, forward strand.
CCTCTACCGGGCGCTGCGGGTCGACAAGACGACGCTCGCGGCCCTCGAGGCCACGGTGCGCGGGCCGGTCCCGCCGGTCCAGGAGATGCTCGCCGCCGAGGTGGCGGACCTGCGGGCCCGGGCCCGGACGCTGGCCGAGCGGTTCGCCGCCGCCGGCCTGGACGCGGTCGCCGTCGACGCGGAGGCCCGCGTCGGCGGGGGAGGGGCCCCCGAACACCCGCTGCCCAGCGCGGCCGTGTCACTCCCGCCGTCCTTCGCCGACCCGCTGCGACTCGGCTGCCCGCCGGTCGTCGGGTACGTCGAGGGCGATCGCACGCTGCTGAACCTGCGCAGCCTGCCGCCGTCCGCCGACGACGCCGTCGCCGCCGCCGTGATCGAGGTGGCCCGCCGGTGGACGTGATCGCCACCGCGGGTCACGTCGATCACGGCAAGTCGGCGCTCGTCCGCGCGCTCACCGGCATGGAGCCCGACCGCTGGGCCGAGGAGCACCGTCGCGGGCTCACCATCGACCTCGGCTTCGCCTGGACGACGCTGCCCTCGGGCCGCCGCCTCGCGGTCGTCGACGTCCCCGGGCACGAGCGGTTCGTCGGCAACATGCTCGCCGGTGTCGGGTCGGTGCCCGCGGCGCTGGTCGTCGTCGCGGCGGACGACGGGTGGTCGGCCCAGACGGCCGAGCACGTTGCCGTCCTGGATGCCCTCGGCGTCCGGCACGCCCTGCTCGCGGTCACGAAGGCCGACCTGGCCGACCCGGCGCCGGTGCTCGCCGACATGCGCGAACGGCTGGCCGCGACGTCGATGGGCGTCGTCCCGGCCGTGGCCGTCAGCGCGCGCACGGGCGAGGGCATGCCCGCGCTGCTCACCGCGCTGGAGACGCTCCTCGGCGACCTCCCCGCACCCGACCCCGCCGCGCCGGTGCGGCTCTGGATCGACCGGGCGTTCACCATCCGCGGCGCCGGGACGGTCGTCACCGGCACGCTCGCCGCGGGCGCCGTGGCGGCGGGCGATCGGCTGGGGCTCGGCGACCGCGAGGTGGGGGTGCGGGGCGTGCAGTCGCTCGGCGAGCCGGTCGACCGGGCGGTCGCCACGGCCAGGGTGGCCCTGAACCTGCGCGGAGTCGCCGTCGAGGAGCTGTCCCGCGGGGACGCTCTGCTGACGCCGGGTGCGTTCCGGGGAACGGACGTCGTCGACGTCGTGCTCACCGCCCTGCCCGAGGAGCGGCTGCCCGCCGAGGCGGTCGTGCACGTCGGCTCGGCCACGGTCGGCGCCCGGCTGCGTCCGCTGGACGGCGCGGTCGTGCGGTTGAGGTTGGCCGCGGCCCTGCCCTTGCGGATCGGCGACCGGCTGCTGCTGCGCGATCCCGGCAGCCGCCGGGTGCTGGGCGCGGACGTCCGGGACGTCGACCCGCCGGAGCTGCGCCGACGCGGCGCCGCCCGCCGGCGGGCCGCGGAGCTCGCCGACCGCCCGGCCGGCCCCGCCGCAGCCTCGGCCGAGCTCGCGCGACGGCGGACCGTGCGCACGGAGGAGTTCGCCGCGATGGGCTGGCCGGTGCCCGCCGATGCCACCGTGCAGGGGCCGTGGCTGCTGGCCGCAGGGCTGGCCGACGAGCTCGCCGTCCGGGTGCCCCAGGTGGTCGGCCGCTACCGGCAGCTGCGGCCGTTGGAGCCGGGACCGCCGGCCGAGGTGCTGCGCCGGGCGCTGGAGCTGCCCGACGTCGACCTGCTCCCCGCCGTCGTGCGGCCGCCCTTCCGGCTGCGGGACGGCCGGGTCGTCGACGAGACGGCCGCCCTGCCGCCGGAGGTGCAGCGCGCCGTCGACGCGGTCCGTGCCCGGTTGGCCGCCGATCCGTTCGCCGCGCCGGAGGCGCCCGAGCTGGTGGCCGCCGGCCTCGGCCCCCGCGAGCTCGCGGCGGCGGTGCGCAGCGGTCAGCTCGTGCGGATCGCGGACGGCGTCTGTCTCGCGCCCGACGTCGGGGCGCAGGCGCGGGCGCGGCTGGTGGACCTCCCGCAGCCGTTCAGCGTCAGCCAGGCCCGGCAGGCGTGGGGCACGAGCCGCCGGGTCGCCGTCCCGTTGATGGAGTGGCTCGACGGCCAGGGCGTCACCGTCCGGCTGGACGACAACACCCGTCGGCTGCGCTGAGCGGCCTCAGATGCCCGCGGCGCCCACGTCGCGGAGCATCCGCGCCCGTTCCTCGTGCTCGTCGGACAGCGGATGGGGCGCATCCACGTCGACGGTCTCCACGGTGTCCTCGAGGCGCACCGCGTCGGGCAGCCGGCGGAAGCGCTCGCGGTTCTCGGCATCGGTCACGTGCCGAGCATGCGTATCGGCTGATCGGGTGGCAAGGCCCGGTCAGGCGCGGACGCCGGCGAGGGCCGATCCGCGGGCCTCGACCACGTCGAGCCGGTGCACCGTGGGCTCGACCGGGGGCCGGTGACCGCCGAAGGCGACATCGACGGCCGGGTGCACCCGCTCGTCGAACGCCCGGGCGCACTGCTGCTCGGACTCCCAGACGTCGATGTAGCGCAGGCCGCCGTCGGGGTTGCGGACGCACAGATGCAGCAGCAGCCCGTCCATCGGCTCGTCGCCCATCGCCTCGGTGATGCGGGCGTACATGTCGGTGTCGATCGGGACGTCCTGCGTGAAGGCGTAGACCATGGCCGGTCTCCCTAATCGGTCCGAACCAGCTTCGGACGGATTCTGGTAGCGTGGCCCTCGTGGCGGAGGACGTCAAGACCACCGGCCGCCGGCGATACACGTCCGCGCTGCGGGCGGAGCAGGCGGCGGCCACCAAGCGCGCCGTGCTCTCCGCTGCGCGCGAGCTCTTCGCCGAGCAGGGGTACGCGCCCACCAGCGTGGCCTCGATCGCTGCCCGTGCGGCCGTCGCCGTCGACACGCTCTACGCGGCGGTCGGCCGCAAGCCCGTGATCCTGCGGCAGTTGCTGGAGTCCGCGCTCTCGGGGACCGATGACGAGGTGCCCGCTCTGGAGCGGGACTACGTCCGACAGGTCCGGGCCGCAGCCTCAGCCGGGGAGAAGATCGCCCGCTACGCCGCCGCGGTCGCCGAGATCGGCGTGCGGATGGCTCCCGTGCACCTCGCGCTGGCCGAGGCGGCCCGCACCGATCCGGAGTGCGCGGCGCTGCGGACGGAGATCGATGGCCGCCGGGCGGCCAACATGCGCCTGTTCGCCGCCGACCTGCGCGCGACGGGCGAGGTGCGACCGGACCTCACCGACGGCGAGGTCGCCGACATCGTGTGGAGCATGAACGCCGCCGAGTACCGGGCGCTGCTGGTGGGGGAGCGCGGCTGGTCGGCCGAGCGGTTCGGCAGCTGGCTGGCCGACGCCTGGACCCGGCTCCTCCTGGCCTGACGCGACGTCACCGCACGTCCCGGACAGCACGGAGCAGACCTCCTCGGTCCGGCTCACGCTCACGGGGAATGCCGACATCCGCCAGCTGGGCCAGATGATCGCCTCGGACGTGCTCTGACGGTCCGACGCGGACCAGGTACCGGGAAGGTCGAGCTCTGCTCACGAGGACGGAGCAGAGCTCGACTCTCCGGAGAGCGCCTACGTCCGAGGGCCGGATCAGTCGTCCGTCGGCACCCAGCGGGCGGGGCGCTTCTCGCGGAACGACGCGATGCCCTCCTGGCCCTCCTCGCTGGCGAAGTACCGGGCGGAGAGCTCCAGCAGCTCGTCGAAGTGCAGCTCGGTCCCCGCCCGCAGCAGCCGCTTCGTCTCGGCCAGCGCGGTGGGTGCGCCCGCGGTCAGCTCCACCAGCTGGGCGCGCACCTCGCCGTCGACGTCGGCGTCCGGGACCACCAGGTCCACCAGCCCGCCGGTCGCCGCCTGGGCGGCGTCGAACACGTTGCCGGTGAGCATCAGCCGGTGCGCGACGTGCGGGACCATCCGCGGCAGCACGACGGCGGAGATGACGGCCGGCACGATGCCGAGTCGCACCTCGGAGAACGCGAAGGTGGCCGACTCCGCCGCGACGACCACGTCGCAGGCGGACAGCAGGCCCACGCCGCCGGCCCGCGCCGGCCCACGGACGACGGCGACCACCGGCTTGGGCGAGTTCCAGATCGACTCGAGCAGCTCGGGGAACTCGCGGACCCCCTGCTCCTGGGCGCCGCCGCCCGCGGCCTCGGAGAGGTCCATGCCGGAGCAGAACACCCGGCCGGTGTGGTCGAGCACGATGACGCGCACGGCGTCGTCGGCCAGGGCGTCGGCGAGCGCCTGGCGGAGCCGGCCGCGCACGGCCCGGGACAGCGCGTTGCGGTTGGCGGGGGAGTCGAGGGTGAGGGTCGCGACGCCGCGCGCCACCTCGACCCGGACGACGTCGTCGGAGGTCACGAAGCCTCCTCGCTGGCGCTCGTCGGCCCGGCGACCTGGGGTGCTGTGTCTTCTCGTGCCCTCGCAAGCTCGGTCACGTCCGGCATCCTGCCGGACGCTGGCACCGGCGCGGCACACTGGGAGCAGATGAACACCGTCCTGCCGCTGCTGGAGACCGCGGCCCGCACCCTCGAGCTGCCCGACAGCGCGCGCGAGGGCCTGGCGGGCACCCCGTTCGGGCTCTACGTGCACGTGCCCTTCTGCGCGACCCGCTGCGGCTACTGCGACTTCAACACCTACACCTCCGACGAGCTCGGCCCCGGCGCCAACCGCGCCGAGTACGCCGGCACCGCGATCGCCGAGCTGCGCCGGGCCGCGCAGACCCTCGGCCCCGACCTGCCCACGATCTCGACCGTCTTCGTCGGCGGCGGCACCCCCACGCTGCTGCCCGCCGACGACCTGGCCGCCGTCCTCGCGGCCGCGCGCGACCTCTTCCCGGTGGCCGACGACGTCGAGGTGACGACCGAGGCCAACCCCGAGTCGGTGACGCCGGCGTCGCTGGCCCGGCTGCGCGAGGGCGGCTTCACCCGGATCAGCCTGGGCATGCAGTCGGCCGCCGAGCACGTCCTCGCCGTCCTCGACCGCCGGCACACTCCGGGGCGCGCCGTCGAGGCCGCGCACGAGGCCCGCGCCGCCGGTTTCGAGCACGTGAACCTCGACCTGATCTACGGCGCGCCGGGGGAGACCGACGACGACTGGGCCGCCTCGCTCGCCGCCGTCCTGGCCAGCCCGGTCGACCACGTGTCCGCCTACGCGCTGATCGTCGAGGACGGCACCCGGCTGGCCCGCCGGATCTCCCGCGGCGAGCTCCCGATGCCCGACGACGACGTGCTCGCCGACCGCTACGAGGCCGCCGACGCCACCCTCCGCGGTGGCGGCTTCGACTGGTACGAGGTGTCGAACTGGGCCACCTCGGAGGCCGCCCGCTGCCGCCACAACGAGCTGTACTGGGCGAACGCCAACTGGTGGGGCGTCGGACCCGGCGCGCACAGCCACGTCGGCGGGCTGCGCTGGTGGAACGTCAAGCATCCGGCCGCCTACGCCGACCGCCTGGCGGCCGGGCAGAGCCCCGCCCAGGACGCCGAACTCCTCGACGACGCCGACCGCGCGATGGAGACGATCATGCTCGGCCTCCGGCTGCGCGAGGGCCTGCCGCTGGCCGCGCTGTCGCCGACCGGTCGGACTCGGGCCCGCGACGCCGTGGACGAGGGCCTGCTCGAGCCGGGGGCGCACGAGGCAGGTCGCGCCGTCCTCACCGACCGCGGTCGCCTGCTCGCCGACGCCGTCATCCGGGACTTGACCGATTGACGACGCTGAGCGGCATGGGACCAGGCCCCGTCCCGGGCACCGCCCTGAGCGTGCGAAGGGTGGGGAGGACGGGGTCCTTCCACGGCTCATGGGCACGCACGAGTTCCCCTGGGATCTCAACCAGGCGCTGAGCTTCGCGCTGTTCCGCACCTACGCGGTCCCCAGCATCGCCGTCCTCGAGCACGGGATGGCCAGCGACCAGGGCCGGACGGCGATCCGCCGGATGAACCAGATGCACAGCTCCTACGACATCAGCAACGACGACCTCCGGTACGTCCTGGCCACGTTCGTGGTGACGCCGATCCGCTGGCTCGACCGTTACGGGTGGCGCCGGATGACCGACGTCGAACGGGTCGCGAGCGCGAACTACTAGCGCGACCTCGGGCGCCGCATGGGTATCCGGGACATCCCGGCGACGTGGCAGGCCTTCGCGCGGCTGCTCGACGCCTACGAGCGGGACCACTTGGGCTTCGACCCCGGCGGCCGCACCGTCGCGGAGGCGACCCTCGAGCTGCTCGCGGCGTTCCCGCCGAACGACCGGCTGCCGGCCGCCGTGGTGCGGCGCATCTCCTACGCGACCATGGACGGCTCGCTGCTCGACGCCTTCGCCTTCCCGCGGCCATCCCAGGTGACGAGGAGCCTGGTCCGGGGCGCGCTGCGGGCGCGGGGGCGGGTCGTCCGGTTCCTGCCGGCGCGCACCGAGCCCTTCTCCGCGCGGCAGCTCCCGCAGGTCCGCAGCTATCCAGAGGGGTACCGGGTCGAGGACCTCGGCACGTTCCCGGCCGGTTGCCCGGTGCCGCCCCCGCGAGCAGGCGCCGGTGCTGGAGCGGCCGCGAAAATCTGAGGCGCTCACCCGAAAGGGACGTGGCAGTTTCGCTTCCAGGGGCTATGGTCCTCGTTCCCGGCAACGACGCCGGTGTGGAGCAGGAGGTGGGCGCGATGCACGTATCGACGGCTGCCCCCAGCTTCCCGCCGGGTTCCCGGATAGCCGCATCCGCCCTTTCCGGCGGCATGCTCCTGGCGCTGGCGATGAACCGCCGCGCCCGCGGCCTGCGAGGACTCGACGTCCTCCGTCGCAGCCAGGACAGGGCCCCGCCTCAGCCGGCCTGACTCCCCCCGGAGTCCGCCGCCCCTCTCCTGACGCGCCACCACCGGTGACCGCGTCATCCTGCGTTTCTCCCGAGGAGACCTCATGACCACCACGGTCGACACCACCACCCCCGACCGGTTCCGCACCCTGCTGGAGACCCACCGGGCCGAGTGCGTCCAGCAGCGCGAGGCGGCGCTGGCCGAGTGCGCCCAGTCCGTGCCCGACCCCGTCGCGCAGCGCCGCAGCGCCGACCTGCAGCAGACGATCGCCGAGATCGACGCGGCCCTCGCCCGGATCGACGCCGGCACCTACGGCATCTGCACGGAGTGTGGCGCGGCGATCCCGGAGGAGCGGCTGCAGCTGCGTCCGTTCGCCGGCCGCTGCGTCTCCTGCACCGCCCCGCGCTGAGCGCACGAGCTGGCTCCAGCCGCACGACGACCGGGCAGGATGGGGCCATGGTGACCGAGCCCAGGCGCGCGAGCTTCGAGACGACCGTGGCGGCGAGCGGCAACAACACCGGGATCGTCGTGCCGCCCGAGGTCATCGAGCAGCTGGGTGCCGGCAAGCGTCCGCCGGTGCTGGTCGACGTCAACGGCTATGAGTACCGGTCCACCGCGGCGGTCATGGGCGGCCAGCACCTGATCGGCATCAGTGCTGCCGTCCGCGCCGCCACGGGCCTGAAGGGCGGCGACCCGATCCGCGTGACGCTGACCGTCGCCGACACCCCTCGCGAGGTCGACGTCCCGGCCGACTTCGCCGCGGCGCTCGCGGCGGCCGACGGCACCGGCGCCTTCTTCGCTGGTCTGTCCAACAGCCTGCAGCGCTACCACGTCGACACCGTCAACGGCGCGAAGACGGCCGAGACGCGTCAGCGGCGGATCGAGAAGGCCGTCGCGCTCTTCCGGGAGGGCAAGCAGCGCTAGAGACGGCGGGGGTTCGGCACCGGCGGCTGCGCCGGGATCGACGCGGTCGCGGGGCCGGACGACGCCTGCACCGGGGTGAGGGCGTCGAGGTCGAGCACGCGCACGTGGATGACGTTGCGCTGCTGGAGGGCGGCCCGCAGGGCGCGGTGCAGCCCGTCCTCGAGGTAGAGGTCGCCGTGCCACTGGACGGCGTGCGGGAACAGGTCGCCGTAGAAGGTGGAGTCGTCGGCGAGCAGTGCGTCGAGCGCCAGTTCCTTCTTCGTCGTCGTCAGCGTGTCCATCCGCACCTGGCGGGGCGGGATCATCGCCCAGTCCCGGGTGGACAAGCCGTGGTCGGGATAGGGCTTGCCGTCACGTACCGCTTTGAAGATCAGGGAACCGACCTCCGCTCTCTGCCCCCGGGTGGCGGGGCGCCGACCCGGCCCACCCTAACCGCCGTCCCCGGGCCGCGCCCCGGCCCTGGCCGGGGGGTGTGATCCGCCGCGAGCCGCGCGACGGAGCGTGGCGGCGGAGGTAGGCTTGCCTGGCACTCTGTCCGTGCGAGTGCCAGTTCTCGGGCGATCGCCCGAGGGGAGTCGCACGGCACGTCGACCGGTACGGGGAGGTGTCACCGTGGCGCACGACGAACGCCGCCTGGAGGTGCTCCGGGCCATCGTGCAGGACTACGTCTCGAGCAACGACCCGGTCGGCAGCAAGGCCCTCGCCGAGCGGCACGACCTCGGCGTCTCCCCGGCCACCATCCGCAACGACATGGCGGTGCTGGAGGAGCAGGGCTACATCACCCAGCCGCACACGAGCGCCGGCCGGGTGCCCACCGACAAGGGCTACCGCCTGTTCGTCGACAAGCTGTCCGCGGTCAAGCCGCTGTCGATGGCCGAGCGGCGGGCGATCGAGCGGTTCCTCGACGGCGCGGTCGACCTGCACGACGTCCTGAGGCGCAGCGTGCGGCTGCTCGCGCAGCTCACCCGCCAGGTGGCCGTCGTGCAGTACCCGACGCTCTCGCGCAGCGCCGTCCGCCACCTCGAGGTGGTGCAGGTGGCGGCCGCCCGGCTGATGCTGGTGCTGATCACCGACACCGGCCGGGTCGAGCAGCGGGTCGTCGACTGTCCGGTCGACGTGGACGCCGAGGCCGTCGCGGAGCTGCGCACCCTGCTCAACTCGGCCTTCAACGGCGTCAAGCTCGTCGACGCCGGCGACAAGGTGCCTGATCTGGTGGAGACCGCTCCGCAGCACCTGCGCGGTCTGGTCGCCACGGTCAGCGCGACGCTGCTGGAGACGCTGGTGGAGCCCAGCGAGGACCGGCTGGTCATCGGCGGCACGGCGAACCTCGCGCGCGGCAACGCGCTCGACTTCCCGGGCACGATGCGGCCGCTCCTGGAGGCGTTGGAAGAACAGGTCGTGGTTCTGCGGTTGATGGCTCAGGTGGACGCGAGCACGGTGCTGGTGCGGATCGGCGAGGAGAACGCCCACGAGGCCCTCACCGGCGCCTCGTTCGTGTCGGTCGGCTACGGCCGCGCCGACCGCCCCCTCGGTGGTCTCGGCATCGTCGGCCCCACCCGCATGGACTATCCAGGAAACATGGCCGCGGTTCGCGCCGTGGCCCGCTACGTCGGCCACCTGCTGGCCGAGAGCTGAGGCGAAGACATCTCGATGGCGACCGACTACTTCGGCGTGCTGGGCGTGGCCCGCGATGCCAGTGACAGCGACATCAAGCGCGCTTATCGAAAGATGGCCCGCGACCTGCACCCCGACGTCAACCCCGACCCCGGGGCCAAGGAGCGCTTCCAGGAGGTAACCCGCGCCTACGAGGCGCTGACCGACCCGGAGAAGCGCCGCATCGTCGACCTCGGCGGCGACCCGTTCGACGCCGGCGGCGGTGGCGGGGCCGGCGGGTTCGGCGGCGCCGGCTTCGGCGGGCTGGGCGACATCATGGACGCGTTCTTCGGCGGGGCGGCGACGCGCGGGCCGCGCAGCCGCACCCGCGCCGGCCGGGACGCGCTCATCCCCATCGAGCTGGAGCTCGACGAGACGGTCTTCGGCGTCACCAAGGACATCACCGTCGACACCGCCGTCCTCTGCACCGTCTGCACCGGAGCGGGCACCGCGCCCGGCACCCACCCGACCACCTGCACCACCTGTTCGGGCCGCGGCGAGGTGCAGAGCGTGCAGCGCGGCTTCCTCGGCCAGGTCGTCTCCAGCCGGGTCTGCCCGACCTGCGCCGGCACCGGTCAGGTCATCCCCGACCCGTGCCCGGAATGCGCCGGCGACGGGCGGGTCCGCTCGCGCCGCACCATCTCGGTGAAGGTGCCCGCCGGCGTCGAGGACGGCATGCGGATCCGGCTGACCGGGCAGGGCGAGGTCGGCCCCGGCGGCGGCCCGGCCGGTGACCTGTACGTGGAGATCCACGAACGCCCGCACGACGTGTTCACCCGGGACGGCGAGGACCTGCACTGCCGGGTCACGCTCCCGATGACGTCCGCCGCGCTCGGCACGACGCTCAGCCTCAAGACGCTGGACGGCGAGGAGGACCTCGACATCCGGCCCGGCACGCAGTCCGGCAGCGTCCTCACCCTGCGCGCCCACGGCGCGCCCCGGCTGCGGGGCACCGGCCGCGGCAACCTGCTCGTGCACGTCGAGGTCTCGACCCCCACGCGCCTGGACCCCGAGCAGGAGAAGCTGCTGCGCGAGCTCGCCGCGCTGCGCGGGGAGGACCAGCCGGAGTCGCACCGCCAGGCGCAGGGTGGCTTGTTCTCCAAGGTCCGCGACGCGTTCAACGGCCGCTGACGTGTCGACCCCAGGGGCCGGCGTCCCCGAGCTCGACGGCGCCCCGCTGTTCCTCCTCGACGTCCTCCCGGAGGCCGACGAGCTGCTCGTCGCCGGCGACGAGGGCCGGCACGCGGTCGAGGTGCTGCGCCTCGCGCCCGGCGAGCAGGTGCGGGTCGGGGACGGGCAGGGCACGGTCGCGGCGGGGTCGGTGCTCTCCGCCGGGTCCGACGGACTGCGGGTGGCGGTGTCGGCGCGCTTCGAGGTGCCCGAGCCCACGCCGGAGTTCGTGCTGGTCCAGGCCCTGCCGAAGGGCGACCGCGGCCCGCTCGCCGTCGACCTGGCCACCGAGCTCGGCGTCGACCGGATCGTGCCCTGGACGGCGTCCCGCTGTGTCACGCGGTGGCGCGACGACCGGATCGAGAAGGGCGTCGCCAGGTGGCGCGCCGTGGCGCGGGCCGCGAGCAAGCAGTCGCGCCGTCCGCGGCTGCCCGAGGTGACCGAGCCGATGACGACCCGCGAGGTCTGCGGGCTGCTCGCCGACACCGACCTCGCCGTCGTCCTGCACGAGCGGGCGCGCCGTCCGCTCGCGGAGCTGGACATCCCGCGCGCGGGCACCATTGCCGTCGTGGTCGGCCCCGAGGGCGGGCTCACCGACGGCGAGGTGGTTGCCTTCCGCGCCGCCGGCGCGCAGGCCGTGCGGCTGGGCGCGGAGGTGCTGCGGACGTCGACCGCCGGCGCCGCGGCCCTGGCCGCACTCTCGATGAAGACGCGCTGGGTCTGACATTGCAGCCGTCCGGGCTGCACCACCACATCCCGGTCCTCCGGACCGCACCACCGCCATGTGCCCGCTTGTGCTGCGACGAGTGAGTTCGCATTCCGCGCCGGGAATCCTCCGGACCCCGCGCCGCGGAATGCAGGGACCATCCTCGTCTGCCTAGGCTCCGCACGTGTCCTCGTGCCTGTTCTGCCGCATGGTCGCCGGGGAGATCCCGGCCGACGTCGTCCACCAGACCGACCGGATCCTCGCCTTCCGCGACATCAACCCCCAGGCGCCGACGCACGTGCTGGTGATCCCGAAGGACCACCACGCCACCGCGGCAGAGCTGGCCGCCGCCGATCCCGGCCTGCTGGGCGAGGTCGTCACGGGCGCGCAGGCGGTGGCGCTGCAGGAGGGCCTGGTGTCCGACGGCGGCACGGAGCCCGGCTACCGCCTGGTCACCAACACCGGGCCGCAGGCCGGCCAGTCGGTGCACCACGTGCACTTCCACGTGCTCGGCGGCCGCCGGATGGAGTGGCCGCCCGGCTGACCGGGACGTCCACAGGCCGAGGGGCCCCTGTCAGGATGCACAGGTGACCGACACGAACGCGCCCGTCCGGATCGAGCGGGACGGCGACGTCGCCGTCGTCGTGCTGGACAACCCACCGCTGAACCTGTTCGACCCGCCGACGTTCAACGCGCTGGAGAACGTGGCCGCCGAGCTGGTCGCGCTCACCGACCCCGACTACCTTGGGCGGGCGCGGGCGGTGCTGATCGAGGCCCGCGGCAAGGTGGTCTCCGGCGGGGTCGACGTCGGCTTCTTCCAGGCGATCGCCGAGGGTCCGGAGCCGGTCCGCCAGGGCGCCGACCTCTGGACCCGGCTGCTGCGGGTGGCCCAGACCTTCGAGGACCTGCCGGTGCCCACCGTGTTCGCCGCGCACGGGCTCACGTTGACCGCCGCATTCGAGCTGGCGCTGTGCTGCGACATCCTGCTGGCCGCCGAGAAGGCGACGTTCGGGTTGGTGGAGATCGTGGTCGGCCTCACGCCATCGATGGGCGGCCCGCAGCGGCTGGCCGAGCGGGCGGGGCCGGCGCGCGCCCGCGAGCTGATCTTCACCGGCGAGCTGTACCCGGCGGCCGTTCTCGAGCGGTGGAACGTCGTCAACCGGGTACTCGCCGACGACGGCTTCGCCGAGGCGGCCCGCGCGTACTCCCACCGGGTCGCCGCCGGCCCGACGGTCGCGCACGCGGCGACCAAGCGGCTGGTCGCCACGTCGGTGCGCGAGGGGGCCCGCGCCGCCGACGTCCTGGTGCCGGAGGTGTCCGGATCGCTGTTCGGCACCTCGGATCTGCGCGGCGCGGTGGCGTCGTTCCTGGCCGACGGCCCGGGCAAGGCGACCTACACGGGACGTTGACCCGGACGGGCGAAGCGGCGATTCGCGTCGGCCTGCGCGGGTAGACTCGGGCGGTCCGCTAGTCCGATCGAAAAGTCAGTTCAGGAAGGCAGGGTCGAGGGTTCTTGCCCGACACCGCCCCAGGCGTCCCCGCAGCTGATGGCAGCGCGTCCCGAGAGGCCTCGGCGCGCGCTGCGGCTCAGGACGCGGCCTCCGGCACACCCGCGGCCGTCCGGACCACCATCACCGTTCCCGATTCCGTCTCGATGGTCGCCCTCCTCGGCTCGGCCGACGAGCTCCTCCGCCTGGTCGAGGCCGAGGTCGAGGCCGACATCCACGTCCGCGGCAACGAGATCGCCGTCACCGGGCAGCCGGCCGACAACGCGTTCGCCGTCCGCGTCTTCGACGAGCTGATCGCCCTGCTCGGCACCCGCCAGGAGCTGCGGCCGGACTCGGTCCGCCGGGTCATCGCGATGCTCAAGAGCGGCGGCTCCGAACGGCCGGCCGACGTGCTGAGCCTCGACATCATTAGCCGCCGCGGCCGCACGATCCGGCCGAAGACGCTAAACCAGAAGCGCTACGTCGACGCGATCGACGCCAATACGATCGTCTTCGGCATCGGGCCGGCCGGTACCGGCAAGACCTACCTGGCCATGGCCAAGGCCGTGCAGGCGCTGCAGACCAAGCAGGTCAACCGGATCATCCTGACCCGCCCGGCGGTCGAGGCCGGCGAGCGCCTCGGCTACCTGCCGGGAACGCTGAGCGAGAAGATCGACCCCTACCTGCGGCCGCTGTACGACGCGCTGCACGACATGGTCGACCCGGAGTCGATTCCTCGACTGATGGCCGCCGGCACGATCGAGGTCGCGCCCCTGGCCTTCATGCGTGGCCGGTCGATCAACGATTCGTTCGTGATCCTCGACGAGGCGCAGAACACTACCGCCGAGCAGATGAAGATGTTCCTGACCCGGCTCGGGTTCGGCTCGAAGATGGTCGTCACCGGCGACATCACCCAGGTGGACCTGCCCGGTGGCCAGCAGAGTGGATTGCGGGTCGTCCGGGAGATCCTCGACGGCATCGACGACGTGCATTTCGCCACGCTGACGAGCTCGGACGTCGTCCGGCACCGCCTCGTGAGCGACATCGTCGACGCCTACGAGCGGTTCGACGCCTCCCGGCAGCCCGCGCCCGCCCGACCGGGCGGCGCCCCGGTCCGGGCGTCCCGACCGCGCCGTCAGGGGAGCTGACCGTGCCCGTCGAGGTCGCCAACGAGTCCGAGATCGCCGTCGACGAGTCCGAGCTCGCGGCCGTCTGCCGCTACGTGCTGGGCGAGATGCAGGTCAACCCGATGGCCGAGCTGTCGGTGCTGTGCGTCGACGTCGAGTACATGAGCAGCCTGCACGAGCGCTGGATGGGCGAGAAGGGCCCGACCGACGTCCTCGCCTTCCCCATGGACGAGCTCGACACCGGCCGGCCCGACGACCCCGACCCGGGGCCCGCCCTGCTCGGCGACGTCGTCCTCTGCCCAGCCGTCGCCGTGCGGCAGGCGCGGGCCGCCGGTCACTCCATGGACGACGAACTGGTCCTGCTGGCCACGCACGGCGTGTTGCACCTGCTCGGGTACGACCACATGGACCCCGATGAGGAGAAGGAGATGTTCGGTCTCCAGCAGAAACTCATCGAGGGCTGGCGGTCGGCGCCGCGCGAGCCGGTGACGGGCGAGCCGGCGACCAGGGAGCCCGGTCCGCGATGAGTTCCTCGGCGATCACCCTGCTCGTGATCGCGATCCTCCTCGTCCCTCTCGGTGCCTTCTTCGCCGCCCTGGACGCCGGGCTGCAGCGGGTGTCCAAGGCGCGCGTCGAGGAGATGCGCCGCGAGGGCGTCAAGCGCGCCGCCGCACTGGAAGAGGTAGTGGCCGAGCGGGCCCGGCACGTCGCGCTGCTGCTCCTGCTGCGGATCGTCTGCGAGACGCTCGCCGCCGTCATCGTGACGGTGCTCTTCTACGACCTCTGGGGCAGCGGCTGGAAGACAGTGCTCACCGCTGCCGGCGGGATGATCGTGGTCAGCTACGTCCTCGTCGGCGTCGGCCCGCGCACGCTGGGCCGGCAGCACGCCTACGGCATCGCGCTCGCGACGGCGGGCGTCGTCCGGCTGCTGGGACGGGTGCTGGGTCCGGTGGCCACCCTGCTGATCCTGATCGGCAACATGATCACGCCGGGTCGCGGCTTCCGGGACGGTCCGTTCTCCTCCGAGGTGGAGCTGCGCGAGCTGGTCGACATGGCCGAGGAGCGCGGTGTGGTGGAGTCCGGCGAGCGCCAGATGATCCATTCGGTCTTCGAGCTGGGCGACACCATCGCCCGCGAGGTCATGGTGCCGCGCACCGACGTCGTGTGGATCGAGCGCACCAAGACCGTGCGACAGGCCCTCGCCCTCGCGCTGCGCAGCGGGTTCAGCCGGCTGCCGGTGATCGGCGAGAACGTCGACGACGTCGTCGGGGTGGTCTACCTCAAGGACCTCGTCCGCCGGTCGCAGAACAGCTCCGACCAGCGCGGGCCCCGCGTCGAGGAGCTCATGCGCACCCCGACGTTCGTCCCGGAGTCCAAGCCGGTCGACGAGCTGCTGCGCGACATGCAGGCCCAGCGCATCCACATCGCGATCGTGGTCGACGAGTACGGCGGCTTCGCCGGGCTGGTCACCATCGAGGACATCCTCGAGGAGATCGTGGGGGAGATCGCCGACGAGCACGACGGCTTCCAGCGGCCACCGGTCGAGGAGCTGCCGGACGGCTCGATGCGGGTCACCGCCCGCCTGCCGGTCGAGGACCTGGCGGAGCTGTTCGACGTCGAACTGCCCGAGGACGACGACGTCGAGACGGTGGGCGGCCTGCTCGCCCGGGCGCTGGGCCGGGTGCCGATCGAGGGTGCCGCCGCGGAGATCGGCGGCCTCCGGCTGGTCGCGGAGAGCACCGGCGGTCGGCGCAACCGCATCGACACCATGCTGGTCTGCCGAGTCGAGCCCCCCTCGGAGGACGACGACGCCGAGGAGCCCCGAGCCTCGAACGGGCGGGGGGCCACCCGCGCGGACGTCCCCACGCCCGTGGAAGGCTGAGGACCCGTGTCTGACCTGCAGCCCGAGGACGCCAAGCTCGTCACGCTCGCCCGATCGGCCCGCGGCCGCACAGGCGCCGCCGAGGGAGCCGCCGTCCGCGACACCGACGGCCGCACCTACCTCGCGGCGTCGGTCGACCTGCCCTCGCTGAAGCTGTCGGCGCTGCAGGCCGCGGTGGCCGCCGCCGTGTCCAGCGGGGTCGAGGGGCTCGAGGCGGCGGCCATCGTGTCGGCGTCCGAGGAGGTGGAGGCCGACGGGCTCGCCGCCGTCCGCGATCTGACGCCGTCCGCGCCGGTCCACCTGGCGGGACCCGAGGGGAGCCTCCGCACCACGGTCTGACGCCCGCGCGACCTCCCCTGGTGGTCCGGGCACGGTGGGGCGACCATGTCCGTCATGCGCGCGGGTGCGGCGGCCCAGCTCCGGACCATCGGCTGGTTGCACGGGGCCCTCACCGACCAGGGCATCGACTACTGGTTGTTCGGCGGCTGGGCGGTCGACTTCCACGCCCGACGTGTGACCCGGGATCACGCGGACGTCGACGTCTCCGTCTGGGCCGCGGACATGGACCGGGTCCGGGCGCTGCTCGAGGGCGACGGCTGGAGCCACGCCCCCGAGCCGGACGAGGACGGCTACACCGGCTACGAGCGAGGCGACGTCCGGCTCGAACTGGCCCTCCTCGAACGGGACGACGGGGGGACGGTGTACACGCCGCTCCGGGAGGGCAGGGGCGACTGGCCGGCCGGGTCGTTCGGCGACGACGAGGCCGAGGTTGCCGGTGTGGTGGCCCGCGTCGTCGGTCTGACCGCTCTGCTGGAGGACAAGTCCGGTCCCCGGCTCGACCCGCTGAGTGCCGGCAAGGACCGAGCCGATGTCGAGGTCCTGGCCTCCCTCCGCACCGGAGGTGCGACGTGACGCCCGGCGCGCCGTTGGCGAACACGATCACGCTGGGGGTCAGAGACTACGACCGGCAGCGGCGGTTCTACGCCGAGCTGGGCTGGCCGATGGCGTTCGACTCCGACGACTTCGTCGCCTTCGAACTGCGCGGCGCGGTCCTCGCCCTGTTCCCCCTCGAGAAGCTCGGTGCCGACAGCGGCGCTGCGCCGGAGGGCGGCCAGGGAGGAATCCGGTTCAGCATCATCATCACCGTCGACACACCGGAGGACGTCGACCGGCTGGTCGAGCGGGCGGTCCGCGCAGGCGCCCGGATCACGAAGGCCCCGGTGGACGCGGAGTTCTTCGAGGGGCGCGATGCCTACTTCGCCGACCCGGAGGACAACTTCTGGGAGGTCGCCTGGGCGGCGCCCGACAACCCGGTCGTCGTGGCCGCGCGACGGGCGGCCGGACTCGACCGCTGACGGGACGGCCGGCCGGCACCTGGTGCGGCGATTCGGTCGGCAGGCGGTGGGAGACTGGCGGGGTGAGCCTTCCTGAGCAGTCGCCGCACCGCAGCGGCTTCGTCGCCCTGGTGGGCCGCCCCAACGCCGGCAAGACGACGCTGACCAACGCGCTGGTCGGCGAGAAGGTCGGCATCGTCAGCAACCGCCCGCAGACCACCCGGCACGCCATCCGCGGCGTGGTGCACAAGCCCGCGGGCCAGATCGTCCTGGTCGACACCCCGGGGCTGCACAAGCCCAAGAGGCTGCTGGGCAAGCGACTCAACGACGTCGTCCGCGACACCCTCTCCGACGTCGACGTCATCGTGTTCTGCATCCCGGCCGACCAGCCCGTCGGCACCGGCGACGCATTCATCGCCCGCCAGCTGCGCGAGGTCAAGGCGCCGATCGTCCTGGTGGTCACCAAGACCGACGCCGCCTCCAAGAAGCAGATCACCGAGCAGCTGATCGCCGCGAGCCGGCTGGTCGACGCCGCGGAGGTCGTGCCTGTCAGCGCGGTCGCCGGCGACCAGGTCGAGCTGCTCGAGGACCTGCTGATCAGGCTGCTCCCGGAGGGCCCGCCGCTGTATCCCGAAGAGCAGACGACGGACGAGGACACCGAGCGGCAGATCGCCGAGCTGATCCGCGAGGCCGCTCTGGAGAAGGTGCGCCAGGAGGTGCCGCACTCCCTGGCCGTCACGGTGGAGGAGCTGACCCGTCGTCCCGACCCGAAGCGCAAGGACGGCGAACTGGTCGAGGTGCACGCGCTGCTGCACGTCGAGCGGAACAGCCAGAAGCCGATGCTGCTGGGCAAGGGCGGCTCGATCATCAAGCAGATCGGCACGGAGGCCCGGCAGGGCATGGAGACGCTGCTCGGTGCGCGGGTGCACCTGGAGCTGCACGTCACGGTGCTCGGCGAGTGGCAGGACGACCCGAAGAAGCTGAATCGGCTGGGCTATTGAGTACGACCCCGAAGTCCCTCTACCGCGACGAGGGCATCGTGCTGCGCACCCAGAAGCTGGGGGAGGCCGACCGGATCGTCACCGTGCTCACCCGGCGGCACGGCAAGGTGCGCGCGGTGGCGAAGGGCGTGCGCCGCACCAAGAGCAAGTTCGGGTCGCGGCTCGAGCCGTTCAGCCACGTCGACCTGCAGTTCTACACCGGGCGCAACCTCGACATCGTGAACCAGGCGGAGTCCATCCGGTCCTACGGCAACGACGTCGTCGACGACTACCCCTGCTACACCGCCGGCACCGCCGTCCTGGAGACCGCCGACCGGTTGACGTCGGAGGAGAAGGAGCCCTCGCTGCGGCTCTTCCTGCTGGTGATCGGGGCGCTGCGGTCGCTCGCCGACCGGTCGCACCCGGCCGGGCTCGTCCTCGACGCGTTCCTGCTGCGGGCGATGTCGGTGGCCGGCTGGGAACCGGCGCTGTCCGGCTGCGCACGCTGCGGCGAGGAGGGCCCGCACCGGCACTTCTCCGTGCCAGCCGGCGGCATGGTCTGCCCGGCGTGCCGGCCGACCGGCTCGTCGATGCCCAGCCCGGTGACCATCGAGCTGCTCGACGCGCTGCTGACCGGTGACTGGGACCGCGCCGAGGCGAGTCAGGGCACCAACCGGCGCGAGGGCAGCGGTCTGGTGGCCGCGCTGCTGCAGTGGCACCTCGAGCGCGGCCTTCGGTCGTTGGCGTTGGTGGACCGCTCGTGAAGAGAGAAGTGAAGGCGCCGAACCCGCACCCGTCCGGTGCGCGGCCACCGGAGATCCCCGCCGACAAGGTGCCCGGGCACGTCGCCATCGTCATGGACGGCAACGGCCGCTGGGCCAAGCAGCGCGGGCTGCCCCGGACGGCGGGGCACGAGGCGGGGGAGTCCTCGTTGTTCGACTGCGTCGAGGGCGCCATCGAGCTCGGTATCAGGCAGATCAGCGCGTACGCCTTCTCCACCGAGAACTGGCGGCGCAGCCCCGACGAGGTGCGGTTCCTCATGGGCTTCAACCGCGACGTGATCCGCCGCCGCCGCGACGAGATGCACGAGCTGGGCGTGCGGGTGCGGTGGGCCGGCCGTCGTCCGCGCTTGTGGCGCAGCGTCATCAACGAGCTGGAGATCGCCGAGGAGCTGACCCGCGACAACGACGTCCTCACGCTCACCATGTGCGTGAACTACGGCGGCCGGGCCGAGATCGCCGACGCCGCCGCCGCGATCGGTCGCGAGGTCGCCGCCGGGCGGCTCAACCCGGACAAGATCGACGAGAAGACCGTCGCCCGGTTCCTCGACGAGCCCGACATGCCCGACGTCGACCTGTTCGTGCGCAGCTCGGGCGAGAACCGCACCAGCAACTTCCTGCTGTGGCAGTCGGCCTACGCCGAGTTCGTCTTCCTCGACACCCTCTGGCCCGACTTCGACCGCCGGCACCTGTGGGCGGCGTGCGAGGAGTACGCCTCGCGGCAGCGGCGGTTCGGCAGCGCCTGACGGAGACCGTCCGCGGGCGTTCGGGGAGATATCCGGGACGGGGGAACCTCACTACGGTGCGGGCACCGCCCGATGTCGCCGGCCGAGACCGCGGGAGACGCCATGAGCCAGCCGCCGTACGGGTCGCGCGGGCAGTTCCCGTACGGGCCTCCGTACGGCTACGGGCCGCCGGGCTCCGGACCCGCCGCTCCGCCTCCGCCGCCACCGAAGAAGCCCGAGCTGCTGCCGTGGCTCATCGTCAGCGGGGCCGTGCTGCTGTCCGGGATCGGCATCCTGCTGGTCCTGCTGCTGCGTGGCGACGGGAAGACCGACCTCACCGGCGCAGCGACGAACACGACCGCGGCGACCGCGTCCGCCACCGCGCCGAGTCCGGGTCCGGCCGCGCACGGCGAGCTCCCCGGTGGCGCCCAGGTCGCGGACCGGAACAGCGGGGAGCAGGCACGGTTCGCCGGATCCGACCAGGTCGCCCTGGCCTGGGTGCAGGCGATGGCCGACGGCGACTACCAGACGGCCTACGACCTCTCCTGCGCCGAGGTGCAGCAGTCGGCGACCGACGCCGCGGCCGGCGACGACCCCGCCTCGACCCTGGGCAGCTACTTCCTCGAGCACACCCTGAGCGGCCACGGCGTCAGCGACGGGACGTTCGACAGCATCATCTACAACCAGGACTCCGACAGCGACATCGCGTCGTTCACGCTGCAGCTCGACGACGGCGAGGAGTTCCTGCTGCTGGTCTACGTGCGGTCGGACGGGACGGTCTGCGACTTCATCTGATCAGCGGCGGCCGACCGGCATGCGGCGCAGGTGCCGAAGATCTCCAGCGTGTGACTGATGTCGGCGAAGCCGTGCTCGCCGGCGACCCGGTCGGCCCACTGCTCCACCGCCGGCCCGGCCACCTCGACGGTCAGGCCGCAGATCCGGCAGACCAGGTGGTGATGGTGCTGGGGGCTGCAGCGGCGGTAGAGCGCCTCGCCGGAATCCGTGCGGATCGAGTCGAGCTCGCCGTCGTCCGCCAGCGACTGCACCGCCCGGTACACGGTCGACAACCCGACCGCGTCGCCACCCTCCCGCAGCCGCTGGTGCACCTCCTGGGCGCTGTGGAAGCCGTCGAGGTCCTGGAAGACCGCTCGAACGGCTTCGCGCTGACGGGTGGTGCGGGCCATGCGTCCATGGTGACAGGCGGGCCCTGACACCAGCATGGCAACGTCTGGGCTCCGGATCGGAGCAGGCAGGGGAGGACGACGTGTTCGCGGTGACGCGGTTCCGCGCAACAGGGGACGACGCGGCGGCGCTGGCCGCGGCCGTGCCGGCGCTGCTGGCCGCGCTCGGGGGCCGACCGGGATTCCTTGGCGGCGACCTCGGTCGCGCCGCGGACGACCCCGACCTGTGGGCGCTGGTGACCCGCTGGGACGGCGTGGGCTCCTACCGGCGGGCGCTGTCGAACGCGGACGTGAAGATCACCGGGGCGCCCGTCTGGGTGCACGCCCTCGACGAGCCCGGCGTCTACGTGCCGCTCGACGACGGACGACCAGGGGACGTGCCGGCGGCATCGGCACGCTGAGGGACTGTCGCGCCGATGGACTGACAGCGTTTGCGCAGGTCGGCGCGAAGGTGCTCACTGGCAGGTAGACGGCCTGCGAGGAGGCGGAGAGATGGGAACGGGAGCCGAACAGGAACCGGGCATCTTCACTCGGTTCACCACACGAACGTCGAAGGTCCTCGGTCATGCGTGGGTCTTCATCGCGGCCCTGGTGGTCCTGATCGCCTGGGGGCTCAGCGGCCCCCTTCTCGGTTTCTCCGACACCTGGCAGCTGATCATCAACACCGGGACGACGATCGTCACCTTCCTGATGGTGTTCATCATCCAGAACACCCAGAACAGGGACACGGCCGCGATCCACGTCAAGCTCGATGCGCTGATGCGCGAACTCCAGGTGGGCAATCTGAAGCTGTACGACGCGGAGAACGAGGGCGAGGGCGAGCTCGAGCGGCAGCGCCAGCGCATCGAACAGCAGGCTTCCATGCAGAAGTCCGACTAGAACCGCGGTTCTTCGCCGCGCCCGCGGGTCGTGGGGGAGTTCGGCCGCCGGTACCGCACCAGGGCACGCGGCCGGGCGGGGCGGCGACGGATTCGAGGCGCCCGGCCCTACGCTGCCCGGGTGGTCAGCCGAACCGTGGGCGCGCGCCACGCGCGCAAGCGCAAGCGCCGGATGGACCGCGTCGAGCACGACCTGACGCCGCATCAGTGGGCGGCGCTCCAGGCGGCGTGGGGCGGCTGCGCGTACTGCGGCGCGACCGGGACGCCGCTGCAGCGTGACTGCGTGCTGCCGATCTCCCGCGGCGGCCGCTACACGCTCGACAACATCGCGCCGGCCTGCCGCTCCTGCAACGCGAGCAAGTGCAACGACGAGGTCACCGGCTGGCTTCGGCGCAAGCGGCTGGACGAGCGCGCCTTCCTCGCCCGTCACGTCCAGATCCGGACGGCGCTCGCCGTGCAGGCCGCCGCGGAGGCGTAGCGGGCGGCCGATGCGGGCACAACCCGGAGAATCCGTCGGCCCCGCCGGCGACGACCCTCGGGGAGACACACGCCGCCATGACCGATTCGCCACCGCAGAACCAGGCGGGCACGCCGTCCGCCGCTGCCGACCCCACGCGGGACATGCGATGGGCGGCGCTGCCGCGTCTGCGGCGGCAGACCGTTGCGGAGACCTCGACGGTCGATCAGCCGACCGACCAGCTCAGCCCCCCGTTCGGTCGGTCGCGCGAACGCACCATCGCCTTCGCGTCGCCGGAGGCGGCGGTCGGCCGGCCGAAGCCGACCGTGGGGCGGACACCTCGCTCTGCCCGCCGCTGGCCCTGGGTCGTGCTGGCTCTGCTTCCCGTGCTCGTGATCGCCGTGTCCGGCGTCTGGTGGGTGCTGCTGCTCCGGGGTGCCTGAGCGTCCGGGGAATCAGCACCGCCTGCCGCGGCTTGCCCAGGACATGACGACGATCGGACTCATCGGCAGCGGACACATCGGCAGCACGGTGGCCCGGCTGGCCGTCGACGGGGGCCACGAGGTGGTGCTCAGCAACAGCCGCGGCCCGGAGACCCTCAGCGACCTCGTCGCGCAGCTCGGCCCGCGGGCCCGGGCGGCCACCCCGGCCGAGGCGGCGGCGGCCGGCGAGATCGTGGTGGTGACGATCCCGTTGAAGGCCTACCGCGAGGTTCCGGTCGAGCCGCTGCGCGGCAAGGTCGTCATCGACACGAACAACTACTACCCGCAGCGCGACGGCGCGATCGCCGCGCTCGACGACGGGTCGACCACGAGCAGCGAGCTGTTGCAGCAGCACCTGCCGGAGTCGCACGTGGTGAAGGCGTTCAACAACATCTTCTTCGGTCACCTGGCGGAGCTGGCCCGTCCCGCGGGGGACCCCGAACGCTCCGCGCTCGCGATTGCCGGGGACGACGCCGCGGCCAAGCGGACGGTGACGGAGTTCCTCGACTCGATCGGGTACGACGCCTACGACGCCGGCCCGCTGGCGGAGGGCTGGCGCTTCCAGCCGGACACCCCGGCGTACGGGCAGCCCTACGTCGCGCCGGGGGCGACCTTCCCCGGCCCCGCCCATCGTGCGACGGCCCAGCAGCTGAAGGAGAGGGTGGTCGCCGCCGCCCGGCCGTAGACCGCCCCGTCCGACCCTGCCCACCACCCAACTACCGTGGGCAGGTCAACCCCCGCCGACCGCCAGCCGGATGGAGCATCCCCGCCGTGAGCGAGAGCACCACCAAGCACGACCCCGCCCGCCTCGACAAGGTCGTGAACCTCTGCAAGCGCCGGGGTTTCGTGTTCCCGTCGGGTGAGATCTACGGCGGCACCCGCTCCGCGTGGGACTACGGGCCCCTGGGCGTCGAGCTCAAGGAGAACATCAAGAAGCAGTGGTGGCGGACCGTCGTCCAGAGCCGGGACGACATCGTCGGGCTGGACTCCTCGGTCATCCTGCCGCGCCAGGTCTGGGTCGCCTCGGGCCACGTCGGCGTCTTCACCGACCCGCTGACCGAGTGTCAGAGCTGCCACAAGCGCTTCCGGGCCGACCACCTCGAGGAGGAGTTCCAGGAGCGCAAGGGCCGGGCGCCGGAGAACGGGCTGGCCGACATCTCCTGCCCCAACTGCGGCACGAAGGGCGCGTGGACCGAGCCGCGCGACTTCAACATGATGCTCAAGACCTACCTCGGCCCGGTCGAGGACGAGTCCGGCCTGCACTACCTGCGCCCGGAGACCGCGCAGGGCATCTTCGTGAACTTCGCCAACGTGATGGGCGCCGCGCGCAAGAAGCCGCCGTTCGGCATCGGCCAGATCGGCAAGTCGTTCCGCAACGAGATCACCCCGGGGAACTTCATCTTCCGCACCCGCGAGTTCGAGCAGATGGAGATGGAGTTCTTCGTCGAGCCGGGCACCGACGAGCAGTGGCACCAGTACTGGATCGACGAGCGCACCCGCTGGTACACCGACCTCGGCATCTCCCCGGACAACCTGCGGCACTACGAGCACCCGAAGGAGAAGCTGTCCCACTACTCGACGCGCACCGTCGACATCGAGTACCGGTTCGGCTTCCAGGGCTCGGAGTGGGGTGAGCTCGAGGGCATCGCCAACCGCACCGACTTCGACCTGAAGACCCACTCGGAGCACTCGGGCAACGACCTGACCTTCTTCGACCAGGCGAACAACACCCGCTGGACGCCGTACGTCATCGAGCCGGCGGCCGGTCTGACCCGCTCGCTCATGGCGTTCCTCGTCGAGGCCTACACCGAGGACGAGGCGCCGAACGCGAAGGGCGGCGTCGACACCCGCACGGTGCTTCGGCTCGACCCGCGGCTCGCGCCGGTGAAGGTCGCCGTCCTGCCGCTGTCGCGCAACGCGGACCTCTCGCCGAAGGCCAAGGACCTGGCCGCCGCTCTGCGGCGGAACTGGAACGTCGACTTCGACGACGCCGGCGCCATCGGACGGCGGTACCGGCGCCAGGACGAGGTCGGGACGCCCTTCTGCCTCACCGTCGACTTCGACACCCTCGACGACCAGGCCGTGACGGTCCGGGAGCGGGACACGATGAGCCAGGAGCGCGTGGGACTGGACGCGGTGGAGGCCTACCTCGCCGCCCGCCTCCCCGGCTGCTGAACATCCGCCGGCGTCGTCGGGCGGGCGAGTCGCACCATCCGCAGGTAGAGGACGACGGAGGCGGCGAGCACCCCGGCGAACCCCGCCGCGAACAGCCAGGTCAGAACATTCGACGGATCCCAGTCGGCCGCCCCTCGGATCCCGCTCACCAGGATCAGGGTGAGCATGACCATCTCCACCTGCACCAGTAGCCGGTAGGCGCTCCAGCGGCGCTCGGTGAACGCACCCACCGCTGCCAGCCCCAACGCGAAGATGGCGCCCATCACCCGCGCGGTCAGCGGGGTCAGCGCCCACGGCCAGACGTCGATCGCCGCCTGCGGGAAGAGGAAGAGGAAGGCGCTCATCGCTGCCGCGAGGACGCCGATGGCGCCGATGACCCGCGCCATCGGCTCGGGCACGAGCACCTCGTCATCGGCCGTGCGGTCCTCGAACCGGCGGTTCACGATCCAGACACCGGCGATGAGGAACGGTGTCGTGAAGTAGAGGCCGGCCCACAGCCAGAAGGCCACGTGCGAGTGGGTGAACTTCTCCCAATGCAGGATCGTGGCGATCCCCATCAGCGTCGCGAACGTCGCGACCGGCGGGAACCCGCCCTTGATCGTGTGCCACCGAGTGGCCCGGACGGCGCGCGCGAAGAAGTAGGCGCCGCCGAGGTACACCGAACCGAGGACCATCGCCGTCAGCGGTGGCTTGATCGGCCAGGCGAACAGCCGCGCGGTGTCGCGGGGCCAGCCGTCGAGCACCACGAACGCGAGCACCAGGAACGGAATGATCACCGCCGAGACGACTCGGGTCGTCGTCAGGACGCGGTCGTCCTTCAGCTGATCCGCAGCGCGTGAAGCCATGGCATTCCTCCGCCGCCTGCGGGACCGTACTGCCGTCCGGGCACCACCACCAGAAGCCGAGGACCTGGTTCTCGGCCCCTCCTGGGGGCGGGCGGGAAGAGGCGGCTCGAGATGACCAGCAGCGACTACGCGTTCGTCACGGTGTGGCGGGTCCCCGGCACGATCGCCGAGGTGAAGGCGGTGCTCCGCGACGGCCGGACGCTGCCGCGCTGGTGGCCGGCGGTCTATCTGGAGGTCGTGTCGCGCGAGGAAGGGGACGCCGACGGGGTCGGCAGCGTGACCGACCTGCACACCACGGGCTGGCTGCCCTACACGCTCAGGTGGACGCTGACCATCACCGAGCCGTTCACCGACGAGGGCTTCGCGCTGTCGGCCGCCGGGGACCTCAACGGAACGGGCCGGTGGACGTTCGTGCAGGACGGACCGGAGGTCGTGATCACCTACGACTGGCGAGTCAGTGCCGGGAAGCCGCTGCTCCGACGGCTCGGCTGGCTGCTGCGCCCCGCGTTCGAGGCCAACCACCGCTGGGCCATGGCGCGCGGCGAGGAGAGCCTGAAGCTGGAGCTGCGCCGCGCGCGCGCGAGCACGGCGGCTCAGCGCGCGCAGATCCCGGCTCCTCCCGGGCCGACCTTCCGGCGGGTGCTGCCGCGTCGGAAGCCCGCGCTCACGGCGCACGGGTGACGGTTGTCACGGGCAGGTCGTGATGCGCGACCGAGTCGGCCGAGGCCGACTCGGTCGATGCTCACGACATGGCGCAGACCTACCCGGACACGGACAGCTCCGTGGACCTTTCCGACCGGACCCCGGCCATCGCCCTCCGCGGGCTGACGAAGCGCTTCGGCCCGGTCATCGCCGTCGACGGCCTCGACCTGACCATCGAGCCGGGCGAGATCGTCGCGTTCCTCGGTCCGAACGGTGCCGGCAAGACGACGACCATCGACATGGTCCTCGGCCTCTCGCAGCCCGACATCGGCAGCGTCGAGGTCTACGGGCGTGCGCCGCGCACCGCCGTCGCCCACGGCCTCGTGTCCGCCGTCATGCAGACCGGCGGCCTGCTCAAGGAGCTGACCGTCCGGGAGACGCTGGAACTGACCGCGGCGCTCTTCGCGCACACCCGGCCGGTGGCCGAGGTGCTCGAGCGTGCCGGCATCGCCGAGATCGGCGACCGGCGGGTCGGCAAGTGCTCCGGCGGCCAGCAGCAGCGGCTGCGGTTCGCCATGGCACTGCTGCCCGAGCCGGAGCTCCTGATCCTCGACGAGCCGACCACCGGTATGGACGTCGAGGGACGGCGCGACTTCTGGACCGCCATCCGCGCCGACGCCGAGCGCGGCCGGACGGTGCTGTTCGCGACCCACTACCTGGAGGAGGCCGACGCCTACGCCGACCGGGTGGTCCTGGTCAGCCGCGGCCGGGTGGTGGCCGACGGGACGTCGTCGGAGATCCGCGCGATGTCCTCGGGCCGGCGGATCAGCGCCACGTGGGACGGCATCGGTCCCGCGGACGCCGACCGGCTGCGGGCCCTGCTCGGGGTCGAGGACGTCGAGCTGCGCGGTGACACCGTGCTGATCGCCGCCGCCGACTCCGACGCCGTCGCCCGGCACCTGCTCGGCGCCACCCCGGCGCACGACCTGCAGATCACCTCGCGCGGACTCGAGGACGCGTTCCTCGCCCTGACCGGAGACAACCGATGACCACGACCGTCCCCGACCGCCGGGTCCCTGCCCTGGGCGGCTTCTCCCCGACGTTCCTGCGGCTGGAGATCCGCCGCCTCCTCCGCAACCGCCGGACGGTGATCTTCACACTCATCATCCCGCCGCTGTTCTTCTGGGCCTTCGGAACCGGGCACACCACCGAGCAGGTCGGCCGCGGCAACGTGACCGCCTACGTGATGATCAGTCTCGCCGTCTACGGCGCGATGATCGCGACGACGGCGGGGGGCGCCTCGGTCGGCCTGGAGCGGGCGGTGGGCTGGTCGCGGCAGCTGCGGCTCACTCCGCTCAACCCGGTCGCCTACGTGCTGGTGAAGATCATCACCGCCATGGTGCTGGGTGGTCTCTCCGTCGCGATCGTGTACGGCGTCGGCGCGCTCGGTGGGGCACGGATGGACGGCTGGGTGTGGGTCGTCTCGGCCCTCGTGGCGTGGGTGGGCGCTCTGGTGTTCGCCGCATTCGGGCTGTTCATGGGGTACCTGCTGCCGTCGGAGAACGTCATGCAGATCCTCGGTCCGGTGCTGGCGCTGCTCGCCTTCTTCGGCGGCCTGTTCGTGCCGTTGTCCGTCCTGGGGCAGACCTTCCAGGACATCGCGAAGTTCACGCCCGCGTACGGCGTCGGGGTGCTCGCGCGGGCGCCTCTGACGGCCGACCCGGTGAACACCACCGCCATCGCCAACGTCGTCGTCTGGACGCTCGTCTTCGCGGCCGGCGCGGTCTGGCGGTTCCGTCGCGACACCGCCCGGGTCTGAAAGAGGACCCCTTGCCCCCCACCACTCGCAAGCTCGCGGCGGACCCCTGCAAGGGGGCCAGACTGCTCGGCATGAGCACCACGACGGAGGGCACCGCCCGGGAGCGGGCGGTGCCCTCCGGCGAGCGCCGCGCCTCCTGGGAGCCGGAGCACCCGCCGGGCCGGCTCGGCTGGCTGTTCGCCGGGATCTGGCTGGTCTACCTGGTGCAGCCACTGCGCAAGGTGTGGACGGCGACGTCCACCCCTGTGCCGCTCCGGGTGCTCGGTGTGGCCGCTCTCCTCGCGTTCTCCGCCGGGTTCCTCTGGTTCTTCGCCTGGTGGCGGAACCGTCGCGTGCACGTCGGACGGCCACCCAACGCGCGGTCGGTGCTCGCCGTCCTCCTGGCCGGGGTGGCGCTGCTCGCGCTGGTCGCACCCGCCGGGGGCGACACCTCGCTGGCCGGACTGGTCTACGTCGGTGTCGCGGCGGCCATCACCTTCCGCCGCGGCATGCGGCAGCGGTCGTCGCCGTCCTGGCCGGACTCGTCCTCGTGCTGCCCCGCGTCCTGCCCGGCTGGACACCGAACGACGGCTTCGTCCCGCAGTTGCTGCTCGGCTGCTTCGCGGCCTTCGGGATCGGCCAGGTGATCGAGCGCAACGCCCAGCTGGCCCGCGCCCGTGAGCAGCTGGTCGACCTCGCCGTGACCCAGGAGCGGGAACGGATGGGCCGCGACGTGCACGACATCCTCGGCCACTCGCTGACGGTGATCACCGTGAAGGCGGAACTCGCCGGCCGACTGCTGGAGACGCTGCCGCCCGATCCCGCGGTCGACCGCGTGCGCGGCGAGGTCACCGACGTCGAGCGGCTGGCCCGCGAGGCGCTGGCCGACGTGCGTGCGACGGTGTCCGGCACCCGGGAGGTGTCCCTCACCGGCGAGCTGGCGGCCGCGCGCTCGGCGCTGGCCGCCGCGGGGATCCGGGTCGATCTCCCCGGTGCCGTGGACGTCGTCCCCGCCCGACACCGCGAGCTGTTCGCCTGGGCGTTGCGGGAGCGCGTCACCAACGTCGTCCGGCACTCGGGCGCCACCTGGTGCGGCATCCAGCTGACCGCGGACTGCGTCGAGGTCCGCGACGACGGCCGCGGGCCCGGCCCCTCCGATGCGGGGAACGGGCTGGCCGGTCTGCGGGCCCGCGCCGAGAAGACCGGCGGCCGGTTGGTGGTCGGGCGCGCGCCGGAGGGCGGGTTCCTGCTGCGGGTCGTCGTCGGGACGGCGCCGTGATCCGGCTGCTGGTGGCCGACGACCAGGCCCTGGTCCGCGGCGCGCTGGCCGCCCTGCTCGACCTGGAGTCCGACCTCGAGGTGGTCGGGGAGGTCGGCCGGGGCGACGAGGTGGTCGAGGCGGCGCTGCGCGGCCGCGCGGACGTCGTCCTGATCGACGTGGAGATGCCGGGACTGGACGGGATCGCCGCCACCGCGGCGCTGCGCAGGGCGGTGCCGACGTGCCGGGCGCTCGTGGTGACGACGTTCGGCCGGCCGGGGTACCTGCGCCGGGCCGTCGAGGCGGGCGCGAGCGGCTTCGTGGTGAAGGACACCCCGGCCCGGCAGCTCGCCGAGGCCGTGCGGCGGGTGCACGCGGGGCTGCGGGTGCTCGACCCGGCGCTCGCCGAGGAATCGCTGGTGTCGGGCGCCAGCCCCCTGACCGCGCGCGAGACCGAGGTCCTGCGGGCGGCTCGCGAGCGCGGCACGGTGGCCGACGTCGCCGCGGCCCTGCACCTGTCGGAGGGCACGGTGCGCAACCACCTGTCGGCGGCGATCGGCAAGACCGGCGCGCGCAACCGCACCGAGGCCGTCCGTACCGCCGAGCAGCAGGGCTGGCTGCTCTGACGGTTTGTGCACTGACTGCCGCGACGGTTAGTGCACAAACCGTCGCCCGGACGGCGCCGCCTACCCTGGGTGTCGTGACCAGCACGCTCGAGCCGACGACGACGGCCCTGCCGCCGCTGAAGCTCGGCCCGCTCGCGGTCGATCCCGCGGTGGTTCTCGCCCCGATGGCCGGCATCACCAACCCGGCGTTCCGCACCCTGTGCCGCGAGTTCGGCGCCGGCCTCTACGTCTGCGAGATGATCACTACCCGCGCCCTGGTCGAGCGCAACGAGAAGACGCTCCGCATGGTGCGTGCGACCGCCGACGAGAAGGACGCGTTCTCCGTCCAGCTGTACGGCGTCGACCCGACGACCGTGGGCCGGGCCGTGGCGATGCTGGTCGACGAGAACGTCGCGGGCACGCGCCCGGCGCACATCGACCTGAACTTCGGCTGCCCGGTGCCGAAGGTGACGCGCAAGGGCGGCGGGTCGGCGCTGCCGTGGCGCCGGGTGCTGTTCCGCGACATCGTGCGCGCCGCCGTCCGCGCCGCCGGAGACGTGCCGGTGACCGTCAAGACCCGCATCGGCATCGACGTCGACCACGTCACGTACCTCGACGCCGGCCGCATCGCGCAGGACGAGGGCGCCGCCGCCATCACCCTGCACGGCCGCACCGCTGACCAGCTCTACAGCGGCACCGCCGACTGGTCGCCGATCGCCCGCCTGGTCGAGGCGGTCGACATCCCGGTGCTCGGCAACGGCGACATCTGGGAGGCCGACGACGCGCTGCGCATGGTCGCCGACACCGGCTGCGCGGGCGTGGTCATCGGCCGGGGCTGCCTCGGCCGGCCGTGGCTGTTCGGCGACCTCGCCGCCGCCTTCGCCGGGGAGAGTCGCCGCATCCTGCCCACCCTCCGCGAGGTCGCGGCGATCATGCACCGGCACGCCGAGCTGCTCAGCGCGGAGCTGGGCGAGCTGCACGGATGCACCGACTTCCGCAAGCACGTGGCCTGGTACCTCAAGGGCTTCTCGGTCGGCTCCGACGTCCGCCGGGCGCTGGCGATGGTGAGCAGCCTGGACGAGCTCGCCGG
Source organism: Blastococcus sp. OS1-29 (assembly GCF_057628075.1). Classification (NCBI taxonomy): domain Bacteria; kingdom Bacillati; phylum Actinomycetota; class Actinomycetes; order Geodermatophilales; family Geodermatophilaceae; genus Blastococcus; species Blastococcus sp. OS1-29. The sequence goes on from NZ_JBXXJK010000003.1 coordinate 388,664, forward strand.
CATGCTCGCGGGCATCCCCGACCAGCCGTACCCGGTCGCCGTCCTCGGTGCCCCGCGTGGCCGGACGAGCACTGCGCGGCCGGTGGCCCTGCCCGAGGGCTGGCTGGCCGACCGTGACGACCCGCGCCCGCCCGCGGGCGCCGAACTGGATGTGAGCGGCGGATGAGCGGCGGTCCAGCAGTGAACGGCCCGTTCCTCTACGACGACGGTCCGGAGCCGCTGCACACCGGCTCGCCCCGCCGATCGGGGAAGTTCGTCGTCCTGATCTTCGGCGCCACCGTCGTGGTCGCCGTCCTCATGGTCGTGCTCCTGCCGCTGGTCAAGGGCTCGGCCGGCGACCAGTCGCGCCAGGCGGTGCAGGTGTTCCTGGCCGCGCTGCACAAGGGCGACACCGACACGGCCTACTCGCTGCTGTGCGATCAGGAGCGGGCGGATCTGGCACCCGGCGACATCGCCGGCCGCTACCTCGGTGACGGGACGGGCTCCGTGGTCGGCACGTCGGACGCCGAGCTCCACGGCGCCCCGGCGCAGCGGGTCTCGGTCGCGTGGAACGACGGATCGCGGACGACGATGACGGTGATCAACTCCGGCGGCCCGCACATCTGCGGTGTCGATTGAGCCGATCGGGTGGTTCTCCGATCGAGTGGTGAGCTGAGTCACTGCGACTCCTCTCGCGTTCGGCCCCTCCGTCCGCCACGATCGACGGCACAGAATGGATGGGACGTTTAGGACGTCTTGTCGACCCGCGTCGTCGTTCCACGGTGACGCGTTCGCCGGAGACAGACGAGCGCGGAGGTGCCCGATGGCTGATCAGAAGTGGGTCTACGACTTCAGCGAGGGCAACAAGGAGCAGAAGGACCTGCTCGGCGGCAAGGGCGCCAATCTCGCCGAGATGACCAACCTGGGCCTGCCGGTGCCGCCGGGTTTCACGATCACCACGGACACCTGCCGGTACTACCTGGAGCACGGCGGCACGCCGCCGGAGCTCAACGCCCAGGTCAGCGAGCACCTGGCCGCGCTGGAGAAGGCCATGGGCAAGACGCTGGGTGACCCTGAGGACCCGCTTCTCGTGTCGGTCCGCTCGGGCGCGGCCGCGTCGATGCCCGGGATGATGGAGACCGTCCTGAACGTCGGGCTCAACGACCAGTCGGTGAAGGGGCTGGCGCAGCAGGCCGGCAGCGAGCGGTTCGCCTGGGACTCCTACCGCCGCTTGATCCAGATGTTCGGCAAGACCGTGCTCGACATCGACGGCGAACTGTTCGAGCACGCTCTGGACGAGGTGAAGCGCGAGCAGGGCACCGACCTCGACCTCGACCTCGACGCCGCGCACCTCGAGGACGTGGTCGGCCGATTCAAGGCGATCGTCAAGGAGCAGACCGGCTCGGACTTCCCCATGGATCCGCGCGAGCAGATGGACATGGCGATCAACGCCGTCTTCGACTCGTGGAACTCCGACCGTGCGATCATCTACCGCCGCCGCGAGCGCATCCCGAGCGACGCCGGCACCGCGGTCAACGTCTGCTCGATGGTCTTCGGCAACCTGGGCGAGGACTCCGGCACCGGCGTCGCGTTCACCCGTGACCCGGGCAGCGGTGCGCAGGGCGTCTACGGCGACTACCTGCAGAACGCCCAGGGCGAGGACGTCGTCGCCGGCATCCGCAACACCGTGCCGCTGGCGGACCTCGAGAACATCGACCGGGGCGCGTACGCCGAGCTCATGGAGACGATGTCGACGCTCGAGTCGCACTACCGCGACCTGTGCGACATCGAGTTCACCATCGAGCGCAACAAGCTCTGGATGCTGCAGACCCGCGTGGGCAAGCGGACGGCGGGTGCCGCGTTCGTCATCGCCACCCAGCTGGTCGACGAGGGCCTCATCGACATGGACGAGGCCGTGCGGCGGGTCACCGGCGACCAGCTCGCCCAGCTGATGTTCCCGCGCTTCGGCGAGAGCGGCGACGCCAAGCAGCTCACCCAGGGCATGAACGCCTCGCCCGGCGCGGCCGTCGGCAAGGCGGTGTTCTCGTCGGAGACCGCGGTGGAGTGGGCGAACAGGGGCGAGAAGGTCGTGCTGGTCCGCCGGGAGACCAACCCCGACGACCTGTCCGGGATGATCGCCGCGGAGGGCGTGCTCACCAGCCGCGGCGGCAAGACCTCGCACGCCGCGGTCGTCGCTCGCGGGATGGGCAAGACCTGCGTGTGCGGCGCCGAGGAGCTGCAGGTCGACACGAAGAAGAAGCAGTTCAGGGCACCCGACGGCACGGTGGTCGGCGAGGGCGACGTCATCTCCATCGACGGCTCGACCGGCCGGGTGTGGCTGGGCGAGGTGCCGGTGGAGGCGCCGGCCGTCGTCCGCTACTTCGAGGGCGAGATCGCGCCCGACTCCGACGAGGCCGACGACCTGGTGCGCAGCGTGCACCGGATCCTCAGCCACGCCGACGAGAAGCGGCGGCTGGGCGTGCGCGCCAATGCCGACACCCCCGACGACTCGGCGCGCGCCCGGCGGTTCGGTGCCCAGGGGATCGGGTTGTGCCGCACCGAGCACATGTTCCTGGGCGACCGGCGGCAGCTGGTGGAGACGCTGATCCTCGCCGAGAACGCCGACGAGCGGAACGCCGCGCTCGACCAGCTGGAGCCGCTGCAGAAGCAGGACTTCCTCGAGATCTTCGAGGCGATGGACGGCCTGCCGACGACGATCCGGCTGCTCGACCCGCCGCTGCACGAGTTCCTGCCCGACCTGACCGACCTCTCGGTGCGGGTGGCGATCGCGGAGGAGCGCGGGGAGCACGACGAGGGGACGCTCCGGCTGCTCGCGGCGGTGCAGGCGATGCACGAGGAGAACCCGATGCTGGGCCTCCGCGGTGTTCGGCTGGGGCTCGTGGTTCCCGGCCTGTTCACCATGCAGGTGCGAGCGATCGCCGAGGCGGCGGCTGAGCGCAAGAAGGCCGGCGGCGACCCGCACCCGGAGATCATGATCCCGCTGGTCGGCGCCGTACAGGAGCTCGAGGCGATCCGCGAGGAGACCGAGAAGGTGCTCGCCGAGGTCGCCGAGGCCGAGGGGGTCGACGTCCCGGCCACCATCGGCACGATGATCGAGGTGCCGCGCGCGGTGATGACCGCGGGCGAGATCGCCGGAGCGGCCGACTTCTTCTCCTTCGGCACCAACGACCTGACCCAGATGACGTGGGGTTTCTCGCGGGACGACGTCGAGGCGGCGTTCTTCCACCAGTACCTGGACAAGGGCATCTTCGGCATCTCGCCGTTCGAGTCGCTGGATCTGCCCGGCGTCGGCCGGCTCGTGGAGATCGCGGTCGAGGGCGGCCGGGCGGCCAAGCCGGACCTCAAGCTCGGCATCTGCGGCGAGCACGGCGGCGACCCGGACTCGGTGCACTTCTTCCACGAGGTCGGTCTGGACTACGTGTCCTGTTCACCGTTCCGCGTGCCGGTCGCGCGGCTGGAGGCCGGCCGGGCCGCGCTCGGCGGGGAGCGCGCCGCCGGCTGAAATCCGCTTGCCGCGGTCCGGGCGCACCGCGAGGCTCGCGGCATGCCGCCCGGTGCGTTCAGCCCGCCGTTCGACCGGTTCCTGGCAACCGCCGAGGAGGTGGCCAGGAACCGGCCCGACGTCGACCTCGAGATGGCCCGCGAGGTGTTCACCGAGGTCGCGACCCTGCTCTACAACGGTCTGGCCCTCGACGGGCTGGACGACCACGACGCCGCCGCGGTCGTCGACGGGCTGTGCGTCGATCTGGTGGCGAAGGACCCGGGCGCCGCCGTCCGGGCCCGTTCCCGGACGACGAGGGACGATCCCGCGGATCTGCACGACCCGGAAGGGGTGGCGGCGGCCTACCTGTTCTCCGCCACGATCCTGCAGCTGTGACCTCAGCTCGCGTCGACCGCCGTGCACCCGATGGAGATCAGCAACCCGCGGGGGAGCGGCACCTGCATGGTCATCCGGGCCGGCGGGTCGGTGGGGAAGAAGCCGGCGAACAGGGTGTTCAGCTCGGGGAAGTCGGCCTGGTCGGCGACGAGCACCGTGGTGCTGACGACGAGGTCGGGTCGGCTGCCGGCGACCCGCAGAACCGTCGCCAGGTTCGCGAACGCCTGACGGGCCTGGCCGCCGAAGGACTCGGCGACGGCGCCCGTCGCCGGGTCCACGCCGGGCTGCCCGGAGACGAAGACGAACCCACCGGCTCGGACGGCGTGCGAGTAGGGGCCGATCGAGGGCGGCAGCTCCGCGCCGGTGACCACGTGACGGTCCATGGAGGGTTCCTTCCGCTGGTCCTCGGGACGGTGGGCGGCAGCCTCCTCCGCCGTCCCCGCACGCGGGAGCGGTTCGTTCGCGCCCTGTCCCCAGGGGTCGGCGGGGCGTCAGCACGACGTGGTACCCATGACCTGTGGGAGTGCGCCTCGGGAGCCTGATGAACCGGGTGGCCGGGGCGGCCGTCCTGGCGCTCCTGCTGCTGGTCACGTCCACCGCGCTCGCGATCTGGTGGAACGCCCGGCAGGACTCGCGGCCGTCGTCCGACGCGATCGTGGTGCTCGGGTCGGCGCAGTACAACGGCGTCCCGTCGTCGATCTTCGCGGCGCGCCTGGAGCACGCGAGGAAGCTGTACGAGGCAGGCGTCGCACCCGTCATCGTGACCGTCGGCGGCAAGAAGAGCGGCGATCAGTTCACCGAGGCCGAGGCAGGCCGTGACTACCTGGCGAGCTCCGGCATCCCGCGCGACGCCCTGCTGGCCGTGCCGGAGGGCGTGGACACGCTGGAGAGCATGCGGGCGGTGTCCAGCGCGTTCGATCAGCGGGGCTGGCACAGCGCCGTCCTGGTCACGGACCCCTGGCACGCGATGCGCGCCCAGCGCATGGCGGAGGACTCCGGCCTGGCAGCGACCAGCTCGCCGACGAGGCAGGGCCCGGCCGTGCAGACCCGCGCCACCCAGTTCCGCTACATCCTGCGGGAGACTGCTGCCTATCTGCTGTATCGCGCGACGGGCGCGAGCGTTGCCGGCGCGCCGGGGATCGGCTGAGGGGGGATCGTGCTCGAACTCGGCAAGGCCGGCACGCTCGGGTACCCGAAGGGGGAACTGCCGGTGCTCCGCGACGGATCGGTCGTGGCGGTGCTGCGAGCCTCGAACTGGAAAGAGGCGGCGACGGCGCACGTGGGTGACCGCGAGTGGGTGTTCACCAAGCGGAAGGGTGAACTGCTCGGCCGGTGGTCGGCCGAACCCGCGGACGCCGCGCGGTTGCGGGCGCGAACGGCGTCGCTCTGGAAGGGCACCTGGACCCTCGACCTCGAGGGGCGGCAGGTCGAGATGCAGAACGCCTCGATCTGGCGCGGCACCCACCGCTACCTCAGCGGGGGAAAGCAGCTCGCCGAGAGCGGCTCGACAGGACGCTGGTCACCCCGTCCCACGCTGACGGCGGACGACGCCCTGCCGCTGCACCAGCAGGTCTTCCTGCTCTGGGTCGAGCTCGTGCTGAGCCGCCGCAAGGCCGCCGTCGCCGGTGGCGTCGCGGCGGCGACCATCGCGGGGGCCAGCTGATGCCGCCGCGGGGACGGATCCGGGCCGCCGACATCGCGCTGGTGCGCGAGCGGTCGAAGATCGACGAGATCGTCGGCGAGCATCTGCAGCTCAAGCGCGCGGGTGGCGGCAGCCTCAAGGGGCTGTGCCCGTTCCACGACGAGAAGTCACCGTCGTTCCAGGTGACCCCGTCGCGCGGGCTCTGGCACTGCTTCGGCTGCGGGATGGGTGGCGACGTCATCTCTTTCATCCAGCAGATCGACCACCTGTCGTTCTCCGAGTCGGTGGAACTGCTGGCGGGACGGGCGAACGTCGAGCTGCACTACGAGGACGACAGCGGCCGGGCGACCGGCGCCCCTGATCGCGCGAACGTCGGCCAGCGGGCCCGGCTCGTCGCGGCCAACGCGGCGGCGGCGGCGTTCTTCGTCGAGCAGCTCGGCACGCCCGAGGCGGCCCCGGCCCGACAGTTCCTCGCCGAGCGCGGTTTCGACCGGCAGGTGGCGATCGACTTCGGCTGCGGTTTCGCGCCGGCCGGCTGGGATGCGCTGACCCGCCACCTGCGCGGCAAGGGATTCACCCAGGCCGAGCTGGTCACCGGGGGGCTGGCCAAGGAGTCCTCCCGCGGCACGCTGATCGACCGTTTCCACCGGCGGCTGGTCTGGCCGATCCGCGACATCACCGGTGACGTCATCGGCTTCGGCGCCCGCAAGCTGATGGACGACGACCCGGGCCCGAAGTACCTGAACACCCCGGAGACCCCGCTCTACAAGAAGTCGACGGTGCTCTACGGCATCGAGCGGGCCAAGCGGGACATCGCGCGCAAGCACCAGGCCGTCGTCGTCGAGGGCTACACCGACGTGATGGCCTGCCACCTCGCCGGCGTCACCACCGCCGTCGCCTCCTGCGGCACCGCCTTCGGCGGCGAGCACATCAGCGTGCTGCGGCGGCTGCTCATGGACCAGGACGAGTTCCGCGGCGAGGTCGTCTACACCTTCGACGGGGACGCGGCGGGCCAGGCGGCGGCGATGAAGACGTTCGCCGAGGACCAGCGGTTCGTCGGCCAGACGTTCGTCGCGGTCGAGCCGAACGGCAACGACCCGTGCGAGCTGCGGCAGGAGCACGGGGACGCCGCCGTCCGCGACCTGATCGCCCGTCGCACCCCGCTGATCGAGTTCGTCCTGAAGACGACGATCGCCGCCTACGACCTGGACACCGTCGAGGGCCGCGTCGCCGCCCTGGAGAAGACCGCGCCGCTGCTGGCACAGATCAAGGACCACGCGCTTCGCCCCGCCTACGCCCGCCGGCTGGCCGGGTTGCTGGGCCTGCCGGACGAGAGCGACGTCATGGAGCGGCTCCGCCGGCTCGGCGGAGAGGGCACCGAGCGTCCGCGGGCCCGGCCGCGTGGCCCGCAGCGCACGCCGGACGACGCGGCGATCGAGGTCGAGCGCGAGGCCGTGAAGGCGGCGCTGCAGGTGCCCGAGGTGGCGGGGCCGTCGTTCGACGCGATCCCGCCGGCCGCCTACACCGACCCCGACTACGCGGCAGTGGCCGAGGCCGTGGCCGGCGCCGGGGGAGCGGCGGCCGCGACCGTCACGGGTGCGGCATGGCTGGACGAGGTCGCCGCGCACTGCGTGCGGGAGTCGGCGCGGGCGATGCTCACCGCGCTGGCCGTCGAGCCCATGCGGTCCGTCGGCGAGGGCGACTCGGTCTACGTGAACGCCGTGCTGGCCCGCCTGCAGGAGATGGCCACCGTCCGTCGGGTCGCGTCGTTGAAGAGCAAGCTGCAGCGGATGAACCCGGTCGAGGCGCCCGAGGAGTACACGAAGGTGTTCGGGCAGCTGGTCGCGCTCGAGGCGCAGGCCCGCTCGCTGCGGGAGCGGGCGATGGGCGGGCTGACGCCGTGAGCGAGCTTGCGAGCTCACGCATGGGCAGAGCAGCCCCGCTCGCGGCCCCGACGAGCGCCAGTGAGGAGCGGCCGTGAGCGTGATCGATCGGGTCAAGCGGCGGTTCGCCCGGCCACCGGAGCCGGTGCGGGTCGCCGTCCTGGCTTCGAGCGACCCCGACGAGCGGGTACTCGCCTGGGGGGCGCTGGTCCGCGACGGTGGCTGGCTCGTCGCGACCTCGCGCGGGCTGCGGGTGGTCCCGCTGCAAGTCACCTCGGTGACCGACGCCGAGGTGGTGCCCTGGCACGAGATCGGGTCGGCGAAGTGGCTCGCGACCTCCGACGGCGGCGGGCGCTTCGAGGTCGTGCGGCTGGCAGAGGTCGAGCCGGGCGTGCAGGCGCGCCAGCCGGAGGTGCGGCACGTGCTCAGCGATGCCGGTGAGCTGCCGGGCGTCGTCCGCCGGCGGGTCGACCAGACGGTCGTGGCGAGTCAGCGCACGCCGCTACCGAACGGGGGCGGGGTGCTGCTCGTCGCGCGACGGGTCCCCGGGCAGGCGGCGCGGGAGTGGAGCGTCGTGTTCGACGACGACGCCCAGCGCAGCGACCCGGAGGCGCGCGAGGTCGCCCGGCAAAAACTGGCCGATCTGGTGGCCGCCGAGCAGCCGGACTGACCGTTCGCCTCAGCGGGGCGCGTCGGTGCCCATCCGGGCGCGCAGTGAGGACAGGGCGTCGTCCGCACGCGCCTGCGCGATGCCGGCGAGGCTCTGCAGGCGCGGGTCGTCCTTGGCGTGTGCGTAGGCGCGCCGGATCTGCTCGTAGCGCTCACGCCCGGCCCTGGAGCCGAGGACGTACCCGGCTCCGAAACCGGCGAGGAAGGACAGCTTCGCCACGAGAAACCTCCGCAGACGGTCGAGCCAGGACGCCGCCACGCTACCTGGGCGTCTGACCGGGCGAGCCGCTCCGGGGGTGGTCCGGGGGCTGATGTACCCTCGTCAGGCCAGCGGGTCGCGCACCCGCTCATCCCCCGTAGCTCAATTGGCAGAGCATGCGACTGTTAATCGCAGGGTTATTGGTTCGAGTCCAATCGGGGGAGCAAACAAGGCCCCTGACCAGCGGAGACGCCGGTCAGGGGCCTTTGTCGTTGCATGGCGAGTGGCTGATCCCCCGGTAACCCCCCGACCGCGCGAACCGGCGCACCCCTACCGCGGTAGTAGCGGGGCTGCACCCGGCCGCGGCCCTGGTGCCTCAGCCGCGTCCGGCCGTCGACCGGGTGGCCGTTGGGAAGGCTTCCCCGGCGGGGGAACAGGCGACGCCAGTCTGGGACTCCGAGGGCGCCGCCCACTCAGCTGACTCCGGCCCCGTCACCTGCGCCTTGCGACCGTTCCTGTCGAGGGGCCCTTGTGTCCGAACGCCGGGACGCCTCTCCATCTGCGAGCCAGAATGCCGCCGCGGACGGCAGGAGTGACGTCGTTCCCGTGGATGCCCCTGGCCGGTCCGGGCCCCGCGGTGGCAGCACGAGACCGCGCCACTGGTGCGGCGACTTCTGCTACTGACTGGCTGATACATGCCCAAAGTCCTTCGGATGGCAGGGGCGGGTCTCGTCTGGGAACTGGAAGACTCCGTCGACCTGGCAAGTCGCGTCGCGGAGATCGAGACAGCCCGGGGGAGCAACCAGTTCGTGACCCTCAGGGCGCGTCTGCCGTGCCAGACCGAGTTCGCCCGTCCGACCTTGGCGCCCGGACAGCTCCCCTGGTGGTCGCTCGGCGAGGAGAACAAGCCGAGCGCGATGGGCTGGAGCGAGTAGGGGCACGTCCTCCTGGCCAGTCGCCGGCCGGGTGCCTCCCCCTGTTCAGCCTGCTTCGACCGCGGCCGGCCGGGTCTACCGTGGACAGGCTCGAACAGTCGGGCGCGGGAGGTGCGTGGCCGTGGACGGCGATCTGGCGACGAGCCTGGCGGGTCTGTCCGGGCTCTTGACCGATCACCGGCCGCTTCGCGAGACGCTGACCGAGATCGCGGAGTTCGCCGTGCAGGCCATCCCGGGTGCTGACGGCGCCGGCCTGACCATGCTGGAGGACGCCCGGGCGCAGACCGTGGTGGCCAGTGCCGGGTTCGTGCACGCCGTCGACGACGTGCAGTACGGCCTGGGGGAGGGCCCGTGCCTGCTCGCGGTCGAGTCGCGGGCGACCCAGACGTCCGGGTCGCTGGGCGGCGACGCGCGCTGGCCGAGGTTCGGTCCACGGGTGGGGCGGATGGGCGTGCACAGCGTGCTGTCGCTGCCGCTGCTGCTGCCGGACCGGGTGGTGGGGGCGATGAACGTCTACGCCCACGCGAAGAACGCGTTCGACCCGGCGGCCGTACGCACCGGCGAGCTGTTCGCCCGGCCGGCCGCGGTGGCGGCGCACAACGCCCAGGTGCTGGCGCAGTCCCAGCGCCTGGCTGCACAGCTGGGGGAGGCACTGACCAGCCGCGCGGTCATCGACCAGGCGCTCGGCGTGCTGATGAGCCGCACCGGGGCGAGTCCGGACGAGGCGTTCGGCCGGTTGCGGTCGATGAGCCAGGCGCAGCACCTCAAGGTCGCCGAGGTTGCCCGGGTCTTGGTCGATGAGGCGGTGCGGCGAGCTCGCGGCCGGCAGGCCGCGGCCGCTCCCGACGGGGACGCCGACCGAACAGCGTCGGCCTGACCTCGTTCCGGTCGTGCGTCGACCGCGCGGAGTAGCGTCCACCTCGCGGATGGGCAGAAATCCGCAGCGCGTGATTTCAGGGCCGGAGCGGTCGTTCACCCTCGTCCTGATGTCGCCGCGCATCAGCGCTCGCAGTCTGGTCGCCTCCGATGCCTCCCCCGGGCGGCACTCCAGGTAGGCATGCGGGTCCTCGCGCACCGCGCGCAAGTCAGGAGACCGTCCCCATGGACGTTCCGCCGACCCTCGCCGAGCAACTGCAGTTCCTGAATCACGTCCTCCCACAGTGCGCCGATTCCACTGCGGGCGCCCGTGGGCGCCCGCACCCGTGTCCCACCGCTCGTGCAGGGGACGCTGCCTGCCCGGTCGAGGGCGCACTGACCGCTCAGTTGGACCGGTTGAACCGCGAGGTGATCGCCCTGGTCCCGTCCTGCACGACCGTGTCGGTCGCGGTCCGCCGCCTGGGCATCGACGTCGAGATCGCGCTGCCCATCCCCGGAGCAGATCTGGTGCCACGGGCGACGGAGGTGCGCTCGTCGCTCGCCCTCTCGCTCCCCGCGGCCGGCTTGGGCTGCCTCCTGGTGCTGCAGGCATCGGCGCCGGGGGCCTTCGTCCTGCTCGCCGAGGACCTGGCGGCGCTGCTGGGGAGCGGACGGCAGCCGCCCGAGCTCGACGCCCACCTTCTCCCGCTCACCGCATCGACCGGTCCCGCTCTGGCGGGCACACTCGCAGAGTTGAGTCTTCTCGACCGGGCCCTCGGGGTGCTCATCGGCCAGGGCTGGCCCCCCGAGGCGGCGGAGGCGGAGTTCCACCGCCGGGCCGCCGTCGCAGGGCAGACGGTGGCTGCGGTCGCTGAGCGGTTGCTCGCCTCGCCGTCCCCGGCCGCGCCACACGGGACTGATTGACAGCGTGACCAGGGGGAGCGCACTGTTGGGGGGCTGAGTGCCAGCCAGTCCGGAACGGGAGCGCCGCCCACGCCGCGCCCTCGGGAGCTAGACCGCTCACCGCCGGAGATTTCGGTGACCTCCCTTCGAGGCACTCATGACCGTTCTTCTGACCGTTCTCATCGTGATCGTCGCCGTCGTGCTCATCGGGCTGGCGATGTCGCTGCGCGTCGTGCAGCAGTACGAGCTCGGCGTGCTCTTTCGTTTCGGCCGGGTGGTCGGTGTGCGGCAGCCCGGGCTGCGCGTCATCGTCCCGGTGGCCGACAGGTTGCGCCGCGTCTCGCTGCGCATCGTCACGATGCCGATCCAGTCGCAGGGGATCATCACCCGCGACAACGTCAGCGTGGACGTCTCCGCCGTTGCCTACTTCCGGGTGATCGACGCGACGAAGTCCGTCGTCGCGATCGAGAACGTGAACGCCGCGATCAACCAGATCGCCCAGACCACGCTGCGCAAGGAGGTCGGCCAGCACACCCTGGACGAGACGCTGTCGGAGACCGACCGGATCAACCTCGACATCCGTGGGCTGCTCGACGTCGCTACCGAGGAGTGGGGCGTCCAGGTGACCCTCGTGGAGCTCAAGGACATCCAGCTTCCGGACAGTATGAAGCGCGCGATGGCCCGGCAGGCCGAGGCCGAGCGGGAGAAGCGCGCGAAGATCATCAATGCCGAGGGTGAGTCGCTGGCCGCCGCTGCGCTGGGCGACGCCTCGGACACGATGATGGCGCATCCCCTGGCGCTCCAGTTGCGCAACCTGCAGAGCCTCGTGGAGATCGGGGTCGACAAGAACACGACCGTCGTCTTCCCCGCGCCCCTCATGAGCACCATCGGGGAGCTCGGCTCGTTCCTCGCTCGTGAGACCGCCGCCGCCGGCGCCCTGCCCGCCACCCCGCCGGCGGAGGCAGCTGACTCGGCGACCTCCGCCGCCCCGTTGCCGGTCGTCACCCTCCCGCGGAACGGCATTTCCGCCACTCCCACTCGCGGCTGACGCCGCAGCGAGGACCGGTGTGCGCCCTGCCCCCGCGCTACCGGTCCGCACCCCCCGCCCCTACATCGTGCGACACCTCCAACGCTCCCGGGCCAGCCCCGAGAGCACACGACACAAGGCCGTTCCATGCTGAAGTCCCCGGTTCTCCAGCCGACCGGAGCCAACGTACGAGGGCCCACGCCGGCCGTGTCCGGCGATCCGCGGCCCCTCGACGACGGCGAACTGGCGCTGATCGACGCCTACTGGCGGGCGGCGAACTACCTGTCGGTCGGCCAGATCTACGTGATGGCCAACCCACTCAAGGCATCCCGTGGCGGCGCCCGATCGCGTCGCTCAACTATCTGCTGTCCAGCCATGTGTGGCGCCAGGACAACAACGGGTTCTCCCACCAGGACCCCGGCTTCATCGACCACGTCGTGAACAAGGCGCTGATCCACCGGCTGACCTACCGGCGGACCAACCACGCCAACCTGCACGTGCGCGCTACCAGGAGGAGGGAACGACGACCACACCCTTCGACATGGTCATGCTCAACGACCTCAACCGCTTCCACCTCGTCATGGACGTCATCGACCGCGTCCCTTCACTGCGGGGGCGGATGGCCCACCTACGGCAGGAGATGGCCGACGCACGGGTCCGAGCCCGCGCCTACACGCGCGAGCACGGCGAGGATCCAGCGGAGATCTCCGACTGGACCTGGCCGGTCTGAGGTGCGGGCGCTCGTGGTGAAGGCCGGCAGCTCGCTCGAGGTCGACCTGATCGAGAACGGGGACGTGGACATCGGCGACGGGCGCGGCGCCGTAAGCACGCTCGTGGGGCGGTCGCGGGAGGACCTGCAGATCGCCGCCGGTGTCGAGCAGACACTCGGGGACCCGGCATCGGCGGCTCGGGCATGACCGTGAGCGGGCTGCGCCGGACCGGCCCGGCACCTTACTCGGCGCCGGAGTGCGGCTCAGGCCTGTCGATGGCCGTGAGCGAGGCCGCCGCCGCGCCCGCCGCGGACGTGCTCGAGCGGCTGAACAGCACCGCAGCGGGGCTCACCTCCACGGAGGCCGCTCGCCGCCTCGCCCTGGTCGGGCCGAACGCGGTGCGAACCCACCGTGCCCGGCCGCTGGCGATCCTCGGCCGTCAGCTGCGCAGCGCCGTGCTGGTCCTGCTCGCGGTGACCGCGTTCATCTCGTTCTTCCTCGGCCAGCGCACCGACACCGTGGTCATCGGGGTGATCCTGCTGGCCAGCGTCGGCCTGGGGTTCGTCAACGAGTACCGCGCGGAGCGGGCCACCGAGGCTCTGCACTCGCGGGTCACCCACCTGGCGATCGCGCTGCGCGACGCAGGCCCCGCGGAGGTCGATGTCACCACGCTGGTGCCCGGTGACGTCGTCCGCGTGGCGCTCGGCGAGGTCGTTCCCGCCGACCTGCGGCTGCTGGAATCCACCGGCCTGGAGTGCGACGAGAGCGTCCTCACCGGCGAGTCGCAGGCCGCCGCCAAGACCGGGGTGCCGGTGCCGGGCGGTGCGGCCCTGGGCGACCTCACCAGCAGCGCGTTCATGGGCACGGTCGTCCGGGCCGGCGGCGGCGTCGGTGTCGTCGTGGCCACCGGGGCCCGCGCCGAGTTCGGGAAGATCGCCGCCGGCCTCGGGGATCGCCAGCCCGAGACCGACTTCCAGGTCGGACTGCGGCACTTCTCGGTGCTGCTGCTGCAGGTGGCGCTGGCGCTGACGGTGCTGATCTTCGTCACCAACCTGGTGCTGCAGCGGCCGCTGCTGGAGTCCCTGCTGTTCAGCCTGGCCATCGCCGTGGGAATCACCCCGCAACTGCTGCCGGCGGTGGTCAGCACCAGCCTGGCGACCGGGTCCAAGCAGCTTGCCAAGCGCAAGGTGCTGGTCAAGCGGCTGGTGTGCATCGAGGACCTCGGCGACATGGACGTCCTGGTCACGGACAAGACCGGCACGCTGACCGAGGGGCGGATCACGTTCACCGCGGCGCTCGACCCGTCGGGTGCCGCCAGCGACGACGTGCTCCGGCTGGGCTTGCTGTCCACGGAGAACGCGCCGGGGGACAGCGGCAGAGCGGTCGGCGGCAACCCGCTGGACGCCGCGCTCTGGGAAGGCGCCGCAGGTCCGGCGACGTCGGCCGTGACCGGCTGGAGCCGCCTCGGTCTGCTCCCCTTCGACCACGAGCGCGCCATGACCTCCGCCGTCGTCCGCGGTCCGGACGGCGTCGCGCAACTCGTCGGCAAGGGCGCGCCGGAGAACGTGCTGGCCCGCTGCGTCGACGTCCCGGCCGTGGCCGCCGCCGCCTTGCAGGCCCAGTTCGCCGCCGGCAGCCGCGTCGTCGCTGTCGCCTCGCGCCCAGCCGGCGGCCTCACCGTGCCGACTCCCGCCGACGAACGCGACCTCACCCTCGCCGGCTTCCTGGTGTTCCTCGACCGGCCGAAGGCCGCGGCCGCCGCCTCCCTGCAGCGGCTGGCCGCACTCGGCGTCACGATGAAGGTCTGCACCGGTGACAACCCACTGGTCGCCGAGAAGGTCTGCGCCGACCTCGGACTCGTCTCCGGCGGCACGCTCACCGGCATCGACCTCACCGGATTGGACGACGACGCACTGACCGCCGCTGCCGAGACCAGCACGATCTTCGCCCGGGTGAGCCCCGAGCAGAAGGCCCGGCTGGTCCGCCTGCTGCGCCGCCGCGGCCGGGCGGTCGGTTTCCTCGGAGACGGGGTCAACGACGCTCTCGCCCTGCACGCCGCCGACGTCGGGATCAGTGTGGACACCGCCACCGACGTCGCCAAGGACGCCGCTGACGTCGTCCTGCTGGAGAAGGATCTCGGCGTGCTCGCCGACGGCGTCACCGAGGGACGCCGCATCTTCGCCAACACCATCAAGTACGTCCTGATGGGAACCAGCAGCAACTTCGGGAACATGTTCAGCGCCGCCGCCGCATCAGCCGTTCTGAGCTTCCTGCCCATGCTGCCCAGCCAGATCCTGCTCAACAACCTGCTCTACGACGCCGGCCAGCTCACGATCCCCACCGACAACGTCGACGCCGAGCAGCTGCGCGCCCCTTCTCACTGGGACATCGGGTTCATCCGCCGGTTCATGATGTTCTTCGGCCCCATCAGCAGCCTGTTCGACTTCCTCACCTTCGCCCTCATGCTCGGCGTCTTCTCCGCCGGACCCGAACTGTTCCGCGGCGGCTGGTTCGCCGAATCGCTGGCCACCCAAACCCTGGTCATCTTCGCCATCCGCACCCGCCGCAGTCCGTTCACCCGCAGCCGCCCCAGCCGCCCGCTGCTGCTCGCCGCACTCGCCACGGTCGCCGTCGGCGTTGCACTGCCCCAGTCGCCGCTGTCCCACCTGCTCGGCTTCGCGCCCCTGCCCCTCACGTTCCTGCTCGCGCTCATCGCGATGGTCGTCGGATACCTCGCGCTCATCGAACTCGCCAAGCGGGTGTTCTTCGCCGACCCGGAGGGGCGGCTGCCGAGCATCCGACGCCGCGGCCGCGAGCACCAACTGCAGCGCCGCGCCGCTCGCTTCAGCACCCCCGCTCCGCTCAACACGTAGAGGGCTGGCGTACCACCGTGACCATTTCGGCGAGAGGACCATTTCGGCGAGAGCAGAATTGACCGATCGGGGTCGTATCGGCGCGCGGCGATCGGGCCGTCCGGCTGTTGCTTGTCGAACGAAGCCGAAAATCAAGCATTTTGGAGGGAGATGTCACCTCAGGGCTGAGGTTTCGGCGTACTGTAGGTGCTTGCACCCCCGTGACGCGGATAAGAGGTTTCTCATGATTGTCGTCGCAGGTCTCATCCTCTTGATCGCGGCCGTGGTGGTAGGCCTGGCCGGGGTTCTTACCAACGCTGGCAGCGGGCACGAGCTCACCCACGATTTCGCTGTGTTCGGGTACCACGTCACCGGCTCGACCGGGACTGTGTTTCTCTACGGGATCGTCGTGGGTGCCATCGCGCTGCTCGGCCTGGGCCTCTTGCTCGCCGGAGCGCGCCGCACCTCCCGGCGCGGTCGAGTAGCACGTCAAGGACTCAAGCAGTCCCGCCTGGAGACCGACGCAGCGATCGAGCGACGAGACGACCTCGTTCGCGAGCGGGACACCGCCCGAGCCGAGACACAGACACAGAGTCGCCTCTCCGGGGGCGTCTGACCGACTGGCTCTCTCGCACCGCCGAGACGGTTGGCCGCGATCCACAACACAGCGATGCCCACCGGCGGCACGGCGGCCGCAATCGCCGACGGGCCCCTGTCTCCGCCCCGGCTTCGCCGCCTCCGACCGGTGACGGGGGACCGGGTCGACCTGTCGAGCCGACCGGGACGACGAGCAGGACGAGTGCCGGCCACTCGTCTGACCGCCGGCGCGCGGTCCGGATCGACGGCCACTCGGCCCGCGGAGCGACGCAGTCCTCCGCGGATGCGCGGAGGAGGCCCTGCGACCGCCGAGAAGGGGTGATGGGCAGCCGTGGAGGAAGAGATCGGAAGGGCAGCGCGAACCCGAGGCCGACGATCGCCGATCTTCCGGCAAAGAAGGGGGGCTCTTCTGCAGAATTCATGGCGACGCTCCCGGTGCGCCGAACGTTCTGACGACCGCGGGCGAGATTCGCCTCGGTGTCGATTCCGGTGACCCTTTCTTGCCGCTGGAGGAAAAGTGACAGCGATGTGGTCCGTCATTCGAGCGCCGGCGATCCGACGACGGTGCAGGCGATTATCCCGGCGCCCGGGACCGATGGATTCGATGATTCCCTGATCGCGGCCCTCGCCGGCTCTGAGGCGGAGAAATGGTCGGATGACCGGGCCTGTCGCCACTGATGCTTCGACTCGCACAGCCGGGCTGTGAGGAAATGGCTTGACGTCGAGGCGGCACGCCGTCGGCTCTGTCAGCGAGATCTCTGCTCCAACCGGACACACCGCCCGACCAGCGGGCCGATCGACGTACGCGCGCGAGGCAACGGCCCGCTGTGCGCACCCCCCAGCCTGATGACCAGGATGCGGGGCGTCACGAGGGTCGGCAGACGCAGCCTCTGGTGAGGGCACCGTCGAGCGTCGCGCTACAGAATCTCGAACCGATCGCATCGTGGGCGTCCAACGGATGCGGACAGACGTCGCACGCCTCGATCCCGTCAGCCGGCGCATCACGTCCCGCGAACCGCTGCTCCCGCTCAGGTCGGTGAGGGGCCTCGCGCGGGGCTGCGATGGACGGATGTGCTGCAGAAAGGGTCATGGTGTCAACGGCCTGACTCCGCCGTAGTACGGCGGTGATGGTGGGCGGTCGGGTACCGATCGCGGAACGGGACGGCTGCCGTGGTCGTCATGGGGAGACCGCCGGGAGGCCGTCCTAGTCCCTGCGTGGTGAGTGGTCCATGTGTGGACCGCCGATCTCCCTCCGCCAGCGGAGGGGCTGAGTGCGAAGAAGGGCACCTGGAGTCAACGTACGCCCATCGAGGGGCTGGTCCCGTCCGTCGAGGCCGCCGTTCCGGCCGGACCGCCCATGCCGGGTGAAGCCCTGGTCATCCGCCGGAGGGCGGCGGGTCCACCGTGTGCGAGACTGCGGCCGCCGAGGACACCCCGCACGTCGACGACCAAGTCGACGCCGTCCGCGGCAGCAGGGTGCGCCCCCGGGCGCCCCTGCCAGAGGGGGACGACCGCCATGGTCACCGCACCGCATCCGCCCGGTTCAGCCGTTCGCGCCACGCCACCCGGGGCCACCGACATCCGCAGCCCTGCCTGCTCCGCACCTGCCGTCGTGCGCGGAAGGGGCTGACGGCGTGCCGGTCGGCTGGACCTTCGCCGGTGAACCGCCGGCGCTGGGCTCTCCCGGGGGAACGGTCACCCTGGTCGAGGGGGCAGGCTTCTGCGTGTGCGGTCGTACGGGCGACATCCATCCCGAACAGCCGCACGGGCTGTTCTTCCGCGACACCCGGCTGCTGTCCCGGTGGCTGCTCCTCGTCGATGACGTCGCACCTGAGCCGTTGGCCACGATGGAGGCCGAGCCCTTCGCGACGACCTTCGTCGCCCGGGCCCGGCCCCGAGCCGGGCGGGCCGACAGCACCCTGCTGGTCCTGCGACACCGGTACGTCGGCGACGGGATGCGTGAGGACGTCGTCGTGCGCAACCTCGCCGCCGAGGCCGCGGCCTGCAGGGTCTCGGTCGCCGTCGGCGCGGACTTCGCCGACCTGTTCGAGGTCAAGGAGAGCCGGGTCCAGCCCCGGGGTGAGCACCGGATGAGCGCCGGGGTCGACGGGCTCCAGTTCCACCGGACCTGGCGCGATGACGCGCGGGGCTGTCGCGTGCACGCCGAGGGGTGGACGGCGAACGCCGACGGCACCCTGACGGTGGACGTCGTCGTCCCGGCCCGGGGCGAGTGGTCCAGCTGCCTGCAGGTACAGCCTTCCTTCAACGGCGGGGAGCTGCCCTCGCGCTACCGGTGCCACGAGCCGGTGGAACGCACCGTCCCCTCGCAGCGGCTGCGGGAGTGGCGACTGGCCAACCCGGTGGTGCTCACCGACCACCGGGGCCTCGCCGCGCTGATCGAGCGCACCGAGGAGGACCTCGGGGCGCTGCGCATCTTCGATCCCGAGCATCCCGACCGGGTGGCCGTCGCCGCCGGGGCGCCGTGGTTCATGACCGTGTTCGGACGCGACTCCATCCTCACAGCGTGGATGGCGTTGCTGATGGATCCCACGCTCGCGCTGGGCACGCTGCGCACGCTCGCCCGCTTCCAGGGCACCGAAGTGGAGCCGCGCAGCGATCAGGAGCCCGGGAAGATCCTGCACGAGATGCGCTTCGGCGCGGACTCCGCGCACTCGCTGGCCGGAGGGACCGTCTACTACGGCAGCATCGACGCCAGCTCGCTGTTCGTCATGCTGCTGGGGGAGGCCGCCCTCTGGGGCGTCGACCCCGAAGCCGTGGCCGAGCTGCTCCCCGCGGCGGATCGTGCGCTGGCGTGGAGCGACAGATACGGCGACCGGGACGGCGACGGCTACGTCGAGTACCAACGGGCGACCGACCGAGGCCTGCGGAATCAGGGCTGGAAGGACTCCTTCGACGGGGTGACGTTCGCCGACGGGCGGATCGCCGACACCCCGATCGCGCTGGCCGAGGTGCAGGGCTACACCTACGCGGCCTACATCGCACGCGCGCAGATGGCCCGACGGGCGGGCGACGTCGCCACCGCCGAGCGGTGGGCGGAGCGCGCGGCCGAGCTGCGCTCGGCTTTCAATCGCGACTTCTGGCTGCCCGACCAGGGCTGGTTCGCCCTCGGTCTGGACCGGGACAAGCGAGCGATCGACAGCCTGGCGTCCAACATGGGGCACTGCCTGTGGACCGGGATCATCGACGAGGACAAGGCTGCCGCGGTGGCCGAGCACCTGCTCTCCCCGGAGATGTTCACCGGCTGGGGCGTGCGGACCCTGGCCTCCTCGATGGAGGCCTACAACCCGATGAGCTACCACAACGGCTCGGTCTGGCCGCACGACAACGCAGTGATCGCCGCAGGCCTCATGCGGTACGGGTTCGTCGAGCACGCCCAGCGGATCGCCGGCGGGCTGCTCGAGGCCTCCGTCCACTTCGGCGGGCGCCTCCCGGAGCTGTTCTGCGGCTTCGACCGCACCGAGTTCGAGACGCCCATTCCGTACCCGACGTCGTGCTCTCCCCAGGCCTGGGCGGCGGCCAGCCCGCTGCTGCTGCTGCGGACCCTGCTCCGCTTCGACCCGGAGGTGCCGGACTCCCGGGTGTGGCTCGCCCCTCGACTTCCCGGCGAGCTGGGCGACCTCGCCCTCGAGCGGGTTGCTCTGGGCGGCGCCCGCATGACGGTCACCGTCGCCGCCGGTGTCGTGCGGGCGCAGGGTCTGCCCCCCGGGTTCGAGCTCATCCGGGATGCCCGTCCCGCCGTCGTCCCCTCCGTTACGTCCCCCTCAGCAGATCGGACCCCATGACGGCTCCCCGCACCCTCCGCCCGCTGCGCATCGCCATGATCGCGCCGCCGTGGTTCACGGTGCCGCCGCAGGGCTACGGCGGCGTGGAGAACATGTGCGCGGACCTGGTGGACGGGCTCGTCGAGCGGGGGCACGAGGTCACCCTCATCGGGGCGGGGATGCCGGGCACGAAGGCCGGCCGGTTCGAGGCCACCTACCTGGAGCCGCCCAGCGGTCGGCTGGGTGAAGCTCTCCCCGAGGTGCTGCACACGGCGGCGGTCGCCCGGATCCTGGCCCCGCTGGACGTCGACCTCGTGCACGACCACACCTTGGCGGGGCCGCTGCTGGCCCGCGGCCGGGCGGTGCCGACGGTCGTCACGATGCACGGCCCGGTGGCCGGCGAGCCAGGCGAGTACTACCGCCAGCTGGGCGACACGGTCTCGCTGGTCGCCATCTCGGCGGCGCAACGTCGAGCCGCGCCGGACCTCGCCTGGCAGGGAACCGTGCACAACGCCGTCGACGTGACGAGCTTCCCGTTCCGGGCCCACAAGGAGGAGATGGTGCTCTTCCTCGGCCGGCTCCACCCGGACAAGGGTGTGCACCTCGCCATCGACGCCGCCCGCGGCGCGGGGCTGCCCATCGTCGTGGCCGGCAAGTGCACCGAGCCGGTCGAGCTGGAGTACTTCCGCACGTTCATCGAACCTCGGCTCGGCCCCGACGTGACGGTCTTCGGCCCTGCGGACGCCGCCGCCAAGCGCGACCTGCTCGCCCGTGCCGCCGCACTGGTGTTCCCCATCCTGTGGGAGGAGCCGTTCGGGATGGTCATGATCGAGGCCATGGCGTGCGGCACCCCCGTGGTCGCACTCCGCCGGGGGGCGGTACCCGAGGTCGTGGTCGACGGAGTGACCGGCATCCTGTGCGACGACCCCGCCGAGTTGCCGGCCGCCATCGCCGCCGCCCGGAAGCTGTCCCCGGCGGCGTGCCGGACGCACGTCGAGAATTGTTTCGACGCGACGTCGATGGTCGCCGGCTACGAGGCGGTGTACCGGGAGCTGTTGCTGCCGAGGCTGAGCAATGAGGTCCTCGTCCGTTCTGGGCGACGCATCCGGCGGGCACCCACACCGGCTGCGGCCTGACGGCGCCGGTCGGGCTTCCCACCATGGGGCCGCGTCGAGCGACCGCAGGAGTCGTCGGAAGCAGCGGTCGCGGGGCGATCATCTCGATGATCGGGGAATGTTTTTCGCTCTACTGAGGCGCCGCCGTGTGTGCCAATTTGTACGCCACCGATACCGGTCGACTGTTGATCGCAGAATTATTGGTTCGAGTCCAATCGGGGGAGCAAAGTTCCGTTTCCGACTCGAGGCGCTGACGCGGCGCTCGTGCACGACCGCTGACTGCGCATCGACCGTCGGCAACAGACACACGACGTGGCGCTCTTGTCGTCGTCTCCTTGGTGGTGGGTTGCCGGCGGTCGCTCATCGGAGGCGCCCGCGCTAGGTGACGTGTCCTACTGCTACGCGGCCGGGACAGGAGTCGACGGCCACAGCCGGTACTCCACGTCGCGGCTGTCGGCCGTCCACCCGCGAATTCCGGCTGTCGCCAGTCCGACAAAGAAGAAGAACAGGACAATCGACGTGAGCAAGGTGATCCCTCTTCCTTCTTGCCCGTTGGCTGGATCGCCACTGGGCTCGTTGACCTCAACCATCCGCGTTTTCCCGTCGCCCCGGTAGGTCCGCCACCGGGCACGTCGACCGGTCGTGGTTGCCGTGGCCCGGCAACCACGTTTCAGCGGTCCGGCGGTGGGTGTCCGGACTTCCGGCTCCTTCCTCGAGAGCAAGCGGGAACAGCGCCGGGAAGCTGTGGGAGGTTGCTGAACTGCCCAGGGACCGTGTGGCGGCGCGGTCAGTGACGCTGCGCCGGCTCAGGGAGACGTCCTCGGACACCTTCGCCCGGGTCCCAGGCGGTTGACTTCTTGCGGGCGTCTGGCCAAGCCACCTCCAGGATCGCCGCCTCGGCGCCGGAACGTTCCGTACCACTGGTCTTGGCGTCGGCCAGCAGCTCGCCGGCGTCGTTGCGGGTGTGGCTGAAATGACGCAGGCGTCCGTCGGGACAGGTGAATACGACACATCCCGGTCTCGGCACGCGATTTCCCTGGCCGGCGTGGTGGGCGCTATACGTTGGCCAGGCCGTGCAGCCGGGACGCGACCTGCGGACCGACGTTCGTTGTACGGGTACAAGGCTCCGCCGGTCCGGTGGACGGGAGCAGGACGGAGGACGGGTCCGTGGCGCAACGCCCCCAGCGGACGATGCACCGCGCGGCCGGCAAGGTCACCTGGCTGTTGCTGGGGGCCCTGATCCTGCTCGCCGGGATCTCGTTGACGCTCTCGGCGGTCGCCCGGAAGCCACTGTCGATCATCGACGAGCACGTCCACCTCGGCTATGCGCTGATGGTGCACGACGGACACCTGCCCTACCGCGGCGCGCTGTACTCCGATCAGGTCATCGAGGAGTGGGCGTGCGGGGTCGGGCACGAGGCCGGCCCACTGCCCGTGGGATGCGGCTCGCCAGAGCTTGACCCGGGGGTGCTCCCGTCCGGCCGGTACAGCACCGCCTACATCCACTACCCCACGTACTTCGTCGGCGGCGAGGTCTGGCGCGCCGTCGTGGACCGGGCGTCGAGCGGGCACGCTCCCGTGACGGTGTACCGACTCTGGAGCGTGGTCTGCCTGCTCGGCGGGGCGGTCGCCGGCGTCCTCGTCGCGCGGTCGCTGGGGCTGCGCGGGGCGCGGCTCGCCGCGGCGTCGCTGCTGCCGATCGCCGCCCCGCTCGTGCTCTACCTCGGCGTCATCGTCAACCCCGGCTCCGCGGCGCTGCTGAACGGCGTGCTCGTCGCCGGGGCAGGTATCCACTGGATGCGCACCGGGCGCGGATTCGGCTGGCTCGCGCTGGCGTCGGCGTTCGCTTCGCTCACGGCGGTCACGCACTCCCTGCCCGTGGGCGCGTTCATCCTCGCGGCGCTCGTCGCGCTCGTGGGGCGCCGCTGGGGCTGGCGCGTGGACGGGGCCTGGCAACCGCGCGCGTGGCACATTGCCGCACTGAGCGCCATCGTGCTGGTGCCCGTGCTGGTCTGGGGTCGCGTGATCGCGGCCCGCGCGGTGGTCGACAACGAGGCCCTGTTCGCCAGCATGGCGCCCACGCGCGCGTCCGACGTCGTGACCGGGTTCTTCTTCGAGCTCGCGGGCCTCCACTCGCCGTGGACCGACATCGGGCACTTCTCGGCCAAGCACTACCTGTTCGTGACCGGGCCGCTTCGGGGCCTGGCCTCGGGGCTGCCGTTCTGGCTGGGTGCGCTGGTGATCGGCTCACTTCTGCTGATGGCCCTGCGGGTGCTGCCGCGCCGTGGCTCTGCGGCAGCCACGGGCGGGTACGACGCCCTCGGTGCCGGCTCCGACGGTTGGGGGGCGACCGTGCACCCCGCCGCGCCGGGGCGCGTGGGGACATCCGCCGCCGTGCCGAGCGACGCCGCCGGTCGCGTCGTCGACCCCTGGACCGGTGGGGTCGCGGTGATGGACCGGCCGACCGACACGCTGATCGAACTGGACGCCGACGCCGTCGCTGCGGAGCCCGGCCGGGCCCGACGCCTCGACCCGCTGCACCTGCTGATGCTCTGCGCCCTGGCGACCTTCGTGCTGTACGCCCCGGCGCTGCGGGTCTCCAACGTCCTGACGTTCGGCATGGACTTCCCCGTCGTGGGGCGCTACTCGATCGGCCTCATGCCGCTGTTCGCCTACCTGGTCGCCCTGCTGGCGCCCGGGCGGGCCCTGCCTCGGTTCCTGGCCGTCGCCGCCGGGCTGGTGGTGCTCGGCGCCTCGGTGTGGTGGCTCTGATCTGAGCACGTGCATTCTCCATCGAGGCTGGACAGGTCTCTCCGCTGATCCCGGCTGCCGCGCGGCCGAGGCGGTGCCGGACACCGGCGCAGCGGCCGGCGCAGGGCCCGCGCTGCAGGCGTCCACTCGAAGGGTGGTGAACTGCTGTACGGGTCGTGCGCTCGGAGCCATGCCCCAGCCGTCGAGCCCGAAGGGGGACCGAACGACATGCCCAGAGCTCTGTTGCTCGAGAACATCGACCCGGTGGCGGTCGAGCTGCTGTCCTCGGCCGGCTACGAGGTGGACTGCCGGCGCGGCGCGCTGGACGCCGAGGACCTCGCGAAGGCGCTGGACGGGGTCGACCTGTTGGGCATCCGGTCGAAGACGCACGTGACCGCGGACGTCCTGCGAGGGAACCCCGCCCTGGCGGCCGTTGGAGCCTTCTGCATCGGCACCAACCAGATCGACCTCGGGGCAGCTGCTGCCGCCGGGGTGGCCGTGTTCAACGCGCCCTACTCGAACACCCGCAGCGTCGTCGAGCTCGCGATCGCCGAGATCATCAGCCTGGCCCGGCGGCTGATGGACCGTGATCGAGCCCTGCACGCCGGCACCTGGGACAAGTCGGCGACCGGGAGCCACGAGATCCGCGGACGCACGCTCGGCATCGTCGGCTACGGCAACATCGGCAGCCAGCTGTCCGTCCTGGCCGAGGCGCTGGGCATGCGGGTGATCTTCTACGACCTCGAGGACAAGCTCGCGCTCGGCAATGCCCGCGCCTGCGGCAGCCTGGAGGAGTTGCTCGAAGCCGCCGAGACGGTGACGCTGCACGTCGACGGGCGCGCCGGCAACGCGGGCCTGTTCGGGGCCGAGCAGTTCGCCCTCATGCGCCCGCGCAGCCTGTTCCTGAACCTGTCCCGCGGATTCGTGGTCGACCACGAGGCATTGCGCGACCACATCCTCAGCGGGCACATCGCCGGCGCCGCCGTGGACGTTTTCCCCGATGAACCACGGGCGCAGGGGGACGAGTTCACGTCTGTGCTGCGAGGACTGCCGAACGTCATCCTCACGCCGCACGTGGGCGGATCCACTCAGGAGGCGCAATACGACATCGGCCGGTTCGTGGCGGGCAAGCTGCTGGACTTCAGCCGGACCGGCACGACGACGCTCAGCGTCAACCTGCCCCCGGTGGCCCTGCACGGGGCATCGGTGACCCGCTTCGCGCTGCTCCATCGCAACATTCCGGGCGTCCTGGCCCGGATCGAGGCACTGATCGCGGAGCACAGCCTGAACGTCGACGGTCAGATCCTCGCCACGCGCGGGGAACTGGGCTACGTCCTCACGGACGTCAGCGGTTCGTTGCCCGACACCTTGGTGGCCTCGCTCCAGGCCCTTCCCGAGA
This sequence comes from Blastococcus sp. OS1-29, assembly GCF_057628075.1. Lineage (NCBI taxonomy): Bacteria > Bacillati > Actinomycetota > Actinomycetes > Geodermatophilales > Geodermatophilaceae > Blastococcus > Blastococcus sp. OS1-29. The sequence goes on from NZ_JBXXJK010000003.1 coordinate 413,860, forward strand.
CGATCCGGCTGACGAGATTCGCCGAGCCGACGTAGCGGCACGTCAGCGGGCGCACTCTCACCCCGCCGATGGCGCCCCCAGGATGCGGCGCAGCTGCCGCGACTGGGCGACGAGAATTCCGTCGGTCGTCCTGAGCTCCGCCTCGTCGACACAGAAGGAGCCGGTCGACCACGTCGTCCGCTGCTCGATGAAGAACCACTCGTCCGTCGGCTGAACCGGGCAGAAGTGCACGGTGAACTCGACGGTGGGAATGACCGCCGGTGCGGTGAGGACGGCGTAGAGGGAGGGCACCAGGCCGTCGAGCAGCACGGCAGCCACCGCGGATCGGTAGGCCGGTGCCGGTCGCATCCGCAGCCACGCCATGAGCACCGGCTCGTCGCCGCCCCCGAACGGTCGTGCCTCACCGAGCGGGCGGATGTCGAGGTGGGTGGCCATGGGCGTCGCCTCGTCGAAGACGCCGAGCCGGTCGAGGTCGTCCGGGACGGGCAGCGACGAGAGGTCGCGGCGGCCGCTGGACGACAGCGTGCCGGCGCCGTCACCGTCGGCGGTGAGCAGCACCGTCGCGGTGGCCCGGCGCTGTCCCTGGTCGAGCCCGACCGACACGCTGCTGACGGTGCGACCGGACGACACCTCGGTGAGCGTGATGGTGGCGGCGACCGTGTCCACGGGCCGGTGGAGATGCGCCGTCACGGCGGCTGGTCGCCGTCCGGTCGCCGCCTCCTCCGCCGCTCGGATCAGCGTCGCCACCACGACGCCACCGTGCGTTCCGGTCCAGGACCGGGCCTGGTCCGGAAAGACGACGGCGCGTCCTCCGCCCTTCGGTTCGAGCGCCGGCAGGAGGGGTGTCGAGCCGGGGACGGCGGTCATGCCCCGGCGCTCCTGGCGGTCCCGGGCTCGAGGGCGGGTGAGATCTCGACGTCGCGGCGGGGGGTCATGCCGAGCGCGACGAGGGCGGCCAGGACCGACACGCCGCCGATCACGACCCAGGAGCGCGCGAACGCGTCCAGGGCGGCGGCCCCGTCCTTCGGCGTCCCGAGGACGGCGACGAGGACGGCGATGCCGAGCACGGCGCCGATCTGGCGGCTCATGTTCACCACGGCGCTCCCGGTGGCCGAACTGTGCACCGGGAGGTCCGCGGTCGCGGTCGAGAGGATGGTCGGCAGCGCGAGACCGACACCGGCACCGCCCACCAGCATCCCGGGCAGCACGACCGCGGCGTAGGACGGCGTCAGCGTGAGCCGCAGGCCGACGAGCAGGACGGCCACCCCGAACAGACAGCAGCCGATCGCGGTGATGACGCCGGCCGGGACGCGGGCGGAGAGCTTCTGGGCGATCGCGGCGAAGAGCGGGACCATGGCCGGGCCGACCGCGATGCCCAGACCCGTACGGATCGCCGAGTAACCCCAGACCTCCTGCATCCACAAGGTGCTGGCCAGCAGGTTGGCGGCGAACGCCACCGAGAACGCGATCGCCGTGACGTTGGCCAGCGCGAAACTGCGCACCCGCACGAGGGCGGGCGACACCACGGGGGAGGGGTGCCGCAGAGAGCGGATCGAGAACCATGCGATGCCGAGAGCGGCCGTGAGTAGCCAGCCGAGCGTGCTCGCACTGGTCCACCCCCAGTCGCTGCCCTTGACCAGGCCCAGGGCCAGGGCGCCGATGGCGACGGTCAGGATCGCCGCGCCCAGCAGGTCCGGCAGGGGGGTGCGCCGTTCGTCGCGGGATGCCGGCACGACTCGCGCCGCCCAGAGCAGGGCCAGCGCTCCGACGGGCAGGTTGATCAGGAAGACCCAGCGCCAGGACGTCTCGACGAGGGCGCCCCCGACGGCGGGGCCCGCCGCCGCGGCGAGCGCGCCGGACGCTGCCCAGATCCGCACCGCTCGCACCCGGTCGGCGGCGGGCGTGGCGGTCAGCAGCAGGCCCAGGCTCGTCGGTGTGAGCAGCGCCGCCCCGGCCGCCTGCACCACGCGGAAGACCACGAGCCACTCCACGCTGCTGATGGCGGCGCAGCCCGCGCTGGCGAGCGTGAACACGGCCAGCCCGAGGAGGAAGCCACCCTTGCGGCCGTATCGGTCGGCCAGCCGGCCGAAGGGCACCAGCAGCGCGGCGTACACGATGGCGTAGCCGTTGAGCACCCAGCTGAGCGTGCTCAGGGACGGCTCGTGGAGATCGCTGCCGAGGCTCGGCAGAGCGACGTTGACGATGAAAAGGTCGAGGCTCGCCATGAAGGCCGCGAGGGACAGCACGACGAGGACGGCGCGAGGGTCCGACCGGTCGGACGCCTCCCCTCGGATCTGGCTAGGCATTCCCATAGCCAGGAGCAAAGCAGGCTGACTACGCTTTTGACAAGTCAGGAGCTAGGATGTCGATCATGAGCCACGACGGGACGGCGGTGCTCGAAGGCGCCCTCGCGGACCGCGATGCGTGGAGCGCGCACGGTCGCTGTTCGATCGACCGGGCGATGCAGGTCGTCGGCACCCGGTCGGCGATGCTGATCATGCGTGAGGCGTTCTACGGCACCCGGCGGTTCGACGATTTCGCCGGCCGGGTCGGCATCACCGAGGGAGTCGCCGCGAAGCGCCTGCGCGAACTGGTGGAGGCAGGCCTCCTCGAGCGGGTGCCCTATCGGCAGCCGGGCCAACGAACCCGGCATGAATACCGGCTGACCGACATGGGACGCGATCTCCTGCCGGCGGCCCTCGCACTCATGGCGTGGGGCGACCGCTACCTCGGTGGCGCGCACGGCGGCCCACTGTCGGTGCATCACGCAGGCTGCGGCGGGGAGGTGGCCGTCGCGGTGACCTGCGAGCGCGGACACGGGGTGGCGGTGGAGGAACTTGCCGTGCGGCCGAACCGGAATGCGCTGGGCTGACTCGGTCTCCCGCGGGGAGGCAGCGCTCAGAGGTACGCGCGGTCGTCGACGCCCCACGGGAGCCGGCCCGGGACGATCCGCCGTCCACTGATCCCCTGCGGGCGGATCCGCAGCCAGACGCCGTGCTCACCGGGCGCCCACGGCTGCACCCCGCTGCCTCGGGTGCGTTCGATCAGCTCGGCCCGCTGCTCGGGTCCGATCTCCTCGGCGGCCCCCAGGACCAGGACGCTCCATCCCCGCCGCTCCCGGCGGTCGACGTCGTCGACCTCGAACGCCACGGTGCCCCGGGACGCTGCGCTGAGCATCGTGCCCGGGTGGGTGCGGACGACGATCGTTCGGCCGTCCAGCCCGTAGTTCACCGGGACGATCAGCGGGTGGTCGTCGACGACCACGCCGATCCGGCCCACTTCCTGGGTCGCGAGCAGGGCGTAGCACTCGTCGTCGGGGATCACGTCCAGCGAACCGGCGGCACTCATGGCGTCATTGTGGCCGGGCCGCGGCGTGCGGCGCGACGGTGAGGATCCGGGCGTCCGAGCCGGGGAAGACCAGGCTCGACACCCGACCGGACACGCACGCTGCGTCGCCAGACGCCTTCGGCAACGTCCCCGACGTCCGCATCGGCCACCACGACGGGTTCGACCGCGTCGTCCTGGACTTCGGCGGACGTGGGACGCCGGGGTGGGACGTGCGGTACGTCGACCAGCCGGCCTCCCAGGGCAGCGGCGCCGCGATCGACCTGCCCGGCGACGCGACGCTGCAGGCGACCGTGACCGGCGTGGGCAATCCGCCCGACACCGGGGTCACGGAGTACTCGGATTCCCGGCGGATCTCGGCCCACGACACCGAGTCCGTCACCGCGGTGCAGTTCGACGGGAGGTTCGAGGGCACCACCGTGGTCTTCATCGGCACCGCGGCGACGACGCGGTTCCGGGTCTACCTCCTGCAGAACCCGGTGCGGATCGTCGTCGACGTCGCCACCGGCCAGTCGACGCACGACTGACCGGTCACCGCCACGTCGTCCCCCCGCGGCCGTCCGGCACCGGGCGCCGGCCGGGCTGCTCCGGCCGCTCGGCACGCGGCGGCGGGGTGGGGACGACCGGCGGGTCCGGGCGGGCGCTGTTCTGCACGACCGTGCGTCGCGGGCGCCGCGCCGTCGAGTCGGCCGTCGCCGCCCGGCCCACGCGCAGCACCATCTGCGGCTGGAGCGGTGCGGTCAGCCCGGCCAGGCGCCGTCGCGTCGCCGGCACCTCGAGCGGCTGGCTCATCGGCCCGGCGACCCAGTCGCGGACGGTCAGCTCCAGCAGCAGCCGCTCCAACGCCTCGCCGGCCCGGAGCCACGCCGGCGGATCGTCGGAGTCGGTGGCGAGCACCAGGAGCGTCTGGTCGGTTCCGGAGCCGGTGCGCCGGGGCAGCCCGCCGCGCCCGCGCAGATCGAAATCGCGGACCGGGACGGCGTCCGTGCGCGGTCCGGATGTCCGGGGCACGGAACTGGCCGGGACGCCGTCCCCCTGCGCCGGGGTGCGGCTGGTCCACTGCTCCAGCTCGGCGCGGTACTGCGGGTCGGCGTTCTGCAGAGCATCGGCCTCCCGGGTGACCTGGGCGAGCAGTTCCCGCTCGGCGGGGGTGCGCACCGGCACCAGCCGGGCTCCCTCGGTGAAGACGACGTCGGCCAGCCGGCCCAGGACGTCGTCGGACAGCGTCTCCGCGCCGAACGGACGGCGGTTGGTGTGCCGCCGGGGGATCGCGCGATCGAGCCGGGCGAGGTCGGGATCGGGGGTGTCGGGTGCCGGCCGGACCACGGCCAGCAGGTCGGCGTCCGCGGGGTCGGGCAGCCGGTCCACCGTCGCGCCGACGTGCGAGCCGGCCAGCGAGGCGCGGACGTTGAACAGCGCGGCCCCGACGCTCTGCACCAGCTCCCGGCCGTCCGGGTCGAGGACCGTCAGCTGCCGGGAGCGGTCGGCGCGCAGCTCCAGCCGGTCGGGGAAGAGCGCGAACACCCACGGCTGGGTGTTGTGCACCGACGGGGCCAGTCGGCCGCGGTCGGCGGCCTGCTCGATCGCCGACCGCCAGGCCGCGGTCGAGCCCGCGGGGTGCGGCCGGGGGGTGGGTGGGCGCACGGTGCTCACCTCTCCGCTTCGTCGGACGGTCGACCGCTGTGGGCGGTGCGGCGCCGGTGCAGGGGGATCTCCAGGCTGCCGCGCGCATCGAACCGGTACTCCTCGTCCCGCACGCGCACCGGGAGGATCGTGGACTGCGCGGCACCGCCGCCGACGGTCACGCTGGTGTGGGTGACGGTGATCTCGATCCGCGGATGGCCGCGGTAGCGGAGCCGGAACCGCAGGCTCGCCAGCGCATCGGGGAGGTAGGGGTCCAGTCCCAGCGCCTCGCCGCGGGTCTCCAGCCCGGTGAAGCCGCGCTCGAGCAGGTCGACGGTTCCGGCCATGGCCCCCAGGTGGATGCCCTCGCCGGTCGTGCCGCCCTGCACGTCGGCGATGTCGCTCTCGAGTGCGTCCAGCCAGTACTCCCACGCCTTGCGCCGGTTGCCCCGCGCCAGGACCCAGGCGTGCACGACCTTCGACAGGGTCGACCCGTGGCAGGTGCGGTCCAGGTAGTAGCCCACCGTCCGCGGGATGGTTTCCCGGTCGTGGGCGTAGCCGAGCCGGTCGAGGACGGCGTAGAACTCGTCGGCGCTCAGGACGTGGAAGAGCATCAGGACGTCGGCCTGCTTGGACAGCTTGTAGTTGTTCGGGGAGTCCCCCTCGGCCTCGAGGATGCGGTCGAGCCGGCTGATGTCGCCGTAACGCTGCGCGTACCCGGCCCAGTCGAACTCGGCGAGATCCTCGTAGCCGCGGAACTGGCTGAGGATGCCGTCGGCGTGCCAGCACAGCCGCAGCTTCCGGGCCACGTGCTCCCACCGCTCGAGGTCGGCCCGGGCGATGCCGAGCTGGTCGAGCAGCTCCTCCCGTCGCGCTGACCCCAGCAGGTCCAGGCAGTCGACGGCGCGGCCGAGGACCCACGCCGTCAGAACGTTGGTGTACGCGTTGTCGTCCAGGCCGGGACGAACGCTTCCGGGCAACGCGTCGTGGTACTCGTCGGGGCCCATGACCCCGCAGATGTCGTAGCGGTCGTCGCTGCGGTCGTAGCGGGCCAGGTCGGCGAAGAACCGGGCGATCTCGAGGATCATCTCGGCGCCGTGGCGGTCGAGGAAGTCCCGGTCCCCGGTGGCCTCCCAGTACCGCCACGTGTTGACGGCGACGGCCAGGCCGATGTGCCGCTGCAGCGCCGAGTTGTCCGGCAGCCAGTGGCCCGACCGCGGGTTGAGGTGGACCGTCTGCGACTGCTCGCGCCCGCTCGCCCCGCTCTGCCACGGGTACAGCGCGCCGCGGCATCCGGTCGCGCGGGCGGCGGCGCGGGCCTCGGGCAGCCGGCGCCAGCGGTAGAGCAACATCGCGCGGGCCACCTCGGGCAGCCGCAGGTTCAGGTACGGCATCACGAACAGCTCGTCCCAGAACACGTGGCCCCGGTACGCCTCGCCGTGCAGTCCCCGGGCCGGGATACCGACGTCGAGGTCGATGCTGTGCCGGGAGACGGTCTGCAGCAGGTGGAACACGTGCAGCCGCAGCACCAGCGAGGCGCGGACCGGCCCGTCGATCGTGACGTCGCACCGGTCCCAGAGGGCGCGCCACGCGAGTTCGTGCCGGCCCAGGACGGCGTCGAAGGCGGGTGCGCGGCCGACCTCGACCCGTGCCGCCGCGCCGGGCTCGTCGATGGCGCGGTCGCGTGACGTGTACAGCGCCACGACCTTCTCCACGGTCACCGGGACGCCGGGCGCGACGTCCACCGCCAGATCCAGGCCCGCCAAGTCGCGGTCCACGGCCGGCGTGCCGCGCAGCGGTTGCTCGGCGCCGCCCACGAGCAGCCGGTGGCGGGCGGCGAGGCCGACGCGGACGCGGGAGGTGACGGTCTCCGTGGTCAGCGACAACGTGCCGTCGGCTTCCGCGGCCCCCTCGACGCGGGAGAGGTGTCGGCTGCCCAGCCCGCGGTACCGGGCGACCCCGAGGTTCTCCACCCGGCCGTCGAGACCCGAGCGCACGGTCATCCGGCCGGACCAGTTCTCCGGCGTCACGGTCATGTCCAGCGCGGCGAGGTAGGGGTCGGCCATCGAGACGAGCCGGCGCTGGGCGACGCGGGTCCGCCGGCCCTCGGCGTCGCGGATGCCGAACCGGCGGGTGAGCACCCCGCGGCGCAGGTCGAGCTCCTGCACGTAGCCGGTGACCGCGACCGCAGCCAGGTCCAGCCAGTCGCCGTCCTCGATGCGGAAGGTGAGCGACTGCCAGTCGGGCAGGTTGACGATGCTCTCGTTCTCGACGTGGACGCCGTCCACCGAGTCGTCCAGGCGGTCGAACACGCCCGCGGCGTACGTGCCCGGGTAGTGGCCGTCGCCCGCACGGGACTCCGGCGCGGCGGCCCGCGTGGCGAACCGGCCGTTGCCCAGGGTGCAGAGCGCCTCGCGCAGCGGCTCGCGCGCCGGGTCGAGGCCCTCGTATCGCAACAGCCACCCGGTCACGCGTGCTCCGCTCCTCCGTCTCCACGAGCCTGCCAGTGCCCGGTCGGCTGCGGTACGGGGCGCTGGTCACCGGCGACCGGGCCGTTCGGCCCGTCGACCGGGCCCGTGGCCACGGGCGATGTGCGGGTTGGGCGCATTTCCGCGCCAGGAACGCGCCCCGGCTGCACATCGCTTCCGAGTCCACGGAGACGTTGTCAGCCGCCCACGCGGTAGACGGCCAGCCCGACCGGGTGGGCGGCGAAGAACTCCTCGGGCGTCACAGCGGGCAAGCCTGCCTGTCCGCGGGAGCTTCCGGGGCAGACCTTGTACCCGCCAGGTCCCGGCTTCCGACCGTGGCCGCCGGCCCGGCCGGGGCCGTCGACTGGGGGCCGGTGAAAGGAGAACGCCATGAAGGCGCTGGTCTACTACGGCCCCGGCAAACGGTCCTGGGAGGACGTCCCCGACCCGCAGGTACGCGACCCCGAGGACGCCGTCGTCCGCGTGGACGGCTTCACGATCTGCGGCACCGACCTGCACATCCTGCGCGGCGACGTGCCGGAGGTGGAGTCCGGGCGGGTGCTCGGGCACGAGGCGGTCGGCACCGTGACGGAGGTCGGGCCCGGTGTGCGCACGGTGCGACCCGGTGATCGGGTGCTCATGTCGTGCATCAGCGCGTGTGGGCGCTGCCGCTTCTGCCGCGAAGGCCGCTACGGCCAGTGCCTCGGCGGAGGGGGCTGGGTGCTGGGGCACCTGATCGACGGCGTCCAGGCCGAGGCGGTGCGCATCCCCTTCGCGGACGGATCGTTGCACGTCCTGCCCGAGAGCATCACCGACGAGGCGGCGCTGATGTTCGCCGACATCATGCCCACCTCCTACGAGGTCGGCGTCCTCAACGGCCGGGTCCGTCCCGGCGACACCGTCGTGGTGGTCGGCGCCGGCCCCATCGGGCTCGCCGCCGTGCAGACCGCGAGGCTGTTCAGCCCCCTGCAGATCGTCGTGGTCGACCCGGTCGAGAGCCGCCGTGCCGCGGCCCTGTCCTTCGGCGCCGACCGTGCGCTCTCGCCGGACGACGACGTCGTCGGTGCGGTCCGGGAGCTGACCGGAGGGCTCGGCGCGGACGTCGCCATCGAGGCCGTCGGCCTGCCCGCCACCTTCGACCTGACGGTGGCCGTCGTCCGCCCGGGCGGGCACGTGGCGAACGTCGGCGTGCACGGCAAGCCGACCACGCTGCACCTCGAGGACCTCTGGATCCGCGACGTCACCATCACCACGGGTCTGGTCGACACCTCCACGACGCCCACTCTGCTGCAGCTGGTCGGGGCCGGGAAGCTCGATGCGTCGCGGCTGATCACCCACCGGTTCGGCTTCGACGAGGTCCCCCAGGCCTACGACGTGTTCGACGACCCGGGCAGCACCGGCGCACTCAAGGTGGCCGTCCTCCGGTGAGCGGTGCGGCCGACGAGGGACCGTCGGCCGCATGCCGACGGGACGTCCGGCCCTCGTGACCGGACGTCGCCGTCGGCGACGGTGGGCGCATGGACCTGGCGACGATGATCCCGACGGCGCAGGCGCTGGTAGCCCCCGGAAAGGGCATCCTCGCGGCGGACGAGAGCAACCCGACGATGGCCAAGCGGCTCGCGGCGATCGGGGTGGAGTCCACCGAGGAGCACCGCCGAGCCTTCCGGCAGTTGCTGTTCACGACCCCCGGCATCGGGGCGAGCATCAGCGGCGTGATCCTCTTCGACGAGACGATCCGCCAGCGCACCGACGACGGCACGCCGTTCGTCGAGGTGCTGCGCCGGGCCGGTGTCGTACCGGGGATCAAGGTCGACCGTGGGACGACGCCGCTGTCGGGGTTCCCCGACGAGGTGGTCACCGAGGGGCTGGACGGGCTACGCGCCCGCTTCGAGGAGTACGCGGCCCTGGGCGCCCGCTTCGCCAAGTGGCGGGCGGTCCTGCGGATCGGCGAGGGCCGGCCGAGCCGGACCTGCCTGTCGGCGAACGCGCAGGCCCTGGCCCGGTACGCGGCGCTGACCCAGGAGGCCGGCCTGGTGCCGATCGTCGAGCCCGAGGTCCTGATGGACGGTGCGCACAGCCTCGAGCGCTGCGCGGAGGTCACCGTGGCGACCCTGCGCACGGTCTACGACGAGCTGGCCCGCCACCGGGTGGTGCTGGAGGCCAGCCTGCTCAAGCCGAACATGGTGCTGCCGGGTGTCGACTCCCACCGGCAGGCGGATGCCGCGCAGATCGCCGAGGCGACCATCGGCGCACTCCGTCAGGCCGTCCCGGCCGCCGTCCCCGGCATCGTCTTCCTCTCCGGCGGTCAGTCCGACCTGCAGGCGACGGCGAATCTCGCCGCGCTGAACCGGGCGCCACGGCAGCCGTGGCAGCTGAGCTTCTCCTTCGGGCGTGCCCTGCAGGCGCCCGTCCTCCGCGCCTGGGACGGCGAGGCCGGCAACGTGGTGGCGGCCCAGGCCGCGCTCCTGCACCGGGCCGCGATGAACACCGCCGCCCGACGCGGTGAATACCGGCTGGGCCTCGAGCAGCCCGTGGGGGCGCACGTCTGAGCAGGCCTCGTGGCGAGGCAGAGCCGTTCGCACCGGCCGGCCCGACCGCCGGGACAACCCCCTCGAGCTGCAGGTGCGCGCGGTGATCGAGGACGACCTCCGGATCGAGCCGGACCTCGGCCGGTGGTTCCCGGTCTACGGCGCCCCCGGGCTGTGAGTCCGCCGGGTCAGCGCGGCGGTGGCGTCCCGTTCCCCACGTAGCCCTCGAGCAGGCACGTCACCCCGGCCGCCCGCGTCCGGGCGTCCCGGACATGACGGCGGGCCTCCTCCAGCAGGCCGCCGTCGTGCCGGGGGATGCAGACGAGGACGGGGCGCTCCGGCCGGAGGGCAGGGGAGGAGAAGGCCGCCGTCACGAGCTGGGCCCTCAGCTCGGACGGCATACCGGCTTCGGCGGACCAGAGCTCGACCACCACCCGGTCGCCCCGGTCGGTCACGTGCGCCTCCCCGATCGTGCCCCCCGCCGTGAGCGCGGTGACCTGGTGGGACGCCGCGCGCAGTTCCCACCGCCGCCCGTCGGCGGCGACGCCGGTGACCACGGTCATCCCGGGACCTCCGAGGAGGCTCGGTCGGCTGCCGCGGCGACGAGCTCGGCCATGCCCTTCCCGATCCCGTCGGCCAAGGTCCAGACGTCGCCCGCGGTGTCGTAGTCGCCGGTGACCCCGAACGTCAGCGCTCCGGCATAGGTGAACATCGACACCCCGACGCGGAGCCGGGACGCGATGGGCACGTACGGGATGATCTCGACGCACCGGCGACCGAGGGCGTAGAGCGGCTCCCGCGGCCCCGGCACGTTCGTGGTGACGGTCGTGATGTTGCGTTGCGGCACGTGCCACGTCAGCCGCAGCCCGGCCGCCACCGGCAGGAACGGCTCGTGCCCGGCCAGCTTCACCAGGACGGCGCCGGCGTCGGCCTCGTGCTCGGCCTTCAGCCGGCCGAACAGCTCGCGGACGGCGCCCAGGCGCTCGATCGGGTCGGCGATCTCGATCGGCAGGTCCGCGAGCATGGAGGACACCCGGTTGTCGCGGATGCTCTCCTCGCCGGGAGCCCGGACGTTCACCGGCACCAGCGAGCGGATCAGATGAGGCGCCGGCTGCTCTCCGCGACTGATCAGCAGGCTGCGGAAGCCGGCGGTGACGGCCGCCATCACCACGTCGTTGAAGGTCCCGCCCAGGGCGTGCCGCACGGTGGACACGTCCTCGACCGTGCTGCGGGCGAACGCGTAGCGGCGTTCCGCCGACAGCGGTCCGGTGAGCGAGGAGGCCCGGGTCGGCACGAGGGCCGTCGCGAACGAGGCGGTGCCGCGGACCGTCGTCCGCACCAGCTGCCCCAGCGCAGCGGGGGAGCGGGCCGTGCCGGCCAACGCCCGCGTCGCCCGCCACGGCAGCGCGGCCAGGTCGCGGATCGCCTCCCCGGCCAGCCGGGCGCCCGAGGGCTCGGGGTGCGGCTGCCAGTCGTCGGGGACGGGCGACCCTGGCTCGGGGCCGGGATCGAGGATCACCCGGTACAGATCGGTGCCGGAGACGCCGTCGACCATGCAGTGGTGGACCTTGGAGATCATCGCCCAGCGCCCACCCGCCAGGCCCTCGACGAACCAGTACTCCCACAGCGGCCGGGCGCGGTCCAGCCGCTGGGACATCACGCGCGCCATGAGCGTCGCCAGTTCCCGGTCGCCGCCCGGTTCCGGGAGCGCGGTGCGGCGGAGGTGGTACCCGAGGTCGAAGTCCGGGTCGTCCACCCACACCGGCGGGCCGAGGTCCAGCGGCAGCTCCCGCACCTTCTGCCGGTACCGGGGCACGAGGGGGAGCCGACCGCGGATCGCGGTGGTGAACTCCTCCGCGCTGAGTGCCGGTCCCTCGAAGACCGCGATCGAGGAGATGGCCAGGGACGTCCCGGTCTGGGCGTCCTCGATCTCCAGGAACGCGGCGTCCAGCGGGCCCATCCGGTCCATCACGCGATCAGCTCCCGCTTGAGGATCTTGCCGGTGGCGTTCATCGGCAGGTGCTCCCGGAACTCGACGCTGCGGGGGTACTTGTAGGACGCCATCCGTTCCTTGACGTACGCGATGAGCTCCGGCTCGGTCGCCCGCGGCCCGTTGGGGCGCAGCGCCACGAAGGCCTTGACCTCCTGGCCGAGCCGGTCGTCCGGGACGCCGACGACGGCGGCCTCGGCCACCGCTGGGTGGGTGTAGAGGACGTCCTCCACCTCGCGCGGGTAGACGTTGTAGCCGCCGCGGATGATCAGTTCCTTCTTGCGGTCGACGATGAAGTAGAAGCCGTCCTCGTCGACGTATGCGAGATCCCCGGTGTGCAGCCAGCCGTCGGTGAACGCCTCGGCCGTGGCCTGCGGGTTCGCGTGGTAGCGGGTCATCACGTTGAACCCGCGGACGACGAGCTCCCCGACGTTGTCCCGCCCCGGGGGCAGCGGCCGGCCCTCCGCGTCCCAGATCGCGCACTCGACCCCGTAGATGGGCTTGCCGACGCTGTAGACCCGACGTTCCTGCTCGCTGATGTTGAAGGTCGTGGTGGAGGCGGTCTCCGACAGCCCGTAGCCCTCGAGGATCACCACGCCGGGATAGGTGCGCTCCCACTCGTCGATCACCTCGGCGGGGATGGGCGCACCGCCGGAGACCGCCACGCGGATCGAGGAGAGGTCGTACTTCTCCCGCTCGGGGTGGTTGAGGACGGCAATGAACATCGTCGGCACGCCCTCGAAGACCGTCACCCGGTCCCGCTGGACGACCTCGCACACCTTGCCCGGCTCGAACCGCGGGATCAGCGACATCGTCCCGCCGAACCGCACGCAGACGTTCATCACGCTGGACAGCCCGAAGACGTGGAACAGCGGCAGCATGACCGCGACGATGTCGTCCTCCCGCATGCCGAACAGCCGGCCGGGGGTGTCGGCGTTCATGAACAGGCAGAAGTGGCTCAGCTCGGCGCCCTTGGGACGTCCGGTCGTACCGCTGGTGTAGATGATCACCGCGGTGTCGCCCGGCTCGGTCTGGTGCATCGGCGGCGGTCCCACGACCGCCGTGGCCAGCAACTGCTCGTACGGGCGGCCGACCGTCACGTTGGGCAGGCCGGGCAGGTTGAGCACGACCAGGTCGAGCAGGCCGGCGTCGGCCGCCCCCTTGGCGGCCTCCTCCACGGACCCGGCCCAGGTGATGAGCATCCGGGCGCCGGAGTCGCGCAGGATGAAGCCGACCTCGGCGGCCTTGAACAACACGTTCATCGGCACGACGACGCACCCGGCCTTGAGGATGCCGAAGTAGGCGACCACGAACTGCGGGACGTTCGGCAACTGCAGGCCCACGGCGTCGCCGGGGACCAGCCCCCGGGCCCGCAGGCCGGCGCAGAACCGGTCGGAGGCGGCGTCGAGTTCGGCGTATCTGACCTGCCCGCCGTCGAACAGCAGCGCGGCCTTCTCGGGGTGGGTGCGCGCGGCCTCGCGCAGCATCATGGCCAGGTTGAGGGTCATCCGGGTGCGTTCCTCTCAGTCACCGGAGCAGGTGCGCGGGACCGCCGCTCACCTGCTCCACGTCGTCGATCGCGGCATCCAGCAGCCGATGGCCCAGATCGCTCAGCGCCCGGGCGGCGGCGAGCTCGTCGCCGATCTCGGGCACGTCCCGGTCGGTCGGGTTCAGCCGTGCCGAGCCGACGCCGACCAGGTGGTCGGAGTCCCGCGTCTGCAGGTGGGCCATGGCGCGCGTGCGCCCCTCGTGCTCACCGATGTCGATCCGAACGGTCCAGGTCTTCACGGCGTCCATGACGTCTCCTCGGGGGCTGGTGATGCACTACCGACCGTGCCGTGGCCGGTGGGCGGCGGACGCGGCCGGAAGACCGGACGCCGTGGGACTTCCGGCCCCTGCCGGAACCCGACCGCGTGGTCGACGGTGGACGGCGTGACGAGAGAAGGCGGGCATGCTGCGCGCGTGCGGTCGGCGGTCCGGACGTGACCGCCACGGCGACGGCGCTCCCGCCCGCCCCTGCGGTCCGGGCCCGGCGCGTCGCTCCCGACCGGGTGCTGCTGGCCGACGGCACGCCCGCCCTGGTCCGGCGGCTCGGTCCGGACGACGCGGGGGTGCTGCTCGCCCTGCACGACGCGCTGCCCGAGCGCGACCGGTACCTGCGGTTCAGCACGCTCCACCCCGCCGATCTGCCCGGCTACCTGGAACGCACGCTCGCCGACAGCGGAGCGGTGTCCCTCGGTGCCGTCGTCCGGGGCCGGCTGGTCGGCGCCGTGCAGATGGTGCCGGTCGGCGGGGACGGCGGCGAGGTCGCGGCGGTCGTCGCGCACGAGTGGCGCGACCACGGTGTGGTGACCGCCCTGCTGGAGGAGCTCGCCGCGACGTGCCTGCGCATCGGGATCCGGCGCATGACCGCCGACGTCCTCGCCGAGAACGGCCGCATGGTCCGCGTGCTGAACACGCTCGGGCTGCCGGTGGGCGTCACCCGCGAGGGCCCCTCGATGCGCATCGACATCACGCTGCACGGCGACGAGCGGTACTCCGCCGCGTCGGAGGAACGCCACCGCCTGGCGGCCGCGGCCTCGTTGCGCGCGGTCCTCCGGCCCGAGACGGTCGCCGTGATCGGGGCCGGCTCGGGGGCGCACTCGATCGGCGGGGCGGTCGTGCGCAAGCTGCAGCAGGCCGGCTTCCCCGGCACCGTGCTCGCGGTGAACCCGCATGCCGACCGGGTCGAGGGTGTCCCGTGTCTGCCGCGGGTCGCCGACCTGCCCGGCCCGGTCGACCTGGCGGTCGTCGCCGTGCCCGCGGGGGCCGTCGCCGACGTCGTCCGTGACTGCGGCGAGCACGGCGTGCGCGCCGTCGTCCTGGTCTCCTCGGGAATCTCGCTGGTCCCGGGCCTCGCCGAGGAGGTCGTCGACCTGGTCGAGCGCTACGGGATGCGACTCGTCGGGCCGAACACCGTCGGCGTCGTCGGTCCGGGTGCCACCGGGCGGCTGGACACGACGTTCATCTCCGAGCAGGTCCCCTCCGGCGACATCGGGCTGGTGGCGCAGTCCGGCGGCATCGCGATCGCCGCCGGCAGCGCCTGGACCCGCCTGGGGCTCGGCCTGTCGGCGGTGGTCGCCATCGGCGACGCGCTGGACGTCGGCGTCCGGGACGCCCTGGCCTGGTTCGACGAGGACGACGGGACCGCGCTGGCCGTCGTCCACGCGGAGTCCGAGCCCGACCTGCGCGGGCTCGTGTCGACGGCGGCTCACCTGGCCGGACGCATGCCCGTGCTGGCACTGGACGTCGGGACGTCGGCTGCCGGGGCGCGCGCCGCCGCTTCCCACACCGCGCGGGCCGCGACCCCCCACGTGCTGCGCGAGGCGGCCTATGCCGCGGCCGGCATCCAGTCCGTCTCCACGCTGACCGACCTGGCCGGCGCCCTCGCCCTGCTGCACGGCCAGCCGCTCCCGGCCGGACCGGCCGTCGCCGTCCTCACGAACCTGGGTGGCGGTGGCGTCCTGGCCGCCGACGCCTGCGTGGCCGCGGGGCTGCGCGTGGATCCGCTGCCCGAGCCCGTGCAGGAGCGGCTGCGCGCGGTCCTGCCCGCCCTGGCCTCGACCGGCAACCCGGTCGATGCCGGAGCCGCGGTGCGGGAGGACGAGTTCGCCCAGGCGCTCCAGGTCCTGCTCGGGAGCCCCGAGGTCGGCGCCGTCGTCACCGTGACCGCCCCGACCGCGGTGAGCGACCCCTGGCCCGGGGTCGTGGCGGGCGCCGCTGCGGCCGGCCGGGAGGCGACCAGGCCGGTCGTCGACGTGCGACTGACCAGGGCCACCACCCTCGAACGACTGCTCCTGCCCGCCGGCGAGGAGCGGTTCGTCCTGTCGACCAACGACGTCGGCATCGCGGCCCGGGCCCTGGCCACCGCCCTGCGGCGACGGCGCTGGCTCGAGCGCCCGGTCGAGCCACCGCAGGCCCCGGCCGGGGTGGACGTGCGCGCCGCGCGGGAGGTGCTGATCCGGGCCCTCGATCGCCAGCACGGCGGCGGCTGGCTGCTCCCGCCCGAGGTCACCGCTCTCTGCGCGGCTGCCGGACTGCGTCTCGCACCGTCCGCATGGGCGCTCACCGCGACGGAGGCCGCGGCAGCGGCGCGGAAGGCACACGCCCCGGTCGCCGTGAAGGGCTACGTCGCGGGCGTGGTGCACAAGGGGGACGCCGGTTACCTGCGGCTGCCGGTGGCCCACCCCGCCGAGGTGGCCGACGTCGTCGCCGGCTTCCGCGCGCGGGCCGGGGACGACTGGCTGGGCGCGCTCGTCCAGCCGCTCGTGCCGCCCGGCGACGAGCTGCTGGTCGGGGCCCTGCGGGATGCCTCCGCCGGGCCGGTCGTCGCCCTCGGCGCCGGCGGACGGGCGACCGACGCGCTGGGACACCGGGTGCACCGGCTCGCCCCGGTGGGCGACGCCGACGCCGCGGAGATGCTCGCCGGCACCGGGCTCCTCCTGACCGCGCACGGCAGCGGCCTGGACCACCGCGGTGTCGCGGACTGCGTGCGCCGGGTCGGCTGGCTGGTCGACACGCTGCCCGAGATCGCGGAGATCGAGGTCAACCCGCTGGTGGTGACGCCGAGGGGCACGGTCCCGCTCGACGTCCGGGTCAGGATCGCGTCCGAGGCGTGAGGTGATGGAAAGCGTCGTGCTGCCGTCCGTGGCCGTGCCGGGTCGTGCGCCCGACGCTGCGCCCGGCCGGCTGTGGCGGCGGTGGACGGTGGCGACGTTCCTGGGGGAGGCCCTCGGCTTCCTGGTTCCGGTGCTGGCCTATGTCCTCGGCGGCGACGGGCTGCCGGAGGGCCTGCGGCCGGTGGCGTTCGCGGTCGCCGGCGCGGGGGAGGGGGCGGTGCTCGGCCTCGCCCAGGCCGGCGTGCTCGGCAGGGCCCTGCCCGGCTTCCCCGTCCGGTCCTGGGTCGGCCGCACCGGGCTGGCGGCTGCGCTCGCCTGGGTGCTGGGCATGACGCCGAGCGCGCTGGGCGGTCGCCTGCAGGACTGGCCGCTGGCGCTGGAGCTCGTCGTCCTCGTCCCCGCCGGTCTGATCCTGCTGCTGAGCATCGGCATCGCCCAGTGGAGCGTGTTGCGGGGGCGGGTGGCGGGGGCCCGGCGGTGGATCGGCTGGACGGCGGTGGCCTGGCTCGCTGGCCTCGCCGTGTTCATGAGCGTGGCCATGCCGCTGTGGCAGCCGGGGCAGCCGACCTGGCTGATCGCGCTCATCGGCGCGGCAGCCGGTGGGCTCATGGCACTGACCATGGCCGCGATCACCGGCTGGGGCCTCGTCCGGCTGCTGGGCAGCGGACCGCGCACGCCCGTCGTCGCGCCGCCGGCCGACGGCCCGGCGGCGTGGACGCGGAGCGCCGCGGAGGTGGCCGCGGGCCTCGGGGTGAACCCCGCCGCCGGACTGGACGGCGAGACCGTTGCCGAGCGGCTCGCCTCCGACGGGCCCAACGAGGTACAGACGCGGCGGCCGGTCTCCCTCGCCCGCTCGGTGCTGCTGCAGCTGACCGACACGCTGATCCTGGTGCTCCTCGCCGCCGCCCTGTTGACCGCCGTCACCGGCGACTGGATCGACACCGTGGTGATCGGGCTGGTCGTGGTGGTGAACTCCACGCTCGGCGTGGTTCAGGAGCGCCGGGCGCTGCGCGCCGTCGCGGCGCTGGGAACGCTGGTGGCGCCCAGCGCCCGGGTCCTCCGGGACGGCCGGGACCGCTGGGTGCCCACGCGGGAGCTGGTGCGCGGCGACGTGCTGCGGCTGACCGCGGGTGACGTCGTCGGGGCCGATGCCCGGCTGCTGCGCAGCAACCGGCTGCTGGTCGACGAGTCGCTGCTGACCGGCGAGTCGGTGCCGGTCGAGCGCGACCCGGCCGCGGTGGCCCCGGATGGCGGACCGGTCGCGGACCGGCGGGGCATGGTGCACGCCGGCAGCACCGTGGTGGGTGGCACCGCCGAGGCGGTCGTCACCGCGATCGGCGCGTCGAGCGCGGTCGGCCGGCTGGCGACGCTGGTGCACGAGCGCCGCACCCCGATGACCCCGCTGCAGCGGCGGCTGGCGCGGCTCGGCCGGCAGATCTCCGGCGGGGTCACGGTGGCCTGCCTGCTGTTCGTGGTCGCCGGGCTGCTGCGCGGCGAGCCGTGGGAGACCACCGTGGTCGCCGCCGTCGCGCTGGCCGTCGCCGCCGTTCCGGAGTCGCTCCCGGCGGTGGTCACCCTCGCGCTCGCCGGCGGGGCGGCGCGGATGAGCCGGCGCGGCGCGGTGGTGCGCTCCCTGCCGGCGGTCGAGACCCTGGGGTCGGTCACCCTGCTGGCCACCGACAAGACCGGCACTCTCACGCGTGGCGCGATGGCGGTGGACCGGGCGTGGGCGCCGAGGATGAACGACGTCGTCCTCCCGGGCCCGGTGCCGCCACCCGTCGTCCGCCTGCTCGAGGCCGCCGCCCTGTGCAACGACGCCGATCCCTCGGGCGCCGGTGCGGGCGGGGCGGTCGGGGGTGCGGACACCGAGACCTCGCTGGTCCGGGCCGCGCTGGACGCCGGTGTCGACGTCGCCGCGGCGCGGGCCGCGCTGCCGCGGCTGCGGGAGGAGCCGTTCGACGCAGTGACCCGGCGGATGACCACCGAGCACCGGACCCCCGACGCCGCGACGACCGTGATCACCAAGGGCGCCCCCGAGGCGGTGCTGCCGGGCCTGCCCGACGCCGCGGAGGCCACGGAGACCGCCGCACGCTGGGCGGCCGAGGGGCGGCGCGTCCTCGCCGTCGCACGGGACGGCGACCTGCTGGGCCTGGTCGCGCTCGACGACCCGGTCCGGCCCGAGGCCGCAGCCGCCATCGCCTCCTGTCACCGGGCCGGGATCCGCCCGGTGCTGGTGACCGGCGACCATGCCGGCACCGCCGTCGCCGTCGCTCGCCAGGTGGGGCTGGTCGACGACCGGCACCCGGCCGAGGAGCACGTCCTCGCGCGGGTGGAGCCCGAGGGCAAGCTGCGCCTGGTCACCGGCTGGCAGGACGCGGGCGAGGTCGTGGCGATGACCGGCGACGGCGTCAACGACGCGCCGGCGCTGCGGGCGGCCGACATCGGCGTCGCGATGGGGCAGCGGGGCACCGAGGTCGCCAAGGAGGCTGCCGACCTGGTGCTCGCCGACGACAGCCTCGCCACGGTGACCGCCGCGGTCGCCGAGGGCCGTCGGGTCTTCGACAACGTCCGCCGCTTCGTCGGCTACGGGATCGCCGGGGGCACGGCCGAGGTGCTGGTCATGCTCGCCGGGCCGTTCCTGGGCCTCGCGCTCCCGCTCCTGCCCGCGCAGATCCTGTGGGTCAACCTGCTCACGCACGGACCGGTCGGGGTGGCGATGGGCGGCGAACCCGCCGAACCCGACGTGCTCAGCCGCCCGCCGCGCAGCCCCTCGGCCGGCGTGTTCGACCGGCCGCTCGTGCGGCGGGTCATCGTGCTCGCCGCGGCTCTGACGGCGCTGTGCCTCGGCACGGCCGTGTGGTCGCACGGCCGGGGCGGGCCGTGGCAGACGCAGCTGTTCGTCGTCCTGGCCGTGGGGCAGCTGGCGCTCGCCCTCGCCCTGCGCCCGGCCGGTTCCTGGACCCGCGCAGAGGGGCGGGCCTCGATCTGGTTGCCCGTGGCGGTGGCCGTCAACGCCGCGCTGCTCCTGGCCGGCGTCTACCTGCCCGGGCTGTCGGACCTGCTCGGGACGGAGTCGCTGGCGCCGGCCGAGCTCGCCGTCGCGGTGGTCGCCGGGCTGGTGCCCGCCGGCGCGCTCGCCGTGGCCGGGGCGCTCCGGCGCTGAGCGTCGCCCACCGGCAGCGCGGCGGCGATCTCCTCGGCCCAGGCCTGGATGGACGGCCAGTCCCGGTGGTCACCCGGGCGCCCCCCGGTCGCGCGGAAGAACAGCCGGCCCCACAGGGGAGTGTGCTTCAGATCGATGATTCCTCCGAACATCCGGTGGTCGCGGACGTCGAGGGAGCCCGGGAACGACTGCGCGATGCGCTGCAGCTCGCGATCGGTCATCGCGCGCGTGACCCGCCCCGTGGGCTGGATGCCCCCGACGCTGAAGCACCACACCGGCCGGGCGCTGTCCTCCGCCCGGGCGAGGAGGTCCACGGCGGGCTGCAGCCATGCCATGTTGTGCACGGCGCTGCCCACGACGAGGGCGTAGAAGGGGCGGACGTCGAGGTCCGTGCCGACCGGGCGGCACACGACCGCCACCCCGGCCGCCCGCAGGGTGTCCGCGATGCGCTCGGCGACACCGGCCGTCGAACCGGCTGCTGTGGCGTAGGTGACCAGTACCTGTGCCTGCACGTCCATGAGGCCACCGTGCTCGCGGCCGGCGACCGGTGCGAGGGTCCGAGGACCCGCCCGCCGGGGGCGGACGTCGCCACCACGGCCCGCATGCCGGGGACCCGTCCCACGTCCCCACCGTCGGGACCTTCTACCCTGCCTCTACGGCGGGTCTTCCGGCTTAGCCTGCCGAGAGGGAACGCCACCAGGGTCGTTCCTCCCGAGCCGTGCCACCGGGGCGGCCGGTCGGCAGGAGGGCACGTGTGAGCGACGACGGACAGACCCCGATCAAGGTGTTCCTCCTGGACGACCACGAGGTCGTCCGGCGCGGGGTCGCCGACGTGCTGGACAGCGACCCGCAGATCACGGTGATCGGCGAGGCGAAGAACGCCAGCGAGGCCCTGGCCCGCGTGCCGGCGCTGCGCCCCGACGTCGCCATCCTCGACGTGCGGCTGCCCGACGGCGACGGGGTCTCGGTCTGCCGTGAGCTCCGGTCGAAGATGCCCGAGCTCAAGGTGATCATGCTGACCAGCTACAGCGACGACGAGGCGTTGTTCGAGGCGATCATGGCAGGCGCGTCCGGGTACCTGCTCAAGCAGATCCTGGGGGTGGACCTCGTCACCGCCGTGCGCACGGTCGCTGCGGGCGGGTCCCTGCTGGACCCGTCGGCGACCACCGCCGTGCTGGAGCGGATGCGCCGGGCGGCCGAGCCGTCCGGGCCCCTCGCCAAGCTCAGCGAGCAGGAGCGCACGGTGCTCGAGCTCATCGGGGAGGGGCTGACCAACCGGCAGATCGGCGAGCGGATGTTCCTCGCCGAGAAGACCGTGAAGAACTACGTCTCCCACCTGCTGGCCAAGCTCGGCCTCGAGCGCCGCACCCAGGCCGCGGTGCTCGCCACGGAGCTGCGCGCCACTCCGCACGCTAGCCGCTGACGCGGGTCAGCCGAGGAGCGCGTCGAGGGTGACGAAGTCGTAGCCCGCGGCGCGGATGCGGGTGATGGTCCCGCCCAGGGCGTCGGCGTCCAGTGTGCTGCGGTCGTCGGGGTTGGACCCGATGTGCATGAGGACGATCTCGCCCGGTCGGAGGGCCCCCATCGCCCGGTCGGCCACCTGCGCAGCGGTCATCCCGCCGCTGGTGCCCTTCCAGCCGAGGGTGTCCACCGACCAGCGGACCGCGACGTAGCCCTGGCCGTTCACCGCCGCGATCGTGCGGGCGTCCCGATCGCCGAGCGGGAAGCGGAAAAGCGGGCGCGGGTCGGCGCCGGCCGCGGCGATCGCCCGTTCGGCGTCGAGCAGCTGCGCGCGGATCGCCGCGTCGGTGAGCCCGGTGAATTCCGGATGGGTCATCGAGTGGTTGCCGATCCGGTGGCCTCCCGCGCGGATGGCGGCCACCCCGGCCGGATCGGCCGCGGCCCATTGCCCGGTCAGGAAGAAGGTCGCGTGCACCTCCGCGCGGGCCAGGGTCGCCAGGATGCTCGACAGACCGGCCGAGTTCGCGCCCGCGTCGAAGGTCAGCGCGACGACCCGGGACGAGGTCGGGATCGCCTCCAGGTCCTGCCCCCGCAGCGAGGCCGGCACGGCCGGCGGACCTGATGGGGACGTCGTCGTCGCAGTGGGCTGCGACGGCGGGACCGACGGCGCGGACGCCGACGAGGAGGACGCCGCGGAGGACCGGGCGGAGGTCGTCGACGCACCGGCCTCGGGCCGAGCGGGGGAGTGGTCGCCGCTCCGGGTGACGAGGACGACCACGCCGACGGCGACCACGGTCACGAGAGCGACCGCCAGTGCCCACCAGCGCCGGGACGACCACGACACGGCGTCAGCCCACCGCGCGCGTCACCGCAGCGGCGCGGACCAGCGCAACCGCGTACCGCCCTCGGGCAGCGGCTCGACCGACGCCTCGCCGCCGCGCTTCTCCGCCCGCTGCTGCAGGTTGCGCAGGCCACTGCGCGCGGCCTTGACGTCGAACCCGCGCCCGTCGTCGCACACCTCGACGACCACCGTGTCGGAGACGTCGAGGGTGACGACGACGTGCGCGGCACCCGAGTGCCGGGCCGCGTTGCTGACCCCCTCGCGCGCGACCGCCTCCACGTCGACGGCGAGCTCGCCGGTGACCAGGCTGTCGACCGCGCCGGACATGCGCACCGTCGGCTCGAGTCCGACCGCCGTCTCCGTCACGATGTCCAGCACGCGCCGGCGCAGGCTCTCCCCGGAGCCCAAGGAGTCGACGCTGTGCAGGTCGAAGATCGTCGTGCGGATGTCGCGCACCGTCTCGTCGAGCTGGCCGATGACGCCCTGGATGCGCCCGCGGGCCAGGTCGTCGCCCACGCGCGGCAGCACCGACTGCAGGGCCAGGCCCGAGGCGAAGACCCGCTGGATCACGTGGTCGTGCAGATCCCTGGCGATGCGGTCGCGATCCTCGTAGACGTCGAGCTGACGGGCCAGCCGCTGCCGGGCAGCCATGTCCAGCGCCACTGTCGCCTGGTCGGCGAAGGCGGTGACCAGCGGGGCGAGGCTCGGGTCGAACGGCTGCGCCCCGGCCCGGCGGCCCGCGATCATCACGTAGCGGTCGATGTGGGTGCCGTGCAGCGGGATGGCCATGCAGGGACCCCAGTCCACGTGCGGGGTGCGGCTGTCGTAGGCGACGGTCGAGAGGTCCAGCGTGACCACCTCGCCGGTCTCCTCGACCGCCTTGAGCAACGGGCTCTCCGCGGGCCGCAGCCGCTCGGTCGCCAGGTCCGGCAGGCCCTCGCCGCTCTGGGCGCCGACCGTGTAGTCGCCGGTGTCGGCGTCGGGACCAAGCAGGAGCCAGGCCGCGTCGGCCTCGGTGAGGTCGGCGATCCGGGCCGCGATCAGTGACATCGCCGCCTCGGCCGACGGCGCCTCGAGCAGCAGGGCCCGCACGTCGGCGATGGCGGCGAGCCAGCGGCGGCGGATCTCGCTCTGCTCGTACAGGTGCGCGTTGTCGATGGCGATCCCGGCCGCCCCGGCCAGGGCGGTGAGCACCGCTTCGTCCTCGGCGGTGAACTCCCCCTGCCGCTTCTCCGTCATGTACAGGTTGCCGTAGACCTCGCCCCGCACCAGGACGGGCACCCCCAGGAACGACTTCATCGGCGGGTGATGCGGTGGGAAGCCGACCGACGACGGATGCGTGCCCAGGTCGGCGATCCGCAGCGGGTACGGCTCGCTGATCAGCTGACCGAGCACCCCCTTGCCCTCGGGGAGGTGGCCCATCCGGGCGGCCAGCTCCTCGTCGATGCCGACGTTGATGAACGCGGCCAGCCCGTTGCCGTCCTGGCGGAGCACGCCCAGCGCCCCGTACTGGGCGTCGACGAGATCGCAGGCGACCTCCACCAGCCGGCGCAGCGTGCTGGGCAGATCGAGACCGGTGGAGACGCTCAGGAACGCGTCGAGCAGGTTCTGCACCCGGGTCTGCGCCCGGGCCACCGAGCTCAGCCGCTCCTGCACCTCTTCGATGAGTTCGGTCAGCCGCATCCCCGACAACGGTGAGCCGTCGCGGCTGCCACCGTCGACGAGCGGATCTCCGCCGGACATGGAATCGCACCTCCCGAACTTCACGGTCTCACGCGACCGCGCGCCGCAACAGGGCGTCGTCGACTGCGAGGAGTGTGCCGGAGGGTCACGACCTCATGCCGGTGCGCAGCCCCTGCACCGGTCCGACGCGGACCGCGATGACGGAGGGCTGTGGCAGTGACTCGCCGGCGCGCGGCCGGTCGAGCACCCGTGAGGTGCCGACGACGGCCACGGTCCAACCGATCCGGACGGCCTCGTCGTAGGAGTCGGCCTCGAACGCGACCACCGACCCCCGGAGCGCCTCGATCAGGGGGTTGCCGTCGGGTACCGGGATGAGGAGATCCTCGCCCGACAGCGAGAAGGAGACCGGGCGGATGGCCGGCAGGGCGGCCTGCGTGTAGCCCAGGCGGCCGATGCCGACCGACCCCAGCAGCCGGAGGAACTCCGCCCGGTCGAGCACCTCCTGCGCGCGGTCGGCATCGGTCGTCGGCACGTCGGCCCCCGGACCCGTCCGCCCGTGCCGGTCAGCCGTGCCGGCCCGCCAGCGGGACGACCGCGACCGGGCATCCAGCCCGGTGCAGGACGCCGTGCGTGGTCGAGCCCAGGGTGCGGCGCCTGCGGTGCCCGACGACGAGCAGCTCGGCGGTCAGCGAGGCCGCGACGAGGGCCCGAGCGGGCCGGTCGCGCACGACCAGCTCGCGCACGACGACGTCGGGCTCCTTGCCGCGCCACCCGGACAGCGCCTCGGCGAGCGCGCGCTCCTCGTCGGCCAGCACGCCGGCCCAGTCGACGAGCGGGCTCAGCGTGCGCAGTTCCGGTTCGAGGACGACGTCCTGCCACGCGTGCACGGCGATCAGGTCGGTGCCGCGCGCGGCCGCCTCGGCGAACGCGACGGCCAGCACCTCGTCGTCGTCGAGGCGCCCCGCCACCCCCGCGACGACCGACCGCCGTCCGCGCACCACCACGGCTGCGTCGTCCGGCAGCACCACCACCGGGCAGCGGGCGTGCGCCACCACCCCGCTCGCCGCGGAGCCGAGCAGGAGGCCGGTGACCCCGCCGACCCCGCGGCTGCCGAGGACGACGAGCTGCGCGTCGGCGGAGAGCTCGGTGAGCACGGTGACCGGATCGCCGTCCCGCACGGACGTGGTGACGTCGACGCCATCCACGGCTGCGGCCGCGGTGCTCACCACCGCCTCGCCGCTCTGCCGGACGAGTGCGGGCAGGTCGAGATCCGGCGGGGGAGCGGCCAGGCCGTCGTAGGGCCACGGCACGACCGTCACGAGGTGCAGCGGCGCTCCGCGCCGGCGCGCCTCGTCGGCGGCGAAGCGTGCGGCGTCCAGCGCTCGCGCCGAGCCGTCCACGCCTGCGATCACGGGCCGGGTCATCTCGTCGTCCTCCCTCCGCTCAGGCGGATGCGCTCATGGGCCCGGAAGGCACCCGAACGTCGACGACGCCCCCGACCGTGGTCGCGAGTGCGCGCAGCGCCCGCTCCTCGACGTCGCGGGAGACCTGGGGCGCACCGTGGGTGCGGCGGATCGTGACCATGCCCTCGACGACGTCGACGGTCCAGGCGCCCGGCTCGCCGGTGTAGCCCTCGACCAGGCCCAGCACGTCACCGCGGATCACGTCGTCCGGCCGCACCAGCGTGCGGAGCAGGTCGCGGCGGCTGACGATGCCGACGAGCCTCCCGTGCTCGAGCACCGGGACGCTGCGCAGCCGGTCATCGACGAACAGGCGGGCCACATCGGCGACGTCCGCCCGGACGTCGACCGTGCGCACCTGGGCGGTCATCACCCCGTGCACCAGCACGGACGGCGTCGCCGCGGGCTGGTCGTCGCGGCGGGCGTGCAACCGCGGATCGCGCGGCATCCGGTCACGCAGGACGTCGGCCTCCGCCACGATCCCGACCAGCAGACCGTCCTCGTCGAGCACGGGCAACGCGGCGAACCCGCGCTCGGCCATCAACTCGGCCGCGTACTTGGCGGACGTGGCCGGTCCGACCGTGACCACCTCACGGGTCATGACTTCCTGTACCTGCACGGCGCGCTCCCTCGTCCACCTCGACCCCACTCGATACGGACGTTAGGCACGGCCGATCGTCCGGTTCAGGGTCTCCGGACGCCCGTGGCCGGGACCTCCGTCCCTGCCGACCGCCGCCCCGGCCCCAGAGGCTGCACGCATGGACACGCCCCCTTCCTCGTCCGGCGGCTCGCGCCGCGTCGTCGTCGGCATCGACGGCTCACCCGGCGGCCGGCTCGCACTCGGTGCGGCACTGCGGGCGGCCGCCGCACGGCAGGCCCGGCTGGACATCGTCTCCGCGGTGCCGCCGCCGGTCGTCTGGACCCGGGGTGCACCCGTCGCGGTGCCCGACGTCGATGCGATGCGATCCGACACCACCCGGCGCGCCCAGGACCTGGTCGGCGAGGTCCGGCGGGAGCTGGCCGACGTCGCGGGCATCGACGACGTCGAGGTCACCCTCACCGTGACCTACGAACCACCGGTGCAGTCGCTGCGCGAGACGGCCCAGGGCGCCGAGCTGCTGGTGGTCGGCAGCCGCGGTCGCGGCGCCGTGCGCAGCGCCCTGCTCGGCTCGGTGGCGCTGCACAGCATCAGCCACGCGCCCTGCCCCGTGCTGGTCGTCCATCCGGCACCCGAGGACGCGCCCGCTGAACCGCGGGTCGTGGTGGGGGCCGACGGGTCCGCGGGTTCGCGCGTCGCCCTAGTTGCCGCCGTCGAGGAAGCGGCACGGACCGGCGCCGACCTGGACGTGGTGGCCGCGTACAGCGACACCGACTACTGGGCCGATCTGTCGACGGTGGTCGTGCCGCCTCCCGACGAGGGGCATGACGAGGTGCGACGCCAGGCGGAGGAGCTGGTCGAGGACGTGCTGGCCGCACATGAAGGCCCGCCGCCGGCCGCGCACCTGCACATCGTGGACGGGCCCGCCGCGGATGCGCTGGTCCACCACGCCCGTGGGGCCCAGGTGCTGGTCGTCGGCAGCCACGGTCGCGGCGCGCTCAGCGGGCTGCTGCTGGGCTCGGTCGCACTGCACTGCGCCATGCACTCCCCGGCGCCTGTCCTGGTGGTGCGCCCCTCGCGCACGGCCACGGCACCGAGCACCTCGCCCGAGCCTGCGCTGGCCGGGGGCTGAACCCGCGATCCGGCCCGCTGGTGCCGGGCCCGCTGGTTCCCGGCCCGCTGGTTCGGTACCCGCTCAGGCGGTGCGGACCACTTCGTCGACCGGACGTCGGGGGGTCGCCGGGGTCGGGTCCGCGTGCCCGATGCGCAGCAGCAGCTGCGGGTGGGCGTCCCAGGCCAGCGCCGAGCGCAGCTGCGTGCGCGTCAGCGGCACCTCTATCAGCTGCGTGAACGGGCTCGCCGCCCACCCGAGCCGGGTCAGTTCCAACAGCACCCGCTGCATGGCCTCGCCGCACCGCAGCCAGGCGAACGGGTCGTCGGAGCGGGTCGCCAGCACCAGCAGGCCGCCGTCGACGCCGGAGGCCGTCTCCGCGGGCAGGCCGCCGGCCCCTGTGGTGTCGAAGTCCCGCAGCGGCAGATCGTCGTGCCGGCGGCCGTCGACGTGCGGGACGGCGGCGGCCGGCACGCCGTCGCGGTCCTCGGGACGACGGTTCGTCCACTGCCCCAGCTCGGCGCGGTACGACGGCTCGGCGTTCTGGAGGCGATCGGCCTGCTGGGTCAGCCTCGCGAGCAGCCGGCGGTGCGCCTCGTGCCGGACGGGGACGAGAAGGGCGCCTTCGGCCGCGGCTCCGGCGATGAGACCGCGCAGCACGACCTCCGGCACCTCGCCCGGTGTGAACGCTCGCCGGTTGGTCCGGCGGACAGGGACAGCCGCTGCGAGGGCAGCGAGCGCGGGATCCGGCGTGGGCACGCCAGGTCCCACCACCGCGAGCAGGTCCGCGTCGTGCGGGTCCGGCAACCGGTCGACCTCGGGGGTCCAGCCCGATGCGGCGCAGGCGACCCGGATGTTGAACAGCGCGGCCCCCACGCTCTGCACGAGCTCCCGTCCGGTCGGGTCCAGTGCGGTGAGCTGGCGCGAGCGGTCGGCCCGGACCGCCAGCCGGTCGTCGTGCAGCTCGAACAGCCACGGCTGGGTGTTGTGGACCGAGGGTGCGAGGACCGCGAACTCGACGCCCCGCCGGAGCGCGTCCGGCTCGGGCGCCGACGAGGGTGTGCTGGGGAGGGGGGCGTACATGACTGCTCCTCGGTCGAGTTCCGACCCCCAGTCTCGATCGGGCCGGACCGGTCCGCCGGGGCCGCGCGTCCTCCGCGACGGGACCTACGTCCCGACCTCTCGGGGGTCCCCGCCGAGGCAGGAACAAGGTCGGTGGCCGCCTGCCGACCTAGGTCCGTGTCGGCGGGGGCCGGTGACCGGTTGGCTGGGTGACGACCGACGGCACCGGGCGCCCGCCCTACCGCGCCGCCGGGCGAGGAGGTCCTCATGACCGAGAGTCGGAGGCCGTATCCGGTCCGCGTCGACGCGGCACCGGAACCGCAGGTCTCACGCGCGCTGTGGCTGGTCAAGTGGTTGCTGCTGATCCCGCACTACGTCGTGCTGGCGTTCCTGTGGGTGGGTTTCGTCGTGGTGGGGGTGATCGCGTTCTTCGCGATCCTGTTCACCGCCCGCTACCCCCGCGCGCTGTTCGACTACAACGTCGGCGTCCTGCGCTGGTCGTGGCGGGTGCACTACTACGGCTACGGCGCGAACGGCACCGACCGCTACCCGCCGTTCACCCTGGCCGACGTCCCGGACTACCCGGCCCACTACGAGGTGCCCTACCCGGAGCGCCTTTCCCGCGGTCTGGTGCTCGTGAAGTGGTGGCTGCTGGCCCTTCCGCACTACATCGTCCTGGCGGTCTTCATCGGCGGCGGGGCGTGGCTCGGCAGCCGGGGCGGCGACGGACGATGGGACAACGGCTGGGGGGCCGGCGGGCTCGTCGGCCTGCTCGTGCTGGTGGCCGCTATCGTGCTGCTCTTCGCCGGCCGGTACCCGCGCCCGCTGTACGACTTCATCCTGGGGATGGACCGCTGGGCCCTGCGTGTGGCTGCCTACGCCGGGCTGATGACCGACGAGTACCCGCCGTTCCGGCTGGACATGGGCGGACCCGACCCGGGGTCCGTCCCGGTCGCCCCGATCGCGCCACCGCCGGCCGGGGGGCCGGCAGCTACCCCGGCCGGACCGGTTCCACCGGCCGGACCGGTGGTGCCGGCGGGACCGGTTGCGCCGGTGGGAACGCAGCACACCTGGACCGCCGGACGGGTCGTCGCACTCGTCATCGGATCCCTGCTGCTGTTCGCCTCCGCCGGCTGCCTGGTGGGCGGCGGGACGCTGCTCGTGGCCGACCGCACCCAGCGCGACGACGCCGGGTACCTGTCCACGCCGGCGGCCCGGGTGAGCACTGCCGGCTATGCGGTGACCACCAGCAGCTTCCGCCTCGAGGGCGCCGGCCTCGACTGGGCCGTCGACAACCTCCTGGGCCGCGCGCGGGTGCAGGTGTCTCCTGCCGGCCGGAGCGGCGCCCTCTTCGTGGGCATCGCCCGCACCGCCGACGCCGACCGCTATCTGGACGGGGTCGGGCACGCACAGCTGCGCGATCTGAACCTGCGCTGGAACGGCGGCCGGCTCGATCCGTCGACGACGGTCGAGCAGGCCGGGGGCGCCCCGTCCGTGCCGCCGGACCAGGCCGGCATCTGGCAGGAGTCGGCCGGCGGCCCGGGCACCCAGGCGCTGACCTGGCGGCCCACCACGGGCGACTGGACGATCGTCGTGATGCGCGCCGACGGCGGCGCGGGCGTCACGGCGGACGTGCGGGCCGCGGCGACCCTGCCCGGCCTGACGTGGATCGCCGGCTCGATCCTCGGTACCGGGGTCGTCCTGCTCGCGATCGGTGGTCTCATCGTCGGCCTGGCCGTGCACGCGGCGGCCACTCCACCGCGCGGCCCGATCGCCGTCCCGCCGGGTCCGCCCATGCCGAGGGCGCCGAGCGCCTCCGAATCGGAGCAGGCCCGCACGAGGACCTAGGGCCCTGCCGGCGGGGACGTCGGCCCGCTCCCGGCGGCCGGCGTCCCCGGAGAGGCTCGCGGCGACGCACGAGCGAGTGGAGGCAGTCGTGGAGGTAACCGCGCAGCGGATCGTCGTCGGCATCGACGGGTCCGACGGGTCGCGCCTGGCCCTGGCCTGGGCCCTGGGGGAGGCGGCACGGCGGCGGGCGACCGTCGACGTCGTGACGGCGTACCCGATCGACTTCTACTGGATCGACCCGTACCTGCTGGACCAGCGGCGGCTCGACGCGCTGCGCGCCGACACCGAGGCCCGCGCCGGTGCCCTCGTCGACGAGGTCCGGCAGGCGCCCGACGTCCTGGCGCAGCCCGGCACCGCCGATCTCGACGTCTCCCTGGTGGTCTGTGCCGGCGCGCCGGCCGTGCACCTCGTCCACCACGCCGCCGGTGCCGACCTCCTGGTCGTCGGCAGCCGCGGCCGGGGGGGTGTGCGCAGCGCGGTCGCCGGATCGGTGGCTCTGCACTGCGCGGCGCACGCGCCGTGCCCGGTCGCCGTGGTGCACCCCGAGACGACGGCGGCCGCCGGGCCGCCCCGGGTGGTCGTGGGCCTGGACGACTCCGACCACGCGCGCCGCGCGCTCAGCGCCGCGGTCGCCGAGGCCGCGCCGCTGGGGGCGCGGGTCGAGGCGGTGCTCGCCTACGAGGCGCCGCACTACTGGAGCGACCTGTACGCGCTCACGCTGCCGCCGGCCGGTGAGACCCAGGACGCCGCGCTGCGACGCGGGCAGACGATCGTGGACGAGGTGCTGGGGGCCGAGGGCGCGGCGGCGGTCGACGTCGTCGCCGTCGAAGGGCATCCGGCCCAGGTCCTGACGAGTCGGGCCGACGGCGCCCGGCTGCTCGTCCTGGGCAGCCGGAGCCGCAGTGAGCTCGAGGGTGTCGTCCTGGGCTCGGTCGCGCTGCACGCCGTGATGCACGCCCCCTGTCCGGTCCTCGTCGTCCGTCCCGTGCGGTCGCGGCACGAAGCGCACCCGGAGCGGGCCGCCGCGGCTGCGGCCGGCTGACGGTCCGCTCGTGCTGGCCTGGGTCGTCGAGCGCCCGGGACCGATCGACGCCGGGCCGCTCCGGCGGATCGAGCGGGAGCTGCCCGAGCCGGGGCCCGGGCAGGTCCGGGTCCGGGTGACCTGCTGCGGCGTCTGCCGGACCGATCTGCACCTGGCCGAGGGCGACCTCCCGCCGCGCCGGCCGGACGTCACCCCCGGGCACGAGGTGGTCGGGGTGGTCGACGCCCTCGGTGCCGGGGCCTCGAGGTTCTCGGTCGGCGAGCGGATCGGGGTGGCCTGGCTCGGGCGCACCGACGGCACGTGCGGGTACTGCCGGCGGGGCCACGAGAACCTGTGCGCGCACCCGGTGTTCACCGGCTGGGACGTCGACGGCGGCTACGCCGACGCCTGCCTGGCCGACGAGGCGTTCGCCTACCGGCTGCCGGAGAGCATGGACGACGAGCGTGCCGCGCCGCTGCTCTGCGCGGGGATCATCGGCTACCGCGCGCTGCGCGCCGCCGCCGTGCCGCCGGGAGGCCGCCTCGGCATCTACGGCTTCGGTGGCAGCGCGCACCTGACCGCGCAGCTCGCCCTCGCCCAGGGTCTGCGGGTGCACGTCCTGACTCGCGGCGAGCACAATCGGGCCCTGGCGAAGGAGCTCGGCGCCGACTCCGTGGGGGGTCCGGCCGACGCCCCGCCCGAGCCGCTGGACGGCGCGGTGCTGTTCGCCCCGGCCGGAGAGCTGGTGCCCGTCGCCATGCGGGCCCTCGACCGGGGCGGCACCCTGGCCGTCGCGGGCATCTGGCTCTCGCAGATCCCGGCCCTCGACTACGCCGCCGAGCTGTTCGAGGAGCGGCGGCTGCGCAGCGTCACGGCCAACACGCGGCGGGACGGCGAGGAGTTCCTGGCCCTCGCGGATCGGCTCGGCGTGCGCGCCACCACCACCGCCTACCCGATGGACGCGGCGCCCCGGGCGCTGGCCGACCTCGCCCACGGCCGGTTCGGCGGCGCCGCCGTCCTGGTGCAGGGCTGAGCCCCCGCGATCAGCCGGACAGCGGCGTGGGGACGCTGAACCGGGCGGCGCGCCGGTGCACGCGGTGCGGCCGGCCACGGCGGCGGACGTGCGGGCGGTGCTCCTCGGGTCCGGCGAAGAAGATCTGCTTGGACAGGTCGACCAGCCCCAGGTAGATCACGACGATCGCGAGGAGCGCGAGGAGGAACACCACGGGCGGGGCGGCGAAGCCCAGGACGGTGCCGAGCCGGGTGAACGGCAGTGCCACGCCGATGAGGACGACGGCGAGCGCGGCGACGAGCAGCGGCCGGCTCGGCCGGCTGCGGAAGAACGGCGTGCGCCGGGTGCGGATGACGACGATCACGAGCGTCTGGGTGGCCAGCGACTCCGCGAACCAGCCGGCGCGGAACAGCTCCGGGCCGGCGGAGAACACCCCGAGCAGCAGCGCGAAGGTGAGGAAGTCGAACAGGCTGCTGATCGGGCCGAAGAAGAGCATGAACCGGCGGATCAGGGCCAGGTCCCAGTGCGACGGCGCGCGCAGCTGCTCGGGGTCGACCCGGTCGGTGGGGATGGCGAGCTGGCTGGAGTCGTAGAGCAGGTTGTTCAGCAGGATCTGGTCGGGCAGCAGCGGCAGGAAGGGCAGCACCGCCGACGCCGCCGCCATGCTGAACATGTTGCCGAAGTTGCTGCTCGTCCCCATGAGCACGTACTTGATGGTGTTGGCGAAGATCCGGCGGCCGCCCGCCACCCCGTCCGCCAGCACGCCGAGGTCCTTCTCCAGCAGCACCACGTCGGCGGCGTCCTTGGCGACGTCGGTCGCGGTGTCGACGCTGATGCCGACGTCCGCGGCGTGCAGGGCCAGCGCGTCGTTGACCCCGTCACCCAGGAAGCCCACGGCGCGTCCGCGCCGGCGGAGCAGCCGGATGACCCGAGCCTTCTGCTCGGGGCTGACGCGGGCGAACACCGTCGTCGCCTCGACGGCGGCGTCGAGGGCGGCGTCGTCCATCCGGGCCAGCTCCGCGCCGGTGAGCGTGCCGCCGGACACGAGCCCCAGGTCGGCACACACCTTCTCGGCCACGACCGGGTTGTCGCCGGTGCAGACCTTGACCGTGATGCCGAGAACGGCGAGCCGGCGCAGCGACGCCGCGGCGCTCGCCTTCGGCCGGTCGAGGAACACGAGGAAGCCGGCGAGGGCGAGGTCGCGCTCGTCCGCCGGGGTCGGGTCGCCCTGGCCGGCTGCCGACCGGGAGGCCACCGCGAGCACGCGGCCCCCGGCGGCGAAGAGCGCCTGCAGCGTGGCCACCACCTCCGACGGCACGTCGACGGATCGGGCGAGGACGGCCTCGGGAGCGCCCTTCACGACGAGCCGGATCCCGCCGTCCGGCGTGCGGACGACGGAGGAGATGAGTTGCCGGTCGTGGTCGAAGGGCAGCAGCCCGACGCGGGTGCAGCCCTGGACGGCTTGCGTCGTGCCACCATCGGCCGCGGCCCACAGCGCGGCGTCGAGCGCGTTGCCGCCCACGGCGCCGAGAGCCCCGTCCCGAGGGTCGGCCTCGGTGGCGAGCAGGCCGAGCCGCAGGACGTCGTCGTCCGCCGTGCCGGCCGGGTCGAGCGCCGCCGTGAAGGAGATCCGGCCGTCGGTGAGGGTGCCGGTCTTGTCGGTCACGAGGATGTCGAGGTCACCGAGGTCCTCGATCGCAATCAGCCGCTTCACCAGCACCTTCTGCTGGGCCAGGCGGCGGGAGCCGGTTGCCAGGCTGGTGCTGACCACGGCCGGGAGCAGCTGCGGGGTGATGCCGACCGCGATCGCGAGGCTGAACAGGACGGAATCGATCAGCGGGCGCTGCAGGACCAGGTTCGTGCCGAGGATCAGCACGGTGAGCACCAGGGCCACCTTCAGCAGCAGCACCGAGAACTGCCGCAGCCCCACCTGGAAGTCGGTCTCCGGCTCGCGCTGGCCGAGCCCCAGGGCGATCCGGCCGAACTCGGCACGCCCGCCCGTGGCCACCACGACGCCGGTGCCGGTTCCGGCGTGCACCACGGTGCCCATGAAGGCGCAACTCCGGAGGTCACCGAGCGCGGCGCCGGCCGGCACCGTCGCAGGCTCCTTGTCGACCGGCAGCGACTCACCGGTCAGCACGCTCTCCTCGCACTGCAGGCCGGTGGTGTCGAGCAGCCGGAGGTCGGCGGGAACCACCTCGCCGAGCTCCAGTCGCACCACGTCGCCCGGGACCAGCGCGGTGACGTCGACCTGTTCCGCATGCCCGTCGCGGAGTACCACGGCGACGTGGCGCACCGACGAGTGCAGTGCGTCGGAGGCCCGTGCGGCCCGGTACTCGTTGCCGAAACCGAGCCCGACGCTGAGCGCCAGGATCACTCCGATGACGACCGCGTCGGTCCGGTCACCCAGGAAGAACGCGACGAGCGCCGTCCCGGCCAGGAGCAGGAGCACGGCATTGCGGAACTGCCGGGCGAGGATCGGCAGGGCGCGTGCCCGGTGCGTGCGCACGGCGTTCGGCCCGGACGCGGCGGCCCGGGCCGCCGCCTCGGCCGCGGACAGCCCGTCGCGTGTGCTGCCCAGGCGGGCGAGCACGTCGTCGACCGGCAGAGCCGCCGCCTCCTCGACGGGCAGCCCGACGGGAGAGGCGCCCGTCGTCCGCGCGTCGGCGGTCGCGGGCCCGCTCCGGTCAGGCATCGCCGGGCCTCGGGGCGCTGGACCCGCGCCGCCGGGCGACCACCGCGGCC
Source organism: Blastococcus sp. OS1-29 (assembly GCF_057628075.1). Taxonomy (NCBI): domain Bacteria; kingdom Bacillati; phylum Actinomycetota; class Actinomycetes; order Geodermatophilales; family Geodermatophilaceae; genus Blastococcus; species Blastococcus sp. OS1-29. The sequence goes on from NZ_JBXXJK010000003.1 coordinate 448,477, forward strand.
AGGACGGTCACAGGAGCATGCGGTGCTCGAGCCGGCCGGACAGTGCCCACCCCAGGACGGCCGGCAGCCAGAAGGTCAGGACCCGGACGGTGAGCACGCTCGCGCCCGCCGCGCCCGGCGCGGCGCCCGCCGCCGTGAGCGCGAGCAGCAGCTCCGCCTCGGCCAGGCCCGGGGCCCCGGCGACCGGCAGCACCGCCCACGCCAGGCGGAGCACGGCGTAGATCGAGACGGTGGTCAGCACCGGGACGCCGCCGTGCAGCCCGTGCAGAATGGCCGCCAGCGCGGAGGCCTCCAGCGCGAAGCCGACAGCGGCCCAGGCCAGCTGGACGACCCAGCGGCGCCGTGCGGTGGCGCGGTCCTGGCCGTCGTGCCGCCAGGCGGAGCCGGGGAGCCCGAGCAGTTTCTGCCGCAGGGGGCTGGGCCGCGCGCTGCCGCCCCGCCGGGATGCCAGTAGCTGGCCCACCAGCACGAGCAGGAAGCCGCCCAGCCCGATCAGCACGACCGGCCACGGTGCCGGGGGCAGCCGCCAGGCGGCCGAGGTGCCGTCCAGCCACGTCAGCACCGCCGTGCCGACGGCGACGACCAGCGCGGCGAGCACGGCGCCGACGTCGAAGCGGTCGATCGCCCGCTCCGCGGCGGAGGGCAGCACCCCGCTGCGCTCCAGGAACCGGGCCGCCACCCGCCGACGGTCGACCGGGCCACGCCGCAGCGTCGCCCCGTCGGCGGCGACGGTGGCGGCGAACACCCGCCCGAGCGGGAGTCGGCGGTCGACGGCGATCTCGGCGGCCGCGGCGGCCGCCCCGCGGGCCAGGAGGACCAGGGCGAGCGCGCCCCCGAGCCAGCGCCAGCCGTTGACCTCCACGGTCTGGGCCACGGAGGCGGCGCCGCTCTGCCAGGCGAGGCCGACGAGCACGACCAGGCCGGCCGCGGTGATCGCCACCCAGGCCAGGGGGCCCGCCGGGCCGAACTGCAGGCGCGCGGGATCGGAGAGACCGAGCCGGCCGCGGATGTCCGCCCGCAGGGCGCCCAGCGGATCCGGCCGCCCGTGCAGCGCGACGCGGGTGGAACGGGACAGCGCGAGCGGAGCCAGCCCCGGGAGGGCGGCGGCGACGGCATCCGGTCCCAATACCTCGACCGCGGCGGACACGACCACGTGCGGATCGCTCCGCGACACCAGGGACGCCATGAGCTCGGCGACGTCGCCGGCGAGCGTGACGTCGTCGGCGCCGGTCTGGGCGTTGCCGAAGTCGACGAGCCACGGCAGGCCCTCGGAGTCGACGACCACGCTGGAGGCGACCAGGTCGCGGTGGGCGATGCGCGCCCCGCGCAGCAGCGCCACCTGGTCCCACACCCGGCGCAGTAGCTCCGGCGTGAGCTCCTCCGGCCGGAGCGAGTCGAGCGCCCGGCCGGGAACGGCGGCCATCGCGATGACGGCTCCGCGGTCGGTCCCGCGGGCCACGAGCACCTCGGGCACGCGCACGCCCCGGGCGTGCGCGGTCAGCATCGCCACCGCCTCGTGCTCGGCCAGCCGCCCGAGCGGAGCCAGCGCATCGGCGTCCTTCACGTCGCGGACGGCCAGCAGCCGGGCCAGCCGGAACAACCAGTCGCGCTCGTACCGGTCGGGATCGAGCACCTTCACGAAGACGTCGCGGCCGGGCGGCGCCACGGCGGTGAAGGCATGCGAGCTGCGCGCCTCGACGAGGGCCGGCCGCAGGTCCTCCACCTGCAGCCCGTAGCGGGCGAGCAGGGCGGCGACCCCGGTCCCCGAGGGCTGCCAGCGGGGCACGCCCAGCGCCCAGTGCACGAGGGATCCGATGGCCCACCCGGCGGCCAGCCCGCCCAGGACGTCGAGCGGCAGGTGCGCGCCGACGTAGATGCGGGCCAGACCCACGATCCAGGCCAGGGCCCAGGCGACCCGCCGGGTGCGGCGGGTCAGGTAGGGCGCGGCGGCGGTCGCCATGGCGGCGGCCACGGTCGCGTGCCCGCTGATGAAGCCGGCCCCGCCGATGGCGCCCTCGTGCAGCACCGCGCCGACCGGGAGGGCCGCCGGCCGCTCCCGTCCGACCGCGCTCTTGACCAGGTCGGCGGCGAAGTAGGCGAGCAGGCCGGAGACGAGCACGTCGCGAGCCAGGCGGAACCGGCGGAACAGAGCCGCCACTGCGGCTAGGCTGGGCACCGCCACGACGTTGCCCAGCTGCATGAGCGCCCAGACCACGGGCAGGACGAAGCCCGGCAGGTCGTTGACCAACCGGAACAGGTCCCGCTCGACGGCCGTCAGCTCGCCCTGCTGCGCGAGCAGGAAGCCCAGCCCCAGGACGGCGAGGCCCAGCCCGACCCGGAGCGCGTCACCGGGGTGCCGCTGGGGCCGGTCGGCCCGCGGCGCGGGCGTCGCGGGCGCGTGCCGGCGGGACCGGGGCTGCAGGACCTGGGCCATGGAGGCGAGTCGACACCACGCGAGGCCCTCGGGGGCAGGGTCTTCCGGCTCACCGGGGCGGACCGGGCGGCCCCTGTGCGGTGGTCGACCGGCGGCGAGCATGGTGCCCGTGAAGCCCGCCGACGCCGGCACGCTCATCCTCGTCGCGGTCAACCTGCGCGTCGGCGGGCTGATGTGAGGTGGACGCACACGACCGGGCACTGGGCCGAGTTGACCGCGGGGACGGCGGGAGGGCTACGGTCGCCGATCGGCGGGGTCGGCCGGAGCCGCAACTCGCCCGAGGAGGTCCAGGTGACCGGACGGTCGTGCCCGTGTGGTGAGCGGCGGGCGTCCGAGCGAGGCGCCATCCGGGTGCTCGTCGTCGATGACCATCCCATGGTGCGCAGCACCCTGGCCGCGCTGCTGTCCGACGAGGCGGATCTGACCGTCGTGGGGGAGTGCGAGGACGGCGCGCAGGTGGTCGAGGCGGTGGAGCGACTGCGGCCGGACGTCGTCGTGATGGATCTGGTCATGCCGGGGATGGACGGCCTCGCCGCCACGGAGGCGTTGCACGCGGTCCGGCCGGGACCGCGCGTCGTCGTCCTCACGGCCGAGCCGGGCCGGCGACCCGAGGTGGAGGCCGTCGGGGCGCACGCGCTGGTGCCGAAGGACCTCCGTTCCGGCGCCCTGCTCGCGTGCCTGCGCACCGTCGTCGTCGGCTGCGGGTGCTGCCCCTACTGCCTCTGAGCGGGGCGGGCGCGGACGTGCATCCGCTCGCCCTGGGGTCCGAACAGGCACAGCACCTCCGCCGGTTCGTCGCCGGTGCCGAACGCGTGCGGGACGTGGGTGTCGAACTCCGCAGCCTCCCCGGGCTTCAAGGTGAGGTCGTGCTCGCCCAGGAGCAGCCGCAGCCGGCCCGACAGCACGTAGAGCCACTCGTAGCCCTCGTGCGACTGCTGCTCGGGGGCCGGCCGGTGTGCCGGGACGATCTGCTTGAACGCCTGGAGGCCGCCCGGGCGCCGGGTCAGCGGGACCACGGTGATGCCGTTGGCGTCGAACGGCTCGGCATGGATCCGCGGGTCGCCGGTCGCGGGAGCGCCGACCAGCTCGTCGAGCGGCACCTGGTGCGCCCGCGCCAGGGGGAGCAGCAGCTCCAGGGTCGGCCGGCGCTGACCCGACTCCAGGCGGGACAGGGTGCTGACCGAGATCCCGGTCGTCGCGGACAGGGCGGTCAGGGTCACGTCCCGCTCCAGGCGGAGCGCCTTCAGTCGCGGGCCGACTCCGGTGAGCACGTCCCGGTCGTCATTCTTTGCCATAGCAGCAACGGTACTTGCCAGCTGGCGACGTCGGGTCGACAGTCGACACAACCGACCAGAAGGAGCGACATGGACGAGCAGTACGACGTGGTGGTGATCGGCGGCGGCGCCGCGGGACTGAGCGGAGCGGTCGCCCTGGCGCGGTCGCGCCGGCGCGTGCTGGTTGTGGACGCCGGGGAGCCGCGGAACGCGAAGGCATCGCACGTGCACAACTACCTGGCGCGCGAGGGCATGCCGCCGGCTGACCTGCTCGCCGCGGGACGCGCAGAGGTCGCCCTGTACGGCGGCACGGTGGTGGCGGGGCGGGTGACCTCGGTCGAGCGCGGCGACGACGGTGCGTTCCGGGTCACCCTCGACGACGGACGCCGCACGGTCGCCCGCCGTCTTCTCGTCACCACCGGACTGGTGGACGAGCTGCCCGACGTCCCCGGTCTGGCGCAGCGCTGGGGGCGCGACGTCCTGCACTGCCCGTACTGCCACGGGTGGGAGGCGCGCGACCGGGCGATCGGCGTGCTCGCCACCGGTCCGATGACGCTGCACCAGGCCCTGCTGTGGCGGCAGCTGAGCGCCGACGTGACCGTGTTCGGGCACACCGGTCCGGGATTGACCGACGACGAGCGGGAGCAGTTGGCGGCGCGGGGCATCCCGGTCGTCGACGGCGAGGTGACCGAGCTGACCGTCGACGGCGACCGGCTCACCGGCGTCCGGCTGGCATCGGGAGAGGTGGTCGCGCGCGACGTGGTCGTCGTGAGCCCGCGGTTCACCGCCCGCTCGGCCCTGCTGACCCAGCTCGGCCTCGAGACGACCGAGCACGTGGTCGACGGCACCGTGCTCGGCACGTTCGTCCCGGCGGACCCGACGGGCGCCACCGCGGTCGCCGGCGTCTGGGTGGCGGGCAACGTCACCGCACTGATGGCGCAGGTCATCGGCTCGGCCGCCGCCGGACTGATGGCGGGAGCGGCGATCAACGGTGACCTCGCCATGGCTGACACCCGCGCGGCCGTCGCCGCCGCCCGCGAACTCGCGGCGGTGAGCTGACCGTGCAGCACGACGAGCAGTCCTTCGAGGAGATGTACCGCTCTGCCGACGCGCTGTGGAGCGGGAAGCCGAACGCGCAGCTGGTCGCGGAGGCGGGCGATCTGTCCCCGGGCACCGCGCTGGACGTCGGCTGCGGCGAGGGTGCGGACGTGGTCTGGCTGGCTGCTCGCGGGTGGCAGGTGACCGGGGTCGACTTCGCGGCCACCGCCCTGGAGCGGGCCGCGGCCGGCGCGGCGGCGGCGGGCCAGGAGGTGGCCGCGCGGATCGAGTGGGTGCGTGCCGACGTGACGCGGTGGACGCCCGAGCCGGCGAGCTTCGACCTGGTCTCCGCCCAGTTCATGCACCTGGTGACCGAGGAGCGCCGGGCACTGTTCGCCCGGCTGGCCGACGCCGTGCGGCCAGGTGGGCAGCTGCTTCTCGTGGGGCACGACTTCAGCGACATCGCGGCCGGCGCGCACCGTCCGGAGGAGCCCGAGAGGTTCTTCACCGCCGCGGAGGCCGCGGCCGCCCTCGACCCCGCGGACTGGGAGGTGCTGGTGGCCGAGGCCCGCCCGCGGCCGGCCCATCAGCACGAAGGCGAGCACATCGAGGTGCACGACGCCGTCGTGCGTGCGCGGAGGAGAAAAATCTGACCGGAGAGAAAAACTACTAATGCGGTGGACTTGGTGTGGGTATCGTCCCCGCCATGCCTTCGCTCCTCCTCGTGGCCCGCCGCCACCTCGACCACGGACGACTGAGCAGTGCGCTCTGTCCGTCGGCCTGACCGCCGCCCCCTTCTGCTCTTCCACCCGGGCGCGCGGCCGCGACGACGCGCACTCGGGGCCCGTCGCCGTCCGCCCGCCCTCGCCCGACGAGGAACCATGGCCACGAACCGCACGATGCCGACCCCGCTCCGCCGCACGCTCGCCCTGCTCGCCCTGCTGCCGCTGGCCGCCGGTCTCGCCGCCTGCGGCGGCACCAGCAACGCCGAGTCCGGCGACGCCAAGGGCGGCGCCGCCCCCGAGCTCCGGCTCGGGTACTTCGCCAACGTCACCCACGCTCCCGCCCTGATCGGCGTTCAGGAGGGGTTGTTCACCAAGGAGCTCGGCGCCACCAAGCTCACGACGCAGGTCTTCAACGCCGGCCCCGACGAGGTCGAGGCACTGTTCGGCGGCGCGCTCGACGCGGCGTACATCGGCCCCAGCCCGACCATCAACGCCTACGGCCAGAGCAACGGCGACGCCCTTCGCATCATCGCCGGGGCAGCCTCCGGCGGTGCGCAGCTCGTCGTCCGCAACGGCATCGACAAGCCCGCCGACCTGAAGGGCAAGACGCTGGCGAGCCCGCAGCTCGGCAACACCCAGGACGTCGCCCTGCGCACCTGGCTCACCGGCCAGGGCCTGAAGAACAGCGTCAGCGGGGGCGGGGACGTGACGATCGCGCCGACCGCCAACAGCGACGTCCTCAACCTCTTCCAGAGTGGCCAGCTCGACGGCGCCTGGGTGCCCGAGCCCTATGCCTCGCGGCTCGTGATCGACGGCGGCGGCCACGTGCTGGTCGACGAGAAGGACCTCTGGCCGGACGGCAAGTTCGTCACGACCCACCTGATCGTGCGCACCGACTTCCTGAAGCAGTACCCGGACACCGTTGCCGCGTTGCTCCGCGGCCACGTCGCCGCGGTGAAGGAGGCCACGGACGACGCGGCCAAGGCCAAGACCGCGGTGAACACCGCCCTCGGGGCAGCGGGCGGCAAGTCGCTCTCGCCCGCGGTGCTCGACCGCGCGTGGAGCGAGCTGACCGTCACCTACGACCCGATCCCCGCGGCCCTGAAGAAGTCTGCCGCGAACGGTGTCGCCGCCGGGACCACGGAGAAGGCGGTCGACCTGAAGGGCATCTACGACCTCCGCCCGCTCAACGCCGTCCTCAAGGCCCAGAACCTCGAGCCGGTCTCGGCCGGCGGCCTCGGCGACCAGTAACCCGTACCACCCGACCCCCGCAGGGAGCACCGCATGAGCACCGAGTCCGCGATCGTGGAGGCCCCCGTCCGCACCGCCCAGGTGCGCACGGCGCCGCCGCGGCGGCCCGCCGCCGTCCGGGTGGAGGGGGTGTCCCAGGTGTTCGAGCGGGGCCGCCCGGCCGTCCTCCAGGGGATGGACCTCACTGTCGCGCCGGGTGAGTTCGTCTGCCTGGTGGGGGCCTCGGGTTGCGGGAAGTCGACGCTGCTCAACCTGATCGCGGGGCTGACGACGCCGACGTCGGGAACGATCTCGGTGACCGCCGAGCGGCCGGCGCTGATGTTCCAGGAGCCGGCGCTCCTGCCCTGGCTCACCGCCGCGGGCAACGTGGAGCTCGCGCTCCGCGCCCGTGGGGTGGGCCGGGCGGAGCGCCGCGCCGCGGCCGAGCGCCTGCTCGGGGTGGTCAACCTGGCCGGCCAGGGCGGCAAGCGGGTGCACGAGCTGTCGGGCGGCATGCGCCAGCGGGTCGCGCTCGCCCGGGCGCTCGCCCAGGACAGTTCCGTCCTGCTGATGGACGAGCCGTTCGCCGCTCTCGACGCGATCACCCGCGACGTGCTGCACCAGGAGCTCACCCGGGTGTGGGCCGAGCAGGGGCTGTCGATCGTGTTCGTGACGCACAACGTGCGCGAGGCCGCCCGGCTGGGGCAGCGCGTGGTGCTGCTCGGATCCCGGCCCGGCCGCGTCGTCCGGGAGTGGCAGGTCGACATCCCGCAGCCGCGCACCATCGAGTCCCCCGGGGTCAGCGCCCTCGCCGCGGAGATCACCCGCGAGCTGCACGAGGAGATCAGCCGCCATGCCAACTGACACCGGCCTGAACGTCGTCGAGAAGAGCACCAACCAGACGGTCGAGGCCGGACTCGATGCGCTCAACGCTGCCCCCGACCTGCCGGCCGGCCCCGGGCTGGGACGCATCCTCGTGCGCTCGGTGCTCCCGCCGATCGTGTTCCTCGCCGCGCTCGTCGGCGTGTGGCAGCTGGCCTACCTCGCCGAGCTGAAGCCGCCCTACGCGCTCCCGTCGCCGGCCGACGTCGGCGCCACGTTCTGGTCGACGGTCCAGGACGGCCGCGCGATCGAAGCGGTGTGGACCAGCCTGAGTCGCGGTGCGGTCGGCTTCGCGATGTCACTGGTCATCGGCAGCATGCTGGGGCTGGCCATGTGGTGGAGCCGGTGGCTGCGGGCGGCCATCGGGCCGATCGTCAGCGGGTTGCAGAGCCTGCCCTCGGTCGCCTGGGTGCCGGCCGCGATCATCTGGTTCCAGCTGACCAACGCCGCGATCTACACCGTCGTCCTGCTCGGTGCCGTGCCGTCGATCGCCAACGGGCTGCTCGGTGGGCTCAAGCAGGTGCCCCCGCTGTTCGACCGCGTCGGTCGGGTGCTCGGCCTGTCGACCCTCGGGCGCATCCGGTACGTCCTGCTGCCCGCGGCGCTCCCGGGGTACCTGGGCGGTCTGCGCCAGGGATGGGCCTTCGCGTGGCGCTCGCTGATGGCCGCCGAGCTGATCACCTACTCGCCGAGCCTCGGCCAGGGCCTCGGGCAGCTGCTCAACATCGGGCGTGAGCTGTCGCAGATGTCCCTGGTGATCACCTCCATCGTGCTGATCCTCGTCGTGGGGATCGCGATCGAGCTGCTGATCTTCGCCCCGATCGAGCGGCGCGTCCTGATCCGGCGGGGCCTGACCATCCGCTGAGCGTCTCGGGGGACGCCCCTACCCGTCGGGCATGACGCGGCGACACGCCGTCGTCTGTGGCCCGGCGGTCGGGGGCGCCGCGTCATGGCCGGGGGGTGACGGGGTCTTCATCCACGTATCCCATGGCAGCGGCGGAAGGTCGCTGCCCCGGACCAAGGAGACCCCTCATGAACCTTCGTCGAAGCATCGCCTCCGTAGGTGCCGCCAGCGCGATCGCGGCCGGCGGTCTGTTCGTGGCCGCGCCCGCCCAGGCCGCGCCCGTCGTCACGGGCGGGCTGGTCAACGTCACCGTCGTCGACCTCCTGGACGTCAACAACAACCGAATTCTCCAGAACGTGGGCGTGGGTGTGGCCGCCAACGTCATGGCGCAGGTCTGCGGCACCCAGGTGGGCGCGAACGTGCTGAACATCCTGAGCGGGGTCGCGCAGGGGCAGGACGTCACCTGCACCAATCGCGCCGGCACCCAGACGGTCACCATCGATCAGGTCGGCGGCTGACCCTCCGCTGACGCCCCCCTTCGCGGTCTGACCGGCCGCGTCGCGCCGACCCCCCGGCCGGGAGGCAGTGCCCCCGCTTCCCGGCCGGGGCCTGGGCGCGCCCCTACCTCCTACCGCCCCTCCAGCAGGCCCCGCTGGGCCATGTCCGCCGTGGCGAGGACCTCGAGGAAGAACTCCGACGCCGCGGTGGCGAACTCGGTCAGGGCCTCCGCGGGCGTTTCACGCAGCGCCTCGAGCAGGACTTCGTGGTGGATTCGGGCCAGTTCCAGGATGCTCACCCCGTCCGTGACCGCCCGTCGGCCGATCTCGTAGCCCCGGCTCAGGGCGGCCTCCTCCCTGCGGGGCAGGTACTGGAGGAACGCGACGCGGTAGTCACGGGTGAGGTCGTCGAGCCGGCTCATCGCGCGGGCATCCGACGGACCGCCCCGGCACCGTTGCGGTTGGAGACCCGGCTGTCCAGATGCTCCAGCCCCTCCTCGAGGTCCAGCGCGGTCTCGAGGGTCCCGGTCGACATGCCCAGGGCGACCATCGCGAACGCGACGTCCGGCTGGATGCCCACGACGACGGTCACCGCGCCGCGAAGCCGGGCCACCTGCCCGATGGTGCGCAGCGTGCGCGCGCCGAAGGAGTCGAGGACGTCCAGCGCCGCCACGTCGATGATCACGCCCCGGGACCGGTGCTGTCCGATCTGCTCGATGAGGTCCTCGCGGAAACGGTCCATCTGGGTGTCGTCGAGGGCGGTGTGGATGGATGCGATCAGGTAGGGACCCTGTCGCAGGATGGAGACGAGCTTGGGTCCCGGTGTCATGGGCTGCCCGCCCCTACGTCGCGCCCGACGGTGTAGCCGAGCAGCCGCTCGGCCTCTTCGAGACCGCCCTGCAGGTCGCCGATCGTGTCCATCTTGCTGAGGTCGACCCCGATGGTGACCAGCGTCTGGGCGATCAGCGGCGACAGCCCGGTGATGATCACGCTGGCGCCCATGAGCCGAGAGGCGTCCACCGTCTGCACGAGGTGGTTGGCAACGGTCTCGTCGACGTCCGGGACACCGGTGATGTCGATGACCACCACCTTGGCGCGGTGGGTGCGGATGCCCGTGAGCAGCTGCTCGGTCAGCTGGCGCGCCCGTTCGCTGTCCAGCACGCCGATCATCGGCAGGATCAGAAGTCGCTCCCGGACGGGCAGGACCGGCGTCGACAGTTCCCGGATCGAGTCCTGTTGCTGACGGATCACCCGCTCCCGCTCGTCGACGAAGCTGACCGCGACGGTGTTCGCGATGCGGTTGGCCGCGGGCTCGTAGGCGTCCAGCACCCGGTTCAGCAGGCCGAAGTCCCGCTGGTACTTCTCGAACAGCGAGCGGGCCAGCACGTCGCGCAGGAGCAGCACGATGCCGACCACTTCGTGTGTCTCCACCCCCCTCGGGATGATCCGCTCGGAGAGGTCGCGGGCGTATCGCTGGAGGGCCTCGACGCTGCCGGTCTCGAGCACCTCGACGTAGTTGTCGTAGACCGAGGTCGTCTCAGCGGCCATCTCCTGGGGCGTCATCGCGTGCAGCAGACCCGCATCCTGGATGCGCCCCGCCCACTCCTGGCGCAGCTTCGTCCGGTGCTCGCGCAGATGGGCGACGAGCTGGGGCAGCAGCTGGTCCTCGTCGGTCCGGTCGATCGCGGGGAAGTCGGCCGAGACCTCCTCGGCCACGTTCTGGTCATCCTGAACAGTCATCCCGCACCCCACCATTTCGTCATCGTCACCGTCGTCCCGGCGCCGACCCTCGACACCAGTTCGAACTCGTCCATCAACCTCCGAGCACCGGGAAGTCCCAGCCCGAGCCCGTTGTACGTGCTGTAGCCGTCGGTCAGGGCCCTGTCGACGTCATCGATCCCGGGCCCGTGGTCCGTGGCGATGACGCGCAGACCCTTGCGGGACTCCTCCACCAGTTCGATCACCAGTTCACCTGAGCCGGCGAAGCGAACGATGTTGCGGGCGACCTCGGAGACGGCGGTCGCGATCAGCGTCAGGTCGGTCCGCGAGAAGCCCAGACGCGAGGCCAGCTCTCGCGCCGCTTGACGCGCCGTCACGATGTCCGCGTCTGCCCGGATCGAGATGCGGAGCTCGTCGTCGCGCGGGGCGCTGCGCTCCATCAGCGGCCGGCTCAGTCGCGCGCACAGGTCGCACTCGAGCAGGTGGCGGCCCGCCTCGGCTTCGCGCTGTCGTCGGCGGTCCCCTCCGGACAGCGAGAGCAGGACGGGACGGCACCGGTCGGTCGGCGGCTCGACCCGGTCGAGTGCCAGCAGGTATTCCACCCGCAGTCGGGCCCGGGTCCGGTTCAGCTGGGCTGCGACCGCCCCAGCCGTCGACCCGAGCTCGTCCGCGAGGGAACGGGTGTCCTGCCCGGACACCTCGTGTGCCAGCAGTACCTCGCGCTCGCGCTCGCTCAGGCGGGAGAGTGCCTCGGCCACCGCCGATCGCTCCTCGTCCGCCAGGAGTGCTTCGTCCACGGGGTCCGAGGGGCGCAGGTCGACGATGCGGTGCTGGTTGCGCCGGTGGCGGTCCTGCTCACGCCACTGGTTCACCACGACGTTGCGGGCGGTGGCGATCGCGTAGGGCTCCAACAGGTCGCGGTCGACACGCTCGGCGGCCGCGAGCACCCGCGTCAGCGTCTCCTGCACGAGATCGTCGGCGGTCGCATCGTCCCGCACACGCGCGGCGACGATGCGCCGCACCATCGGGATCAAGGCGGCCACGTCGTCCTGAGGCCGGGACCGGCCGGACGCGCCCAGCGACCGCTGTGCCTCCACCCGGCGGACGCTACGCCCGAGCGGCCCTCCGTGGCCTCCCGAGAGGCGGGGTTCCGGCGACCCCTCGGCGTCCCGACCTCAGCGCTGTGCCAGGTAGTCGGCCGCGGTCTCCCGGAGCCGCTCGTGCACCCCGTCCGCGACGACGGCGTCCCTGCCGAGATACCGCTTCGCCAGCTTGGCGACCATCGTGTAATTGGTGTCGACGACGTTGCCGGCCGGAGCGAGACCGGCCTGGCTGACCAGCTGGTAGGCGTCGAGGGTGTCCCAGCCGGTGAGCTCGGCGGCCCACGTCACCAGGTCGTGCTGGCTGACCCGGTAGGCGTCCTCGAGCGGCCGGGTCGAGCCGGTCGACATCAGGTAGTCGTCGCTCTCGATCCGCGGCCAGCCCGGACCGCCGCCCTTGATCAGGTCGACGACGACCACCGTGCGCATCGCCGCCTCGACCGCGGTGCCGCACACCTCGCCCTCGCCCTGCCGGCAGTGCCCGTCGCCGAGCGACAGCAGCCCGCCCGGCACGTTGACGCCGAAGTACGCAGTCGTCCCCGCGCGCATCTCCGGGGTGTCCATGTTCCCGCCGTGGGCGCCGGGGGTGATGCTCGCGAACACCTCCCCACCGGCCGGGGCCACGCCGATCGTGCCGTGCATCGGGTCGAGCGGGAGTTCCACCTCGGGGCCGCCGCGGCGAGGCCGGAACAGGCAGGTGCCCCGGTCGCGGTCGACCTCGTAGACCCAGACGAGCTCGTCGAGCGGGTCGTGCAGCATGGCGGTGGTGTGGGTGGCGGTGAGCGCCCCGAAGTGCGGGAACGTGGCCGACACCGCCCAGTCGCGGGCGGGCGCGATCTCGACCAGGTGCACCGCGAGGGTGTCGCCGGGCTCGGCGCCCTCGACGGCGATGGGACCCGTGACCGGATTGAGGTACGGGAACTCGCACACCCGGCTCGGCAGGTCGTCGACCGTCCGGACCCGGCCGCCGAAGCAGTCCTCCGTGGTCAGCTCGACGATCGTGCCGGGCCGCACGGTCAGCAGCGGCTCGCCGCCGCCGAAGGTGTACCGGAGCTGGTCGGGCGTCGGCTCGAGCGGGACGACCTCGAGCGTCGTCGTCACAGGCCCTCCTCCGCGCGGAGTTCCGGCTCGCGGCCCGTGACCATCAGGAAGATCAGGATCGCCACGCCGACGCCGAGCCAGACGAAGCCGAGCCGCTGGGCGGCCACCTGCGCGTTGATGACCACGTAGAGCAGGATGCCGAAGCCGATCACCGGCACGGCCAGGTGCCGCCACCAGTCGCGGCTCTTCCGCCGGCCGATGAAGTGCCAGACCACGGAGACGTGCAGCAACAGGAACGCCGTCAGCGCGCCGAAGTTGACCAGCGTCGACAGCAGCGTGATGCCGTCGTCCCGGCTGCTCATGTACAGGCCCAGGGCGAGGGAGATGACCGCGACGGCCAGCGTGGCGTTGACCGGCACGCGCCGCACCGGGTGGACCTTGGCGAGGAAGCCCGGCAGCTGGTGGTCGCGCGCCATCGCGAACAGCAGCCGCGACGTGGCCGCCTGCGCGACCAGCGAGTTGGCGAAGCCCCAGGCGATCGCGGTGGCGACGGCGGTGAGCACGTAGAGCCAGTGGCCGCCGGCCACCTGGGCGGCGTCGTAGAACGCGGTGCCGCCGGCGTCGCCGTCCGAGATCAGCTTGTCCGGGTTGGGCACGAGGAGGGCGGCGATCCAGGTCTGGACGATGACAGGACGCCGGCCAGGGCCAGCGCGGCGATCATCGACTTGCCGATGGACCGGGCCGACTCGCGGTTCTCCTCGGCCAGGGTCGAGATGCCGTCGAAGCCCAGGAAGCTCAGCACCGCGATGGAGACCGCGCCGAACACGAGCTTCAGCGAGAACGTGTCGCTGTTGTAGATCGGGGAGAAGTCGAAGCCCTGGCCCTTGCCGCCGGCCAGGGCGGCGATGCCGATGACCAGGAAGATCGCCAGCACGATGAGCTCGGCGACGAGCATGATCTTGTTGACCCGCGCCGTGAACTCGATGCCCAGGTAGTTGACCACGGTGTTGAGGACGACGAAGCCGACCAGCCACACCCAGATCGGCACCGCCGTCACGATCGAGTTCATCGCCACCGACGCGATCAGGTAGAGGAGCCCTGGCACCAGGACGTAGTCCAGCAGGATCATCCAGCCGGCGATGAAGCCGACAGGCTGGGCGATGCCGCGGCCCGCGTAGGTGTAGACCGAGCCGGCCATCGGGAACGCCCGGGACATCTGCGAGTACGAGGCGGCGGTGAAGCCCATCGCCAGCATGCCGATCACGTAGGCGAGCGCGATCATGCCGCCCGATGCCTGGAAGACGCTGCCGAAGATGCCGAACGGGGCGATCGGGACCATGAAGATCAGGCCGTAGACCAGCAGGTCGGTGAAGCTCAGTGACCGCTTGAGCTCCTGGTGGTAGCCGAAGGCCTCCACCCCGGGGTTCCCTGTCGCCGGGATGGGTCCGCCGGCGGCGCGGGGCAGCCGGCCGGCGGGATCGTCAGTGGTCCGGGACTCGCTCATGCCTACTCCTACGTCTCAGCCTCCGGCGCGGAGCCGGGCGCATGGAGAGTAGACCAACTACTTCCAGGTGGAAGTAACGATTCAGGCGCAGGACGATTCGGTCAGTTCGCGGAAGGCGAGGCCGTCGGCGCGGGCCAGCCGCGGCGCCGTGCCCTGCGCCCGGGGCGACCGTCCCCCGGCCAGGGCGGCGGCCATCCGGACGCCGTCGTAGACCCCGCGCGCGTAGGCGCAGACCGCCGGCGCGTCCGGTCCCGACCGTCGCGCATGGCGCTCCTCGAGGGCGAGCTGGTGCTCGTCGGTGCCGTTCCCGGCCGCGACGAAGGACGGCATGCAGGCGTACAGCTCGCCGGTGGTGTCGCCGCCGATCGCGTACAGCCCGTTCTCCTCCAGGGCGCCGGACAGGCGGACCACGCGCCGATCCAGCCCGGCCCGGGCGAACTCACGGTTGAACGCGACCAGGTCCCGGCCCACCAGGCTGAGCAGCACGGCGTCGGCGCGGCTGCGACGCACCAGGTCCAGCAGCGGACCGGGGTCCGTCGGACCGAACGGGACGAGGGCCTCGCCGACCACCTCACCCCCCGCCTCGACCAGGGCGCGCCGGGCGGCGCGGTGCACCGCCCGCGGCCAGACGTAGTCGGTGCCGAGCAGCACCCAGCGCCGCGCGCGCCGCTGCCGCACGAGCCACGTCAGCGCCGCGGCATGCTGGTGCAGCGGTGACTGGCCGAGCCGCACCACACCGGGACGCCGGGCGCCACCCTCGTGCGGCGGCGTGAAGACGTAGCGCGCACCCGGTGGCAGGGCGCGCTCCACGGCCCGGTGGACGTCGCTGGTGTGGAACCCGACCAGCACCTCGAAGGCGCCGGCGCGGTGCAGCGCCGCCGTCTCGGCCGCGACGACGTCGGCCGTCCGGCCGGAGTCCACCCCCACCAGCTCGATCGGCCGGCCCGCGACGCCGCCCGCGGCGTTGACCTCGTCGGCGGCCAGGCCGGCGAGGTCGAGGGCCGAGGGCGCGGTCATGGCCAGGGGGCCGGTCAGCGGCACGGCCAGTCCCATGCGGACGACGTCCGTTGTCGGGCCGCTGAGCAGCGCCTCCCACGGATCGAGGAGTCCGGACCGGTTGGGCACCTGCTGAGTATGGTGCCGCCATGGGTCCAGCAGGGGGCGCGCCGGCCGAGACGTCGCCCGCCCGGGTGTCCGACGATCTCGTCGAGCTGCTGACCGTCACCCAGCGCCGGGTCGCCCGGGGTGTGGCCGCGCTGCTGGCCGAGGACGGCGCCACCCTCGACGGCTACCGGCTGCTGCGGTCGCTGGCCGGTGACGCCGGCCGGTCGATGGGCGAGCTCGTCACCGCGCTGCACCTGCCCGCGCCGACGCTGACCCGACTGGTCGACGGGGCCGTCGACGCCGCCCTGGTCTACCGGTTGCCCGACCCGGACGACGGCCGGAAGGTCGTCGTCCACCTGTCCGAGCCGGGCCGGGCGCGGCTCGCGAGGCTGGAGGCGCTGGTGGCCGCGCACGAGTCCGCGCTGGCGACCGCGCTCGGCGGCGACCGGGTCGCCGCACTGGTCCGCGCCCTCGGGGACCTCGCCGAGGCCTGAGGCCGCTCAGTCCTCGGGCGGGAACAGCGCGCCCAGCCCGAACCGGGTCGGCCGCTCGAACGGCTTCCAGTCGTTGCGAGGCTGGGCCAGCCGGTCGGCCACCACCCAGAGAGTGGCGGGGTCGTGCCCCATCCCGAGATGGCTCGAGTGCACGGCGACGTTCTCGCTCCGCGGACCGGGCCGCTGCCGGCAGGCGCGCCAGTCGACGACGCCGTCCCATCGCGAGTAGATCGCCGTGCTCGGCACCGGCAACGGCCGGGCCAGGGCTCCCCGGGACGCGGTGTGCCGCCGTTCGGCCGCCGACTCCGGTGCCAGTCGGCGGTACACGCGGGCACCGGCGCTGTCGTCGGCCTGCCGGCCGGTCATGGCGAAGGGGGACCCCAGGGTGATGACCTGGCGCACCTGGCCCGGCACCCGCTGAGCGAGCCGGCGGGCGTAGATGCCGCCGAGGCTCCAGCCGACGACGCTCACCGTCGTCCGGTGCTCGCCCGCCAGCCGGTCGAGCAGGCGGGGCAGCTCGTCGACGACCTCCTTCGTCGGCCCCCGGTTGCGGCCCAGCGCCCAGCCGACGACGGGATGGCCGAGTCGCCCGATCCAAGCACGCAGCACGCGGGTGGAGACGTCCGAGGCCAGCAGGCCCGGGAGGACGAGGACCGGGTGCGGCTCACCGCGCGGCGCCCAGTGCAGCAACGGCGGCAGTGCCGCCATCGACCCGGCGGTGGCCAGCGTGCGCGCCGGCTCGGTCGCGGCGAGGAGGACACGGCGGCGGGACGACGGAGGTCCGGGACGTGCGGTCACGGGGCGGACATGCCCCGATCCTGGCCGGTGCACTCAGTCGATCGTCGGCGGCAGCAGGCGGGGGGCGAAGACCTCGTCGATCGGACGCGGGCCGACGTACTGCCGGCAGGTGCACGGCACCCAGCTGTGCCCCGACCAGCGGCCGCGCCGGTCGAACGTGTCGCGGCGCAACTCCGCGTAGCAGGTGGAGGTCTCGCGGTCGTGCTGGCTCAGCGCGTGGCCGCACCCGCAGAGCGGCGTCATCGGCGGGGGCGGCGGGAGTTGGCGCCGTCCCAGGCGGCCGGCGACGAAGCCGAGCGCGAGCAGCACGCCGCCCACCAGCAGGCTGATCGGTTCCATCCCCGCGCTCCTTCTCGCTCGTCCGCCCCCGACGGTAACCCGACCGCAGCGCGCCCGCGGCCCGCGATTGCGCGGACCGAAATCGGCCGGATTCACCCGATCGTGACGATTGGCGCGATGTGGCGCGGGGCACAGATTCCCACATGGACAGCTACGCCGTGGGGTTCGCCCGACCCGATCGGTGGTCCTGGGGACAGGAGTCTCAGCCCGCTCGTCCGTGGCACGCCGTCGAGGCCCACCGGCTCCCGATGGAGCTCGACGGGGAGATCGAGCTCGCCGTCTGCGGGGCCATCGTGCAGGTGTGGGGATCGCAGAAGTGGACGCGGGTCGGTGCAGGCCGCACCGCCTGCGCGGACTGTCAGCGCATCACCGCGGTGACGAAGCCGCTGACCTCCGCCCGCTGATCGCGGACAGGCCGGTGATCTCCCGGCCGACGATCAGCGCCTGCACCGAGTCGGTGCCCTCGAAGGTGAAGACCGCCTCCATGTCCGCGTGGTGGCGGGCCACGTGGTTCTCCAGCAGGATGCCGTCGCCGCCCAGGATGTCGCGGGCGTCGGCGACGATCGCCCGGGCCTTCGCCGCGTGGTTCATCTTCGCCAGCGACGCCATGGCCGCCGTCATCCGGCCGGCGTCCGCCAGCTTGGACAGCCGCCAGCACATGAGCTGCATCGACGTGATCTCGGCGAGCATCCGGGCCAGCTTGTCCTGCACCAGCTGGTAGCCGGCGATCGGCTGGCCGAACTGCTCCCGCTTCCTGGCATGCGCCAGCGCCAGTTCGTAGGACGCCGTCGCCAGACCCAGCGCGCGCCACGCCACGGTGTACCGGGTGCGGTCGAGCACCTGGGAGACATCCTTGAACGAGTGGCACTCGGCGAGCTTGTTCTCCGCCGGCACCCGGACGTCGGTCAGCGTGATCTCGGCCTGCCACACCGCCCGCAGCGCCGTCTTGCCGGTCATGACCGTGGCCTCGTAGCCCGGGGTCCCCTTCTCGACGACGTAGCCGCCGACGGCGCCGTCCTCGTTCCGGGCCCAGATGATCACGTAGTCGGCGATCGAGCCGTTGCCGATCCACTTCTTCTGGCCGTTCAGCACGAAGGAGTCGCCGTCGCGGCGGGCAGAGGTCTCCAGGCCGACGGCGTCCGAGCCGTGCCGGGGCTCGGTCAACCCGAAGGCGCCGATCTTCTCCATGCGGGCCATCGCGGGAAGCCAGCGTTCGCGCTGCTCCTCGTTGCCGAGCAGGGCGATCGACTGCATGGCCAGGAAACTGTGCACGCCGTAGAAGGTGCCGATGCTGCCGTCGGCGCGCGCCCACTCCGCCGCTACCAGCCCGGCCGCCACCGCGCTCATGCCCGGCGAGCCGTAGCCCTCGACGGTGCCGCCGGAGATGCCGAGCTCCGCGATCTTGGGCACCAGGTCGAACGGGAACTCGGCCCGCTCCCAGTACTCGTTGATGTGCGGGGTGACCTCTGCCTCGCAGAAGGCCCGTACCCGGTCGCGGATCTCGATCTCCTCGGGCTCGAGGAGATCCTCGACGGCGTAGAAGTCGGTGCTCGGCTCGCTCACCTGCGCGACGCTAGAGGCCGGGTCCGACTTCCGCGCGCCGTGATCACCGGTTCGGGAGCAGCCCCCGCAGCAGCGCGGCCTGCCCGACGTGCTGCAGGTCGTCGGAGAGGACGCTGACCAAGCGGAGGCCGAGCGTGACCGGCGGTTCCCAGCGGGTGTCGACGACGGCGTCGAGGTCGTCGTCGGACAGGCCGCGCAGGAACTCCGCCGTCCGCTCGTGCACCGCCTCCGCGTACTCGAGCAGCAGGTCGGCCGACGGCACGCGGACCTGCGCGACCTGCTCGGAGTCGAATCCGTAGCCGGTGGCCCCGGACGGGAAGGGCAGGTCGAAG
Organism: Blastococcus sp. OS1-29; assembly: GCF_057628075.1. Lineage (NCBI taxonomy): Bacteria > Bacillati > Actinomycetota > Actinomycetes > Geodermatophilales > Geodermatophilaceae > Blastococcus > Blastococcus sp. OS1-29. The sequence goes on from NZ_JBXXJK010000003.1 coordinate 467,395, forward strand.
AGGGTGACCCAGCCGCCGGCCGTCCACACCTGCTCGGAGCCCGCGACGTCGGCGACGTGGTCGTCCTGCACGCGGGCCAGGTGCCAGGCCAGCCAGGCGATGGTGTTCGCGTCGGGGCCGATCCGGGAGGTGAGTTCGTCCGGGGTCAGGCCGGCGACCGCCCGGCCGAGGGTTTCCTGGATCTGGCCGTAGGCGTAGAGAAGGAGGTCGCGGCTGCGCATGCCGCCATCCTGGTGGTCGTGCCGGTCCCGTGCGCGTCGTCGTCATCGCGTCGGCCTGTCAAGGACAATCCAAGGTCTGTGGACAGGCTTCTGACCTGGGGATTCGCGCTGCGGAGCGTTCCTTGTTCCAGTATCCTTCGTACATGTGTTCGGACGGTTCGGGTGATGCGCTCGCCGACCTGGAGCGCGCCCTGGACCGGGTGACCGCCGAGAACCTGAAGGGCATGTTCGGCCCGCAGCTGCTGGAGCGGTCCCGCCGGCTGCTGGCCGCGACGAACCGGCTCGCCGCCCAGGTCACCTCCACCGTGCGGGAGGGCGAGCTGACGCAGGCGTCCCAGCACGACGGGGCGAAGACGATGCAGGCCTGGCTGCGCGGGCACGGCCTGTTGTCCTCGACAGCGGCGCACCGGCTGGTGGTCTCCGGGCGGGCGCTGGAACACCTGCCCGCCGTGGCGGCGGCGTTCGCCGCCGGCCGGGTGACCGCCGAGGCGGTCGCGGTGATCGCGCCGGTCGCCCGCGACGAGCACCGGGCCGCGGCCGCGGCTGCCGGGGTGGAGCTGGCCGCGGTGGATGCGGTGCTGGCCGACGCCGCCGCCACCCGCCCGCACAACGAGCTGGCGCAGGTGGTGCACCACTACCTGGCCAACCTCGACCCCGACGGCGCCGAACCCGACCCCACCGAGGGCCGCCGGTTCACCCTCGTCCGGCACGCCGACGGCAGCGTGTCCGGCCGGTTCGACCTCGACGCGGTCGGCGGGGAGAAGGTGCAGGCCGCGCTCGAGTCGATCGTGCAGGCCAACCGGCCGGCCGGGGATGGCCAGGCGCAGCCAGCAGCAGGCCGACGCCCTGGTGCAGCTGGCCGACAACGCGCTGGCCGCCGGGACCCTGCCGTTCCTGCGCACCGTGAAGCCGCGGGTGGTGGTCACCATCGACCTCGACGACCTGGCCGATCCGCATCCCGGGCACGGCGCCGCGCGCACCGGCTTCGGGGCGATCATCTCCGCCGCCCGGGCCCGGATGCTGGCCTGCGACGGCGGCATCGCCCGGATCGTGTTCGGCCCCGACGGCCAACCCCGTGACGTGGGCCGGGAGAACCGGTTCTTCCCGCCGCACCTCCGCCGGGCCCTGGACGCCCGCGACCGGGGTTGCGTGTTCGCCGGCTGCCATGCCCCCACCCACTGGTGCGACGCCCATCATGTCCTGCACTGGCTCGACGGCGGAGAGACCTCGGTGGAGAACGGGGCGCTGCTGTGCGAGCGGCACCACACCAAGGTCCATCACGGGTTCCGCATCGAGCGACAACCCGGCGGCCGATGGCGCACCTACCGCCCCGACGGCACCGAGATCCTCATGCCGGAGCCCCTGCTCGCCGCCTGATCGATCTGTGGTTCTCACGCGGCGAGGACTCTGGCGGCACCGCAGGGGAGGGCGCATCCTGCCCTCATGACGGAGGAGGTCCGCCGTCCGCTGGTGCTCGTCGACGTCCACCCGACGGCCTGTGGCTACCGGGCGCTGCTCTGGGCGCTGCGCGAAGCGGAACGCCGTGACGCCGACCTGCTCGCCGTGACCGTGTGGTTCGGGGACCCCGGCCAGCCCGACGAAGGCCGCGCGGAGATGGAGGAGGCGCTCACGGCGATGGTGCGGGGCGCCGTCGAGGAGACCGGCGTCCATGGCCGTACCCGGGTCGCATCGGTGACCGCTCCGGTGACGGTGCGGGACGTCGCCGTCAGTACGCGGGCCGAGCTCCTGGTGATGGGTGCGGAAGAGGTCCCGGTCGCCTGATCGTTCAGAGCAGCCCCAGCAGGGCCGCCACCAGCAGGCCGAGCCCGACCAGGACCAGCAGCACGACCACGACGGTGACCACCAACGGGACGACGACCCAGCGGCGCTTGAACCGGCGCCGCCGCGGGCCCTCGACCGGGCCGGTCTTCCGGTCCCGTCGTCGATCCCTGAGGTGCCGAGCCTGGTCGCGGGCGTCCCGGGCCACCGAGGTCAGCAGCGATTTCGAGGCGGAGGCGAGGGCCCGCAGGTCGTCGGCGTCGAGTCGCTCCACCGACGGTGCGGGCAGGGATGCGGGGGCCGCCGGGGGAGTGGGTTCGTCCGCACGCGGTCCCGCGAGCACTGCGGACAGCTGCGCGCGGGCCCGCGCCGCGTCCGAGCGCGCCGCGGGGTCCTTCGTCAGCAGCCCCCGCAGGACGGGCTCGAGCGGTCCGGCACGCAGCATCGGCGCCGGGTGCTCGGAGACGACCGACATCATCGTGGCCATCGCCTCGCCGCGCGCGAACGGCGGACGTCCCTCCACCGCGGCGTACAGCGTCGCGCCGAGCGACCAGAGGTCCACCGGGGGCCGGGGCTCGTCCCCGTAGGCACGCTCGGGCGCCATGTAGGACGGCGAACCGATCAGCGCACCCCCGGTGGTCAGGCTCGAATCGCCGGTCGTGGTCGCGATGCCGAAGTCCGTCAGGTACGCGTGCCCGTCGCTCTCCACCAGCACGTTGGCCGGCTTCACGTCGCGGTGCACGATGCCGGCGTCGTGGGCCGCCTCGAGCGCCGACAGGACGTCGAGCCCGATCCTCGCGACCGCCGCCACCGGCAGCGGGCCCTGCTCCTCGAGGACGTCCTGCAGGCTGCGCGCCTGGACGTGCTCCATGACGAGCCAGGGGCGGCCGTCCTCCTCGACGACGTCGTGGACGCCGACGACGCGGGGATGGTCCAGCCGTGCCGCGGCCCGTGCCTCGCGCAGGGTGCGCTCGCGCAGGATCGCGCGCTCCTCGGCGGAGAGGTCGACGGAGAAGGTGATCTCCTTCAACGCCACCTCGCGTGCGAGCACTCGGTCGGTGGCCCGCCAGACGGTGCCCATGCCACCGCGGCCGAGCACCTCCGAGAGCGCGTACCGGCCGGCGACGATGCGGGGTTCGTGCCGCAGCTGTGGTCCGGTGTCCGGGCCGATGTCGGCAGTCATGGACGCGCCAGTACCCCGTGCGTACGGTCAGGACTCGTCGGCGTCGGGATCCGGTTCGCTCTGCGCCTCGAGGTCGGCCGCCTGCTCGGGAGTCTCCTGCTCGAGGGCGATGTCGCGCGGCTGGGGGTTCGCGGATTCCGGTGTGCTCATGATGCGAGCCTGCCCCAGGGGCGCGCCGTCCGCCCGGCGCCGGAGCCCGGCTGAGAGGCCGGACTCAATGTAGGTTGCGCACCGCCGATCGGGGGCATGAGGCGCCGGTGACTTTCTCCTTCCCCGCGGATCGGAGCTCCCGCCCGGTTCCGGTGCGCACGATCCTGACCACCATCGGTCTGGTCCTCGCCACCCTGCTGTTGATCTACATCGTGCTGCAGATTCGGCAGGTGCTGACCTGGATCGTCGTCGGCGCCTTCTTCGCGGTGGCCCTCTACCCGCTGGTCGGATGGGTGCAGAAGCGATTGCTCGGCGGACGGCGTCGCGCGCTCGCCACGTTCCTCGTCTTCCTCCTCGTCTTCATCCTGTTCGCTGCCCTCATCGCGGCCTTCGCTGTGCCCCTGGTCGACGAGGGGACGAAGCTCGCCGGACAGTTGCCGCAACAGATCGCCGACGCGCGGTCCGGACGCGGCCCGATCGGCGATCTGCTCCAGCGCACCCACGCGTTGCAGTGGGTGCAGGACAACCAGTCCAAGATCAGCACGTTCGCCAGCGGCCTCACCGCCCCGGCCGCGAGCGTCGCCTCCGGCTTCGCCACCGGCATCGCGGGAACGCTGACCGTGTTCGTCCTGGCGTACCTGATGGTGCTCGAGGGCCCGAAGGTCGTCCAGACGTCCCTGAACGTCTTCCGGCCCAGCACGTCCGAGCGGATCCGGCGGGTGGGCGGCGACTGCGCGAAGTCGGTGACGGGGTACATCTCCGGCAACCTGCTGATCAGCTTCATCTGCGGGCTGCTCACCTACATCGTCCTGCTCGTCTCCGGCGTGCCGTTCGCCGCGCTCATCGCGCTGTTCGTGGGCATCGCCGACCTGATGCCGCTGGTCGGGGCCACGATCGGAGGGGCGGTGGCGGTCCTTGCCGGTTTCATCCACTCGATCCCGGCCGGCATCGCCGTGCTGGTGTTCTTCGTCCTGTACCAGCAGCTGGAGAACCACCTGCTGCAGCCGCTGGTCTTCGCCCGCACCGTCCAGCTCAACCCGCTCACCGTGATCATCGCGATCCTGATCGGCGTGGAGCTGCTCGGCATCCTCGGGGCGCTGCTCGCGATCCCGGTGGCCAGCATGATCCAGGTCATCCTCCGCGACCTCTGGGACCACCGGCGTGGGCGCCCGAAGGAGGAGCCGACCGTCGGCGTCGACGAGGAGCCTGCCGTGGCTTCCCCGCCGCCCTCGCTGGAGGCGCCGGGGGCCGAGCTGCCAGGAGTGCGGCGGGCCTAGCGTCGAGGCCCGACCACGACGCCCCCGGGCTCTTCTTCGGAGACGGCCCGGGGGCGTCGTCGTCGGTGCCCGGGCGGCCGCAACCGATTGCTGTGGAGCCCGGGCCAACCCCCGGGGCGCCGCGCAGGGCGGGCGCAGCACCGGGTGCCGGGCAGTCCCGTTCCGGAACCGCTCCGCTCTCCGCCGACCTACCTGCTCCCCGGGCCTCTGTGGCCCCGACCGACCGTGCTCCTGCGCGAAAGCAGCCAATTTCCGGCCACCGGCACCGTGCACGAGTCCCGGGCGTCACGGTTATCGGAGAGTTACTTGACACCTGTGAGCCCCACCACACAGGATTGGCTCCTCGCGTCGCAAACGATTGCGACAGCTCGGACCGGGAACGGGAGCTTCGATGGCGAAGCAGCACAAGCCAGGAAATCTTGCACGCCGGGGATGGTCGGGTACAGCTCTCCGAGCGGTCGCTGCCGGGGCGGCGGTCCTTCTCGCAGTGAGCGCGTGCGGGAGCAAGCCCAGCGAGAAGGCCGCCTCGGGCGACAGCAAGGACCCGATCGTCGTCGGCATCTCGCTGCCTTTGACCGGTGACTTCTCCCAGCCCGGTGGCGAGGCCCGCAAGGGCTACGAGATCTGGCGCGACCAGGTCAACGCCGCAGGCGGTCTGCTCGGGCGCAAGATCGAGCTCAAGATCACCGACGACGCGAGCAACCAGGACACGGTCGTCACCGACTACACGAAGCTGATCACGCAGGACAAGGTCGACCTGCTGCTCGGCACGTTCTCCACGCTGCTGAACTTCCCCGCCTCCGCGGTCGCCGAGAAGAACGGCATGCTCTACGTCGAGCCCGCCGGTGGCGCACCGAAGATGTTCGACCGGGGCTTCAAGAAGCTGTTCTTCGCCCAGCAGGCGACGGCGTCGCACCAGCCGGACGTCTTCGTCGACTACATCAAGAGCCTGCCGGCCGACCAGCGGCCCAAGACCGCCGCCTACCCGACGCAGGACGACCCCTTCACCACGCCGGTGATCGAGTCGATGCAGAAGCAGCTGGAGGCGCTCGGCGTCCAGACCGTCTACAACACGACCTACCCGGCCGACGCCACCAACTTCCAGACGATCGCCAGCGCGATCGCCGCGGCCAAGCCGGACCTGATCGCCCAGGGCGCCGTCTTCGAGGACGGCGTGGGCCTCATCCGCTCGCTGCAGCAGCTCAACTACTCGCCGAAGATGATGTTCCAGACCTCGGCACCGAGCAACGCCGGTCAGTACAGCGACGGCATCGGTGTGAAGAACACCGAGGGCGTGTTCTACACGGTCAGCTGGAACGAGAAGGCGAAGACGCCGGGCAACGACAAGTTCGTCGCCGAGTACGCCAAGCGCTACAACGGCGGCATCCCCGCCGAGGACGCCGCTGACGCCTACGCCGCGGCGCAGGTCGTCCAGGCCGCCGTGGAGAAGGTCGGCTCGCTCGACCAGAGCAAGCTGGCCGAGTGGCTGCACAAGAACGAGGTCGACAGCATCCTCGGGCCGCTGGCGTGGGACGAGACCGGCGCCCCGACCAAGCAGTTCCTGCTCGGCCAGTGGCAGAACGGCACGCCGGAGATCGTCGCCCCGAAGGACGCGGCCACGGTCGGCTCGGCTGTCGCCAAGACGCCCTGGCAGTGAGTCGACCGGCCCGGCGTCCCGTCGGCGGACGGGGCGCCGGGCCTCTGACCAGCACGCACACCCGGAAGAGGACTGCATGACCCAGCTGGTGCAGGCGCTCGTGCTCGGGCTGCTGATCGGTGGCGTCTACGCCCTGATGGCGAGCGGGCTGACGTTGATCTTCGGCGTCATGAACATCATCAACGTCGCGCACGGAGCGCTGCTCATCCTGGTCGCGTTCATCACCTGGAAGATCTGGTCGACGACCGGGGTCGACCCGATCCTGCTGTCGATCGTGATGACGCCGGTGATGTTCGGTCTGGGCTGGCTGCTCTACAAAGGTGTGCTGTCGCGGATCGCCGGTAGCTCGCCGGGGATGTCCGTGCTGCTGACGTTCGGCATCGCGATCACCATCGAGGGCGTCCTCAACGTCACCGCCGGCAACAAGTTCCGGTCGGCGACACCCTCGTACTTCTCGCAGTCCTTCCGCGTTCTCGGCATCTCGCTGCCGAAGGCACAGGTGTACGGCTGCATCGCTGCCGTCCTGGTCCTCGCCCTTCTCTACGTCGTGCTCTCCAAGACCTGGACCGGCCGGGCGATCCGGGCCACCGCCCAGAACTCCTCCGGTGCCGCACTGGTCGGCATCCAGTCGGCGGGGGTCGCGGCGCTGGCCTTCGCCATGGGCGCCGCCACCACCGGGGTCGGCGGCTCGGTGCTGTCGGTGCTGTACCCGTTCTTCCCGGCGTCCCACTACGACTGGATCTCCCGGCTGCTCGGCATCATCGTGCTGGGCGGCATGGGCAGCCTCGCCGGCGCACTCGTCGGTGCGCTCGTCCTGGGACTCGCCGAGACGCTGACCGCCACCTACGTGTCGCTGCAGTGGTCGACACTCATCTTCTACGCCGTGATCATGCTCGTCCTGCTGTTCCGCCCGCAGGGCCTGTTCGGTTCCCGGCTGCGTCAGGACGTGATGGCATGAGCGCGGTGGATCGGTTGCGCGCACTGACGACAGGCCGCTGGGGCCGACTGGGCCCCGCGCTGTTCTTCCTCGTGCTGATCATCTACCCCGTCGTGTTCCCCTACGCGATCTACGAGCAGGGCGTGCTGCTGCTCGCCTTCCTGCTCGCGCTCATGGCGGTGAGCTGGAACATCGTCTCCGGCTACGCCGGGTACGTGTCCATCGGCCACAGCGTGTTCCTGGGCCTGGGCGCCTACACCGGTGGCCTGCTCGCGGAGAAGTACCAGGTCAACCCGCTCTGGTTCCTGCCGTTGGGCGGACTGGTCGCGTTCGTCGCGGCGACGCTTGTCGGGATGGTCGTCCTGCGCACCCGCGGACACGCCTTCGTGATCATCACGATCGCCCTGCTGCTCGCGAGCCAGGTGCTGGTCAACAACTGGGCCTCGGTCACCAACGGCTCCAACGGCGTGAACGTGCCGCTGCCGTTCTGGTCGTCGGACTACCAGAACATGCCCTTCTACTACTTGTTCCTCGTGCTGCTGGCGGCCACGGTGGGCTTCGCCGCCTGGGCGCGCCGCACCAAGTTCGGCACCGGTCTGCTGGCCATCCGCGAGGACGAGGACAAGGCAGCGGCGATCGGGGTCAACACCACCCGGTACAAGGTGCTCGCCTACGCGGCCAGCGCGGTGCCGATCGGGGTGGCCGGCGTCGTCTACGCCTACTTCCTCTCCTTCCTCAACCCGATCGGCGCCTTCAGCCTGCTGACCAGCGTCACGATCGTGCTCTCGGCGCTGCTCGGCGGGCGCGGCACGCTCTGGGGCCCGGTGCTCGGCGGCTTCGTGGTGTCGATCGGCACCGAGGTGGCCAACGTCTACGGCGGCGGCACCGACAGCCGCCTGCTCGTGCTCGGTCTCGCGCTGGTCCTCGTCGTCCTGTTCCTGCCGCGCGGCGTGCTGCCGACGGTCGGCTCCTACCTGGCCCGGCGCCGGGCGGCCCAGCAGAAGGTCGAGTACACCGACCAGGCGGGGGTGGCGACGGCGCGGACGCCGATCGTCGTCACGCCGCGGTCGGCGCCGGCCGCCGAGAAGCGGACAGCCCCGCTCCTGGAGATCCGGGGCGCCCGGAAGAGCTTCGGCGGCCTGCGCGCCGTCGACGGGGTCGACCTCACCGTCGACGCCGGCACGATCACCGCGCTGATCGGCCCCAACGGCTCGGGCAAGACGACGCTGTTCAACCTGGTCACCGGCGCCATGCCGGTGGGCGGCGGCGAGATCTGGTTCGACGGCACGCGGATCGACCAGCTGCCGGCCTGGGAGCGGGCGCACCTCGGCCTGGGCCGCACCTTCCAGATCACCCGCCTGTTCAAGAGCATGACGGTCCTGGAGAACGTGGTCTCGCCCCTGCCGACGGCGAGCTGGGGACTCATGGCCAAGGACGCCGTCAGCGGGCACGAGGCGGAGCGGGCGCGCGAGCTGCTCGACTTCGTCGGCCTCGGCCGGTTCGGCGACCAGGAGGCCGGCGCCCTCTCCTACGGCCAGCAGAAGCTGGTCGAGCTGGCGCAGGTGCTCATGCTCGAGCCGAAGATGATCCTGCTCGACGAGCCGGCCGGTGGCATCAACCCGACCTTGATCAACCGGATGGTCGAGATCATCCGCGATCTCAACCGGCAGGGCATTGCCTTCCTCGTCGTCGAGCACAACATCCCGCTCGTCCTCGACCTGTGCGATCCGGTCGCGGTGCTCAGCCGCGGGCAGATCATCGCCCAGGGGCCGCCGTCGATCGTCCGCGCCGACCCCGCCGTCCTCGAGGCCTACCTCGGGCCGGAGTGGCTGCCCGCCGAGCCCGTGCCGGACGTCGTCCTCGACCAGGCGTCCCTCTCCGTGAAAGGCAGCTGACCGGTGCTGACCATCTCCGGCGTCTACGCCGGCTACGGCGGCGGGGACGTCCTGCAGGGACTGGACCTCGAGGTGCCGACCGGGGCGATCACCTGCATCGTCGGCCCGAACGGGGCCGGCAAATCGACCGTGCTGCGGGTCGTCAGCGGCCTGCTGAAGCCGCGGCTGGGCACCATCCACCTCGACGGCGTCCGGATCGACCAGCTCGGCTGCGCCGGCGTGCTGGCCAAGGGCGTCGCCCAGGTGCCCCAGTCGCAGGCGCTGTTCCCGCAGATGACGATCCGGGAGAACGTACTGCTCGGTGGCTACACGCTGCGCCGGAACAAGGCGCTGCTGGCCGAGCGGTACGACCGCATCAGCACGCTCATCCCGATCGTGGCCGAGCGCTCGCACGACAAGGCGGGCAACCTGTCCGGCGGTCAGCGGCGCATGGTCGAGATCGCCCGCTGCCTGATGGTCGACCCGAGCGTGCTGCTCCTCGACGAGCCGTCCCTGGGGCTGGACCCGAGGAGTCTCACCGGGGTGTCGGAGCTGGTGCGCGACGCCAACGCGTCGGGCACCACGGTCCTCCTGGTCGAGCAGAACGTGCGGCTGGGCCTGAGCATGGCCACCCACGGCGTGGTGCTCGAGGGCGGTCGGGTGCGGCTGAAGGCGCCGGCCGGTGAGCTGATGGCCAACCCGGAGGTCGCGGAGCTCTACCTCGGCGGCCACGGCACCCAGAGCCGGAACGAGCGCGTCGCGGGCGCCACGGCGGACACCGGCACCTCCCGGTGAGCCCCGGCGCGCTGCCACCGCCCTTTCCCGGGTTCAGCGCGCCGGAGATGGCGCGTCGGCGGCAGGCGCTGGAGGCCGTGCTGGAGTCGGAGGGGCTGGAGCGCGTCGTCCTCTACGGCGCCAACCGCTCGGGCAGCGCGGTCTCCTGGCTCACCGGCTGGCCGGTCACCCGGGAGGCGCACGTCCTCGTCACCCGCGGGGAGCCCGACGTCCTGCTCGTCAGCTTCTACAACCACGTGCCCGAGGCCAGGCGCCGCGCGGCAGCCGCGGACGTACGGTTCGCCGGCGACGATCCGGCCGCCACGCTGCTCGAGCTGCTCCGCGCGGGCGAACCCCTGGGGTTCATCGGCTCGCTGCCGTGGGACCAGTACGCCGCGCTGGCCGAGGGGCGCCGGCTGGTGCCCCTGAATCGGGCGTACACCCGGCTCCGGCTCCGGAAGTCCGAGGAAGAAGTGGCGGCGTTGCGGCACGCCGCCGCGCTCACCGATGCCGCCGCGACGGCGCTGGTCGAGGGGCCGCTCGTGGGCTGCACCGAGCACGAGCTCGCCGCCCGCATCGAATCGGCCTACGTCGCTCACGGCGGCATGCACCACATCCACTATGTGGGCGTCACCCCGATGTCCGATCCGGACCGCTCGGTGCCGGCCCAGTGGCCCCGCTCCCGGCAGGTGGCGGCCGGTGATCTGCTCACCTTCGAGCTCAGCGCCGCCGTGGCGCCGGAGTACTCGGGCCAGCTGCTGCGTTCGGTCGTGGTCGCCGCCGAGCCGACCGGGCAGGTGCTGCGGCTGCACGAGGTGGCCGAGGCGGCACTCGACGCCGTCGCCGCGCGGCTGCGCCCGGGCGTGCACGCGCGCGAGCTCGTCGACGCCGCAGCCGGCATCGAGGACGCCGGTTTCACCACGGTCGACGACCTCGTGCACGGCTTCGGCGGGGGCTACCTGCCGCCGGTGATCGGCTCGCGCAGCCGGGCGATCCGGCCGACCCCGGACATGACGCTCGAGGCAGGCATGACCGTCGTCGTGCAGCCCAACGTCGCGACGACCGACGGACGGCTCGGCGTGCAGACGGGGGAACTGCTGCACGTCACCGACGGCGGCGCCGAGCGGCTGCACAGCTTCCCGAGAGGTCTGGTGCGAGCCGGATGAGCGGGAACAGCGCGGACGTCGTCGTCATCGGTGCCGGCCACAACAGCCTGATCGGCGCGGCGTACCTGGCCGCCGCGGGGCTCGAGGTCGTCGTCCTCGAGGAGCAGCCGATCGTCGGCGGCAACACCGTCACCGAGGAGCTCACGCTGCCCGGTTTCCGGCACGACTCCTGCTCCAGCGCCCACGTGCTCATCCAGAGCAACCCGGTGATCCGGGACGACGAGCTCGGTCTGACCAAGCACGGACTCCGGTACGTGCACACCGACCCGGCGGGGGTCCTGCCCCTGGCCCGCGGCGACGCGATCGTGCTGCACCGCGACCGCGCGGCGACCGCCGCCGAGCTCGCCCGGTTCGATCCGGCGGACGGCGACGCGTACCTGCGGCTGCTCGCCGACTGGGACGGCGGCCTGGCCACGGCGCATGCCCGGTGGAACGCGGGCCGGCTCGATCCCGCCGCCTCGACCGACGACGCCGCGTACGAGGCGCTGCGGTCGCGCAGTGCACACGAGGTGATCGCCGAGCGGTTCCGTTCCGAACAGGCGCGCGATCTGCTGACCTGGCTGTCCTTCGCCACGATCACCGACGTCCGCCGCGCCGGCACCGGCATCCTGCCGTTCTCGATCACCGCCGGCCGGTCGGCGTTCGGCTGGGCGACGCCGATGGGCGGTTCTGGCGCGCTGCCCGAGGCACTGGTGCGCTCCATCGAGTCCAACGGCGGCCGGGTGCACGTGCGTCGTCCGGTGGAGCGGGTGCTGGTGCGGGGCGGCCGCGCCGTCGGGGTCGTCACCGCGGACGGGGACCGCTGGGAGGCTCGCCGGGCGGTGCTGTCGTCGGCGCACATCACCCAGCTGGCCGGGATGCTCGACGGCGCCGAGGCCCCGGCGGGGCTGCGTGCCGCGGCCGACAGCTGGCAGCCGGGGCTCACGCTGTTCGCCGTCCACCTGGCCACCGACGGGAACCTGACCTACGACACCCCCGCCGGCCCGATCCCCGCGGTCGCCGGCGGGATGGGCTCCGCGGCCGGGCTCTACGCGCAGCTCGACGCCTTCGCGCGGGGCGAGACCTACGCGGTCGACCCCTGGGTGCTGATCGTGTGCTCGACGGTCGTCGACCCCGCCCGGGCGCCGGCGGGCCACGGGCTCTCGAAGCTGCTCACCTTTGCTCCGCGCCACCTGGCGACCGGCTCCTGGGACACCGAGCGCGACCGGTTCGCCGCCGCGATCGTCGAGCGGACGGCGGAGCGGGTGCCGGGGCTGCGACCCGAGCACGTGCTCGCCGTCCGCGGTGAGGCCCCGGTCGACCTCGAGACGCGCAACCGGCACAACGTCGGCGGCTCCTGCCACGGCGGGGAGTTCCGGCTGCCGTCGGGGGAGACCCTGGTCGGCTGGCCGGAGCACCGGCTGCCGGTCGAGGGGCTCTACCTGACCGGCGCCACCGCGCACCCCGGCGGATCGGTCTCCGGCCGGGCCGGGCGGAACGCCGCGCGCGTCCTGCTCACCGACCTCGGGATCGACCCGGCCACCGTCATGGGCGCGGGGGGTTGAGGGCGGTCAGGCGGGCGGGGGAGCGGTCGACCCACGGACGACGAGCCGCACCGGCAGCAGGACCACCCGCGGGGTCGTCGTCCGGCCGGCGAGCCGGTCGAGCAGGAGCCGGGCCGCCTCCACGCCCAGCTCGTACTGCGGCACCCGCACCGACGTGAGCGGGGGCTGCAGGCGGGCGATGAACGGCATGTCGTTGAACCCGACGACGCTCATGTCGGCGGGGCAGGTCAGGCCGGCCTCGGCCAGGCCGTCGTAGCAGCCGAGCGCGAGCAGGTCGTTGCCGGCCGAGATCGCCGTCGGCCGGTCGTCGCCGAGCAGCTGCAGGAGCGCCGTCCGTCCGGCCGCCTCCGAGTACGCCTCCGCCTCGACGACGCGGTCGTCGCGCAGGCCGTGGCGCTGCATCGCCGCCCGGAAGGCGCGTAGTCGCACCGCGCCCGTGGACACCCGCAGCGGGCCCGCGATGTGCGCGATCTCGGTGTGCCCGAGCTCCACGAGGTGGTCGACGGTCCGCTCGATGCCGGTCGCGTCGTCGCCGGCCACCATCGACACGTCCAGGTGCTCGGTCTGCCGGTTCACCATGACCATCGGCACCCCGCGGGCCGCCGCCTCGTGCAGGAACGGGTCCTCGAGCAGGGCGGTCGCGACGATGAAGCCGTCGACCTGCCGGGCCTGCATCGCCGCGAAGTTGGAGGAGGTGCGGGCCGGGTCGTTGTCGGTGTTCGCCGTCAGCACGGTGTAGCCGCTCTCGGCCAGGGTGTCCTCGATGCCGCGCACGATCGGCGGGAACAGCGGGTTGGTCAGGTCGGGGACGAGCACACCCACCGTCTCCGACCGGCTGGTCTTCAGGCTCCGGGCGATCGGGTTCACCTGGTAGCCCAGGGACGCGGCCACCTCGCGCACGCGGGCGACCGTGGCGGGGCGGACCAGGCTGCGGGTGGCCTCGTTCAGCGCGCGGGAGGCCGTGGCCGGGTGCACCCCCGCGGCGGTCGCGACGTCACGGAGCGTCGGGCGCGGAGCCACGGGCGGCAGCGTAACTGCGGAGGTGCCCAGCGGGCGGGGGCGGGTGTCCATCAGCGTCCCCTTCGGGTGCGGAGGTACCGGCGGCGGGTCATCGCGGCGACGAGGGTCAGCGGCAGGAAGAGGGCCGCCGAGACGCTGAACAGCTCGCCGTAATGGCCCGTGCCGGCGAGCAGGCCACCGAGGGCCGCGCCCGTCGAGCCGCCGAGGAACAGGCAGGCGGCGAACAGCGGCACGACCTGGGCCCGGGCCAGGGGCGCCACCGACGTCGCCCACGTCTGCAGCGTCGAGTGCATGAAGGCCCAGGCGGCGCCCAGCAGCACGCAGGCGACGACGCCGGCGACGTACCCGCGCTGCACGGCCAGGACGGCGAAGCCCAGCGCGCCGCTGGTGCCGCCGATCAGCAGCAGCGTCGGCGTGCTCATCCGTGCCGACAGCGGCCGGACGACCCGGCTGAACAGCAGCACCGCGACGCCGTAGGCCGCGACGACCGTGCCCGCCAGCCCGGCGCCGGCATGGGCCGCATGCTGGACGCCCGGCGCGACGAAGGTGAACGAGCCGGTGATCGCGACGCCCTCGACGAACCCGAGCAGCAGCACGAGCAGCACCCAGCGGTTGCGCACGGCCTGGAGCAGCGCACGCAGCGGATGCCGCTCCGCCTCGGCCCGCGGCGGCTCGGGCAGGCGGCGGATGTAGAGGGCCAGGACGGCGGCGGCGGCCGCCGTGACGGCGAACATGGCCCGCCAGCTCACCAGTTGCGCGGCCCATCCGGCGGCCACCGTGGCGGCGGCCATACCGACCGCGACGCCGGCCATCAGGTCGGTCAGCGGCTGCTGGCGCCGCTCGATCGGGACGACGGCGCCGACGTACACGAGGGTCGCCGGCACGGCGCCGCCGAAGAAGCCCCCGGCGACCCCGCGCAGCACCACCAGGAGCCCGATCCCGGGCGCCAGCGCGGAGAGCACCCCGGCCACGGCGGCGCCGAAGAGGGCAACCTGGAGCGTGCGGATGGTGCCCAGGCGCGCCAGGACCACGCCCCAGACCGGCTGCAGCAGCCCGTAGCTGAGGAAGTAGAGACTCGCGGCCACCGTGGCCTGGGCGACGCTCGTGTGCAGCCCCGCGGCGATGACCAGCAGCATCGGCGCGATCGCCGATCGGTCGAGCGAGCTGACCGTGTTGACCGCCTGCAGCGCGCGCAGGTGCCCGCGGGACAGGTCGGTGGCGACGGCCTGGGTGCCGCTCACCGCAGGAGGCCGCCGCCGGGGCGGGAGAGCGCGGCGAGGTCGTGGTCGGACTCGAAGCCGCCCTGGTCGGCCCGCAGCCGCAGCACCGCCTCGAACGCCTCCGGCTCGACCTCCCCGCCGACGCAGATGCCGTGCAGCGGGTCGTGCAGGGTCCGGTACATCTGCTCGGCGATGTCGGGATCGGTGTCGGGCTGCGCGCCGAGCAGCGCCAGCACGTCGTCCCGTCGCTGGGGTGCGAGCACGGCCTGCTCGGCGTCGTCCCACGCGTCGAGCAGGGCCCGCAGGGCCGGGGTGTCCTCGCCGGCGCGGGTGGCGAGCACGGTGCCGAGATAGGGGCGGACGACGTCGCTGACCACGCCCAGGACGTGCGCGCCGGCCCGGACCGCGCGCGCCTCGTGGCCGGCGTTGAGCAGCGTCGCGTCGAACCGTCCCTCGGCCAGGCCCAGGCGGCGCAGCGGGGTGGCCCCGGCGGTCACCACCTCGTAGTCGCGGCCGGGCTCCAGGCCGGCGCGGCGGAGGAGCGCGAAGCCGACGAAGGCGAACCCGGAGGTGGGCACGTCGACGGCGAACCGGCGGCCGCGCAGGTCGTCCGGGTGCTCGATGCCGGGGGCGCCGACCAGGCTCAGCCGGCCGCCGCGGTCGACCGCCCGCACGATCTCCAGGTCCAGCCGGCGTCCGACGGGATTGTGCTCGTTCAGCACGTACGTCGCGACGTTGTCCGGCGAGGTCAGGACGGCGTCGTACTCACCGGCCATCAGCGAGGCGAACTGGGCGGGCGATGAGGCCACCGGGAACTGCTCGACGGTGAGCCCGTGCCGGGCGAAGACCCCGGCCTGCTGGGCCCACGTGGCCACGACGTTGGCGCTGAAGATGCCGAGCCGGAGGGTGTGCGTCATCCCTGTCCTCGTGTCGGGGCCGCGGGACGCGGGGACTTCGCGGCGGGCTGCCCAGCGTCGTGCACAGCCGTCATTGACAACCGGCTCCATGCTGCCCGAGCATGCACTCGTTTGCAAGGATGCTCAGCCGGGAGGGTGCATGGACGCCAGGGTTGCCAGTGCGGTGTCGAACTGGGCTCCGCGATTCACCACGAACGGCGTGGCGGTGGCCGATTTCCAGCGCGTGACGGCGAGCCTCGAGCGCTGGGAGGACTGGTGCTCGGCGTGGTCGGCGGCGGCGAAGGTGCACGAGGACCTCGGCCGGGAGGCCCTGGGCGAGGGGCGCACCCGCTCGGCGGGTGCCCACTTCTCCACCGCGGCGGTCTACTACCACTTCGGCAAGTTCCTGTTCGTCGAGCACCCCGAGGAGATGCGCGAGGCGCACCGGCACGCGGTCGCCTGCCTGACGGAGGCGCTGCCCTACCTCGACCCGCCGGGCGAGCGCGTGGAGATCCCGTTCGAGGGCAGCACCCTGGTCGGCGTACTGCGCCGCCCGGCCGGCGCCGGGCCGCACCCGGTGGTGGTCATGGTCCCGGGCTTGGACTCCACGAAGGAGGAGTTCCGTTCCACCGAGGCGCTGTTCCTCGAGCGCGGGCTGGCCACGTTCTCGGTCGATGGCCCCGGCCAGGGCGAGGCCGAGTACGACCTGCCGATCCGCGGCGACTGGGAGATCCCGGGTCGGGCGATCGTGGACGCCGTCGCGGCCCGGCCGGGGATCGACCCCGAGCGGATCGGCGTCTGGGGCGTCAGCCTCGGCGGCTACTACGCACCGCGGCTGGCCAGCGGCGTCGAGCAGGTCAAGGCCTGTGTCGCGCTGGCCGGCCCGTACAACTTCGGCGAGGTCTGGGACCAGCTGCCGCCGCTCACCCGCACAGCGTTCACCGCGCGCTCGTTCAGCGCCGATCAGGAGGCGGGCCGCAAGGCCGCGCTGCACCTGGACCTGACGCGCGCCGCCGCGAAGATCCGGGTGCCGTTGCTCGTCGTCGCCGGCAAGCAGGACCGGCTCATCCCGTGGCAGCACGCCGAGCGGCTGGTCGCCGAGGCCGGCGGACCCACCGAGTTGATCATGCTCGACGACGGCAACCACGGGAACATGAACGTGGCGGCCAAGCACCGCTACAAGACCGCCGACTGGATGGCCCGCCAGCTCTCCGCCTGACCCGCCGGGACTTTCGGTACAGGAAGTCCCGGGGAGGAGGGGACTTCCTGTACAGAAAGTCCCCTCGGGGCGGTCGTTCCCGGGGGTCGGCGACGGCTCTTGACATCGGTCCGCGGCCGCCGCATCGTCACTGTCAGGCAAACGTTTGCGCGCACCGAGCGCGCCAGGCCCCCGGAGGACTCCATGCCCAAGCCCCACATCAGCTACGTGCCGCTCGAGGACATGGATGAGCGGATGCAGGAGGAGATGCATCGCTGCGCCCGCGAGGGGACGCCGCGGCCGGAGAGCTCCGCCGTCCGGGCGCACGCGCCGAACGCGTTCTGGGCGTTCGCCGACTCCTGGAAGTCGATCTTCCACAGCGGCGTCTGCGACCACACGATCAAGGACCTCTGCCGCGTCTACATCTCCCGCACGGTGAAGTGCGAGTTCTGCGGCAATCAGCGCTCGGAGAAGGCGATCAAGGCCGGCCTGGAGGAGATGCAGTACGACGAGCTGCTGAACTTCGAGAAGTCCGACAAGTACGACGAGCGCCAGAAGGCGGCCCTGTCCTACGCGGAGGCCATCGCCTGGGGGATGCCCGCGGACGAGGAAGCATTCTGGGCCCGGCTGCACGAGCACTTCTCGGAGCCGCAGCTGGTCGAGCTGGGCTGCGCGATCGCGCTCACGTTCGGCCAGCAGAGCTGGATCCGGCTGCTCGGCATCGACCACCACCAGTACATGGCCGGCACGGCGGCGTCGATGGCGCCGGGGTTCCGGACCGCCGAGGAGCTGGCCGCGAGCAAGGCCTCGCCCGACTACTGGGCGGGCGCGACGCGGTGAGCGCACCGCGCTGACCTGCGGAGGGGGCTTTCGGCGCCGGAGGCCCTCTCCGGCGTTCTTGACACGGGTCGGCGCGCCAGTAGGCTACAAACGATTGCATTCACCGACCCGGATGGGACAGCTCGATGACACGTACGGACCTTCCCGACCTGACCGTCGGCTGGCTCGGCACCGGGCACATGGGTGCTGCGCTCGCCGCACGCATCGGCCGGGCGGGCCTGGACCTCACGGTCTGGAACCGCACGCGCAGCAAGGCGGAGCCGCTCACCGAGGCCGGCGCCAAGGTCGCCGACGAGCCGGTCGAGCTCGCCGACCGCGACGTCGTCTTCACGATGGTGACCAGCTCCGCTGACCTCGAGCAGGTCGTCGAGCGGCTGCTGTCCGACCCCGAGCGGGCGCCGCGCGTCCTGGTCGACTGCTCGACGGTCTCCGCGGAGGCCTCGGCGCGGGTCCGCGAGGTCGCCACCGCTCGGGGCATCGCCTTCCTGGCCTCGCCGGTCAGCGGGAACGGCAAGGTCGTCGCGGCCGGCAAGCTCAGCCTGGTCAGCAGCGGCCCGCGCGAGGCCTACGACCAGGTCGAGCCGATCCTCGAGCTGCTCGGCCGGCACGTCACGTACGTCGGCGACGGCGAGAAGGCCCGCCTCGTGAAGATCTGCCACAACATCATGCTGGGCGTGGTCGCCCAGAACATGGCCGAGATCGTCGTCCTCGCGGAGAAGGGCGGCGTGCCGCGGGCCGCCATGCTCGACTTCCTCAACAACAGCGTCATGGGCTCGATGTTCACGACCTACAAGTCGCCGGCCTACGTGAACCTGGACTTCACGCCCACGTTCACCCCGGTGCTGCTGCGCAAGGACCTCGACCTCGGCCTGAGGGCCGCCGACGACCTCGGCGTCCCGATGCCGGTGACGTCCGCCGCCCGCGAGACCGTCCAGGCCGCCGTCGCGCAGGGACGCACCACCGAGGACTTTGCCGTCCTGCTGGAGCTGCAGGCCCGCAACTCCGGCTACGAGATCGTCAGCGAGGACGTCGAGGTCGACGACGGTCTCGCACCGCTCGCGGAGCACTGAGCGTGCCGCGCCCCCTGGCGGCGCCCGGGCACATGGGCGTCGACTACGAGCAGCGGGTGGACTTCGCCCGGCTGCGCGACTACCGGCTGGGCCGGGCCAAGCAGTCGCTGGAGGCCAGCGAGTGCGGCGCGTTCCTGCTGTTCGACTTCTACAACATCCGCTACACGACCCAGACCTGGATCGGTGGCGCCCTCGGCGACAAGATGATCCGGTACGCGCTGCTCGCGCGGGGCAAGGACCCGGTGCTGTGGGACTTCGGCTCGGCGGTCAAGCACCACCAGCAGTACTCCCAGTGGGTGCCGACCGAGAACTACCGCGCCGGCTTCCTCGGCTTCCGGGGCGCGGTGGCGCCGACGGTCGGGCTGATGGAAGACGCCGTCAAGGAGATCAGGTCGCTGCTCGTCGAGGCGGGCGTGGCGGACCAGCCGGTCGGCGTCGACATCGTCGAACCGGCGTTCCTGTTCGAGATGCAGCGGCAGGGCCTGACCGTCGTCGACTGCCAACAGCTGATGCTCGACGCCCGGGTGATCAAGTCGCAGGACGAGATCATGCTGCTCAACCAGGCCTGCGCCATGGTCGACGGCGTCTACCAGGACATCGTCGAGATGCTGAAGCCCGGCGTCCGCGAGAACGAGATCGTGGCGCACGCAAACAAGCGCCTGTACGAGATGGGCTCGGACCAGGTCGAGGCGGTCAACGCCATCTCCGGTGAGCGGTGCAACCCGCACCCGCACAACTTCACCGACCGGCTCATCCGCCCGGGTGACCAGGCGTTCTTCGACATCATCCACTCGTTCAACGGCTACCGGACCTGCTACTACCGCACCTTCGCGGTGGGCAGTTCCACGTCGGCGCAACGCGACGCGTACACGAAGGCGCGCGAGTGGATGGACCGTGGGCTGGCCGGGATCAAGGCCGGCGTGGGCACCGACGAGGTCGCCGCCCTGCTGCCCGCGGCCGAGGAGTTCGGCTTCGGCAGCGAGATGGAGGCCTTCGGGCTGCAGTTCGCCCACGGCCTCGGGCTCGGCCTGCACGAACGGCCGATCATCTCCCGGCTGAACTCCATGAAGGAGCCGGTGGAACTGCAGGTCGGCATGGTGTTCGCTCTGGAGACCTACTGCCCGGCCACCGACGGGTTCTCGGCCGCGCGGATCGAGGAGGAGGTCGTCGTCACCGAGGACGGCCCCCGCATCCTTACGCTGTTCCCCGCCCAGGACCTCGTCGTCACCAACCCCTACTGAGCTCGGAGAAGGATCCCGCAATGTCGCTGGACAACCTCAGCAACCCGGACCTGCTCACCGACCTGTGGATCGGCGGCAAAGCCGTGCCCGCGTCGGACGGCGGCCGCTTCGACGTGCTCGACCCGGCCACCGGCCGGGTGCTGACGACGGTCGCCGACGGCAGCGTGGACGACGCGATCGCCGCCGTCGACGCCGCGGAGAGCGCGGCCGGCGCGTGGGCTGCCACGTCCCCGCGGGAGCGTGCGGAGATCCTCCGTCGCGCCTGGGAGCTGATGACCGAGCAGGCCGACGACCTGGCGAAGCTGGTCACCCTCGAGAACGGCAAGGCGCTGGCCGACGCGAAGGGCGAGGTCACCTACGCCGCCGAGTTCTTCCGCTGGTACTCGGAGGAGGCCGTCCGCGCGGTCGGGCAGCTGATGACGGCGCCGTCCGGGGCGAACAAGATCATGGTGCTGGAGCAGCCGGTCGGCATCTGCGTGCTGGTGACGCCGTGGAACTTCCCCGCGGCGATGGCCACCCGCAAGATCGGTCCCGCCCTGGCCGCGGGCTGCACCGTCGTCCTCAAGCCGGCCAGTGACACCCCGCTGACCGCGCTGGCGATGGCCCGCATCCTCGACGAGGCCGGCGTCCCGGCGGGCGTGGTCAACGTGCTGCCCGCCCGGCGGTCCGGCGCCGTCGTCTCGGCGATGCTGCACGACCCGCGCGTGCGGAAGTTGTCGTTCACCGGCTCGACCGAGGTCGGCCGGGTGCTGCTCAAGGAGGCGGCCGACCAGGTCATCAACTGCTCGATGGAGCTCGGCGGCAACGCGCCGTTCCTCGTGTTCGACGACGCCGACCTCGATGCCGCGATCGAGGGCGCGATGGTCGCCAAGATGCGCAACGGGGGAGAGGCCTGCACCGCGGCCAACCGCTTCTACGTCCAGAGCGGTATCGCCGAGGAGTTCAGCCGCCGGCTCGCCGACCGGATGAAGGCGCTGCGCATGGGCCCGGGCCTGGACGACGGCGTGCAGGTGGGGCCGCTGGTCAACACCGACACCGTGGACAAGGTGGACGAGCTGGTGCGGGGAGCGGTCGACGCGGGTGCCGAGGCCGTGGTGGGTGGCCGCCGTCCCCAGGACTCGGCATACGCCGACGGCTTCTACTACGAGCCGACCGTGCTGCTGGGCGTTCGCCCGGGTTCGCCGATCCTCGACGAGGAGATCTTCGGGCCCGTGGCGCCGATCGTCACCTTCGACGACGAGGACGACGCGGTCCGGCTGGCCAACGCCACCGAGTACGGCCTGGTCTCCTACGTCTACACCGGTGATCTGGCCCGCGGCCTGCGCGTCAGCGAGCGGCTGGACTCCGGCATGGTCGGGCTGAACCGCGGGCTGGTCAGCGACCCCGCGGCGCCCTTCGGTGGCACCAAGCAGAGCGGTATCGGCCGCGAGGGCGGCCACGACGGCATGCTCGACTACCTGGAGAGCAAGTACATCGCCGTCTCCTGGTGACCTGTCTGCCCCGGGATGATCAGCGTCGCTGATCATTCCGGGACCTCCCCCGCGGTCGACGGTGGGGGAGGACCCGGAACGGTGGGGTAGGACGGCGATCGGTCAGGACGGCGGGGCGGCGAAGACCTCGGGGTGCGCCGCGAGCTCGATGCGGGTGCGGCGGATGTGGCCGGACAGGAAGCGCTCACCGTCGACGGCGTCCCGGCGGCGGATCGCGTCGAGCAGCAGTCGGTGTTCGCTGTTGACCACCCAGCGCCGGTCCGGGCCGCCGATCTGCATGAACGCCCGGCGGTAGTGCTGCGTGGTGTTCCACAGCCGGCTGATCGTGGAGACCAGTTGCTCCGAGGTGCACGCGGCGTAGGACGTCAGGTGGAACTCGCGGTCGAGGACGAGGAACTCCGTCAGCTGCACGTCGGCCTCGATCCGCTCCTGCACGTACTCCAGGTGCTCGACCTGGTCGGCGCTCAGGTGCGGCAGGCTCTCGGTGAGCGCGAGGGGCTCGAGCCGCTCACGCATTTGGTAGACGACGTCCACCTCGTGCTGGTCCAGCAGCGTCACCCGGGAGCCCTTGTTGGCCTCGTGCTCGGTGAGGCCTTCGGCCTCCAGCATGCGCAGCGCCTCGCGGACGGGGAGCCGGCTGGTGCCGAGGCGCGCGGCGACCTCCTCCTGGCGGATCCACTGCCCGGGGGTCAGGTCGCCGAACAGGATCGCGTCGCGCAGGTAGGCCGCGATCCGCTCGCTGGCCGCACCGACGCCGTCGGCGACCTCGGTCATGCGAACGCCCCGGGGTTCGCGTGGTAGGCCTTGCCGTTCGGGTAGCTGACCAGCTCGAACTGCATCCCCCAGGGGCTGAGGAAGTAGACCCAGCGCTGGCCCTCGTGGGCGCCGGAGCTCGCCGTCGGCTCGCCGAGCACGCGCACGCCGCACGAGCGGAGGTAGGCGACCGCGGCGTCGAGGTCGTCGACGTAGAGCGCGACGTGGTGACCGCCGACGTCGCTGTTGCGCGGCGGCGCGAGGTTCTGGTCGGGCGCCTCGTAGGAGAAGACCTCGAAGATCGCCTGGTCGCCGCAGCGGAAGAACGAGTTGCGCCGCATCACGGTGCGCGGGTGCACGTTGAGGTGTTCGGCCATCCAGTCGGTGTCCTCGTGGATGAACGGCCCCAGCGAGTAGAGGTACTCGCAACCCAGGACGTCGACGAGGAAGGCACGCGCCCGCTCCAGGTCGGGGACGGTGAACCCGATGTGGTCGACACCGGTCATTCCGGGCAGAGCCACGCGTCCTCCTGACAGCAGATATTGGATCCAGTCAGTGAACACCACCGGGAATCCGGAACGCCAGAGCATCTCCATCCTTGTGATTGGATCCAGTCCGTGGGATCGTTGTGACCGTCACCACCCTTCGAAGGGACGCACGATGCCCCAGCGCACGCCCTTGGATCCATCCGTCGAGTGGGTGGAGTTCACGACGACGGACGCCGACTGGGACGCCGCCGCGCCGCACCTGCTCACCAGCATGCTCAGCCAGTTGGTGCTGATCCGGACGTTCGAGGAGTTCGTGCTCGAACTGGCGGGCGAGGGACTCATCCACGGCCCGGCGCACTCGAGCATCGGCCAGGAGGGCGGCGCCGTCGGCTCGGTCATCGGGCTGACCAGCCAGGACACGGTCAACGGCTCCCACCGCGGCCACCACCAGTTCCTGGCCAAGGTGCTCACGCACCTCCACCCCGAGGGCATCGACCCGACCAAGCCGTTCCCCGACGACGTGCGGGCGGTCGTGCTGCGCAGCCTCGCGGAGATCTGCGGGCTCGACCGCGGGTTCAGCCACGGCCGGGGCGGCAGCATGCACCTGCAGTGGAAGGAGGCCGGCGCGATCGGAACCAACGCCATCGTCGGCGGGGGCGTGCCGCTGGCGGCCGGCTCGGCGTGGGCGCACCGGCAGGCCGGCACGGACGCCGTCGCCGTCACATACTTCGGCGACGGCGCCACCAACATCGGTTCCACGCTGGAGTCGATGAACCTCGCCGCGGCCTGGAAACTGCCGCTCTGCTTCTTCATCGAGAACAACCGGTACGCGGTCTCCACCAGCGTCTTCGAGGCCACCGGCGAGCCGCGGCTGTCGGCCCGCGGCCCCGGCTTCGGCATCCGCAGCTGGAAGGTCGACGGCATGAACCCGTTGGCCGTCTTCCTGGCCATGCAGGAGGCCCTGGCGCACATGCGCGCCGGCGACGGCCCCACCGTCATCGAGGCCGACGTCTACCGCTACTTCCACCAGAACGGCGCCTTCCCGGGCAGCTCCTTCCGCTACCGCACCCGCGAGGAGGAGGCGGAGTGGCGGCTGCGCGACCCGATCGACCAGCTCCGCGGTCACCTCGCCCGCCGGCGGATCCTCAGCAGCGCCGACGTCGACGACACCATCGCCGCCGCGAAGGCGCTCATGGCCGACGTCGGCACGGTGCTGCTGGAGCCCAAGCCCGGAGGCAAGCCGAAGGAGCGGCAGATCAAGGCGTCGGAGTGGCCGGACCCCGCGTTCGTGGACGTGGGCGTGCGCGGCGACCTCAGCGAGTTCGACGACGCCCCGATCGTCGACCGCGACACCTTCACCGGCGAGCTGGCCGAGACCAAGTTCATCGACGCCGTCGCCGCCGTGATGAACCGTCGCATGGCCACCGACGAGCGCGTCGTCGTCATGGGGGAGGACGTGCACCGGCTCAACGGCGGCACCAACGGCGCCACCCGCGGCCTCAAGGACGCCTATCCCGACCGCGTCCTCGGCACCCCGATCAGCGAGAACGCGTTCACCGGCCTCGGCGGGGGCATCGCGCTGGACGGCCGCTTCCGCCCGGTCGTCGAGTTCATGTACGCCGACTTCATGTGGGTCGCGGCCGACCAGCTGTTCAACCAGATCGCGAAGGCCCGGCACATGTTCGGTGGGGACGACGACGTCCCGATCGTGCTGCGCAGCAAGGTCGCCATGGGCACCGGCTACGGCTCGCAGCACTCGATGGACCCGGCCGGCGTCTTCGCCACCTCCGTCGGCTGGCGGATCGTTGCGCCGTCCACCCCGTTCGACTACGTGGGCCTGATGAACAGCGCGCTGCGGTGCAAGGACCCGGTGCTGGTGCTCGAGCACGTCGACCTCTACAACTCCACCGGCGAGGGCCCGGTCGACGACTTCGACTACTGCCTGCCGGTCGGCAAGGCCGCCGTCCGCCGCGAGGGCAAGGACGTCACGATCCTCACCTACCTCGCGATGACCGCCTACGTGCTCGAGGCCGTCGAGCAGGTCGGAGCGGACGCCGAGGTGATCGACCTGCGCTGGCTCGACCGGGCCAGCATCGACTGGGCGACCATCGGCGCCAGCATCGAGAAGACCAACAACGTCCTCATCGCCGAGCAGGGTGCCGTGGGGACGTCGTACGGCGGCTGGCTCGCCGACGAGATCGGTCGCCGCTTCTTCGACCACCTCGACCACCCCATCCAGCGGGTGACCGGCGGTGAGGCGTCGCCGAGCATCTCGAAGGTGCTGGAGCGGGCCGCCATCGCCACGACCGACGAGGTCGTCGAGGCGCTGCAGACCCGGGTCCGGTACTGACATGCCCGAACTCCTGCGCATGCCCGAGATCGCGGCGGCCACGACGTCGGCGACCCTCGCCGGCTGGCCGGTGGCGGTCAACACGCGGTTCGCGAAGGCCGACGTCATCGCCACCGTCGAGACCGACAAGGCGGTGGTCGACGTCGAGGCCGAGAGCGACGGCGTCCTCCTGCGCACGCTCGTGCCCGAGGGCGCGGAGGTGGAGGTCGGCACGGCGATCGCCGTGCTCGCGCGGCCGGACGAGACCGTGGACGACGTCGACGCCGCGCTGGCCGCCCTCGGCGTGACCGCGGGCAACGGCAGTGCGCCGGCGCCGGTGCCCGCCTCCGTGCCGGCCGGGAACGGCCACGCCCGGCGCTTCGCCAGCCCGCTGGCCCGCCGGCTCGCCGCGGAGGCGGGGCTGCTCGTCACCGACCTGGCCGGCACCGGACCGGGCGGGCGGATCGTTCGCCGGGACGTCGAGGCCGCCCTCGCCCAGCGGGTCGCGCACGAGGAGGTCGACCTCCAGTCGGAGGACATCGCGCCGTCGACGCCGCCGCCCGTCCGGGCCCGGGCCCTGGGGACGACGGCCGAGTTCACCGACCAGCCGCTGAGCCGGATGCGCCGGGCGGTCGCGGCCCGGCTCACCGAGAGCGTGACCACCGCGCCGCACTTCTACGTCCGTGGGGTGGCCCGGGTCGACGCGCTGCTGCAGCTGCGGGCAGACCTCAACGAGGGCGCCGAGGTCCGCGTCTCGGTCAACGACCTGCTCGTCAAGGCGATCGCGAAGGCGCACCAGCAGGTGCCGGAGATGAACGTCGTCTGGACCGGCGACGCCATCCGCTCCTTCGCCGGTGTGGACGTGGCGGTCGCGGTCGCCACGGACACGGGTCTGGTCACGCCGGTCCTCACCGGCGTCGAGCGACGGTCGATCACCGAGGTCGCGCGGGCCACGCAGGACTTCGCCGCCCGGGCCCGCGAGGGCCGGCTGCAGCAGGCCGAGCTCGAGGGCGGCAGCGTGACCATCAGCAACCTCGGCATGTACGGCGTCGACGAGTTCGCCGCCATCATCAACCCGCCGCAGGCCGCGATCCTGGCGGTCGGTGCCGCGAAGCAGGAGGCGGTGGTGACCGACGGCCGGCTCGACGTCGCGACCGTGCTGCGGGTGACCCTGTCGGTCGACCACCGGCCCGTCGACGGGGCGATCGCGGCACGCTGGATGAGCGCCTTCGTCGCCCTGCTCGAGCGGCCGGTCCGGATCCTGTCGTGACCGCGCTCCAGACCCTCGTGGTCAACGGCACGACGCACGAGGTCGCCTGCGACCCGGACACCCCGCTGCTCTACGTGCTGCGCAACGACCTGGGCCTGGTCGGCGCCAAGTTCGGCTGCGGCCTCGGGCTGTGCGGGGCGTGCAACGTGCTGGTCGACGGGCACCCGACGCACTCCTGCGACACCCCGGTCTGGGCGGTCGTGGGCAAGCAGGTGACCACGGTCGAGGGGCTCGCCGGGCACCGGCTGCAGGAGACGTTCGTCGAGGAACAGGCGCTGCAGTGCGGCTACTGCACGGCGGGGATGGTCGTCACGGCGGCCGCGCTGCTGGAGCGGGAACCCGAGGTGGAGGAGGACGGCGTCCGGCGGGCGCTGGACGGCAACCTCTGCCGCTGCGGCGCCCACAACCGCATCGTCCGGGCGGTGCTCGGCGCGAGGCCGTGCTCCCGATGACCTCCCCGAGCCTGGACAACAACCCGCGGCTGGGCCGCTGGGTGTCGCTCGAGCCGTCGGGCCGGGTGCTCGTGCGGTCGGGCAAGGTCGAGCTGGGCCAGGGCGTGCTCACCGCGCTCGCGCAGATCGTCGCCGAGGAGCTCGACGTCGATCCCGCGCGGATCGAGATGGTGCCGGCGTCGACGGACGCCAGCCCCGACGAGGCGTACACCGCGGGCAGTCTGTCGGTGCAGCACTCCGGGATCGCCCTGCGCGCGGTGTGCGCCCAGGTGCGTGCGCTGGCACTGGCCGCCGCCGCCGAGCAGCTGCGGGTCGCGGCCGACACCCTCACGGTGGCCGACGGCGCGTTCTGCGCGTCCGACGGGCGCCGCACCGACTACTGGGAGCTCGCGCTCGACCTGGACCAGGACGTCGCCGCCGGGGTCTCGGCGAAGGACCCGGCCGGCTACTCCGTCGTCGGTCGGTCGGCTCAGCGGCTGGACATCCCCGACAAGGTCGCCGGCCGCCCACGGTTCATCCACGACCTGCGCCTGGACGGCATGCTGCACGGCCGCGTCCTGCGGCCGCCGTCGCGGGGCGCCGTGCTGGAGTCGGTGGACGACGCCGCGGCCCGGTCGGTTCCGGGCGTGGTCGCCGTCGTCCGCGACGGCTCGTTCCTGGGGGTCGTCGCCGAGCGCGAGGAGAACGCGCTGCGCGCGCTGGCCGCCCTGCGCGCCGTCTGGTCGGAGGAGGACAGCCTCCCGCCCGAGGAGCGGCTGGCCGACTTCTTGGTCGCCGAGCCCACCGAGGAGACGGTCCTCGCCGACACCACCGGCGAGGCCACGACGGCGGCCCGCTCGGTGCGGGCGCGGTTCACGCGGCCCTACCTGGCGCACGCCTCGATCGCGCCGTCGTGCGGCCTCGCGGTCTGGGACGGGGGACGGCTCTCGGTCTGGTCGCACTCGCAGGGCATCTACAAACTGCGGACGGCGATCGCGCGGCTGCAGCAGCTGGCGGAGGCCGACGTCGCCGTCCGGCACGTGGAGAACGCCGGCTGCTACGGGCACAACGCGGCCGACGACGCGGCCTACGACGCGGTGCTGCTGGCCCGCGCCGTGCCGGGTCGGCCGGTGCGGGTCGTCTGGACGCGGGAGGACGAGCTGAGCTGGGGTCCGCTGGGGCCGGCGATGGTCGTGGACATCGCGGCCGACCTGGACGGGACCGGCGCGGTGCAGCGCTGGCAGCACGACGTGTGGAGCAACGGGCACGCCAGCCGCCCCGGTCCGCCCGGGAACCCGCTGCTCGCGGCCACCCACGTCGCGGACGCCGTGCAGCCGCTGCCCGCCGCCGACCCGCCGCTGCAGAACGGCGGGGGATCGGGCCGCAACGCCGTCCCGCTGTACGACCTGCCGAACCAGCTCGTGCGCACGCACCGCCTGCTCACGATGCCGCTGCGCACCTCCGCGATCCGGGCACTCGGCGCCCATCTGAACGTCTACGCGATCGAGTCGGTGGTCGACGAACTCGCGGACATGGCGGACGTCGACCCGGTCGAGTACCGGCTGCGGATGCTGACCGACGAGCGGGCCCGTGCGGTCCTGCGGGTCGCCGCCGAGCGGGCCGGCTGGGGCCGCGACCCGGGACCCGACGCAGGGCTCGGGGTCGGGCTGGCCCGGTACAAGAACCGCGGCGCCTGGTGCGCGGTCGTCGCGGAGGTCCAGGCCGAGGCATCGGTCCGGGTACGCCGGCTGACGATCGCCGTCGACGTCGGGCTCGTGGTGAACCCCGACGGCGTGGTCAACCAGATCGAGGGCGGGGCGCTGCAGGCGCTGAGCTGGACGACGAAGGAGCAGGTGCGGTTCGACGCCCGCACCGTCACCAGCCGGACGTGGGAGGAGTACCCGATCCTCACCTTCAGCGAGGTGCCGCCCGTCGACGTCGTGCTCCTGGACCGGCCCGACCAGCCCGCGCTGGGGGCGGGGGAGGCCTCGACCGGGCCGGCCGCGGCCGCGATCGGCAATGCGCTGCATGCCGCGACCGGGCTGCGGGTGCGCACCCTCCCGCTCACGAGCGCCAACGTCGTCGCCGCGATGGACGGAGGCTGAGGCGCCTGCCGGTCCCGAGGCTGCCCGCGTGACCGGGGGGAGGCAGTTGGCACCCGCACCACATCGTCGACCGGTACGGGCTGTTCACGATCATCTTGCTCGGCGAGAGCGTGCTGGCCACCTCCACCGGCGTGCAGTCGGCGTTCGAGTCCCGGAGGAGTCGGCGGGGCGTTCGTGACCATCGCGGTCGGCGGGCTCGTGCTGCTGTTCGCGTTGTGGATCTTCGCGGCGCTCGCGGCGACGGGTTGTCCGTGACGGGGACGCGTCAGGGCTGCGCGTCAGGGCTGCGCGGCGGACGGCGTCGCCTGCGCCGGCGGCGTCGCCTGGGCCGGCGTCGCCTGCGCCGGCGGCGTCGCCTGGGCCGGCGTCGCCTGGGCCGGCGGCGTGGCATCCGTCGGGGTCGTCGCGGGGTCGGTGCACGTGCTCGGGGGCGCGGCGGCCGGGGTCGGGGTGGCCGGGGTCGGGGTGGCCGGGGTCGGGGTGGCCGGGGTCGGGGTGGCCGGGGTCGGGGTGGCCGGGGTCGGGGTGGCCGGGGTCGGGGTGGCCGGGGTCGGGGTGGCCGAGGTCGGAGTGGGCGTAGCGGTGCCGCCGGCCGGCGGGGTCACGGCGGTGGGGCACGGCGGCGGTGGGCAGGAGACCGCGGGCGGCGCGGGCGGGGTGGCCTTCCCGGCGTCCGCGGCCGGATCCACGGGCGTGGTCGGCGTGGCGCCGTCCGTCGGCGCAGGTGTGACCGCGGGTGCGCAGGTCGGCGGCGGTGGGGTGGGTGTCGGTTCGGCCGACGGGGTGAGTGCTGCCGTGCTCGGCGTCGCGGCGGCCGCGGCAGGCGACGGGGGAGTGCTGGGCGGCTCCGCGACCGTCGGCGGGTCGGCGGCCGGCGGGTCGGCGGCCGGCGGGTCGGGGGCGGGCGGGTCTGCGGCCGGCGGGTCGACAGCCGGGGGCGCGGCCGGTGGGGTGACCGAGAGCGCCGACGCGGGCGGTTCGATGGTCGCGATCGACGGCAGGACGCTGTCTTCGAGCGCGGACTGTGGCGCCGCAGGCGGCGAGGACAGCGGGAGACCCGGTCCGGTCGTGTACCAGTCGTCGAATCCGGGCGCGACGACGCCGATGGCGGGGACCTGGAGCGGGCCCGGGACGAGCTGGAAGTCCAGAGCGGCGGCCGAGCCGGACGGCGCGGACGACCTACCGGCCGTCGCCGTCGCCGTGGCCGCGGACAGCACCGTGGTCTGCGAGATGGCCAGCAGCGACGCGATCGTCAGCGCGGTGGCCCCGGCGCCGAGCACGGCGGAGGCAGCACCGGACGAGCGGTGGTGCGCTCTTTGCATGGCCATGCGGACCCCCGCGCCTTTCCGGAACGAGTGAGCCCCCATAATGAGGTGAGGGCGGCGTCCGGACCACCGACTCCCCGATGGACGGGGCGGCATGCGACGCCGCGCCGCGTGCAGTCGCCATGCCGAGCCGGTTCCTGACGGGCTGTCACCGGCTCGGCGCGGATGCAGCCCCCACCGGGGTCGACGTCTCGTCCTCGTCCTTCACCGCGGGGCGCCCGAGGAACCAGCCGACACCGAGCACGACGGCCACCAGCAGCAGCCGCAGCGCCCATTCCAGGAGCAGGTCGCCCACGCTCTGCTTGCTCTGGACGAGCAGCTGCACCACCAGGCCGGCCAGCGCGACAACGACGATCGCGGCCACGAGCACGATGCGGCGGGTGAGCGACGTCCCCGCCAGCTTCCCCTGCCGCAGCGCGGCGATGCTGGCCACGGCCAGGATCAGGACGACGCCCACGAGCGGCACCATCAGCGGGATGCCCGGAACGATGACGGCGAGGCCGAGGAGCGCGCCGCCCACGCCGAGGACCAGGCTCGTCAGGTTGCGGCCCGTGGCGCTCTTCCCGGCGAGGAAGTTGCCCAGCACCCAGAGCAGGAGGGCGTACCCCCGCAGCGCCTTGAAGAGGCCGACGACGGCCTGTGGCCTCGGGACCGAGGCCGCGGTCGCGGTGAGCGAGGCGGCGGCGTGGGAGACGGTGCGGGTGAAGGTGTCCGAGCCTCGCTCGGCCTCCTGCGTGATGGTCTGCCGTCCGACCGCGGCGGCGCTGGCGTCCAGCAACGCGTCCAGGGCGGCGGCCGTGAGCGGGGCTCCGTCGGGACCGCGGTCCTGCAGCGCGGTCCGGGCCGGCTCGGCCCACTGGAGTCCGAGCGGGACCGGATCGGGCTCGGCGATGACGGCGGTGGCCAGCGACGCGAGTTCCGCTGGGAGGAAGTCGGTGCTGATCCGGTACGCGATCCGCTCCGCGACGAGGGGGAACGTCCGCGGGAGCGGCCCGCCGCCCTCGATCACGCTCAACTCGGTGGTGAGCTTCCCCCTCACCGCCTCCCAGCCCGCGGCCAGTTCCCTGGCACGGGGGCCGTCCGGGGGGCCCACCGCCACCTTCTCGAGCGCCCCGAGCGCCGTGAGCGCCGCGCCGGGATCGGAGCCGTAGAGCTGCCGGAGCCGCTCCGGCGCCAACAGCATCTGGATCAGTTGCCGGGAGCCGTCGATGCGTCCCCGGAGCCAGTCGTTGGCCCGCCAGGACTGACGGTAGAAGGCGCCGAAGTGATGCAGCTGGATCCCGGTGACGAGGTCCTTCTGCAGCGAACTGAGCTGCACGAGCTCGACCGCCTGTTCGGGCATGTCGCTGACCCCGGTGAAAGCCACGTGCACGACCTCGAGCCGGAGCATGTTCCGGAGGACGTCGGACGCCGCCTCCTCGTCGGCCACCAGCAGCCCGGCCAGCGCGCCCAGGCGCCGCCGGTCCTCGCCGTCGCGGTCGACCCGGGAATCGACGTCGGCACTGACGCTGCGTACCTCCGGCCCTGCGTCGACCAGGCATCGAGCCAGTTCGAGGGCGAGCTCGTGCAGCCGGGCCCCCATCGAGAGCCCGGCCGCGCCGCCCCACCGCGACACGAATCCCGTCAGGTCTTCCCGCAGCCTGGTCAGCTCTGCCTTGGTCGCGACAGGATCGTCGCTTCGGGACGGCAGGACGCAGGTCCGCCAGTAGGCGTCCAGGGCCGTGCGTACGGCACGGACGTCGCGGAGGACCTCGTGCACCCGACGTCGTTGCGCCACGATCGTCCCGCGGCGGTCGTCGTCCAGGGGAGCCAGCCACACCGCGCGCTTGAGCACGTCCAGGACGACGTCCCCGAGCCGACGCACGGTCGCCTGGCCCCAGCGCCAGCCGTTCCCCGAGGCGGCGAGCGCCGCCTGCGGGTCGCCCTGCGGGATGAAGGGGATGTCGTCGAGGTCGGCGATCAGGTCGCGGAGCTCCGCGGACACCTCGCGCCGGCTCCAGGGCGGCTGGCCCGGTCGCGAGAGCAGCAGCTTCGCCACCGATTCGGCGGTGTCGGCCCGGCGGACCTCGAGATAACCGGGATAGGCCGACCCCACGAGGTCGGTTCTGCCGCCGTCCGGGGCGGCCGCGTCGAGCAACGTCTGGGCCAGCCGGTCGCGGGCGCGCCGCCGGTGCGCGGTCTCCTGGTTCCGCCGGTCGATCTCCGCCAGTTCGTCGGCGACCGAGTCGGCAGAGCGCAGCCGCGTCATCACCCCGAGCATGACGTCGGCCGCTCCGGGCAGCTCGGTCACCGTCTGGCTGCCTTCTCCGGTCGCCGCCTCGCCGGGATCGGGGACGACGTAGGCGAGGATCCGCCGCACCTGCTGGTCGGCCGCCTGCCGGTAGACGGCTTCGATGGCCGGCCGGATCGGCTTGTTGCGCAGGATGCCGCCGTCGATGACGAACTGGGAGCGCCCGAAGTTGGCCCGGCCGGCGTTCGACGGCCACCGCCCGTCGGGCAGGGGACCGCCGTCACAGACGACGACGTGGAACGGCTCGAAGGCGGCCGGGAACGACGCGGTGCAGCGGGAGGCCACGCCGAGCTGGGGGGTCACGCAGCGGTCGCGCAGGTTCCCGTGGTCGGTGCCGGAGGGGACGGTCTCCGGGTCGGAGCTGAAGTGGAAGGTGGCGTCGTGGTCCAGTTCGGTGATCCGGCGGCCCATGTCGTCGGCGAAGAAGCTCCGGCGCCCCTCCCACAGCGTGCCGGTGAGGAAGAGGTCGACGTCCTCGTCCTCGCCCGCAGGCGCCCCCGGGCGGTCCGCCCACACGCGGTTGTAGGCATCGGTCAGCGCCGCGTGGAAGTACTCGCCACGCAACAGCGAGGGCGCGGCTGTCTTCCGGGGGTCGCGGAGCAGGATGCCCAGGTCCCCCTGGTCCTGCCACAGCGTGCGCAGACCGGACAGGTTGCAGCCGTGCACCAGTCCCAGTGCGAGGAAGCCGCCGTTGATGCCGCCGGCGCTGGTTCCGGCGATGACGTCGATCCGGGCGCTCGCCTGCAGGACGCCGAGCAGGTCGGCGTAGGCGTCGGGGGCCGCGGGGCGGCGCCGGCTCGCCTGCACGAGGCCGTTCAGCTCGTGGGCGACGCCGCTGATCCAGACGGCGAGGCTCACCCCGCCGTTGAGCACGACCGCCAGGCGGATCTCCTGGGTGGCGTCGTTGCCCTGCGGATCCGTCACGACCGGGCCTTCCTCGCGGGCGGGAGGTGGCGGATGCGGCACGAACGAGACATGGGTCCCCCGTGAGCTGCGCGAACGGCGTGGCGCACGGTAGCGCCGCCACCACCCGCGCGGAAGGTCCGTCGCGACGAGCGCGACGAGCGCGACGAGCGCGATGACCCGACGGCCCCGGTCCGATCGGTCAGGAATCGAGAAGTCCTGACCGGCACCGCGCCCTAGCCTCTTCCACCAGACGGCCTCGGCGACCGGGAGGCCCTGAGGACGAACGGAAGTGCACAAATGACCGCGAAGACCACGGAGACCGACGGCTTCAGCGCCGACGAGCGTGCCGCCATGAAGGCGCGGGCGGCCGAGCTGCGCGCGGAGGGGAAGAACGGCGCCAAGAAGGCCGACGGGCTCCAGCAGGTGCTCGACGCCCTCGCGAAGATGACCGACGACGACCGTGCGATCGCCGAGCGCGTCCACGTCACGGTGACCACCCACGCCCCGGACCTGGCGCCGAAGACCTGGTACGGCATGCCGGCCTACGCGAACGCCGACGGGAAGGTCGTGCTGTCGCTCAAGAACTCGGGCAAGTTCGGGCAGCGCTACTCGAGCCTGGAGTTCCAGGACTCGGCGCACCTCGACGACGGCGACGTGTGGCCGATCGGGTTCGCCATCACGAAATGGACGCCCGAGGTGGAGAAGAAGGTCGCCGAACTGGTCACCGCCGCGATCTCCTAGCGGGGCGGTGACGGCATCAGTCGGCCTCAGGCAGGCTCTTCGGCGTCCAGGTACCGGATGATCGCGGACTCGACGATCTCGGCCATGGACTGCCCGGATTCGACGGAATGGCGCTTGAGGCGCTTGCGCAGTTCCGGGCGGACGCGCACCGAGAGCATCGCGATCGTGTCGATGTCGGCCTGGGAACGCCGGTCATCAGATGTCATGGCGCCCTCGTCCCCTCGCCGATCGAACCGTCATCCTGTGGCCGCATGCTGACATGCGGTCGCAGGTGACGTCCCGTCGGGCTGCCTGAGCGGAGGGATCGGCCCGGACAGCCCGACGGAAGCGGTCAGAGGCGGCTGCGGCGGCCCGCTCGTCCTCCGACGACGAAGTGGGCGATCACGGCGATGACGGCAGCGATGAGCAGCAGGTGGATGGCGAAGGCCGTGACGTGGAACGCCAGCAGGCCCAGGAGCCAGAGCACGAACAGCACAGCGGCGATGATCAGGATCATTGCGACCTCCTGAGAAGGGCTGCGGAGAGAACCGCCTGGACCGACTACCCACGGAGTGCTGCAGTCATGCATGCACGCATGCGCGCCTACTTGTTTGCGGCTTCCGGCCGTCTCCGGTGCGGTCGGCGTCGACCTGGGAAGACCAGCGGGAACGACACATCGGCCCTGGTGGGGCGGGTGGGGCTCGAACCCACGACCCAGGGATTATGAGTCCCATGCTCTGACCAGCTGAGCTACCGCCCCGGCACCGGTCAGTGTCTCAAACCTGCCGCGTGCCCCGCGTCAGCACGTCGACCCGGCAGCAGCCGGTCCGCGGGGCCGGTGAGCAGGAGGAGCAGCAGCGCGTAGTAGTTCACTGCCTGGATCGCGGTGCCGAGGACGAACGCCAGCACGAGCAGGCCGGTCGTCAGGAACGCCGCTCGGGGGAACGCCTCGCGCTCGGTGATGCCTTCTCGCCGGAGCGCCGGCCGCCGCCACACCAGCACCGCGGCCACCGCCATGAGGACCGAGCTGAGCGCGACTGTCCCGGTGTAGACCCCGACCGCGAGCCGCTCGTGGACCGAGTAGGCAGCTGCCAGCTGAGTGGCGAACGGCAGGAAGACGATCGTCAGCACCCAGCCGAGGTTGACGAGCACGAACGCGGTGTCGTAGCCGCCGACCCGCTCGATCATCCGGTGGTGGCCGGTCCACAGCCGGGCGATCACCGCGAAACTCAAGAGGAAGGCCCCGAACGGTGCGGCGTTCTCCGCGAAGACGTCCGCCACGTGCGCCGGCACGTGTTCGCCGCCGATCACCTCGGCCAGCGGCAGCACCAGCAGTGTGATGGCGATGGCGACCACCGCGTCGAGGAACGTGATGAACCGGTCGAGGCCGCGGTCGGTGCGCACCGGCGCAGGCTAGAGCGCTCTCAGCCACTGCACAGCCCGTTCCCCGGGTGAACCGAGCCAGGCGCCTCATCGTCGTACCTGACGACGTTGAGGAGCCCGTGATGCAGACCGACCCGTTCGAAGCCCGCCGCACCGGAGCCCACCGCCTGCGCGTGGTGACCGCGTCCATCGGCGCCGCCGCAGTCGTCGGCACCGGCGCGCTCGCCTGGTCCGTCGCGGCCGACACGGCGTCGGCCTCCGTCGGGACCACGACCGGCAACGGCGAGGTATCCGACGACGGCTCCACGAGCACCAGCACGACCACCAGCAACGACGACGACCAGTTCGTCGTGCCCGACCAGCTCCCGCAGACCAGCACCTTCGGCGGCGGCAGCTCGCACGCGTCGAGCGGTGGGTCGTGATCGCCACCGCCGACTGGACGGCGTGGACCTGCCGCGTCCGTCTGGCCGTCACCGACCCCGCCGCCCTACCCGAGGCCCGGCAGCTGCTCACCGACCTGATGGCCGACGTCGATCTGGCGGCCAGCCGGTTCCGCGACGACTCGGAGCTCGCCGCGGTCGACCGGGCGGACGGCGCGTGGACGTCGATCAGCCCCCTGTTCACCGAGCTGCTCGCCGTGGCCCTGCGCGCAGCCCGGCTCACCGACGGGGACGTCGACCCCACCGTCGGCGGCGCCCTCGCCGGGCTCGGCTACGACCGGTCCGTCGAGGAGATCCGGGCGGACGGCGTCGTCGTCGCCGTCCCCGCTCCCGGATGGCGCGCGATCGAGCTGGACGAGGAGAGCTGCCGGGTACGGCTGCTCCCGGGCGTCCGGCTGGACCTCGGCGCCACCGCGAAGGCGTGGACCGCCGACACCGCCGCCGGCGCGATCACCGCGACGACCGGCAGCGGTTGCCTCGTCTCGATCGGTGGGGACGTCGCCGTCGATGGTCCGCCGCCCACCGGGGGCTGGCGCATCCGGGTCGAGGACGTCACCGGGAACCCGGACGCCGCGCCGGCCGGCCCGGCCGCCGTCGTGACCATCGCCGGTGGGGGACTGGCGACGTCGTCGGTGACCGCCCGCCGCTGGCAACGCGACGGCCTGTGGCTGCACCACCTCGTCGACCCGCACACCGGCATGCCGCCCGCGCCCGCCTGGCGGACGGTCTCGGCGGCCGCGGGCACCTGCGTCGACGCCAACGTGCTGAGCACCGCCGCCGTCGTCCGCGGCAACGGCATCTGGCCGCTGCTCCGCACCGCGCGGCTGCCGGTCCGCCTCGTGACGTCCGACGGTCAGGTGCTCACCGCCGGGGGCTGGCCCGAGGAGCGTGCGGCATGACCGGCATCGTGCTCTGGTACCTGAACCGGGCGACCGGCATCACGTCGCTGGTGCTCATGACGCTGACCGTCGTGCTCGGCAGCATGGTCCGCCGCCACGGCCAGATCCCGGGGCTGCCGCGGTTCGCCGTCCACGGCCTGCACCGCAACGTCGGCCTGCTGTCGGCGCTCCTGCTGGTCACCCACGTGGGGACGGCGGTCGTCGACTCCTACGTCGACATCGGGGTGTCGTCGTCCTTCGTCCCGTTCGTGGCGGGCTACCGGCCCTTCGCGATCGGTCTCGGCACGCTCGCCGTCGATCTGCTCCTGCTGGTCCTGGCCACCAGCCTGCTGCGCAACCACCTGCCGCTCCGGCTCTGGAAGGCGGTGCACCTGACGTCCTACCTGATGTGGCCACTGGCCTTCGTCCACGGCATCACCGCCGGCACCGATCTCGGTGGCGGGTGGCTGCTCTGGCTGGTTCTGGCCTGCGCCGGCGCCGCTGCCTGGTTCTCCACCGCAGCCCTCCTGGCCCGGAAGACGATGCCGCCGCCGGCGGAGCGCGCCTCGGCCGCCCTCGCCGCCACCTCCGACGCCCTCGCCACCGGCACCCCGGTCGGCGTCTTCCGGAACGGATGACCACATGAGCGCTCCATCCCTCGTGCGAGGCCTGCTCGACGCGCCCAGCCCGTCCTACGCCGACCACGTCGCCGCCCACGGTCCGCTGCCCCCGGTGGACCTGCACACGCTGGTCGAGGAGGCCGCGCTGATGGGACGCGGCGGCGCCGGCTTCCCGACGGCCACCAAGCTGCGCAGCGTCGCCGCGGCCGCCGCGGACACGCGGCGCCCTCCGGTCGTGGTGGCGAACGGCTCGGAGGGCGAGCCGGCGGCCGCCAAGGACACGACCCTGCTGACGCTCGCGCCGCACCTGGTGTTCGACGGGCTGGCCCTCGTCACCGGATCCCTCGGCGCGACGACCTCGTACCTCGCGGTCCGCCCGGAGCTGCTGCCCGGGCTGACGGCGCACCTGGCCGAGCGCCGCGACCGGGTCGGCGTCCGGTTGCACCCGGTCGCCGACGCCTATCTCGCGGGGGAGGAGTCGGCGCTGTGCGCGGCGCTCGAAGGCGGCCCACCCCTGCCGCGCACCAAGTTCCCGCCGGTGCGCGAGCGCGGTGTGGACGGCCGACCCACGCTGGTGCTCAACGTGGAGACCCTCGCCCGCCTCGCCCTCATCGCCCGCGGGAACGCATCCGCGGCCGGTTCGATGCTGGCCACCCGGCGGATGGAGATCGCCGGCACCCCGTGGGTGGACGTGGTCGACGTGCCGCTGGGCAGCCGGATCGGCGACGTCCTCCGTCTGGACGGCGCCCAGGCGGTGCTGATCGGCGGATACGCAGGCACCTGGGTCGAGAGCCACCGCGCGGCGGACCTCCGGCTGGACCGCGGCGGCCTCGCCCCCGCCGGCGCTTCCCTCGGCGCAGGCGTGCTGGCCGCGCTGCCCGCCGACCGCTGCGGCCTGGTCGAGGCCGCCCGCGTGGTCGGGTTTCTCGCCGGCGAGTCGGCCGGCCAGTGCGGGCCATGCCTGAACGGGCTGCCCCGCATCGCGTCGGCGCTTGCCCTGCTCGCCCAGCCCGGTCGGCCGCCGTCCGGGCTGCTGCGCGACGTCGAGCGCTGGTCGGGGCTGCTGCCCGGCCGGGGCGCCTGCTCGCATCCCGACGCCACCGTCCGGCTCGTCGCCAGTTCGCTGCGCGTCTTCTCCGACGAACTGGCCCGCCACGGGGCCGGACGCTGCAGGGCGCGGACGGCACAGCCCTTCCTGCCCGTGCCGGGGAGCCCGCGATGACCCGGCTGGCGGTGGACCCGATCGCCTGCACCGGCCACGGGTTCTGTGCCGAGCTGTTCCCGGAGGGCATCACCCTCGACGAGTGGGGCTACCCCCTGCTCGTGCCCGCTGACCTGCCCCCGGAACTGGTCCGCACCGCGAAGCAGGCGGCGGCCGCGTGCCCGACCCGGGCGCTGCGGCTGCGGGAGGACCTCCGGACGCGCTAGCCACGGCCGAACAGGCGGCCCAGCATCCCGCCGGCGCCTCCGACGGTCCGCGCGGCCAGCTGGAGAATCGGGCCGCCGGGGATCCCGGGCACGGCCTGCACGATCGGCGCCAGCTTCAGCAGCCCGCCGACGTCGTGCACCTTCAGCCGACGGCGGGCAACGGCCGGCACCGGGTTGATGCGGCCGGACGCCGCCTCGAGCAGCAGGTCGGCCGGTGCCTCGACGGCCGGTCCGGTGAAACGTCCCGCGGCCACCTGCCGGACGGTCCAGCCGTGCGGGTCGGCGGCGAACGCCCAGCCGCCGTCCGGGGTGGCGAGCGTGACACCGCCGGTGATGCCCAGGGACGCCGCCAGGCCGCCGGTCACGTCGGCCAGTGCGGCGATGCCCGACTGCAGCACGTCCGGCGGCGGGGGAGCGGCGCCGCAGGAGACCAGGTCCAGCCCGTGCACGGCGAGCTCGTAGGCCTGGCCGAGCACGACGCTGAGCAGCGGGATCCGGCCGACGACCGAGACCGTCGGGGCGGTGTCGAGCTCGGCCGGCTCGTGGGCCAGATAGCGGGCGGTCGCCTCGCGGTTGCGGCGCAGCGCCGCGTGGACCTCGTCCCGGGAGGCGTCGCGATGGGCGGCGGTCACCCGCGCGTTGACGCCGTCGACGTCCGGTGGGGTGCCCGTGCCGCCGGCCCGTGCCGACTCGATCAGATCGGCCATCGCGGTGTGGTCGTCCCAGCAGCCCAGGTGGACGCAGATCTCGTGCGCGCGCCAGCCGTCCAGCCGGGAGGGACGGTCCAGATCGACCCCCTCCGCGGCCGCGAGGAAGGCGTCCCACGCCGTCAGCACCATCGCGCCGACCTGCTCGCGGCCGGCGTCGGCCATTCCCTGATGTGTCGCCACGCACCGCCTCTACCCGTCCTGCGCTCGGGCAGGCATCGCACGCGGTGGCACGCGTTACACCCCGGCGGCAACGTTTCTCACCCCCCGGGGTGAGGGACGGGTCAAGGAGCGCGCCCCTGAGGTCGATCGCAGGACCGTGACCGAATACCCGGCTGCGGACCGCCGCGCCCTCAGTGCGCCCCGGCGCGTCCCGGCCCCAGCCGGGATGCTCCGGCGGCTGGGTGCCGCTGTGCGCGCCGGCCTGTACCGGCCCCTGGCCGGGGACGACGACCGCGTGGCCTACTGGGTCCGGCACGTGCGCATCGGCGTGCTGCTGACCGAGATCGCGGCACTCGCCGTCATCGGCTACGTGCTGGTCACCGACAGCCCCGGTCGTGACAACCCGGTCATCCTGGCCCTCACCGGTCTGGCCATGGTCGGCTGCCCGCTGCTGTTGCTGCTGCCGCTGGCCGAGATGATGCGCGACTCGCGCGGCCCCACGATGTTCTACCTCTGGAGCTTCGCGACCAGCGCCCTGGTCATCATCGGCACCCGGCTCGACGGCGGCCCGTCCAGCCCGCTCGACGCCCTGCTGTTCCTCACCCTGACGTTCCTCGCGGTCGCCTACTCGCCCTACGGCGTGGTGCTCATGGGCTCGCTCATGACCGTGGCCTAC
The DNA here is from genome assembly GCF_057628075.1 of Blastococcus sp. OS1-29. Lineage (NCBI taxonomy): Bacteria > Bacillati > Actinomycetota > Actinomycetes > Geodermatophilales > Geodermatophilaceae > Blastococcus > Blastococcus sp. OS1-29. The sequence goes on from NZ_JBXXJK010000003.1 coordinate 507,843, forward strand.
CTGGTCTTCGTCGAGCTGCCCGGCCTGACCACGTCCGGACTGTTCTTCCTCGCGATCATGGGCGCCTTCACGATGGTCTGTGCCATGGCCTCGGCCAACTCCTGGGCCGCGTACGACCGGCAGGTGATGCTCATCCGCACGCAGGAGATGCTGGCGTCCACCGATCCGCTCACCGGCATCCCGAACCGGCGCGCCTACCTCGAGCGCGTGGCCGAGGCCGTCGACGCCGCGGCCTGGGGTCACCAGACCGTCGTCTGCCTCGTCGACCTCGACGGGTTCAAGGCCGTCAACGACGCCGGCGGGCACGCCGCGGGCGATGCGATGCTCCGCGCCGTGGGCGCGGCCCTCGGCGGCGCCGTGCGCGAGACCGACACGGTCGCGCGGCTCGGTGGTGACGAGTTCGCCGTCCTCGCCGACATCTCCGTCGCCTTCTCCGGCGACGTCCTCGCCGAGCGCCTGCGCGACGCGGTCGCCCGGATCGGCCGTCTGTCCGGGGTCACGGCGAGCATCGGGGTCGCCGAGGTGCAGCCCGGGGACGACGTCGGGGACCTCATGCACCGCGCGGACGCCGCCATGTACCGATCGAAGAAGGACGGTGGCGACCGCATCACCGTGCTCGGCCACTGACGCCGGTCCGCACCTACCGAGTGGCGCAGCGTGAGAACGAGACGCTGTTGACTACAGAACGTGACTGACGGCGGGACGTCCGTCATGAATTCGAATCGCCGCACCGACCAGGGACCTGGTTCCCGTCGGGGTCGCCGGAGAATCATGCGAAGCCGGCTGGACGCGATCGCGAGCGACGTGGTAATGCGTTTGACCAGCAGTAAGACGCATCACTCGTGACCATCCGTCACATTCGCCCCAACCGACCCACCCGGGCTGGCGCGATCGGGTGGTCATCAGGCAGACTGTCTGCAGGAGCCCTGCTCCGTCATTGCCGAATACAGCGCGTCACCGAATTCGATGGTCCGTAGGGGAAGACGAGACCGATCGATTTCGATGGAGGTGCCCCGTGCAGCGACGGTCTACCCAGGGTGTCGTCTTCGTGCACGCGTGCCCGAAGGCGCTCTGCCAGCATGTCGAATGGGCGCTGGAACGCGTCGTCGGCGCGCCGGTCTCCCTGTCGTGGGCCGACCAGCCCGCGGCACACGGTTCCTACCGTGCCGAGGTGGCGTGGACGGGTTCGCCTGGAACCGCCGCGCGGCTGGTCGCTGCGCTCCGCGCGTGGCCCATGCTGCGCTTCGAGGTCACCGAGGAAGCCAGCCACGGCAACGACGGCGAGCGCATGTCCTACGTTCCCGGCCAGGGTGTCTTCCGTGCGCCCACCAGCGCCAACGGCGACATCATGATCAGCGAGCAGCAGCTGCGGCACCTGGCGGCGACGGCCGGCTCGATGGAGGCCTTCCGGCACGGTGTCGACGAGCTCCTCGGCGCGGCCTGGGACGCCGACCTGGAGGTCTACCGGCACGCCGGCGACGGCAGCCCGGTCACCTGGCTGCACCAGGTCGTCTGAGGCTCCGCGTCGTCGTAATCTGAGACCGGTCGTCCGGGCGCCGTCGGGGAAGCGGCGTCCGGACGACCTACTTCGTGCCTCGCTGATGATCAGGGTCGCTGATCACAAGGGGTCCTACCCCGCGGTCGACGGTGGGGGAGGACCCACTTTGATCAGGAACGCTGATCATTCCGGGGGCTACAGCGGGATGTTGCCGTGCGCCCCGCGGCCGGGGGGCGCGGCCGCCAGCGCGGCGACCAGCCGGCGCCGGGTCCGGTTCGGCTCGACGACCTCGTCCACGACGCCGATCTCCAGCGCCCGGTTCACGCCGCCGGCGATCCGCTCGTGCTCCGCGGCCAGCTGCGCGTGCAGCTCCTCGCGCTCGTGCGGCGGTGCGGCGGCCAGCTTCTTGCGGTGCAGGATGCCGACGGCGGCCTTCGCGCCCATGACCGCGACCTCGGCCCCGGGCCACGCGAACACCGAGGTGGCGCCCAGCGACCGCGCGTTCATCGCGATGTAGGCGCCGCCGTAGGACTTCCGGGTCACCAGCGTCACCCGCGGCACCACCGCCTCGGCGAAGGCGTGCAGCAGCTTGGCCCCGCGCCGCACCACGCCGTCCCATTCCTGGCCGACGCCGGGCAGGTACCCGGGGACGTCGACCAGCACCAGCAGTGGCACCCCGAACGCGTCGCACATGCGCACGAACCGGGCCGCCTTCTCGGCCGACGCGGAGTCCAGGCAGCCGCCCAGGCGCAGCGGATTGTTGGCGATCACCCCTACCGTCCGGCCGGCCAGGCGGCCCAGCGTCGTCACGATGTTGGGGGCGAAGCGCGGGTGCAGCTCCAGCCCCGGCGCATCCAGGACCGCGGTGACCAGCGGCTTCACGTCGTACGCGCGGTTGCGCTGCTCGGGCAGCAGTGCCCCCAGGTCGACGTCCGCCTCGTCCTCGGCGGGCTTCAGCTCGCCCTGGGCGGCCAGCAGGTCGACGGCCATCCGGGCGGTCGCCAGGGCGGCGGCCTCGGAGTCGGTGACCACGTGCACGACGCCGCTGCGCCGTCCGTGGGTGTCGGGGCCCCCGAGCTTCTCCTGGTCGACGTCCTCACCGGTGACCGAGCGGACGACGTCCGGGCCGGTCACGAAGACCCGGCCGGCCGGGCCCATGATCACCAGGTCGGTCAGCGCAGGACCGTACGCCGCGCCACCGGCCGCCGCGCCGAGCACCACGGAGATCTGCGGGATGCGGCCCGACGCCCGCACCATCGCGGCGAAGACCTCGCCGACGGCGTGCAGCGCGGTGACGCCTTCGGCCAGACGGGCGCCGCCCGAGTGCCAGATGCCGACCGAGGGCACCCGCTCCCGCAGGGCGGCGTCGATGGCGTCGACGATGTGCCGGCAGCCGTCGAGACCCATGGCGCCACCCATGACGGTCGCGTCGGTGCAGTAGGCGATCGCCGGGCTGCCCTCGACCGTGCCGCGCGCGGCGAGCACCCCGGAGGTGTCGCGCGCGGCCAGCAGCCGCATGGACCCGGGATCGAAGAACCGCGCCAGCCGGTCCTCGGGATCGCGCGGGTCGACCGCCTCCGGTGCCGGGTCCTCGCTCACGCGGTGGTGAAGACCAGCGCCATGTTGTGGCCGCCGAAGCCGAACGAGTCGTTGACCGCGGCGGTGAGCGTCGTGCGCCGTGGCTCGCCGCGAACGATGTCCAGCGCCTGGACGGCGGCGTCGTCGTCGGGGTCGTCCAGGTTGGCCGTGCCCGGCACGATCTGCTCCCGCAGCGCGAGGATCGTGAAGATCGCCTCCAGGGCACCGGCGGCGCCGAGCAGGTGACCGGTCTGGCTCTTCGTGGCACTGACCAGCACGTCCCCGCCCAGCGAGGAGAGGATCGCGGCGGCCTCGGCGGTGTCGCCCACCGGCGTGGACGTGGCGTGCGCGTTGACGTGCTGGACGTCGGCCGGGGTGAGTCCGGCGTCGCGCAGCGCCGCGGTGATGGCGCGGGCGGCACCCTCGCCCTCGGGGTGCGGCGCGACCAGGTCGTAGCCGTCGGCGGTGCCGGCCGCGCCGGCCAGGCGGGCGTGGATGCGCGCCCCGCGGGCCTTCGCGGCGTCGGCGCGCTCGAGCACGATCGCCGCCGCGCCCTCGCCGAGCACGAAGCCGTCGCGAGCCTTGTCGAACGGCCGGGAGGCGCGCTCGGGCTCGTCGTTGCGGGTGCTCATGGCGCGCATCGCGGCGAAGCCGGCCATCGGCAGCGGGTGGACGCACGCCTCGGTGCCGCCGACGAGGACGACGTCCGCGCGGTCGAGGCGCAGCATGTCGAGGCCCCAGCGGATCGCCTCGGCGCCCGACGCGCAGGCACTGACCGGGGCGTGCACGCCGCCCTTGGCGCCGATGGCGAGACCGACGGCGGCAGCCGGGCCGTTGGGCATGAGCATGGGGATGGTGAAGGGGGAGACCCTCTTGGGTCCCTTCTCCTCGAGGACGTCGTCCTGGCCCAGCAGGGTCAGCGCTCCGCCGATGCCGGTGCCGAAGACGACGGCGATCCGTTCCGGAGCGACTCCCGCGTCGGCCGCGCCGGACTCCCGCCACGCCTCCTCGGCCGCGATGACGGCGACCTGCTGGCTGCGGTCCAGACGCCGGGCGCGGACGCGGTCGATCTGCTCGGCGGGGTCCGTGGCGAGGCGGGCGACCAGCTGGGCCGGGTAGTCCTTGACCCAGTCGTCGGTGATCCGGCTGACGCCGGACTTCCCGGCCAGGAGGGCCTCCCAGGTGCTGGCGACGTCGCCACCCAGGGGCGTGGTGGCACCGAGACCGGTGACGACGACGTCGGCGGTGGACGTGCTCATGGCAATTCCTCCTGGTCGCGGTGCTCGCGGCGAGGCCCTCTACAGGGCCCCGCCGCGAGCCTGCGAGTGGTGGGTGGCAGGGGGTCCTCTTACTGGTTCTTCTCGATGAAGCTGATCGCGTCGCCGACGGTCTTGATGTTGCCGAGCTCGTCGTCGGGGATGGCGACGCCGAACTTGTCCTCGACCGCGGTGGCGATCTCGACCATCGACAGCGAGTCGACGTCGAGGTCGTCGGTGAAGGACTTCTCGGGGGTGGCGTCGGCGGGGGTCACGCCGGCGACCTCCTCCAGGATCTCGGCCAGACCGGACTGGATCTCCTGGGTGCTGCTCACGCGACGGGTCCTCTCTCTCGGATGGGGCGGGCGGGGCCCGCCGTAATCCGGGACCAGGTGTCCCGGGAATCAGTGGGTATCACGGAAGGACCAGTACCTGCCCGGCGAACGTGAGGCCGGCGCCGTAGCCGAGCACCAGGGCGAGGTCGCCGGACTTCGCCTCACCCGACTCCATCAGCGCGGTGAGGGCGAGCGGGATCGAGGCGGCCGACGTGTTGCCCGCCTGCACGATGTCGCGGGCGACCACGGTGTTGTCCGGGAAGCCGAGGCGCTTGGTCATGGACTCGACGATGCGCAGGTTGGCCTGGTGCGGGGCGAACACGTCGATGTCGTCCGGACCGACGCCGGCCTTCTCCATCGCCTCTTCCAGGGTGGCCGTGAGCTTCGTCGTCGCCCACCGGTAGACGGCCTGGCCGGCCATGGTCATCGTGGAGCTGCCGGCGGCGATCTCGATGGCGTTGTACTGGTCGCCGTCGCTGCCCCACGCGACCGGGCCGATGCCCGGCTCGTCGGCGGCGCCGACGACGGCCGCCCCCGCCCCGTCGGCGAAGATCACGGCGGTGCTCCGGTCGCTCTGGTCGGTGACGTCGGTCAGTCGCTCGACTCCGACGACGAGCGCATTGCGCGAGGAACCGGACCGGATGGCGTCGCTCGCGACGCTCAGCGCGTAGCAGAACCCGGCGCAGCCGGCATTGAGGTCGAACGAACCCGGACGCGGGACGCCGAGCCGGTGCGCGACCTGGGGACCGATGCCCGGGATGGGCGCGCGCAGGCTGGCGCTGGCGACGATGACCAGGTCGACCTCGTCGGGCGACAGGCCGCTTGCCGCGATCGCCTTGCCGCCCGCCGCGACGGCCATCTCGACGAGGGTCTCGTCCTCGCTGGCCCAGCGCCGCTCGGCGATGCCGACGCGGCTCTGGATCCACTCGTCGTTCGTGTCCATCACCTGGGCGAGTTCGTCGTTGGTCACGCGACGGCGCGGGCGGTAGGCACCGAGCCCGAGGATGCGCGCACCCGCGGCGCCGGTCGGGAGCTGGATGGTGCTCATGCGCTGACCTCCGGGTACAGGCGGGCGATCGGATCTCCGGCGTCCACGAGGTCGCCCTCGTGGACGAGCCACTCGGCCAGTACCCCGTCGTAGGCGGCCGAGACGTTCATTTCCTCGCGACGGCTGCGGATCCTGCCGAGCGGGGAGCCGGCGGGCAGCCGGGTGCCCTCGGCGACGTCGGCCGGGCTGACGGTGCCGCGGGCGGGGGCGACGACGAGGCGCCAGGCGTACCCGGGGTCGGTCACGCGCCGCCGCCCAGCAGCTCGCGGGCACGGGCGAGGTCCTTGGGCGCGGACAGGGCGAGGATCTCGATGTCCGACCCCTTCCACTCCCGCTTCGCCAGACCGGCGAGCGCACCGGCGGGCGGCAGTTCGACGACGGCGGTGACCCCGAGCTCGCGCAGGGTGGCGAGGCACGAGTCGAACCGGACGGGGCTGGTGACCTGGCTGACCAGCCGGCGCACGACCTCCGCGCCAGTGTCGACGGCCTGGCCGTCGGCGTTGGACAACAGCCGGCGGCTCGGGTCGGCCGGGTGCAGGGTGCCGACGACGGACTCCAGCTCGGCGCGCGCGGACGCCATGTACTCGGTGTGGAAGGCTCCGGCCACCGACAGCGGCATGACCCGGGCCTTGGCCGGCGGATCGCCCTTCAGCGCCTCCAGCCCGTCCAGGGCGCCGGCGGCGACGATCTGGCCGGCGCCGTTCATGTTGGCCGGGGTGAGACCGTGCTTCTCGATCGCTGCGAGCACCTCGTCCGGGTCGCCACCGAGGACGGCGGACATGCCGGTCGGCGTCTGCGCGCACGCCTCGGCCATCGCCCGGCCGCGCGCGGCGGTCAGCGTGATCGCGTCCTCGACGCTCAGCACGCCGGCGAGCGCCGCCGCCGTGAGCTCGCCGACGCTGTGGCCGGTGATGACGACGTCCCCGACAGCCGGTGCCCCCGGTTCGGGGACCGCGCCGAGCTCCTGGGCGACGAACAAGCTCATCGCGACGACCAGCGGCTGGGTGACCGCGGTGTCCTTGATCGCCTCGGCGTCACCGGTCGTGCCGAGGGTCAGCAGGTCCGCGCCGGCGAGCTCGCCGGCCCGGCGGAAGAAGGATTCGGCTCCGGGGAGATCGAGCCAGTCGGTGAGCATTCCGGGTTTCTGCGCACCCTGTCCGGGTGCGAGGAGGGCCAGCACTCGTCCACCGTGCCAGTGATCTTGTGCCCGCGGGGAGGGTGTGCCGAACGAAAGCACACCCGTGATCTTTGTGGAGACCCTCCAAGAACAGTGGGCTCGCAGGCGGATTCACGCCGTTCCGGTGGTGGACACCACACGGAACTCAGTGCCAGAGGGAGCGATCCCGGTCGAGTTCGGCGAGTGCCAGGGCGACCTGCAGCGTCCAGCTGCCGCGCGGATCGGTGACCGACTGGCCGGTGAGCTCGGTGGCGCGCTTGAGCCGGTACCGGACGGTGTTGGGGTGCACGAAGATCGCCCGGGCACTGGCCTCCAGGTTGCCCCCGCTGTTGAGCACCGCGCGCACCGTCTCCAGCACCTCGCGCCCGGCTGCCTGCAGGGGAAGGGCCACCCGCTCCTGCAGCTGGGCGCGGGCGATCGGATCGCCGTCGAGAGCGCGCTCCGCGAGCAGGGCGTCGGCCGACACGGGGCGCGGCGCGTCGGGCCACGCGCGTGCCGCCCGCAGACCGGCGAGCGCCGCCGCTGCCGACTCACCGGCCTGGCCCAGGCCCTCGACCACCGGACCGAGCACGACGGGTCCCTTGCCGAACTCCTCGGTGACCCGTTCGGCCACGTCATCGAGACCCCCGTCCCGGCCGAGGACGACGACCAGCTGGTCGGCGTGCACGCCGACCAGCACCTCGCTGCGCAGCGACCGGGCCGCCCGGCGGACCGCCGAGTGCGGGTCGTCGACGCCGTCCGGCGTGGCCCCCACGAGAACCGTGACCGGCGTGTCGGACGCCCAGCCGAGGGCCGCAGCCCGGCCCGAGAGCTCGTCGGACCGCTCCCCGCGCACGAGGGCATCGACGACCAGGGCCTCCAGCCGGGCGTCCCACGCGCCACGGTTCTCGGCGAAGCTCGCGTACACGTGGGCGGTGGCGAAGGCCACCTCGCGGCTGAACTGGAGGACGGCGAGGTGCAGCGCGTCCTCGTCACCCGGCTCGGCGACGGAGGCCACGTGGTCCTCCAGCACGTCCACGGTGACCTTGATCAGGTCGACGGTCTGCTTCAGGGCAACGACCCGGACCAGTTCACGCGGGGCCGCCCCGAACACGTCGCCGGTCAGCCGGGGCGGGCTGCCGGGGTCGCGGCACCACTCCACCAGGGAGGCGATGCCGTTCTGCGCGACCAGCGTGACCCACGACCGCCGGTCCGCCGGCATCTCGCGGAACCAGGAGAGCTCGTCGTCCATCCGGGCGACGGCACGCGTGGCGAGCGCTCCCGACGAGCGCTCCAGCCGCCGCAGCGTCGCCTCCGTCGGCGGGCGCTTGCTCACCCCACTCACGCTCCCAGCGTGTCACGCCGACGACGGTCGGGAAGAGTGGAGCGGTGACAGTTCCCCCGGACGGCGCCCCGGTCCTCGCCCGCGCGCGTGCCCGCCGTGCCGTCCCTGCCGCGGTGGTCACGGTTGCGGGCTGCCTCGTGGTGCTCGCCTTTCTCGGCGCCGGGGTACGTACCCACTTCGGGCCCCAACTCCGGGTCGACGGCGCCGTCAGCGAGGCCCTCTATGCGGGGGACCACCGCGCCGCCACGCTCACCACGCTGCTCGACGTCCTCACCGCACCGGGGCTGTCGCTGTTCCGCTACGTCGTCTACCTGCCCGTCGTGCTCCTGCTCCTGCGCCGCCGGGCATGGTGGACCGTCGCCTGGCTCGCCACCGCCGTGGTCCTGATCGGCCCGCTGAACACGCTGCTCAAGCACTTCTTCGGGCGCGTGCGACCTCACTTCACCCAGGGCGGCGCTCGTCTGGAGTCCCTGAGCTTCCCGAGCGGTCACTCCTCCGGCATCGCCACCCTGGTCACCGTCGCCCTGGTGCTGGCCTGGCCGCTGCTGGCCGGGCGGGCCCGGCACCTGGCCCTCGCCGCCGGGGTCGCGCTGGTCCTCCTCGTGGGCCTGACCCGCATGTGGCTCGGTGTGCACTTCCTGTCCGACGTCCTGGGCGGGTGGGCCCTGGGGGTCGGCTGGAGCCTGCTGACCGCGCTGCTCTTCGGGGCGTTCGCCGAGGGCCGGGCGTCGCTGCGGCCGACGTCGTGAGCGACCTCGACCAGCGGATCGTGGTGGCTCCCACCGACGGCTCGCTGGGCCCGCTGCTGCGGATCGCCGACGACCAACTGGCCGCCGGCGCCGGGTACGGGCCGCACGACCACCGGGACGTCGACGTGGTCGCGGTCGTCCTGGCAGGGTCGCTGCGGCACAGCTGGGGGGACGGCGCGCAGTTCGCGGCGGGCGATGTCGCCGTCCTGCGGGCCGGGTCGGGGCTCACCCATGACGAGGTCGCCGGGGACGACGGCGCCCGGCTGCTGCAGTGCTACCTGCGCAGCGCCGAGCCGGCGGCGCCACCGTCGCACGAGGTGCACCGCGCGGCGGACGGATGGGTCGACCTCCGCCGTCGGGACGCCAGGCTGTGGGTGGGCCGGGCCCGGCCGGGGGAGGCGGTCGAGGTGCCGCCGGGGCTGCTCCTCGTCCGCGGCGTCGACGGGGTGGTGATCGAGCAGCAGGACGGCCGCCCGGTGGGCGGCCCCGCCGTCCTCCTGGTCTGGCAGCTCGACACCTCCCGCCCCGACTGGGCTGTGTGAGAGTGCTGCCCATGCCGATCAGCGCCTCGGAGCTGCTCTCCGCCGCCTACACCGACGCCGACGCCACGATCGACCTGCGCCGGCGGCTCCACCGCCACCCGGAGGTCGGGCTGCACCTTCCGCAGACCCAGGCGATGGTGCTCGACGCGTTCGCCGGCCTCCCGATCGAGCTGACCACGGGGACGACGACCAGCTCGGTCGTCGGCGTGCTGCGCGGCGCCCGGCCCGGGCCCACCTACCTGCTCCGCGGGGACATGGACGGGCTGCCCGTGCAGGAGGACACCGGGCTGCCGTTCGCCTCCGAGGAGCCCGGCGCGATGCACGCCTGCGGGCACGACACCCACATGGCGATGCTGCTCGGCGCCGCCCGGCTGCTGGCCGAGCGCCGCGACCTGCTGGCCGGCCAGGTGGTGTTCATGGTCCAGCCGGGGGAGGAGGGCTTCCACGGCGCCCGGTTCATGCTGGAGGAGGGGCTGCTGGACGTCGTCCCGGACGCACCCGTGAGCGGGGCGTTCGCGCTGCACATCTCCTCGACGCTGGAGAGCGGCAGCGTCAACGTGCGGCCCGGCCCGATGATGGCCGCCGCCGATCAATGGCGGATGGTCGTGCGCGGCCGGGGTGGGCACGCCTCCGAACCGCACGCCGCCGCCGACCCGATCCCGGCCGCCGCCGAGATCGTGCTCGCCCTGCAGTCGATGGTCACCCGGCGAGTGGACGTGTTCGACCCGGCGGTGGTGACGGTCGCGCACATCGAGGCCGGTTCGGCCAACAACGTCATCCCGGACAGCGCGATGCTGGAGGGCACGATCCGGACACTGTCGGCGGAGCGCCGCACGGACGTCGTCGAGTCGGTGCAGCGGGTGGCCACGCATGTCGCCGCGGCGCACGGGCTGACGCTGGAGTTCGAGCACGTGGAGGGCTATCCGGTCACGGTCAACGACCCCGGTGCGGCGGCGCGGGTGCTCGAGGCGGCGACGGAGCTCTTGGGCCCCAGCGCGAGCCGGGTGTCGCCGGCCCCGCTCATGGGTGCCGAGGACTTCTCCTACGTGCTGCAGAGGGTGCCGGGCGCGATGGCGTGGCTGGGTGCCTGCCCGCCCGGACTGGACCCCGCGACCGCGCCGGCCAACCACTCGAACCTGGTCGTGTTCGACGAGGAGCCGCTGCCGGCCGGGGTCGCCGTCTACGCCTGGATGGCCCTGCAGGCGCTCGCCGGCTGACGGCTTTCACAGCGTCGTGCCAGGTTGGTGTGGCTCACTGTTCGGCGACCTGTGCCCCCGACCCGGAGGAATCCGTGCCCGCGACCGTCTTCGGACTGCCCACCCACGCGATCGTCGTCCACGCGACGGTGGTCCTCCTGCCGCTCGCGTCCCTCGCCGTCCTGCTGCACGCCTTCTGGCCGGAGGCTCGGCGCCGGCTGGGCGTCGTCACCCCGGTGCTCGCCGGCATCGCGCTGGTGCTCGTCCCGCTGTCCACCCAGAGCGGTGAGGGCCTCGAGCACGCGATGCGAGGGAACGCGCTGATCGAGCGGCACGCCGAGCTCGCCGACGGCATGCTGCCCTGGGCGATCGCGCTCTTCGTCGTCGCCGTCGGCCTCTGGCTGGTCGATCGCCGCCGCGCCCGCCCGTCGGCCGGCGCGGGGCCCCGTTGGCTCCCGGTCGTCGTCTCGGTGCTCGCCGTGGTCGCCGTCGTCGGGACCGTGCAGCAGATCGTCCGCGTCGGTCACGCCGGCGCCCAGGCCACCTGGAACGGGGTCGTCACCTCCGCGTCCACGTCCGGCGGCGACGGGGACGACTGACGTCGGCGTCCGGCCGCCCATGCACCACCCCGACGGCGGTGACCCGGTTGCCCGGGGCACCGCCGTCAGGCACGGCTAGGTCGCGGGGCTCTCGTCGGACCGTTCCTCCGCCGGGGCGGCCTGCACGTCGCGGACCTGGTACTTCTCGACGGCCTGCCGGACGACGGCCCGGTCGAGCTGGTCCCACTCGGCGAGGGAGGCCAGCGTGCGGACGACGATCGACTCGGCGTCGACGTGGAAGTACCGGCGCAGCGCCGGGCGGGTGTCCGAGAGACCGAATCCGTCGGTGCCCAGCGACCGCATCCCGTGCGGTGCGTACGGCGCGATCAGGTCGGGGACGGCCTTCATGAAGTCCGACACCGCGACGACCGGGCCCTGCGCCTCCAGCAACTTCGCGGTGACGTAGGGGACCTGCGGCTCCTCCTCCGGGTGCAGCAGATTGTGCTCGGACACCTCGTCGGCCTGCCGGCGCAGCTCGGTCCACGAGGTCACCGACCAGACGTCGGCGGAGATGCCCCAGTCCTGCGCGAGCAGCTCCTGGGCCCGCAACGCCCACGGCACCGCCACACCGGAGGCCAGGAGCTGCGCCTTCCTGCCGTCGGCGATCTGCGGGCCCTCGGCGTACCGGTACATGCCGGCCAGCAGGTCGGCCACCGGCAGGTTCTCCGGCTCGGCCGGCTGGTTGAACGGCTCGTTGTAGACGGTGAGGTAGTACATGACGTCGGCGGAGCGGGATGTGCCGAGCGGGGAACCGGGGTCGTCGCCGTACATCCGCACCAGGGCGTCCCGGGTGATGTGGGCGACCTCGAAGGAGAACGCCGGGTCGTACGCGACGACGGCGGGGTTGGTCGCGGCCAGCAGGATCGAGTGGCCGTCCTCGTGCTGGAGACCTTCACCGTTGAGCGTGGTCCGGCCGGCGGTGGCGCCCAGCAGGAAGCCGCGCGCCATCTGGTCGGCGGCGGCCCAGAAGCTGTCGCCGGTCCGCTGGAACCCGAACATCGAGTAGAAGATGTAGATCGGGATCATCGGCTCGCCGTGGGTGGCGTAGGAGGAGCCGACGGCGGTGAACGACGCCGCGGAGCCGGCCTCGTTGATCCCCTCGTGCAGGATCACGCCCGACTCGGACTCCTTGTACGCCAGCATCAGTTCGCGGTCGACCGACGTGTACCGCTGGCCCGCCGGGTTGTAGATCTTGTGCGAGCTGAACAGGGCGTCCAGGCCGAAGGTGCGGGCCTCGTCCGGGATGATCGGGACGAAGCGCGGGCCGAGCTCCTTGTCCTTGAGGAGCTCCTTCAGCAGGCGGACGAACGCCATCGTCGTCGCCACCTCCTGCTTGCCCGAACCGCGGCGCAGCACGTCGAGGGCCTTGTCGTCGGGGGCCTTGAGCTGCTTGAACTCCGACCGGCGCCGCGGCACCGAACCGCCGAGCTGGCGGCGCCGCTCGAGCATGTACTCCAGCTCGTCGGAGCCCGGCTCGGGCTTGTAGTAGGGCGGCAGGGTCTTGTCCAGCGCCGAGTCGGGGATGTCGAGGTAGAGCCGGTCGCGGAAGGCGGCGAGGTCCTCGGCGGTCAGCTTCTTCATCTGGTGCGTGGAGTTGCGGCCCTCGAAGTGGCTGCCCAGCGTCCAGCCCTTGATGGTCTTGGCGAGGATGACCGTCGGCTGGCCCTTGTGGTCCATCGCGGCCTTGTACGCGGCGTAGACCTTGCGGTAGTCGTGGCCGCCGCGGGAGAGGTCCCACACCTCCTTGTCGCTGAGGTGCTCGACCATCTTGCGGGTGCGCGGGTCGCGGCCGAAGAAGTGCTCGCGGACGAAGGCGCCGTCCTCGGCCTTGTAGGTCTGGTAGTCGCCGTCGGTCGTGGTGTTCATCAGGTTGACCAGCGCGCCGTCACGGTCCTGGGCGAGCAGGGCGTCCCACTCGCGGCCCCAGATCACCTTGATGACGTTCCAGCCGGCGCCGCGGAAGAAGGACTCCAGCTCCTGGATGACCTTGCCGTTGCCGCGGACCGGGCCGTCGAGGCGCTGCAGGTTGCAGTTGATGACGAAGGTCAGGTTGTCGAGCTCCTCGCGCGCGGCCAGGCCGATGGCGCCGAGGGACTCGACCTCGTCCATCTCGCCGTCCCCGAGGAACGCCCAGACGTGCTGGTCGGAGGTGTCCTTGATGCCGCGCGCGTGCAGGTAGCGGTTGAACCGCGCCTGGTAGACCGCGTTCATCGGGCCGAGGCCCATGGAGACCGTCGGGAACTCCCAGAACTCCGGCATCAGGCGCGGGTGCGGGTAGGAGGACAGGCCCCCGCCGGGGTGGCTGACCTCCTGGCGGAAGCCGTCGAGCTGGTGCTCGGTCAGCCGGCCCTCGAGGAACGCGCGAGCGTAGATGCCGGGGGAGGAGTGGCCCTGGAAGTAGATCTGGTCGCCGCCGCCGGGGTGGTCCTTGCCGCGGAAGAAGTGGTTGAAGCCGACCTCGTAGAGCGACGCGGACGACGCGTAGGACGAGATGTGGCCGCCGACGGCGATCCCGGGCCGCTGCGCGCGGTGCACCATGATCGCGGCGTTCCAGCGGATGTAGGCGCGGATGCGGCGCTCGACGTGCTCGTCACCGGGGAACCACGGCTCGCGCTCCGGCGGGATGGTGTTGATGTAGTCGGTGCTGCGCAGCGACGGCACCCCGACCCTCTGTTCGCGGCTGCGCTCGAGCATCCGCAGCATCAGGTAGCGGGCGCGGCCCTGGCCCGCGTGGTCGACGACCGCGTCGAGGGAGTCCAGCCATTCCTGGGTCTCGTCGGGGTCGGTGTCGATGAGTTGGCTGGGCATCCCGTTGGTGATGACCGAGCGGGGGGTGCCGGACTCCTGGACGGGGTCGCCGTCCTTCTGCTGCGGTGCGCTCATGTGCCCATCGTCTCTCTTCGAGGTGGTCGCCGTCACGCGGCCCTGCCGTCGTGCGGAAGAGGAGTACGGCACACACCCCTCCCGCTGTCGACGAACTGGCTGCTGCGCGCGCTTGCGTCCGGCCCGTCATGCCCTACGCTTCCGCCACGGTGGCTCGGCGTGACGAGTCCGTTCCGGGGCAGACCCCCGGAGCAGAGATCGATGAGGCGAGAGGGGTGACATGACCGGGGTGCGGGTTTCCCTCCCGCTGGTCGTGTCCGTCCTCGGTGAGCGCCCGAACCGCGCCCTCCCAGGTAACGACTGCGGACGTCCGTGACGCCTCCGCGCGCGTCGGACGCCCGGACAGGGCAGCATCCACCGCACCATCACCGCGCACAATCACCCATGGAGGAGCAGCACGGATGAGCGTCGACAGCGCCGGCATGGCGGCCCGGCTGGGCATCAAGCCGGGCATGGTCGTGCAGGAGCTCGGCTGGGACGAAGACGCCGACGAGGACCTGCGCGACGCCATCATCGACCTCTCCGGCGGTGAGATGGTCGACGAGGACACCGACGAGGTCGCCGACGTGGTGATCCTCTGGTGGCGCGAGGACGACGGCGACCTGGTCGACGCGCTCGTGGACGCGATCGCGTCGCTGGCCGACGACGGCGTCGTGTGGCTGCTCGTGCCGAAGTCGGGCCGCCCGGGCCACGTGGAGCCCGGCGACGTCACCGAGGCCGCTCCCACCGCGGGGCTCTCCCAGACGAGCAGCATCTCCGCGGCCAAGGACTGGTCGGGCATCCGGCTCGTGACCCCGAAGGCCGCACGCACGCGGCGCTGAGGGACGATCGAGCCATGAGCCTCTCCGTCGGTGACGTCGCCCCCGATTTCAGCCTCCCCGACCAGGACAAGCAGGTCGTGTCCCTGGCGGACCTGCGCGGCACCCCCGTGCTGCTGGTCTTCTACCCGTTCGCCTTCTCCGGCATCTGCACGGGCGAGCTCTGTCAGCTCCGTGACGAGCTCTCCACCTACAGCGACGCCGGCGTGCGCGTGCTCGCGATCAGCACCGACCCGGTGTTCAGCCTCAAGGCGTTCAAGGCGCAGGAGGGCTTCGACTTCGACCTGTTGTCGGACTTCTGGCCGCACGGCTCGGTGGCGCAGGCCTACGGCGTGTTCAACGACAAGGCCGGCATGGCCGTGCGCGGCACCTTCCTGATCGACGCCGAGGGGACCATCACCTTCGCCGAGGTCAACCAGCCCGGTGACGCCCGCGCGCAGTCCGGCTGGAAGGACGCTGTCGGCAAGCTCGCCGCCTGACCGTCCGGCGTCCAGGAGGAGACCCCCGTCCAGAGGCTCGCCGCGAGCTTGCGAGCGGTGAGGGGGACGGGGGTCCCTTGACTACCCTGGGCGCGCCGGGCGCGTAGCTCAGCGGTAGAGCTCTCGCCTTACAAGCGAGCGGTCGGGGGTTCAAATCCCTCCGCGCCCACCCACATTCCTCAGACGTGCGGGTTTCCGACTCCCGCGTGGTGTCGGGGTAACGAGTTACTCACGGAGTTACTGGAGCAGGGCCACGAACGCCGACCTGATGTCGTACTCGCTGGCGAGATCCACGAGTGCCAATGCTCGGTGAGCGGCCTGGTAGAACGGCCGCGAGGATCATTGGTCCATTCCCTTCGATGACCGGGTAGGTCGACGCTTGTTGACCATGACGATCACGGGGGGTCGGCTGCGCCGACACAAGGACAGCAGCAAGCAGCCGGCGGCCACCGCGGCAGACGACCACGGCTCAGACAGCGTGAAGCGCCGGGAACGGCACGAGGCTCAGCTGGAGGCTAGGCGTGAGCTTTCCGGCAGCAGAGATCCGCACGGGGGGGCGTCAAGCCTTCACTCGGGCCCTGGCTGGTGACCGCATGTCCGGCAGCCCTCGGGGAGGTTCCGAGCCGCATTCGGCTACCGGTCCGGCAATCAGATGGGGCGGCAGCCGGTAGTTGATCAGACCGATCGCGTCAGGCCGGCCTCGGGACCAACGGCGTGTGGCCCGCGTGGGAGACCGGGGGAGCTGGTCGGCGTCGCGGGCGAGGGCTCCCGTAGGCGCTCGCCGAGATGGGCGACGTCGCCGGCGAGGTCGGTGAACAGGGCCCGGATGCTGTCGAGGGCATCGGCCACGTCCTGGCAGGCGGGGCAGGCGGGAGCCGGGTCGGTGTCGGCATCGGCGGGCTCGGCCTCGGCCCTCCGGGGTGCGGACGCACGAGCGATGTGCGACCACGGCGCACTTTCCGCTCGGGATGCGCCTCGGACGCACATTGCTCCGGCCCCGCGCGGTCAGGCGGCGGACGTCTCCTCGGCCAGCGGGCCGGTCGCCGCCGGAGTCGCGGGCTTCGGGAAGGCCGGCCGCAGGAACAGCGGGGCCTTGAACGGCTTCCAGGTGCCCTCCGGCTGCGCCAGCCGGTCGGCGACCGCCCAGATCGCGGCGGGGTGGTGGCCCAGGCCCAGGTGGCTGGCCATGACCGCGATGTTCTCGCAGCGCTCGCCCGGGGTGTCCAGGCACGTCCGCCAGTGGACGATGCCGTCGTAGTGGGAGTAGATCGACGTCGCCGGCATGGGCAGGGGCAGGCTCTCCGACTCCAGCGGCAGCGTGCGGTGCTCGACGTGCAGGTGCGCGAACCGGTCGAAGACCTTCGTGGCGCGACTCTCGGTGTGCTTGGTCAGCCGGAACGGGCTGCCCAGCGTCACGACCTGGCGCACCGACTCCGGCGAGCGGCGGGCCACGTCGCGGGCGAAGATCCCGCCCAGGCTCCAGCCGATGACGGTGACCGGCTTGCCGGAGGAGTCGGTGAGGCGCTCCATCAGGTCGCGGATGCCGTTCACGCAGGTGGCGGTGGGCCCGATGTTGCGTCCCAACCCCCACCCGTGCACGTCGTAGCCGAGCTTGCGGAGCACCGTGCGCAGGGCGTGGGTGGATACGTCGTCGGCGAGGAGCCCGGGCAGGACGAGGACGGAGTGCCCGTCACCGCGCGGCAGGCGGGGCAGCAGCGGGCGGGCAGCCAGGTAGAGGCCGTAGTCGGCCACGGCGCGGCCGGGCTCGGTGAGGTAGAGCGGGAGCATGGGTCCTTCGCTCTGGCGTGCTGCCACTTCGTCCTCCGTGTGCCGACCTTCGTTGGTCTGACGTGTACCAATGTGATGCCTGGGGCACACCTGGTCGACCCCATTCGGAGTCAGATGTTGCCGAAATGTGTTCTGGGTCATATCAGTCGTTCACGTTCCGCAGGTAGGTCGCTTGCCCCGTGACCGGCAGGTGACCGCGAGATCTCATCGACGTCACCCGCAGGGGTTACCGGCGGGTACGGTCGGGGCGTGACGGACGCTGAACGGTCGACCAACGGGGAGAGCCGGGTCGTGGACCTGGACGGGCCGGTGCACTACGTCGACTTCGGCGGCCCCGCGGCCGGTCCGGCGGTCGTGCTGGTGCACGGTCTCGGCGGGTCGCACCTGAACTGGGATCTGCTGGCGCCGCTGCTCGAGGAACGCGCGCGCGTCTGGGCCATCGACCTGCCCGGTTTCGGCCGCAGCGAGCCCGGCGGCCGCACCTCCAGCGTCTCGGCCAACGCGGCCGTGCTGCAGCGGTTCCTCGACGAGGTGGTGGGGGAGCCGGCGGTCCTGGTCGGCAACTCGATGGGCGGGATGCTCTCGATCCTCGCGGCGGGCGAGCGCCCGGACGCAGTGACCGGCCTGGTGCTCCTCGACCCGGCGGTCCCCGGCCCCCGGCGGGCGCTGGACCCGCTGGTCGCCCTCATGTTCGCGATCTACGCGGTGCCTTTCCTGGGCGAGCGGTTCCTGCGCAAGCGGCGCACCAAGACCTCCGAGCGCGCCCGGGTGCGCGAGATGCTCTCGTTGTGCGGGGTCGACCCCGACAGCGTCCCGCCCGAGGTGATCGAGCGGTCGGTCACGCTGCTGGAGGAGCGCGAGGACGTCGAGGGCATGGACCGGGCGTTCCTGGGCGCTGCGCGGTCGCTGCTGCGCCTGCTCGTCGACCCGCGGCGCTACCGCAAGGCGATGGCGTCGATCCGGGTGCCCGTCCTTCTCGTGCACGGCGATCGCGACCGGCTCGTACCGGTCGCCGCGGCGCGGGACATCGCCCGCCGCCACCCGACCTGGTGCTACGTCGAACTGGCCGGCGTCGGTCACGTCCCGCAGCTGCAGGTGCCCGACCGCGTCGCCGCGGACGTCCTCTCCTGGCTGGACGAGACGGTGACGGCTATCAGCTAATCCGCGTCCAGGGTCGCGCGCAGCGCCTCGAGCGCGCTGTACCGGGGCCGCCAGCCCAGCTGCTCGCGGGCCCGGGTGGTGTCCATGATGACCGGGCGGCTGGCCGCCTCCACCCATTCGGCGGCCGGCGGGAGGAACGGCAGGCGCGACACCGCGCGCGCCGCGGCCTGCGCCGGCGCGGCCGGGATGGGGATCGGCAGGGCGCCGAACTCGCGGACGACGTCCGCCGCGGTCACGACGCCGTCGCCGGCGATGTTGTACGCGCCCGGGGGGCCGGCGGCGACGACGCAGAGCAGCAGCGCACGTCCGACGTCGTCCTCGTGGATGAACTGCAGCGGGTGCTGCGGCGCCAGCACAGGGACCGGGAACGGCAGCCGCCGCGGCCGGCCGAACAGGCGCCGGCCCAGCGGCGCCAGTGGGCCCGGCAGCACGTCCTTCGCGCCCACGGCGTGGGGGCCGAGGACGATCGGCGGGCGCAGGAGGTAGAGGGTGAGCTCCGGATGCTCCGCCGCCTCCCTCTCCAGCAGCGACTCCAGCTCGGCCTTCTCCTGCGCGTAGAACAGCCGGTGGGCGGGGCGGGTCGGCCAGTCCTCCGAGATGCGGTCGGGGATGTCGTCGGCGAAGCCGTAGGCCGCCACCGACGAGGCGTAGACGAACCGCTGCGCACCGGCGGCCGCGGCAGCTCGGAACACGTTGAGCGTGCCGTCCACGTTGATCGCCCGCGCGGTCTCCCGCGAGGCGTTGCCGGTGATCAGGAACGCCAGGTGGACGACGACGTCGGCACCCGCGAAGGCTTCCCGGAGCGCCGCCGGATCACGGACGTCGCCCTGCCGGTACTCCATCTTCGACCAGCCGCGCTCGGCCGGATCGAACGGACGCCGGGCGATGCCGATGATCCGCGCGATCCGCTCGTCGGCCTGCAGCTGCGGGACCAGCCCGGCGCCGAAGGTGCCGGTCGGCCCCGTGACGGCGACCGTCAAGCCTTCGCGGCGTCGGCCCGGGCTCACTGCTGCCCCGCTGCCGCGGCCTTCTTCTTCGGCGCCGCGGTCTTGGCCGGAGCCCTCTTGGTCGGAGCCCTCTTGGCCGGAGGGGCCTCGGCCGGAGCGGCCTCGGCGGCGGAGGAGGCCTTGTCGGCGTGCTTCTTGGCCAGCGTCAGCAGCTCGTCGAGCCCGCGCCGGATGCCACCGGACAGGGTGTCGACGTCGGGGTAGCCGTCGAAGTCGGCGTTGATCCCGAACGTCATCGTGTTCTGGTAGCTGAAGATGCCGATCGAGCACCGGGTGCCGCCCGCGATCGGCACGTAGGCGTAGGCGGACACCATCTGCTTGCCGAGGACGTAGAGCGGGAACCGCGGCCCCGGCACGTTCGTGGTCACCGCCTGGCACACGAACTGCCCGGCGGCGAGCGCGGCACGCACGCCGAGGGCGAGCAGCGGCGGCGCGACGTAGTTGCCCATGTCGATGATCGAGTTGGCGTCGACCGCCGACATCGCCTTCTTGTACTCGTCCATCTGCCCGCGGACCGTCGTGAGCCGCTCGACCGGGTCGGCCAGGCCGACCGGGAGGTCGACGAACACCGCCGAGACCTGGTTGTTCAGCGATCCCTTCTGGTCGGCCTTGCGCACCGAGACCGGCACCATCGAGCGGACGACGAGCTTCTCCGAGGACAGCTCGCCGCGGCCCTGCAGCAGATCGCGGAAGCCGCCGGTGATCGCGGTGAGGACGACGTCGTTGACCGTGCCGCCGAACACCGTCCGGACGGCCTTGAACTCCTCGAACCTGCCCTCGGTCCAGGCCCATCGGCGGTGCGGGCCGATCGGCCCGTTGAGCGACCGCGCGGTGGGGGTGAGGGCCTGCTTGGCGAGCGAGGGGACGGTCTGGGCGACGGTCCGGCCCTGCTCGGCGAGCGCCTTGGCACCGCGGACGGCGGTGTTCAGCGTCGGCAGGGACGAGACCGCCCGGGCCGGGTGGGTCAGGGCGTCGCCGACCGCCTCGGCGACCAGGGACGCGCTCGACGGGGGACGGCGCGGCGTCCAGTCCTTCGGCGCCTCGTGCGTGGCGTCTCTCTTGAGGTCGAACATCAGCTGCATCAACTCGGTGCCGGCGATGCCGTCGACCATGCAGTGGTGGACCTTGGAGATGATCGCCCAGCGGCCCTCGGCCAGGCCCTCGACCAGCCACAGCTCCCACAGCGGCTTGGCCATGTCCAGGCGCTGGCCGAGCACGCGGCCGGCCAGGTTGCGCAGCTGCTCGTCGCTGCCCGGACCCGGCACCGCGGTGTGCCGGACGTGGTACAGGATCTGGAAGTGCGGGTCGTCGACCCACACCGGGCGGCCGAGCTGCAGCGGGATCTCGCGCACCCGCTGGCGGTATCGCGGCACCAGCGGCAGCTTGCTCAGCAGCAGGCGCACCACGTCGCCGTAGGACGGCGCGGGTCCTTCGAAGACCGCGACCGACCCCACGTGCATCGGGGTGTTCTCGCTCTCCGCGAAGAAAAAGCCCGAGTCGAGGGCACTCATCCGGTCCACGTTCTGCTCCTCAGACGTCGTCGGCGTGGCCGCCGAAGTTATGCGTGCCGGCGGGTTACTGCAACACGGTCGTCGTGGTGCCCGTCACACTGCCACTGCCCAGCCGGAGCGCGCTCAACCAGTCATCTGTCCACTGGTCGACACGCGGTCCAGCAACGCGTTCAACGCGTCGTCGACGATCGAGCTACGGGTCAGGTTCACGCTGTGGCCGGCGCCCGGGACGACGACGAGCTCGGCCGACTCCCCGATGCGCGCCGCCATGTCGCGGCCGTGCGCGGCGGGGGTGAGCCGGTCGTGCGAGGCGGCGACCACGGTCGTCGGCACCCGGCGCAGCACCTCGAGAGCCGCGGTCTCGTCGTGGTCGAGAAAGCCGGCGTAGAAGGCCATCGCGACCGGATAGGGCGTCTCCTCCAGCAGGTCCTGGACGAGGCGGACGCTGCCCGGATCGGCGTCGTCGGCACCGAAGAGCAGCCGTCGGGTGATCCGCCGGCCCAGCCGCGTACCGCGCCGCCGGAACCGCTCGAGCAGCGGCGCCAGCAGCTGGAGGAACCGGAGGTACAGCGACAGCAACTTCAGCTTCCGGATCATCCTGATGAGCAGCCCCAGGACACCGGTCCGGACGAGGCCCCCTGCCGAGGTGGCCAGCAGGAAGACGCCGACGACGCGGCTCCCGAACAGCTCCGGCCGCTGCCGGGCCAGCGCCAGGATGCTCATGCCACCCATCGAGTGCCCGGCCAGGACCACCGGTCCGGACGGCGTCGTGGCGTCCAGGACCTCACCCAGGTCGCGTCCGGTGCGGTCGATCGTGGCCCGGGTGAGCTTCGTCCAGCCCGACCGGCCGTGCCCGCGCTGGTCCCACAGGACCAGCCGCGCGCGGTCGCGGATCGCCGCGCGCTGCAGCTCCCACTCCACCAGCCGGGCGGTGAACCCGTGCGAGAAGACGACGGTCAGCGAGGCGTCCGGCACGCCGTCCACCTCGACGTGCAGCGGCACGCCGTCGTCCGTCGTGACCGTGCGCGACCCGGGGGGCGGGGGACCGGTCGGTGCGGGCAGGGCGGACGGCGGATCGATCGTCACCCGCCCATCCCAGGGTGACGCACGGTCACGTGCAACTCAGTGGTCGCGGCGGCCCGGGGCGGTCTCGCGGACCAGTCGGCGGGCGGCGTCGACCTCGCGGGCGACCGGAGCCAGCACCCCGTCGGCCAGGATCTCGGCGTCGTCGTCACCGATCCGGGGGGTGCGGAGGTCCTCCTCGAGCTGGCGGATCGCGCGGCGCAGGACGGTGACCTGCGCGAGGTCGGGCGCCGGTTCGCCCTGGTGCGCGGCGATCACGGCCTCGGTGACGGCGTCCGACGTCCGTTCCAGCTGCACGATCACGGGCCACCACGCGGCCGCGCGGGTGCTGATCGGCGGCGGCTCGGCGAGCCGGCGCTGCAGCTGGGTCTGCAGCTCGGTCAGGGCCCGGTAGTTGCGCCGCCGTGCGCGGCGGCGCTCGGTGGAGTCCCCGGTGAAGGCCGCCTCGACGAACGCGTCCAGCGCGACGGCGGCGTCACGGAGGGCCTCGTCCAGCGGCGCCCGCCAGGTCTGCGGCCAGAGCAGGTAGCCGACGACGAGCACGATCCCGCAGCCGATCAACGTGTCGACCAGGCGGGCGCCGATCAGGCCCGGTCCGCTGGGCAAGGTCATGTCCAGCAGCAGGATGATCAGCGGGGTCTGGAACACCGAGAAGAGCCCGAAGTTCGCGCTGCGGGCCCAGGGCAGCACCGCGGCGAAGGCCGCCATCGCGACCAGCAGCCACGGGCTGCGCGGCAGGAAGACCAGCAGCGCCGACCCCAGCAGCACGCCGAGCAGGGTGCCCACGCCGCGCTGGATCGCCCGGGTGAACACCGACCCGAAGTCGGGCTTGAGCACGATCGCGACGGTCAGCAGCACCCAGTAGGGGCGCTGGGTCGGCACGTTCTGCCGCGCGATCTCGGCGATGCCCATGCACAGGGCCAGCCGGACGGCGAACGACCGGCTCTCGCCGCTGGCCAGCGTGCGGTCCACGAGTGCGCGCAGCCGCAGCCGCCGGTCCGCCTGCGGGTAGAGGGCCGCGGCCCCGGCCCGCTCCTCGGGGTCGCCGACGACGTTCCAGACCAGCCGGACGCCGTGCCGCACGGCTCGCCGCGCCGGATGACCGCCCTCGAGCGCGGGCGGGCGTGCGCCGGACAGCTCGGTGTCCCCGCGCAGCGCCGCGGCGAGGGACTGCACCGCCGCGACGTCGTCGGGACTGGGCGGAACCCCCGAGCGGGCCGCGGCGACGGCGCCCTCCACCAGCGGCGCAGCCGCGTTGAGCACCCCGGCGAGCTCCGACAGCTCGCGGGAGCGGCCCGCCGACCGGCTGCGGCTGCGGATGACCCGGTCGTAGCCGGTGTTGAGGGCCGCGGTCAGCTGGCGGCGCGCCTCGTCGGTCTGCGGGGTGCCGACCGCCTCGAGCAGTGCGGCGATACGGGTGAAGACCGCAGCGACGGCGCTGCGGTCGGGATCGACCGGCTCGATCGAGTACTGCACGAGCATCGTGAGCGTGGCCCAGGCCGCTCCGGCGACGAAGAACGACACGTCGACCCAGACCGGCAGCGGGGTCACCAGGCCCGACGCGAGCGAGGTGTAGACGAGCAGCTGCAGCGCGCCGAGGGAGAGCGCGGAGTTCACCGCGCTGAGCAGCGCGGCCACGACGGACACGAGGACGATGAGCACCACCGGCCGCCAGCCCCCGCCGGAGCCGAACTGGCCGACGAGGAACCCCAGACCCCCGAAGAGGACCGCGGCCCCGATCCGGCGCAGGCGGTCGCGCAGCGGCGCGTGCTGCGGGGCGAGCACCCCGGCGAGGGCGCCCATGGTCGAGAGCACGCCGGCCCCGAGCGCCGCACCGGGCTCGATGCCGCCGCCGATCGCCACCGCCAGCGCCAGCGGCACGGGGATCGTCACGGCGAAGCGGACCACGTCGTGCCAGGGGATCGGCGGCGGCGTCGTCGGCACCAGCTGCTCCAGCCACGCCGGCGCGCGCAGACCCCGCGTCCGAAGCCCGCCGTCCGCCACGCCCGAAGCTTGTCACCCCCGGCTCCGCGTCCCCCTAGAGTCGGCAGGCGTGTCCGTGCCCATGCGCGAGGTGCTCGCCGCGCTGAACGCCCGCTACGACCCCGCCCTCGCCGAGAGCTGGGACGCCGTCGGCCTCGTCTGCGGCGACCCGGACCAGTCGGTACGCCGGGTGGTGTTCGCCGTCGACCCGATCGGCGCCGTCGTCGACGACGTCCTGGCGGCCGGGGCCGAGCTGCTGGTCACCCACCATCCACTGCTGCTCACACCGGTGCACGGGGTGCCCGCCGACGACCCGAAGGGCCGCCTGGTGCACCGGCTGATCCGCGGGAACGCCGGCCTGTTCGTCGCCCACACCAACGCCGACCGCGCCGCGGACCACGGGGTCAACGACGCGCTGGCCGGCGTCCTCGGCCTGCGGGACGCCGTGCCTCTGGAGCCGACGGACGACGACCCGCGCGCCGGCCTCGGCCGGGTGGGCGACCTCGAGCAGGCGATGTCGCTGCGCGAGTTCGCCGCCCGCGCCGCCGCGGCCCTACCGGCCACGGTCGGGGGAGTGCGGGCCGCCGGTGATCCCGAGCGGCTGGTGCGCCGGGTCGCCGTCTGCGGGGGCAGCGGGGCGTCGCTGATCGCGGCGGCGGTGGGCGCCGGCGCCGACGTGTTCCTGACCAGCGATCTCAAGCACCACCCGGTGTCGGACATGATCGATTCGAGTGGCCCCGCACTCTGCGACGTCGCACACTTCGCATCGGAGTGGCCCTGGTTGCCGGTGGCCGCGGACGTGCTCCACCGCGACCTGTCCGGGCGGGTGGAGGTGGCGGTCTCGCGACGTCGCACCGACCCGTGGACGTGGCACGAAGGGTCGAACGGGGTTCCGGCCGGGAGATCGGCCGGCTGACACCCGGGGCCGCGTCCCCGGGGGAGGGGGCAGTGATGTCCACGGCAACGACGCCGCCGGGCGATCCGGCCACCGGGGAGGTCGCGCCGCAGCGCCGCGACAAGAGCCCCTGGAACTGGCTGCTGCTGGTTCCGATCGTGGTGGTGCTGATCGTCCCGATCTACAACAACGTCGACCCCAAGCTCGGCGGTTTTCCGCTCTTCTACTGGCTTCAGCTGGCCTTCGTCGCGCTCGGTGTGGCGACGACCGCCCTCGTCTACCGCATGACCCGGCGCAGCCCCGAGGAGCGCCAGGCGGCCCGCGACGCGATCGTCCGGGACGCCGGCGACCGGAACCGGGAGGTCTGAGCCGTGAACGCAGTCGAGCTGACGATCGTCATCGTCCTGTTCCTGCTCGTCACCGTGCTCGGGTTCGCCGCCTCGCGCTGGCGCCGGGCCGAGAGCCTCATGCACCTGGACGAGTGGGGGCTGGGTGGCCGGAGCTTCGGCTCGTGGATCACCTGGTTCCTGCTCGGCGGTGACCTCTACACGGCGTACACCTTCGTCGCGGTGCCGGCCCTGATGTTCGGTGCGGGCGCGGCCGGGTTCTTCGCCGTCCCGTACACCATCATCATCTATCCGCTGGTGTTCCTGGTCGTGGCGCGGCTCTGGTCTGTCAGCCACGTGCGCGGTTTCGTGACGCCGGCCGACTTCGTCCGGTCACGGTTCGACTCGCCGACGATGGCCCTGCTGGTGGCGATCACCGGGATCGTCGCGACGATGCCCTACATCGCCCTCCAACTGGTCGGCATCGAGGCGATCCTCAAGGCGATGGGCGTCAACGGCGACCTGCCGCTGATCGTGGCGTTCATCATCCTGGCCGTCTACACGTACAACTCGGGTCTGCGGGCGCCGGCGCTGATCGCCGTCGTCAAGGACACGCTGATCTACCTGACGATCATCGTGGCCGTCATCGTGATCCCGTCGAAGCTCGGTGGCTGGGACGCGATCTTCGGGGCGGCGGAGAAGAAGTTCTCCGCGGGGGCCGGCGTCATCCTGCCGGCCACCGGGCAGCTCGGGTACGCCACGCTGGCCCTGGGCTCCGCGCTGGCGCTGTTCCTCTACCCCCACTCGATCACCGGCGTGCTGGCCGCCAGCAACCGCGACGTGCTCAAGCGGAACATGAGCGCGTTGCCGATCTACAGCCTCGCCCTCGGCTTCATCGCGCTGCTCGGCTTCATGGCCATCGCCGCGGGCACCAAGCCGATCGGTACCGACGGCAACACGATCGTGCCGGTGCTCTTCCAGCAGATGTTCCCGAGCTGGTTCGCCGGCATCGCCTTCGCCGCCATCGGTATCGGGGCGCTGGTGCCGGCGGCGATCATGTCGATCGCCGCAGCGAACCTGTTCACCCGCAACATCTACAAGGAGTACCTGAAGAAGGACGCCACACCGCACCAGGAGGCGCGGGTCGCCAAGATCGCCTCACTCGTGGTGAAGCTCGGCGCGGTCCTCGCCATCCTGGGCCTGAACCCGCAGTTCTCCATCGACCTGCAGCTGATCGGCGGCGTGATCATCCTGCAGACGCTGCCGGCCGTGGCGCTCGGTCTCTACACCCGCTGGTTCCACCGTGGCGGGCTGATCGCCGGGTGGGTCGCGGGCATGGCCACCGGCCTCGTGCTGGTCTACAACATCCCGAAGCTCAACCCCGACGGCAGCGTGGCGCGCGCGCACTTCGGCGGGTCGTCGTTCGCGCTGTCGAAGTTCGGCTTCGACACCAAGTCGGCCGTCTACGCCGGGTTCCTGGCGCTGTTGGTCAACCTGATCGTGGCCGTCGTGGTCACGGCGATCCTGCGGGCGATGCGGGTGGCCGACGGCGTCGACGGGACGGCGGAGAACGACTACACCGCCGAGCGGGAGGACCCCACCGTCCGCGATCTGCCCGACCCGCTGGCGTCGGCGCCCCCGGGAGCGGCCGGGACAGCGCGCGGGCGACCGTAGCCTCGCGGACAGTCGTGCTCTGCTCCACCACCGTGGGCAGAGCACGACTGTGCCGGGCAGCAGGAGGCCGCAGGGAGTGGGAGGGCGTGCGAGCCCGTAAGCGGTAGCGGAAGGACCCCCGTGCCCCGCACGCTCGCAGCGGGACCCTGCACGGGGGCCGGAGGACGGGCCGGCGCCCGGTAGGTTCATCGGCGTGAAGGTCGACCATTTCGAGCAGCAGAAACTCCTGGACCTCGCTGCGGAGGACGTCGCCCTCACGCAGCTGGCCCACCGCGGCCGCACGCTGCCGGAGGTCGCGGCCGTGGAGACGGCCGCGGAGGCGGAGCGGACGCTCGCCGCCGACGTCGTCCGCGCCGAGACCGAGGTCGGTGATCTCGGCCGCGAGGTCAAGCGGATGGAGTCCGACGTCGAGACCGTGCGGGCCCGCGAGGAGAAGGACCAGAAGTTGCTGGACTCGGGCAGCGTCTCGCCGAAGGAGATGACCAACCTCCAGCACGAGCTGGCGTCGCTGAAGCGCCGGCAGTCCGATCTGGAGGACCAGGAGCTCGAGCTGATGGAGCGCCTCGAGGTTGCCGAGAAGGCCTTGGCGGTCGCGCAGTCGGGGCTGCAGCAGGCGCGGGCCGATCTCGACCGTGCCCGGCAGCTGCGGGACGACGCCCTGGCCGACATCGCCGACAGCACCAAGCGGCACGAGGCGGCGCGGGCCGAGGTGGCCGGCGGGATCTCGGCGCCGTTGCTGTCGCTGTACGACCGGATCCGGACCCAGACCGGCAGCACGGGCGCGGCGATGCTCAAGGCGCGCCAGTGCCAGGGGTGCCGGATCGAGCTCTACGGCAACGAGCTGTCCGCCGTCCGCAACGCAGACCCGCACGAGGTCGTGCGCTGCGAGAACTGCGGCCGGATCCTGGTCCGCACGGCCGAGTCCGGCCTGTGAGCTCGCGTCCGAAGACGACGGTGTCGCGAGCATCGCAGGGAGCGCCAGCGACCGAGAAGCGGACCGGGACCGGAGTCGAGCAGTGAGTCGGCTGATCGTGGAGGCGGACGGCGGATCGCGGGGCAACCCCGGTCCGGCCGGCTACGGGGCGCTGGTCCGCGACGCCGAGACCGGGCGGGTGCTTGCCGAGCGCGCCGCGTCCGTCGGGCGGGCCACCAACAACGTCGCCGAGTACGGCGGCCTGGTCGCCGGTCTGCAGGCTGCGCTCGACCTCGACCCGACCGCCGAGGTCGAGGTGCGGATGGACTCCAAGCTCGTGGTGGAGCAGATGTCGGGCCGCTGGCAGATCAAGCACCCCGACATGAAGCAGCTCGCGCTGCAGGCCCAGCGGCTCGCCCGGCAGCTGGGTGCCGTCCGCTACACCTGGGTGCCGCGGGCGCAGAACGGTGCCGCGGACGCCCTGGCAAACAGCGCGATGGACGGCCGGCCGGTGCACCGCGACCCGGCGGCGGAGGCCGTCGTCCTCGAGGACGACGTGCAGCCGAGCGCCGAGCCCGCGCCGGTCGTCACCACCGTGACGCACCTGCTGCGGCACGGGCAGACCGAGCACACGCCGGAACGCCGCTTCAGCGGCCGCAACGAGCTGCCGCTCTCGCGGACCGGGCGCGCCGAGGCCGAGGCGGCGGCGGTGCGGGTGGCCGAGCTCGGCATCGAGGTGGTCGTCGCCTCGCCCCTGCGTCGGACGCGGGAGACCGCGGAGGTCGTGGCGGCGTCCCTCGGGTTGCCCGTCGAGTTCGAGAAGGACCTGGTGGAGCTGGACTTCGGGGACGTCGAGGGCCTGACCTTCGACGAGGCCGCGGCGAAGCACCCGCTGGCCGCCCGGCGGTTCATGTCCGACATCAGCGTGGCGGCGCCCGGCGGGGAGTCGATCGCCGACGTCGCCACGCGGGTGGCGCGGGCGCGCCGGCGGATCCTGTCCCAGCACGCCGGGAAGACCGTGCTGGTGGTCAGCCACGTCACGCCGATCAAGCTGTTCCTCGCCGCCGGCCTGGGGGTGGGCGACGAGGTGGTGCACCGGGTGTTCCTGGACGCGGCGTCGCTGAGCACCGTGACCTGGTCGTCGGACGGGCGGACCTCGGTACGGGTCGTCAACGACACCGCACATCTGCGCTAGGTGTACTGACCAGCAACGTGGGTCGAAGGCGTGTGACCACGGGATCTGACTGAGGGATCTTGTGGAGGAGCATGTCGGAGCCCATCACGATTCCGCGCCGCTGCTGGCCGCGAACACCCGGTCACCGTCGGCATCAGCGGTTCCTCATGGACCTCACAGCGGCAGAGATCTCCTGCGGCGTCACCGTTCAGGACGCACCTAGCCGGAAACGAAAGCTCTCGATGAACACGGCCTCACGTGGGTGGGTGGCCCGGACTTGACGTCGCACTTGCATTTTGCAAGCGTTGACCGCATGAGCCTCTTCATCACCTGCCCGGTCGAGAGCGTCGAGCGCGCGACCGCCTTCTACACCGCCCTCGGCTGGACCCTCAATGCCGAGATGTCCGATCACAACGTGTCGTGCTTCGCGATCGCGCCCGAGCAGTACGTCATGCTCGGCAGCCGCGAGATGTACGCGAGCGTCGGCGGCGTCGAGGAGCTGGTCGGCGGACCCCACACGCCCTCGAAGGTCACGGTCTCGTTCGACCTCGGCAGCCGCGAGGCGGTCGACGAGCTCGCCGAGCGCGCCGCCGCCGCCGGCGGGCGGATCGGTGACACCGACGACTACCCCTTCATGTACCAGCGCCAGTTCGACGACCCCGACGGCTACCACTACTCGCCGTTCTGGATGAAGCCGGACGGCGATCCGACCGCGTGAGCGACCTCGCCGCGGCCCTCGACATCGTCGGAGCACGGTGGGCCCTGCTCGTCGTGGAGCGGCTGCTCGACGGGCCGCAGCGCTACGGCGATCTGCAGCGCGACCTCGGAGTGCCGACGAACATGCTCGCGACCCGCCTGCGCGAGCTCGAAGCGGCCGGCGTGCTGACCCGTCTGCCCCTCCGGCACAACACCCGGGCCTACGCGCTGACCGATCGCGGGTTTGCCTTGCGCGAGGCGATCGTCGCGCTCGGACGCTGGGGCGCTGAGGAGGCCTAGGCGTGGCGCGGACTCACTACTGCGCCGGCCTCGCCGCCACCCTGATCTCGACGGAATCAGACTCGATCACCACGGTCTGGAGGGGATGCACTGATGCTGAACGAGGTGGCCGCCGGCGTCTGGGTCCGGCAGAGCGCGTGGGTCTGGAGCAACTCCACCGTGGTGCGTGGGGACGACGGGCTGGTCCTGGTCGATCCCGGCATCCACGGCGCCGAGCTCGAGGAGCTGGCCGACGACGTGGAGCGGCTCGGCGTCCCCGTGGTCGCCGGCTTCTCCACCCACCTCCACTGGGACCACCTGCTCTGGCACTCCCGGTTCGGCGACGTTCCGCGCTACGCCATGCCGGCCTCCGCGGCGGTCGCCCCCGGAGTGCGTGAGCGGGGGCAGGCGATGGCGGCGGAGAGCGCCACCGATGTCCCGCTCGACCTGATCGCCCTCGTCACCGCCCTGCCCGCGGACGGCGGACCCGTGCCGGGCCGGGTCGTCGAGCACGAGGCCCACGCCCTCGGCCACGCCGCTCTCCTGCTCGCCGATCGCGGCGTCCTGGTCGCCGGCGACATGCTGTCCGATCTGCTGATCCCACTGCTCGACCCGCGGCGCCCCGGCCAGGTGGATGCCTACGCGACGGCTCTCGACCGGCTGGAGGAGGCCACTGCGGGCGTCTCCGTGCTGGTGCCCGGGCACGGCGCCGTCGCGACCGGTCCCGAGATCGCGGACCGGCTCGCCGCGGACCGCGCCTACATCGAGGCGCTGCGCCGCGGCAAGGACCCGGTCGACCCCCGGTTGGAGCAGGAGTGGCTCGCCGGCCCGCACCGGACGAACGTGGAGCTCGCCCGGCAGTGATCAGACCTGCAGCGCCGCCCACAGGGCGACGGTCGCCGCCAGCAGCGTGAGGGGGACGGTTGCCAGCCCGACCGCCGTGTGCTGCGCCGACGAGGGCGCCTCCCGCCCGAGCACCCGCCGCCACAGCAGGTTGGCCAGCGATCCGACGTAGGTGAGGTTGGGGCCCACGTTGACGCCGACCAGCATGGCCAGCACCGGTCCCGCGCCGCCCACGGCGAGCACCGGCAGCAGCGCGAGCGTGGCCGGCAGGTTGTTGAGCAGGTTGGCCAGGAGCGCGGACAACGCCGCGATGGTCAGCAGCGGGAGGAGCGCGTCGCCGTCCGGGAGCACGGTGTGCAGGAACTGTTCCACCCCGTTGTGCAGCACCGCCAGCACGACGACGGCGAGCGCGAGCACGAAGAGGGCGAACGGCACGTCGGCAGCGCGCACGAGGTCGGCGACCCGCGTCGTCCGGCGGATCAGCTGCCGGACGGCGAGCACCAGGACGCCCGCCGTGGCCGGCCAGACGGGGGAGACCCCGACCAGCGAGGCCGCGCCGAACCCGACCACCACGAGGGACACCACGACGACGGCCGGCACCGGCAGCGGCGGTGCGGTCATGACCGGCTCGCCGGCCGGCTTCCCGAGTTCGGCCCGGAACAGCCACCGCAACACGGCGAACTCCACGGCCACTGCGACCAGCCACGGCGCCAGCATGAGGCCGGTGAAGTGCAGGAACGACAGCCCGGTCGCGGCGAACGCGAGCAGGTTGGTCAGGTTCGACACCGGCAGCAGGAGGGACGCCGAATTCGCGAGGTGGCCC
Source organism: Blastococcus sp. OS1-29 (assembly GCF_057628075.1). NCBI lineage: Bacteria > Bacillati > Actinomycetota > Actinomycetes > Geodermatophilales > Geodermatophilaceae > Blastococcus > Blastococcus sp. OS1-29. Next base: position 539,481 of record NZ_JBXXJK010000003.1, read on the forward strand.
GCGGCGTAGGCGTGCGGGAGTGACGACGTCCGCATGTGCGCGGCGGTCGCCACCACGACCGGCGTGAGCAGGACGACGGTGGCGTCCAGGCTGAGCACCGCCGTCACGACCGCGGACAGGACGACGACACGCGCCAGCAGCGACCGGGCGGACCTGCCCGACCGCCGGGCGGTCGCCGCCGCCGCCCAGGCGAACAGGCCCTCGCGGTCCGCGAGGTGCGACAGGAGCAGCACCACGACGAGGAAGGCGACGGTCGGCGCGATGTCGCGAACCGCGTCCACGGCCGCCGATGCCCGGACGGCGCCGGCCAGCACCAGGACCGCCGCCCCGGGGAGGGCGACCGCCACCGGGGGGACCCGGCGGGACCCGGCCGTGGCGGCGACCAGCGTCGCGAGCAGGACGAGGGCGGACAGGCCCAGGGCGGGGAACGTGCCCACCGGATCAGATGCGGAAGAAGAGGTAGATCGCCACGACGACGCCGAAGGCGACGATGAAGATGCGCAGCGGGGTGGTCGGGATGCGGGTCGCGATGCGGGCGCCGATGAACCCAGCGATCAGACTCGCCGGAGCGGCCACGGCCACGACGTCCCAGTGGATCGGCCCGAACAGGCCGAAGATCACGATGTTGACCGACGCGGTGACCACCGACAGCGCTGACTTCAGCGCGTTGGCGAGCTTCAGCCGGTGCAGCCCCACCCCGAGGACGGCCAGCAGGATGACGCCGAGCGCGCCGCCGAAGTAGCCGCCGTAGACCGCGGCCAGGAACAGCGCCACGTACAGCCACGCGGGGTCGCGGCGGGGGGCGTCGTGGTCCTCGACCTGGAGCCGGCGGGTCAGCAGCGGCTGGACGGCCAGGAGCAGGCTCGCCAGCAGCACCAGCACCGGGACGACGACGTCGAACGCCTCCGACGGCGTGGTGAGGAGCAGCACGCTCCCGGCGGTCGCGCCCAGGACGCCGACGACGCTGAACCGGAGCAGCCGTCCGCGCTGCCCGGCGTACTCCTCGCGGAATCCGAACGCGCCGCCGACGTAGCCCGGCCACTGCGAGACGGAGTTGGTGACGTTCGCGGCGACCGTGGGCAGGCCGAGGGCGACGAGGGTCGGGAAGAGGATCAGCGAGCCGCCACCGGCGATCGAGTTGATGATGCCGGCCACGAAGGCCACCCCGGCCGCGATGAGGAGGTCGACGGCGGACACGACCGCCGAGACTACGTGGGCCGGCCGGGCCCCCGTATCGGGAGTGCGGTCGACGGCTCGACGTCTCGAGATGTCGACTTGTCGACGAATGACCCAGATCTCGCCCTCAGGTCGGTTGCGCACGACGGATTGCGGGCATGGCGGCTCGGTGCGCAAGTGGCTCCCGCTGGTCGCGATCTGCACCGGCACCTTCATGCTCCTGGTCGACGTCACGATCGTGAACGTCGCGCTGCCGGACATCGCGACGGACCTGCGGACGTCGTTCACCGAGCTCCAGTGGGTGATCGACGTGTACGCGCTGGCGCTGGCCGCCTTCGTGCTGGGGGCCGGGTCGCTGGCGGACCTGTTCGGTCGCCGCAAGCTGTACCTGATCGGGCTGGTGCTGTTCGCGGTGGCCTCGCTGGCCTGTGGCCTGGCGCCGGGGCCGGGCTTCCTGATCGCCGCGCGCGGCATCCAGGGGATCGGGGGGGCGATCATGTTCGCCACGACGATCGCGCTGATCAACACCAGTTACGAGGGCCGTGACCGGGGGACGGCGTTCGGCGTCTGGGGCGCTGTCGTCGGGGCATCGGCCGCGCTCGGTCCCATCCTGGGCGGCGCCCTGACCGAGCTGTCCTGGCGCTGGATCTTCTTCGTGAACCTGCCGGTGTGCGTGCTGGCGGTCTCGCTCACGGTGACCGTGGTGCACGAGGCCATCCAGCAGGACGCGCCGCGGCCCGATGTGCCGGGGATCGCGCTGTTCACCCTGGGCGCTGCGGGAGTGGTCTTCGGGCTGGTGCGGGCCGCCGCGGACGGCTGGGGGCATCCGCTGGCGTGGGGTCCGATCGCCGGCGGTCTCGTCGTCCTCGCGGTGTGGGCGGCCGTGGAGCTGCGGCGGACGGCGCCGATGCTCGACGTCCGCCTGTTCGGGTCGAGGTCGTTCAGCGGCATCATGCTCGGGGCGATGCTGCTCAACGGGGCTGCGTTCGCCGAGCTGATCTACATCTCCCTGTGGGTGCAGTCGATCGGCGGGCTGTCGCCGCTGCAGGCCGGCTGCGTGTTCATCCCGCTGTCGGCGCTGAGCTTCGGGGTGTCCGGTGCCGGGGGACGGTGGTTGCAGACCCTGCCGCCCCGCTTCGTCCTCGGGGGCGGGCTGTTGCTGGTCGGGGCCGGCGGGCTGCTGATGACGGTCGTCGACGCGAACTCGACCTGGCGGGCGCTCGTGGCCGGCCTCGCCGTGCTCGGCGTGGGGGTGGGGATGGCCAACCCGACCCTGGCCTCGGCGGCGCTCGACGCGGTGCCGCGGGAGCGCAGCGGCATGGCGTCGGGCGCGGTGAACACGGCCCGGCAGTTCGGCCTGGCCGTGGGCATCGCGGTGCTCGGGACGGTCTTCACCGCCGGCGCGACGTCGGCGCTGCGGGACGCCGGCGCCCCGAATCCGTCAGGGACGGCGTCCGCGCTGTCGGCCGGCCAGGCGCCGAGGATCCTGGCAGCGGTCGACCCGTCGACGCGGCCGAAGGTGGCCGACGCCCTCCACGCGGGCTTCGCCGACGGCCTGCGCGAGGTGTTCCTCGCCTGCGGGCTGGCCGGCATCGTCGGCGGGCTGCTCGTGCTGTGGCTGGTCCGCGCGGCCGCGCCCACGGACTCGGCGGAGCGGACGTCGCAGGAACCGGCGCCGGAACCCGCAGCGCGCTGACCCCTCCGGCGGCAGACTGCCGGACATGCCGACGAAGCCCATGCCCGACGACTGGCAGCGCGCCCTGGTGATCGCGGCGCACCCCGACGACATCGAGTACGGGATCGCTGCCGCCGTCTCGGCCTGGACCGCGGCCGGGAAACAGGTGCACTACCTGCTCGCGACGCGCGGCGAGGCGGGCATGGAGGGCGTGCGGCCCGAGGACGCGGCCCCGCTGCGCGAGGAGGAGGAGCGCCGGTCGGCCGCCGTCGTCGGCGTGGCCGAGGTGGAGTTCCTCGACCACCGGGACGGCGTCCTGGAGGCCGGCCCCGCGCTGCGCCGCGACATCGCCGGAGCGATCCGGCGGCACCGTCCCGAGCTCGTCGTCACCGGCTACTTCGGCGCCACCTGGTCGCCGCCCGGGATGACCCCGGCCTACGTGAACTCCGCCGACCACCGCGCGCTCGGGCAGTGCGTGCTCGACGCGGTCGCCGACGCCGGGAACGAGTGGATCTTCCCGGACCTGACCGCGGAGCGCTGGACCGGTGTCCAGTACATCGCCGTCAGCGAGATGCTCGACCCGCCGCACGAGGTCGACGTCAGCGAGCACGTGGAGAAGGCGGTGGCCTCGCTCTGCGAGCACCGCCGGTACCTCGAACTGATCTCCGACGCGCCCGTCGAGGAGCAGGCGCAGCAGATCGTCGACATGGCCACGATGACCGACGACGGACGGCGCCGGGTCGGCTTCCGGCTCTTCTGGGGCTGACGACCGACACAAATTCTTATGCACAACTCTATTGCGCGCGGTTTGGATCATGAACCGCTGAGGCTTCACCTGCGAACGTCCGTGTGAGGACGCCGTATCCCTCGCGGCTGCGGGCGGTGGGGGAACCCGCCCGGTCGGCATCCTCACGAGCCTTTCCCGGCTCGGACGGCGGGGGGCGCCCTATGCGCCCTTCCGGTTCGACGGTGCGTGGTTTCCAACTGCGCCCGCGGCGTCGCTGTTCTCGGCGGCAGCACCATGAACCTCGAGGAGTCCCCATGCGCAAGGCACTCGCAGCACCGGTCGTCGCGATCGCGGCCGCGGCATTCCCGTTGATGGCCATGACCGCGGCCTCGGCCGCGACCAGCCAGACGTATCAGGCGCAGCTGCAGGCGGTGAACGGCTCGGGCGGCTCGGGCACGGTGATGATCGAGCTGAACGGGTCGCAGGCGACCGTCACCGAGCACGCCACGGGTCTGGCCGACAAGTTCAACGGCAACCCGTACCCGCACGTGCAGCACATCCACATCGGCGCGAAGGGCACCTGTCCCGGGATGGACGCCGACACCAGCGGTGACGGCGTCATCAGCACGACCGAGGGCGGCCCCAGCTACGGCGCGATCGGGACGACGCTGTCGACCTCCGGCGACACCAGCCCGGCGGCAGGCACGACGCTCGAGGTCGCACCGGCCGGAGCCTCCTTCGACTACAGCCGCACCTTCGCGCTGGACCAGAAGACCATGGACTCGCTGAAGGCGGGCACCGCGGTCGTGGTCGTGCACGGTCTCGACCCGGCGAAGCTGAGCTCGGCGGCCCAGGCGGAGAAGAGCGACCTGGTTCCGTCGCTCCCGCTGGCCGCGACCTCGCCGGCGCTCTGCGGGACGCTCAAGGCGTCGCAGATGTCCACGGTGCCCAACGGCTCGGCGGCCACCGGCGGTGGCGGCACCGCGGGCATCGAGGACGAGGGCGTCCTGGCCCTCGGTGCGGGGCTCGTGGCGGCCGGGGCGGCAGCCGGCGCCGTGGCGCTCCGGCGTCGCCGGGTCACCGAGAACTGATCGGCTCGGGTAACCGGTCATGAGCGACGAGCAGCACGGTCGGCGCATCCGCCTGGGTGCGGCCGCGGTGGCCGTGCTGCTCGTCGTCGCCGGGGCGGTCGCCCTGGTCGTCGGCCTTCGGGCACAGCAGTCGCCACCGCAACCGATCGCGGCGGGGACCGGCTCGACCGCGTCGGCGAGCCCGTCATCCCCTCCGGCACCCGGAATCCCGGCGCCGTCGACCGTGCAGGGGCCCACCCTGCCGGCATCGCAGCCGGTGCACCTGGAGGTTCCGGCCATCGGGGTGTCGTCCGATCTGCTCGACCTCGGACTCAATCCGGACGGGACCGTCGAAGTGCCCCCGCTGGCCAAGGACTCGAAAGCCGGCTGGTACCGCGATTCGCCGACACCCGGTGAGGTCGGTCCGGCCCTGATCCTGGGTCACGTCGACTCAGCGGAGTACGGGCCCGGTGTCTTCTTCAGGCTGGGCGACCTGCGCCCGGGCGACGAGATCTCGGTGACCCGCGCCGACGCCACCACTGCGGTCTTCCGCGTCGACCGGGTCGCCTCGTATTCCAAGGACGCGTTCCCGACGCTCGAGGTCTACGGCAACACCGACGACGCCGAACTGCGCCTGATCACCTGCGGCGGCGACTTCGACCCCGCCACACGCAGCTACCTGAACAACATCGTGGCTTACGCGTCCCTGACCGGCAGTTCCCGCAGCTGACCCCGACCCCCGCTTTCCCGTCGTGCCGGTGGGCACGGAATCAGGAGATCCCGATGACGAACCGACGATGGCACCCGGCACTGCTGGCGATCCCGCTCCTGCTGGGCGGCTGCACCGGTGCGCAGGCAGAGACCATGGCGGCCGACCACTCGATGGGCCACGCCGCAACCGGCCACCAGGGCCACACCAGTGGGCAGGCCGCAACCGGCGACGCACCACCGGAGCGGGCCGCGATGGTGTGCGACGACGAGATCTCCGGCGAGATCACCCAGATCCTGCGGCTCGACGCACCCGCGCACACGGTGACCTCCTGGGACGGCCAGGTCTTCACCTGCACGTACCACCTGCCGATGGGGCCGCTCGTGCTCCAGGTCAACGTGTCGAAGAGCAACGACCAGGCGGCCGCCTTCTTCGACTCGCGCGCGGCGGAGCTGCCGCAGGCCGAACAGACGGTCGGTCTCGGCGAGCGCGCCGTCCGCTCCGCCACCGGCGTGGTGGTGGTCAAGGACGACATGACCCTCACGGTCGACGCCACCGGCCTGCCGGAGGTCTTCGGCACGAACGGCCAGCGGCGCACGGCTCTGGCCTTCGAGGTGGCGTCGGACATCCTGGGGTGCTGGACCGAGCACGAGTGATCCGTAGACTGCTCGGCACGACGGACGAGTCGGCTGGGCGGTCGCGTCGGTGGGGAGACCCACCGCCGAGGAACGTCCGGGCTCCACAGGGCAGGGTGGTCGTTAACAGCGACCCGGGGCGACCCGCGGGACAGTGCCACAGAGAACAGACCGCCAGCAGCGTGCTGCTGGTAAGGGTGAAACGGCGGTGTAAGAGACCACCGCACACCGGGTGACCGGTGTGGCTCGGTAAACCCCACCCGGAGCAAGGTCAAAAGGAACGGTTCGCCGTTCTGCGCAGGCGTTCGAGGGCGGCCCGCCCGAGCCTGCGGGTAGACCGCTGGAGCCTGCCGGCAACGGCAGGCCTAGATGGATGACCGCCCATCGGGAGGCCGCAAGGCGCCCGTGGACAGAACCCGGCGTACAGGCCGACTCGTCCGTCGCCCCGGGCGATTGATCGCCCGCTGGCTGAATGCGCACGGTTGCGCGCGGGCGGAAGGGCCTAGACGATCGGCTCGACCAGCTCGGCGCTGACGTGCCAAAGTCGCCCCGCAACGGCTCCGTCGTGACTGCGCTCAGAGGATCTCCTGCGCCTGCCCTTGGCGAAGTACTGGCCCGTCACCTCGTCGAGCCCGGGCTCCGAAGCGACGTGGACCGACGTGGCGGCGCCGGCGGCCGGATCCTTCATCAGCGGCCGCATCAACGGGACGAACAGCCGCTGGAGCCGCCCGGGGTCGTCTGCGCCGAATCCGGTGCTCACCACCCCGGGGTGCACGGCGTTGGCCGTGACGGAGGTGGCCTCGAGCCGCCTCGCCAGCTCATACGTGAACAGGATGTTGGCGAGCTTGGATTGGTTGTAGGCCTGCGCACCGGAGTACGACCGAGCTCCCTGCAGGTCGTCGAAGTGGATCCGCCCTTGGGCGTGTGCCTGGGAAGCGACCGTGACCACTCGGGCAGGCTGACTGTGCGACAGCCGGTCCAGGAGCAGGTTGGTGAGCAGGAACGGCGCCAGGTGGTTGAGGGCAAAGGTGCGCTCGAGCCCGTCGGCGGTGACGTGCCGGGTGTTCCAGTACCCGCCGACATTGTTGACCAGGACGTGGATCCGGGGCATGCGCTCGAGTACCTCGTCGGCCAGCCGTCGGACCTCCGATTGATCGGACATGTCCGCCACGAAGGCGTCGACCTGGCCTCCGCCGGCGGCCCTGACCTCGCGTGCGGCCTCCTCGGCGCGGGCGCGGTTCCGGCCGGTGATCGCGAGGTTCGCTCCGAGCCTGGCCAGGCCCACGGCGGTCGCATTGCCGATGCCTCCCGTAGCGCCAGTGACCAGAACCGATCTGCCGACCATCGTGCAGTTCTCTGCCACCGTCTCGTCCCTTCGGAAGAGCCTGGTCCGGCGGGCGCGCCGTCCGCACCGGCACGGTGCGGTTCAGGCGGAATGCCGTTGAGCCATGCGCTGGCGCAGCGCTTCGTTCATCGCGGTGAAACCCGCCTCGGTGCGCTGCAGGAGTCCGCCCGAGAGGGGAACCAAGACGCCCCGGAACGTCTCGCTCTGGGTCAGTCGGGTGTGGTTGTGGGGCAGCGGCTCGAGGGTGAAGGAGTGCGCCCCGTCGAACAGGCCCGGGAGGAGGAGGCGGCCGAGCCACGCCAGGTGGTGTTCCGGGTCGACGTCGGTGACGGTGGGACGGAAGGTCATCGGCCTGCCGCCGGGCGGAGCGATGCGGACCTCGATCTGCCGGCCCACCTCCAGGTCGCCGTCCATCGTGGTGATGAACGGGTTCCAGTCGGCGTGTGCGCGTGCGTCGGTCAGCACCTCCCAGACCTGGTGCGGTGTGGCATCGAGTTCGACGGTGCGGGTGATGGTGCGCATGGTGTGGTCTCCGGGGGTCAGGCGGTGGCCAGGGGCAGGAAGAGATGCGGCCCGCTATCGGACGAGTTCCGAGCCTCGCTCGCCGGGTTGGGGCTGGCCGGTCCTCGGGGCCGGGATCGCGACCTCGCTGTTCGGTCGCGCCACCACGGGAGACGTGGGGTTGAAGCCCTTGACGAGCAACCAGATGCCGAGGGAGAACTCGAAGACGGCGACCGGGATCACGGCGACCGCGGCGAGGGGCGCCACCCGGTCGTAGACACCGAAGAAGATCGCGATGTCGGAGGCGAGCAGCAGCGGAGCGCCGACGAGCGCGACGATCGGCAGGATGCGAGGGACCAGACGGGACCTGAAGAGCAGGTAGCCCAGGAGCAGGTCGCAGAAGACGGGCATGAGGCTCTGCGACAGCAGGAACGTCCGGTCGTAGGCCGCCAGCAGGGTGTGGCCGGTCGTGGTCAGCGAGGCGTCGTCCGCGCCGGGGGTTCCGGCGACGTCGGCGCGCAGGCTGACGATCGTGAGCAGGCACGTGACGCTGACGAAGATGAGCGTCGTCTCCACGAGTCGGGCGGCGACCAGTCCGAGGGCCGCCGACTCGTTCTGCCGCTTGAGCACGGGGAAGAGGACGAGCGCGGTGCTGATGCCGGCGACGCCGACGATCACCTCGGTGAACGCGCCCCAGAGCACGCCGGTGTCGCTTCCGGCTCCCAGGATGAAGTCTGCGTGATCCCGGATGGGGTTGTAGAGCGCGAGGGTGGGGATCGACACGAAGGTGATCAGGTAGAGCACACCGGCGAGACGGGCTCTCGACCTCATCGGATTCGTCGGAGCTCGTGGCCCGGTGCTGGTGGGCGTGGTGGCCGTCATGGGTCGGCTTCCGTTCGATCGGTGCGAGGACCGCAGCGGCGGTTGCCGCTGAGGACGATTCACGGGCGTGGCAGGTCGATCTCGGAGGGCCTGCCGGGCCCGCCCGGGACGGAATTCCGACTACGCGACGGGCGCGGGGGCCACCGGACTGGGGCCGCCGGGCACCCCGGAGGGCGGTGGGGGAGTGGGGACGGCGGGTGTCGAGCCGGGGTCGGTGCCGCCCTGGTCCAAGCGGAACGGCGGGTACTGGTCGGTCATCAGCGCGGCGTAGGCGGCCACGCGGAGGGCCCAGCGGTCCATGCCGAGGATGAAGTCGTAGAGCGCCCGGGGGTAGCGGCCGGTGAACAGGAGCACGATGCCGGCGACGAGCACGAGAAGCCCGACGAGACCGGCCGCCGTCCAGGCGTCGCTGCTGTGTTGCCCGTGCGTGCCGAACCACAGTCCGCCGCCGACGAAGATGCCGACGATCACGTACTGGGGGATCGCCAGCAGCCACCACTTGACCAGGACCAGTCCGCGGGACAGCCGCTCGGGATAGGCGACGTCCAGGTGGGCCGGGTAGTCAGCGACCTCGTGCAGCGTGAAGGGCGGGTAGCGGTCGGTGGCCAGAGCGCCGTACCCGTAGTAGTGCACCCGCCATGACCAGCGCAGCACGCCGACGTTGAAGTCGAACAGCCCCCGCGGGTAGCGGCCGGTGATCACGATCGCGAAGAAGGCCACGATCCCGACCGCGTAGAACGCCAGCCAGAGGAACAGCAGGACGACGAGGTGCGGCACGAGCAGCAGCCACTTGACCAGCCACAGTCCGCGGGAGACGGCTTCGGGCTCGGGGGCCCCGTCCACGCGCACGGGGTAGGACGGCCGGCGCTCGGTCATGACGACCTCTCCGCCCATCGGCTGGTGCCGATCCCGGCGAACGCCGGACTGCCGGTGGAGCGACCCCGCTGCCTGCGCACCTCACGGCGTGGGGTGGTGCCGGGGACCATCCTCGCGGCCGGAACGGGTGTCAAGGGGCGCGGCCTCGGCCAGGCATCACCCACCGGGACGGCGGTCACCGGGCCCACCGGCTCGTGAGACGGACCCGCAGCCGGTGCTGCTGGGGCATCAGCGCGTAGATGACGATCGGCACCGCGACGGTGGCGAGCACGAAGGTGTGGAGCAGAGGCGGCAGCGTCTTCAGCCAGTCGCCCAGTGCCAGGTTGAGCACGGTGAGGGTCGGGAAGACGGCCAGCCAGATCATCAGCGCCAGCTGGTGCTTGCTGGGCGGGGCGATCGGCGTGGAGGCGGACATGGGGAGTGGTCGGACATGGGTGCTCCTGGGGGTCGAGAGGGTTGGATGCGGGTGGGCGGGGGTCGCAGACCACGGCGCCGGTGGTGAAGGTGTGCAGGGCGGCGCCGACGTCCTCGTCGACGAGGTCGCCGTTGATGGCGATGGCGGCTGCGGACCCCTCGCCGGCGGCGGTGACGACCTGGGCGCGCGGGTTGACGACGTTGCCGGCGACCCGGACGCCGCCGACGCTGGTCGAACCGTGGGGGCCGGTGGCCACCCAGCCGCTCTCGTCGAGGTCGCAGCGAAGGGCTCAACGGGGACATGCAGGTGTACGTGATCGGGGAGACCTGCGCGGGAGAGAGCGATCCGCGCGTCGGCGTCGTCCGTGATCATCCGGATGTCTGCGTGGAACTGCTGGGCGACCAGGAGGCCGGGACGACGACGTCCCGCTGGCATGCGGTCCGGATCACCGCGCAGGACCGGTGCGTCTGGCGGGGCCCGCACCGCGGGTGTGGCACCTGTGAGGTGGTGCAGTTCGTGGCCGACCTGCTGAGGATGCAGCCCAGCGCTCTCAAGCGTCGCTATCAGGTCCTCTGTTGACCGGCGACGCCGCACGGCGGGGCCGGCACAGCGGGCGAAGGCGCCGGGGCCGCGACTGACCGGGCGTCACTCCACGGGGTCGGTGCCTGCCGTCCGCCCGGGACCGAACCCGGCGGCATCGGCCAAACCGGCACGGACGAGCGTGCCGTCGGTGGGTGCCCCGGTTTCCCGGATGACGGTGAGCTCTCCCTTCGTCTCGTAGAGGACGTAGCGCAGTTCCGTGAGGTCGCGGATCCCGAGTTCACGGAGCTTGGCCACGACGTCGTTCTCCGTCAGTCCGCAGATGCGGAGCTGGCTGCTGCGGAGTTCGCCGCGATGGACCAGCACGCGGACCCGGTGATCGACTGCCTTGGCGATCCACCGGTTGCCGCGCCCGTAGGTCACGAGCGCGTGTGCGCCGAGGAAAGTCACCAGTGCGACGGCGCCGACGAGGAACGACTGTCCCTCCGCGATCGCTGTCCGCCCCATCACCGCCCCGATCGCCACCGCGGCGGCGAAGTCGATCGCGGTCCATTGCGACAGCGTGCGGCGGTGGGCGATGCGCAGGCCGACGACGGCCGTGCCGTACATCAGCAGCGCTTTGCCCGAGACCCCGGTCAGCGTCGACGCCTGCCCCACCAGCCATGCCGGCATGTCTCCTCCTGACAGCGACTGCACCTGCCCGGATCATGGGCGTAGGAGCGGACGCGCTGCGACCGGAAAGGTTCCGTCACGGACCTGAACGATTGCGTTCCATTGGCGTCACGATCCGGCATCGGCGCTGGTCAGGGCCGCGCCGGGCTCCTACGGTCACCGGCCATGAGGCGATCCCTGGGCGTGGCGGGTGTGGCTCTGGCGCTGGTGCTGCTCGTCGGGTGCTCCGGGTCCGGCTCGAGCTCGAGCAGTTCCGCGGGTGGTGCGGCGGTGGCTCCGGGTGGCACGGCGAGTGCACCCGAGTCCGACGCCGACCGGCAGGTGGTCACGACCGCCAGCGCCTCGGTCCAGGTCAAGGAGCCGGCGACGGGCGCGCAGCGGGTCAGCGAGCTGGTCGAAGCGGCCGGCGGCCGGGTCGACGAGCGCACGGAGCAGACGGCGTCCGGGGAGAACGGGCGCCGGGGGGCGGTCGCCGACCTCGTCGTCCGCGTGCCGGCCGACGCGCTCACCGACCTGTTGGCGGACCTGGAGAAGGTCGGCGACGTCGGGAACGTCTCGGTGTCCCGCTCCGACGTCACCAGCAAGACGGTCGATCTCGACGCGCGGATCTCGGCGCTGCAGACGTCGGTGACGCGGCTGCAGCGCCTGATGGACGGCGCCGCGAGCACCGCGGACCTCCTCACCGCGGAGAAGGCGCTGTCCGAGCGGCAGGGGGATCTGGAGTCGCTGCAGTCGCAGCGGGCGCTGCTGGCCGACCGGGTGGAGCTCTCCACGCTCACCGTGCACCTGACGCCGTTCGGGGTGGCGCCTCCCGGCGGACCGGACGGCTTCCTCGACGCGCTCGGCACCGGTTGGCGCGCGCTGGTGTCGGTGCTCCACGGGGCCGTGATCGTCCTCGGCATCCTGCTGCCCTGGCTGGCCGTCGCCGCGGTGCTGGCCGCGGGGGTACTGGGAGTGCTCCGCCGGATGCGGCGGAGAACCGCGGGCCCGGCCGCCGCACCGCCGCCGGCCTGAGGACGGCGGACCTCAGCCTCCGGCCCGGGCGCGCGCGGCCTGACGGACCAGGTGATCGCGCTCGGCGACGTCCGTGGCGAGACGGGCCGCCTCCGCGTACGCCGTTGCGGCGGCAGGCAGGTCGCCGCCGAGCTCGTGCAGGTACCCGCGGACGGCGTGCCACCGGTGCCGCCCGCCGAGCACCTCGCGCAATCGGTCGGTCTCGCGCAGCCCGGCGGCGGGGCCGATCACGTGACCCACGGCGACCGCGCGTCCGAGCACGGCGGCGGGGTCCTGACGCACCGGGTCGACACTGAGCAGGACCAGGTCGTCGTACCAGGAGAGGATCTGCGGCCAGTCGGTCTCCTCCGCGCTGGCGGCGTCGTCGTGCAGCGCGGCGATGGCGGCCTCGATCTGGTAGCGGCCGGGGCGCTCGAGCACCAGCGCCGACTGCAGGACGCGCACACCCTCGGCGATCTCGCGGGTGTCCCAGAGGCCTCGGTCCTGCCGGTCGAGCGGGACGATCCGGCGCCGCGCGTCGAGCCGCGCGGGCAACCGGGCGTGGTTGAGCAGCATCAGCGCGAGCAGTCCGCGCGCCTCCGGCTCATCGGTGGCCAGCGTGAGCTGTCGGGCCAGCCGGATCGCCTCGCCCGCCAGATCGACCCGTCCCGCGTGGCCCGCCGTGTAGACGAGGTACAGCACCCGGAGCACCACGGCCAGGTCGCCGGGGGAGTCCAGCCGGCGTCCCTGCAGCGTGCGCTTGGCCCGGCTGATGCGCTGCGCCATCGTCGCCTCCGGCACGAAGAAGGCGTCCGCGATCTCCCGGGTGGTGAGTCCTCCGACGGCGCGCAGGGTCAGCGCGACCTGCGAGGCGGGCGCCAGCTCGGGGGAGCAGCAGCAGAAGAGCAGAAACAGGGTGTCGTCCCCCTCCTCGGTGGGTCCCGGCCGGGGTTCGACGGACGTCGTCTCCTCGCGCCGCCACCGGGCGGACTCGCTGCGCCGGGCATCGACGAGCCGCCGCGTCGCCACTGTCATCAGCCACCCGCGCGGATCGCGCGGCGGGTGCGCGGGCCACACCCGCAGCGCTTCCACCAGGGCCTCCTGCAGCGCGTCCTCGGCCGCGTAGAAGTCCTCGCCCCGTCGCACCAGGCCGGCGAGCACCCGAGGGACGAGAGCGCGCAGAGCGCCGTCGTCCACCCGGGTGGGCCCGTCGGCCACGTCAGTCGTTCTTGGGCATCTCGAACATGACTTCGCGGACGTCGATCCACTCGTAGAGCGGCGTCCCGCCCGGGCCGGGTTCGGAGGAGACGTAGGCCGCGAGCTCCAGTGCCCGCTCGTAGGAGTCGACGTCGACCATGTACCAGCCGGCCACGAGATCGCTGGTCTCGGGATGCGGACCGTCGGTGGTCACCGGCGCGGCGTCCGGACCGCCGTAGCGGACCCAGGTCTGGGCCGGTGCGAGCGCCTGGGCGTCGACGAACTCGCCGTTCTCCTTGAGCAGGTCGGCGACGTGGTGCTGGAAGGCCATGTGGGCCTCCACGTCCTCGGGCGCCCACTGGTCGATCGGGGGCACGGGGCGATGCGGCTGCGGGCCGCCGGTGTAGTGCTTGAGGAGGAGATACTTCGGCATGGTGGTTCTCCTGGACTCGGGGTCGCCTCGGTTGGGACCCTTCACCTGCTGAGCGGAGCCGTTGCGAGGTTCTCGACATGGAACCACCCACCGTTTCCAGGAGTGGCCGTGAAGGATCCGGATGGCTGGCGGATCACCCGTCAGCACGTGGAGCGCCTGCTGCCCGCCATGCGACTGACACCGGCGCAGGAGAGACGCCTGCTCTCGCTGCACTACCCGGTCGACTTCGAGGTCGCCGCCGCAGCGTTCGAGAAGGTCGGCGTCGACCTGGACACCCTCGTCGACCGCATGGGCGGCAGTCCTTGAGGACGCTCAGCCGCTCAGGTGGGCGGCGAAGAAGGCGAGGATCCGCCGACGGGCGTCGTCCGCCGCCTCCGCCCGGTAGGGGTCGCCGGCGACGCGGAACTGCAGGGCGAGAAGTGCCGGGAGCTCGGCCCGGTCGTGCTCGTCCATGAACGAGTGCCCTGCGACGGGATAGGTCTTCACGTCGTGGTCGACCCCGACCGCGGTCAGGATCCGCTCGAGGCGCTCGCCGGCGCCGCGGTTCCCCAGGTCCTTGGCGCCGTAGCTGGCGACGATCGGACATGCCGCCGCGAACGCGTCTTCCGTGTAGGCCTTCGACGAGACCGGGCCGTAGTTCACGCTCGCCACGTCGAAGCGGTGATCGGCGGCCATGAGCAGGGCGAAGCCTCCGCCGAGGCAGAACCCCATGGCGCCCACCTGGCCGGTGCAGTCCGCGCGGTCGGCCAGCCAGGCGCGAACGGCCTCGATGTCGGCGAAGGTGGGTCCCTGCCGGCGCACCGTCTCCCGGATCATCCTGATCATGCAGACCGGCCCTCGCCTGCCGCGGAAGAGGTCCGGCGCGACGGCGAGGTAGCCGGCGTCGGCGAGCCAGTCGGCGTGCCGGCGCAGGTCACGGCTCATCCCGACCAGGTCGTGCAGCACGACGACGCCGGGCCACGTGCCGGGGCCGGCGGGAATCGACACGTAGGAGGGAAGCGCCCCTCCGGGTGCCCCGATGGTCACCTCGGACGTCGTCACCTGAAGTCCCTTCCCTCGACGCATGCACCGGCACCCTGGCCCGTGGCGGAGTCGTCCGCCATGGCCCGGCGCGCGGTGTTCTCCGGTTGACGTGCGTCGCAGGGGCGGTCAGGGTCGCCCTCGTGGACGTCGACGTGCTCGTGGAGATCCCGAAGGGCTCGCGGAACAAGTACGAGTACGACCTCGAGCGCGACCGCATCAGGCTGGACCGGATGCTGTTCACCGCGACCGGCTATCCCAGCGACTACGGATTCGTGCCCGACACCCTCGCCGAGGACGGCGACCCGATCGACGCACTCGTCCTGCTGCAGGAACCCACGTTCCCCGGTTGCATCGTCCGGGCGCGCGTGATCGCCGTCTTCTGGATGCGCGACGCCGGCCGCCCCGACGCCAAGCTGCTGTGCGTGCCCGCGACCGACCCCCGTCAGGCGCACCTGCAGGACCTGGGCGACGTCCCGATGCACCAGATCAGCGAGATCTGGCACTTCTTCCAGATCTACGAGGCGCTGGAGCCGGGGAAGTCGTCCGAGCCGTCCGTGGCCGGGGCGTGGGATCGCAAGAAGGAGGCGGTGCGGGCCGTCGAGGAGGCGCAGCGGAGGTTCGCCGAGCAGCGGGGCTGAACCTCACCTACGCACGGCATGGATGCGTGAGGATCCGGCCGTGACCCGTTCCGGTGCGCCAGTCAGGCTCGCGGACCTCGTCGCCACGTTGTCTCTGTTGTCCGACCTCGGCATGGGCCGGCCCATGGAGCGGGTCCTCCGGCAGACCGTGGTCACGCTGCGCCTGGCCGACGCGGCGGGCCTCGACAACTCCGTCCGGTCCGCGGCGTACTACACGTCGCTGCTCACCTGGGTCGGCTGCGCCGCCGACACCAGCGAGCTGGCCGAGCTGTTCGGCGACGAGGTCGAGCTGTACGCCGATACCCACGACGGCGATCTGGGCGGCGTCTCCATGGCCCTCTTCGTGGCTCGTCACCTCGGCAACGGCAGCTCCGGGCTGCGGCGGGTGGGCATGGTCGGCCGCTTCCTGGCCACCGCGGGCCGCTCGGTGCAACGCGTCATGGAGGCGCACTGCCAGTCGGCCAGCGATCTGGCCGAGCGGCTGGATCTGGGCGAGGAAGTGAGTCGCCCGCTGCTCCAGGCCTTCGAGCGGTGGGACGGCCGTGGCGTGCCCGGGCAGGTCGCCGGCGACCAGCTGGCCCCGGCGATGCGCCTGGTGCACCTCGCCGACAACATCGAGGCCTTCCACCAGACCGGAGGGGCACAGGCCGCTCTCGCCGTCGTCCGGGATCGGCGGGGCACCCAGTTCGATCCAGGCCTCGCCGACTGCTTCGTCGAGCGGCACGGCGAGATCCTCGCCGGGCTGGACTCCATCCGGGCGTGGGACGAGGTGATCGCGCTCGACCCGCGGCTGGGGTCCGTCCTTGCCGGCGACCGGCTGGACCTGGCGCTGCAGGCCTTCGCCGACTTCGCCGACCTCAAGTCCCCTCCGCGAATCGGGCACTCGCGCGGTGTCGCCGTCCTGGCCTCGGACGGTGCCCGGCGCTTGGGGCTGGCGGACGAGGACGTCGCCCTCGTGCGGCAGGCAGCCTGGCTGCACGACCTGGGGATGATCGGGATTCCCAGTGCCGTCTGGAACGAGACCAGGCCGTGGACCCTGGCACAGCGGGAGCGGGCGCGGACCCATCCCTATCTGACCGAGCGGATGCTGGCACGGATACCGCCGCTGACCGCCGTGGCGCGCTGCGCGGCCCAGCACCACGAGCGGCTGGACGGATCCGGCTACCCGCACGGGCTGACGGCCGATTCCCTGCCCATGACGTCGCGTGTGCTGGCGGCGGCCGATGTCGTCCATGCCCTGGGGCAACCGCGTTCGCATCGGGCGGCCTTCGCGTCCCGGGAGGCGGCGGCCGTCGTCGGGCAGGAGGTCCGTGCCGGACGACTGGACGGCGATGCGGTCGATGCGGTCCTCGCCGCCGCGGGCCACCGGGTGCGCCGGCTCGACGGCCCCTCGACAGCGTTGACGGCGCGTGAACGGCAGGTGCTCATCGAGCTCGGCCGGGGGCTGTCCAACCGGCAGATCGCCGACGCCCTCACCGTCTCGCGCAAGACCGTCTCCACGCACCTCGAGCACATCTATCTCAAGCTCGGGGTGTCCACGCGCACGCAGGCGGCGCTGTTCGCCATGCGGCACGGGCTCGTGGGCGACGGCGCGTAGAAAGATCGGGCAGTTGCCCGAGTCGGGCGGCCGGGTCCGCGCAATAGAACGACAGCCATGACCACGACGACTGCACGACCGCCGATCCCGGCCCGTTCCGACGCGCCGCTGTTCTCCGTCGCCGGGGCCTTCCTCGAGGGCCTCGCCGCGCAGGACTTCACCGGCCTCGCGGGCACCCTGTCCGACGACGCCCACCTGACCGCGCTGGTGCCCAGCGGATTCAAGCAGTGGCACGGCGCCGAGCAGATCGGTGCGACCTTCCGGCGATGGTTCGGCGACGTCGACGACTTCGACCTCGTCGACGCCTCCGTCGGGGAGGTCGGCGGACGGCTGCACCTCCGCTGGCGGGCCCGTGTGCGAGCGCCGCACCTCGGTGCGGGCTGGTTCGTGGTGGAGCAGCAGGTCTACGCCGACACGGGTGTCGATGGCCGGATCGCGCGGCTGTTCCTGCTCTGCTCGGGCTTCTGCCGCGAGCCGCTGTCATGAGCGACAAGGCCGCCATCAGCCTCGCGACCGGCCTCGAGGACGCCGAGCGCGTGACCGTGGCCCTCCTCGTCGCCGTCGGTGCTGCGGAGTCCGGCCGGCCCACGCTGATGTTCCTGACCAAGGAGGCGGTGCGCCTGGCCACCGACGCCTTCGCCGTCGGCACCGCCTGTGTCGGATGCCCCGACATCCCGACCCTCATGACGCGATACGCCGCAGCTGGCGGCACGCACCTCGTCTGCCCGATCTGCGTCAACGCGAAGGGCATCGACCCGGGCACCTTCGTGGCCAACGCCGCGCTCGGCGGCACCGTGCAGCTGTGGGAGTGGATCGGTCCGGAGGCCGCCAGCTGCTTCAGCTACTGACCAGGACCGCGCGCAGCCGGGCGGCGAATGCTTCCGGCTCGCCCGGCTGGCCGTACTCGTCGCCCATGAACCCGCCGTGGTTGCCGGGGAAGGCGACCAGCTCGGCGCCCAGCAGCGCAGCCATCGCATCGGCGGCGCGGGCCGCCATCGTCTGCCCGGAGGCCGCGCCCCGCGCGAGCACGATCCGGGTGGGTGCCGCCCGGAGTACCTCGACGTCTGGCCGGTAACCGGTGAGGCCGCCGATGTTCTGCGCGAGGAGGGGGTCGTCGCGGCGGCCGTCGTCCTCGGTCGGCAGACCGAACTGCGCGGGGTCGACCGACGGCGGCCGGTAGCCCTCGGGCATCAGCCCGTCGTGGCCGACGAGCAGGATGAACATCGCCATCGCCGGCCCGAACCCGTCCCGCTGGTAGGTCTCGCGCATGTGCCGGATCGCCGCGGTCTGCGCGTCGCGGTCGGGCAGGATCGTGGCCAGCGGCGGCTCGTGCGCAACCAGCGTGCGCACCTGCTCGCCGCGCCCGGCGACCCAGGCCAGTGCGTTGACTGCCCCGCCGCTGCTGGCGAGCACGTCGACCGGCCCGCCTCCGATGGTCTCGACGAGCCGGACCAGGTCGGCCGCGTGGAGGTCGGGTGTCAGTTCCCCTGCGCCGTCGTGGCGGGGGCTGCGACCCACACCGCGTGGGTCGTAGGTGACCACGGGCCGGTCGGGGAACAGGCCGGCCAGCGTCGCGAAGCCGTCGGCGCCCATGGGGCAGCCGACGATCAGCAACGGGGTGCCGGTGCCGAGCCTGCCGCGCACGTCGTAGGTGATGGTGGCGCCCGGTGCCTCGAGCGTCTGGGTGCTGATCGTGGGCGTGGTCATCGGAGGCTCCCGGGCTCGAAGGGCGGCGTCGTGAAGGAGACCGCGCGGGGCCGGAGAAGTCATCGGCCGGCTGGGCGCCCTCCTGTCTTCCCTCGGCGTATACACCGAGTGTATGGTGCCGCGGCATGACGGTACCGCTGGCACTTCTGGGGCTGCTCGAACGCGAACCGAGCCACGGATACGACCTCAAGCGCGACTACGACACCTTCTTCGGCCGGGGGAAGCCGCTGCAGTTCGGGCAGGTCTACTCGACGCTCGCCCGGCTGGCCCGGGACGGCAAGGTGATCGCGGCCGAGGCCGAGCCCGGCGCCGGGCCGGACCGCAAGCGCTACGTCATCACCGAGCAGGGCGTCAGCGACATCGAGACCTGGCTCGCCGAACCGGTCGCTCCCGAACCGAGCCTGCAGACCGTGCTGTTCGTGAAGGTCGTGCTGGCTCTCATGTCGGGGCGGTCGGCGGAGAACTACCTGGACCGTCAGCGGGCCGCGCACATGCAGCGGATGCGCGAGCTGACCGAGCTGCGCCGCTCGGGCAGCCTGGTCGACGCACTGCTCGCCGACCACGGCCTGTTCCACCTCGAGGCCGACCTGCGCTGGATCGAACTCACCGCCGCCCGGCTGGACGCGCTGGCGAAGGAGATCGGGGCATGAACGGTCAGGCCGCACCGCTGATCGAGGCGCGGGACGTGCACCTCTCCTTCGGCCCCACCCCGGCGCTGCGCGGCGCGAGCGTCGCGGTCGCGCCGGGGGAGATCCTCGCGGTCATGGGGCCCAGCGGCTCCGGCAAGTCGACGCTGTTGCACTGCCTGGCCGGCATCCTGCGTCCGGACGCCGGGGAGATCCACGTCGGCGGGCGGCGGATCGACACCCTCGACGAGAACGCCCGCAGCGCACTGCGGCGCGACCGCTTCGGCTTCGTCTTCCAGTTCGGCCAGCTCGTGCCGGAGCTGACCGCCGAGGAGAACGTCGCCCTGCCCCTGCTGCTGAGCGGCGTCCGTCGCTCGGAGGCCCTGAGCCGGGCGCAGGTGTGGTTCGAGCGGCTCGACCTGCCCGGTCTCCAGCGCCGGCGCTCGGGCGAGCTCTCCGGCGGCCAAGCCCAGCGGGTCGCCCTGGCCCGCGCCCTGGTCGCCGAGCCGCAGGTGCTGTTCGCCGACGAGCCGACCGGGTCGCTGGACTCGCTGACCGGTGAGCAGGTCATGGACCTGCTGGTGGCCTCGGCCCGCGACGAGGGGACGACGGTCGTGCTGGTGACCCACGACGCACGGGTGGCCGCCTACGCCGACCGGGAGATCATCGTGCGGGACGGCAAGGTGGCCGTCCCCGACCTCGTCGTGTCGTGATCCGGCTCGGGCTGCGGCTGGCCGTCACCGGCGGCCGCGAGGCACTGGGACGGCTGGCGCTCATCGCCATCGCCGTGGCCATCGGCACCGGGCTGCTGCTCACGACACTGTCGGGCATCAACGCCGTCAACGCGCAGAACGCCAAGTACGCCTGGTTGGAGACCGGCTACACGGGGTCGAATGCGCCCGCGGACGACTCGGGCACCGATCCGCTGTGGTGGCGGCTCCGGGCCGACTACTACCAGGGCCGGCTGATCGGCCGGGTCGACGTCGCCGCGACCGGCCCGGAATCGCCCGTCCCGCCCGGCATCCCCGCACTCCCGGCGGCGGGGACGTACTACGCGTCGCCCGCGATGGTGCAGCTGCTGCGCGAGGCCCCCGCCGACCAGCTCGGCGACCGGTATCCCGGCACCCTGGCCGGCACGATCGGCGAGGCCGCGCTGCCTGCGCCGGACACCCTGATCCTGATCGTCGGCCGCAGCGTCGACGAGCTGTCCGCCGAGCCCGAGGCGCAGACCGTCAGCC
Organism: Blastococcus sp. OS1-29; assembly: GCF_057628075.1. Lineage (NCBI taxonomy): Bacteria > Bacillati > Actinomycetota > Actinomycetes > Geodermatophilales > Geodermatophilaceae > Blastococcus > Blastococcus sp. OS1-29. The sequence goes on from NZ_JBXXJK010000003.1 coordinate 560,156, forward strand.
GGATCAGCACCACGGTGCCGAGCAGCTGCCGGGGCGAGTGCGCGCTGGGGGTCGGCACGAACGACAACGGCATCACGCTCATCCTGACGGTAGTCGCGGTGGCCCTGTTGTTCCCCGTGCTCATCTTCATCGGCGGTGCCACCCGGTTGGCCGCCGCGCGGCGCGAGCAGCGGTTCGCCGCGATGCGGCTGGTCGGGGCCACGCCCCGGCAGGTGGCGACCATCGCCACCGTCGAGTCGACGGTGGCCGCCCTCGCCGGCGTCGCCGTCGGCTTCGGCCTCTTCTTCCTCCTCCGGCCCGCGATGGCCACCATCCCGTTCACCGGCGCCCCGTTCTTCACGGCTGACCTGACCCCCAGCCTGCGCGATCTGCTGCTCGTCGGGGTGGGCATCCCGGTCGGTGCTGCGGTCGCGGCCCGCCTCGCCCTGCGCCATGTCTCGGTCTCGCCGCTCGGCGTGGCCCGGCGGGTGACCGGACGGTCGCCCCGGGCGTGGCGGGTCGTGCCCCTGATGGTCGGCCTGGGCTGGCTCGCCTATCTGGCCTACGTCAGCGACATCGCGGCGAGCAAGGACACGACTCTGCAGTCCCGCGCCTACCTGGCGGGGGTGCTGACCGTCATGGCCGGCCTGGTGATCGCCGGACCGTGGCTCACGATGCTCGGATCCCGCCTCATGGCACGGCGCGCACAGCGGGCGGCGACCCTGATCGCCGGAAGGCGGCTGGCCGACGATCCGAAGGGCGGGTTCCGGGCGATCAGCGGGCTGGTGCTCGCCGTCTTCATCGGCACCGGAGCGACGGCCGTGATCACCACGATCGTCGACTACAACGGACAGGCGCAGGGCAGTTCGGCGACGTCGGACCAGACCCTCGTGCAGCAGTTCTTCTCCGGGCTCGGGCCGGAGAACCCAGTGGCCGCGATCCCGGACGCCGTGCGCGGCGACCTCATGAGGATCGACGGGGTGGACGGCGTCACCGTGCTCCACGCGACGCCCGGCACGAAGCAGCAGCTGTGGGTCGACGCGACCTCGTGCCGCGAACTGGCCGCCACGCCGGTGCTCGGCCGTTGCACTGCCGGGGCGGACACCGCGGCGGTCGTTCCGCAGTTCGGGCACGGCGTCATCGACACGTCGCGGCCGATGGCCGAACAGGTGTGGCCCCCGGCCGCCGTCCCGCTCGCTGACCTCGACGGGCTGCCGGTCGACACCGTCGTCATCAGCACGGACGGCTCCACGGTCGCGGTCGAGCAGGCCCGGACCGTCCTCGGGCTGGCTTTCCCGCGCACGTTCGCGCCGGAGACGCTCACCGAGTACGACGCGCACAACGCCGAACTGTCCACGCAGTATCAGCGGCTGGCGGATGTGGCGATCCTGGTGAGCCTGCCCATCGCCGGCTGCAGTCTGGCGGTGTCCGTGGCAGGTGGGCTCTCCGACCGGCGCCGTCCGTTCAGCCTCCTGCGGCTCACCGGCACGCCGCTCGCCGTCCTCCGCCGGGTCGTGCTCCTCGAGTCGGCGGTGCCGCTGCTGGTCACGGCCGCGCTGTCGGCCGGAGTCGCCCTGCTGACCGCGCACTTCTTCCTGCGCGCGCAGCTGCACGAGACGCTCCAGCCGCTCGGCGCGGACTACTACGTGCTCATCGTGACCGGGCTGGTCGCGTCGCTCGCCGTCATCGCGTCGACCCTGCCGCTGCTCACACGCATCACCGGACCCGAGACCGCGCGCAACGACTGACCTGGCGCGCGACCGCGCCCGGCTGGGACATTGCGACCATGCAGACGACGCTGTTCGAGTACGCGGGCGGTGAGCCGGCCTTCCTGGCCCTGGCGACGGCGCACCACGCGCGCTGCCTCGCCGATCCGGAGCTCAACCACCCCTTCTCGCACGACGACCTCGACCCGCAGCACGTCGAGCGGCTGGCGGCGTATTGGGCGGAGGTGATGGGCGGGCCGCCGCGGTACAGCGAACTGCCCGCCGACCAGTCCTTCCTGCTCCACCTGCACGCCGGCCACGGCGACATGAGCGATCTCGGCCGGCGGTTCGTGGAGTGCTTCGTGGCCGCCGCGGACGACGCCGGTCTGCCCGACGACGCCGAGTTCCGGGCGGCGCTTCGGGCGTACATGGAATGGGCCGTGGCCGACGTGCTGGCGTACTCCGCCCAGGGCTCGGTCGTCCCCGACGGGGTTCCGATCCCGCGCTGGTCCTGGGACGGGCTGGACCGCTGACCTCACCCCGTGAAGCGGACGACGCCACCCTCGGTCGCGCTGCGCCGCGCGGCGTCGAGCACGGTCGCGGTGGCGACGGCGTCCCGCGCGTCCACCGGGACGGGCCCCAGTCCCCGGACGGCGCGGGCGAAGGCGGGATAGAAGCCGTTCCACGCCCCGGGCAGCGTCGGCACGATCTCGCCGTGGTCCCCGCGATGCACCCGACCCCACCGGTTCGCGGGCTCCGAACCCCACGCCGGGCCGAGCGACGCGGGGGTGTGGCCGGCGAGGAGCAGCTCCTCCTGACCGTCCATCGGTCCGCCCACCACGTAGGTGCCCGTCGTCCCGGTGACCCGGAACCGGGGGCCCGGCGCCCCCTGCCGCCAGCTGCCCCACAGGTGCGAACGCCCACCGTCCGCATGCGTCAGGGCGACGAAGAAGTCGTCGTCGAGGCGGGCCTCGTTCAGGTGCCATTCGGCGTAGACGGAGAACACCGCTCCCATGAGCACCAAGGCCTGGTCGACCAGGTGGCTGCCGAAGTCGCGCAGCGTGCCCCCGCCGGACGGCGGCGGCCCCGGGTCGGGGTCCAGCCGCTCGAACCGGGACTCGAACCGGGTCAGCTCGCCCAGCACGCTCCGCGCCGCGAGGTCGCGGACCGTCAGGAAGTCGGAGTCCCAGCGGCGGTTCTGATACGGCGACAGCGGGAGTCCGCGTTCCTCCGCCAGCTCCACCGAGCGCAGCGCCGCGGCGGCGTCGAGCGCGAACGGCTTGTCACAGACCACCGCCAGGCCGAGCTCGAGCGCCCGGTCGGTGAGCTCGCTGTGCGTGTCGGCCGGCGTCGAGATGGCCACCGCCTCGGCCCCCGCCGCCGCGAGCGCCTCGAGTGACTCGAAGGTCGGCAGCCCCGGGTCGTCCCGGGCCACCAGCGCCCGGCGCTCGGGGGACGAGGTGACCACGCCGACGAACTGGCACTCCGCTGCCGAACGGAGCAGCGGCGCGTGGAACCAGCGCCCGCCGAAGCCGTAGCCCACCAACCCGATCCGGACCGGCTCCATCTGTGTGCCGCTGCTCATACCGCGCATTGTGTCCGAGCGCGGCTGCGGAACGGCCGCCAGGCGCTGTGTCAAGGTGACCGCCGTGTCCTACGCCGGCCCCGCCACGCTCGTCGTGGTGACGCTGCTGGGCGTGGTCGTCGGGGGGGTGGTCAACCGGCTGGCGGGGCGGTACCCCTGGAACAACGAGGGGGGACAGGGCAGGGCCGTCCGCCTGCCGTTCGTCGAACTCGGGACGGCGGCGCTGTTCGCCCTCACCGAAGTCCGGTTCGGGCTCTCCTGGGAGCTGCCGGCGTTCCTCGTCCTGGCGGCCACCGGTGTGCTGCTCGCCCTCGTCGACCTCCGGCACAAGACGCTCCCGAACCGGGTCACGCTGCCGGCCATCGTGGCCGGCGCGATCCTGCTCGCCGTCGCCGCGCTCGCCACGGGGGAGTGGTCGGCGTTCCTCCGGGGGGTCGTCGGGGCCGCCGTCCTCTTCGTCGTCTTCTTCGTGCTCGTGCTGATCTCGCCGCGCAGCATCGGGATGGGCGACGCGAAGCTGGCGGCCCTGCTGGGGCTCTACCTCGGCTGGCTCGGCATCGCGGCGCTCGTCCTGGGAATCGCGGCCGGATTCGTCGTCCAGGCCGTCCTCGCCCTTCTTCTACTTCTGACCCGCCGCATCGGGCTGCGCGGAGAGCTCCCGTTCGGCCCGGCGATGCTGCTGGGGGCGGCCCTGGTGATCGGCTGGGCCGGGCCGCTGTCCGGCTGAATGTGCTCACCGAGCGTCACATCTGATCCGGACGAGTGATGCCTGGGGGTGAGAACGTCCACCGTCCGGGTGAGCGGCGCTCAAGTCTCCGGCCCGCCGACTCGATCTGCTCCCTACAGCCGCGAGGCCGGGTCGTCCGATCCGGTCCGGACGGTCGATCCCCCAAGGAGCACGACATGCAGAAGCTCTACGCCACCATGTTCAGCCTCGTCGCGGTCGCGCAGCACCGCGTCCGCGAGGAGAAGGGCGCCACCGCGGTCGAGTACGGCCTGCTGGTGGGCCTGATCGCCGTCGCGATCATCGTCACCGTCGGTCTGCTCGGCGGTCAGCTGAACACCCTGTTCGAGAAGATCACGACCGCTCTCACGAAGCCGGCCGCTGCCTGACGTCACTTCCGGGCCCACGGCTGTACGGCGCAGCGGCCCCCGGTCAGGGGGGCCGCTGCGCTGTCGCACACACCCAGGAAGGCGGTGATCAGCATGAGGAAGCGTCTGCAGGCAGCGCTGCACGGAGAACGTGGCGCCACCGTGGTGGAGTTCGCCTTCGTCGTCCCGCTGCTCATCGTGCTGGTGCTCGGGATCGCCGAGTTCGGCCATGCCTTCCAGGTGCAGGGCACCCTGTCGGCCGCCGCCCGGGAGGGCGTGCGGGCCATGGCGCTGCAGAACAACACCGCAGCCGCCAGAGCCGCGGCCCGCAGCGCCGCCCCCTCGCTCAACCCGGCCCTGACCGACGCCCAGATCAAGGTCCCCCTCCCGTGCCCGGCCCCGGGCAGCGGCACGGGGAACGAGACCGTGCGTCTCACCATCGACTACCCGATGCCGTTCCTCACCGGCTTCTTCGGTACCTCCATCACCCTCCACGGAACAGGAGTCATGCGATGCAACGGCTGACCGACCTGTTCCGTGGCCGGGTCTCCGACGAGCGCGGCGCCGCCGCGGTGGTGTTCTCCCTGCTGCTCGTCCCGCTGCTCGGCTTCGCGGCGATCGCCGTCGACGTCGGCTCCCTCTACGCCGAGCGCGCTCGGCTGCAGGTCGCCGCCGACGCCGCCGCCATCGCGGTCGCCCAGGACTGCTCGCGCGGCGCCTGCGGCGACATGCTCGCCACGGCGCGCGCCATGGTCGCCGCCAACGACGGTGACGCGTCCGCGGCCCAGCCCGTACTCAACAGCGTGCCGCTGAGCGTCACGGTCGCCGGCCGGACCCCGGTCCAGCACTGGTTCGCGCCCGTGCTCGGCTTCGACTCCAGCGCCGTCAGCGCGTCGGCCACCGTCGGGTGGGGCGCGCCCAGCCGGGGCACCTCGGTGCTCCCGCTGACCTTCTCCTACTGCTCCTTCAAGTTCCAGACCGGCGGGCTCGCGACCACGACGGCGCAGGTGGTCAAGTTCAGCGAGGACGACACCAGCAGCGGCTGCACCGGCACGGGCGGGAACCAGGTACCCGGCGGGTTCGCGTTCGTCGATCCCGACGCCGGAACCTGCAAGGCGACCACCTCCCTCCAGCAGATCCTCACGTCCTCGACGGGCGTCTCGCTGCCCGGCGGCTGCACGAAGGCCGACTTCGACCGCTGGCTGAACCAGACCGTCCTCCTGCCGCTGTTCGACCAGGCCGGCGGAACAGGCACCAACGCCTGGTACCGCGTCTACGGATACGCCGCCTTCCGGCTGACCGGGTACGCCTTCAACGGCAGCAACCGCAGCGCCCAGAGCGTCTGCGGCCCGGGCAGCAACCCCAGCGTCCGGTGCATCACCGGCTACTTCACCCGCTTCGTCGAGCTGCGGGATGCCTGGACCTACAGCCCGACGGCCCCGCAGCTCGGGGCCTCCGTCCTCCGACTCATCCGATAAGGGGCGCCGAACCGTGATGCGTCGACTCCTGGCCGCCTTCGCGGCCCTCCTCCTGCTCGTGGTGGGCACGGTGGTCCTGCTGTCCTACGTCGGGGGTGCGGACGCCCGCGCCCTCGCCGGCGTCCGCTCCGTGGACGTGCTCGTGGCCGAGCAGCTGATCCCCGAGGGCACCTCGGGTGACCAGCTGGCCGACCTCGTCCGCACCGAGAGGGTGCCGGCCAAGACAGCCGTCGCGGGCCGGGTCATCGACCTCTCCGCCCTCTCCGGGCGCGTGTCCGACGCCGACATCCTGCCGGGCGAGCAGCTGCTCACCGGTCGGTTCGTCGACCCCAAGTCGCGCACGTCGCCAGGTCAGGTCGACGTGCCCGGGGGCCTGCAGGAGGTCAGCGTCCTGGTCGAACCGCAGCGCGCGGTCGGTGGCCGGCTCGCCGCCGGCGACACCGTCGGCGTGCTCGTCTCGATGACCATGCAGGACGGCACGGCAACCACGCACGCCGTGCTCCACCACGTGCTGGTCACCCAGGTGCAGGGCGCCCCGACGCCGGTCGACCCGGCCGCCCAGCAGGAAGGCGCCGACCCCTCGATGGCGTCCTCCGGCACCCCGCTGCCCTCGGGCAGCCTGCTGATCACGCTCGCCGTCGACGCCGCCCAGGCCGAGGCGGTCGTCTTCGGCATCGAGCACGGCACGCTCTGGCTCACCCTGGAGCCGGCCGGCGCCGACACCGGCGGAACCGACGTCATCACCCAGGGCAACATCTACGGAAAGGCCTTCGCATGAGCCGCGTCGTGCTCGCCGCAGCCGATGAGGACCTCACGCTGCGGGTCAAGCAGGCCGCCGACGGCGACGTCCACGTCCTTCCCCCGGGCCGGCTGCCCGCCGACCCTGCGCGCCTGTTCGAGCAGCTGCTCGACGGCGAACTCCCCGACGTCCTGGTGATCGGCCCCGGTGCCTCGCCGGACGCCGTGCTGACCCTGGCCGCGCGGCTGGACATCCAGTCGCCGGGCATCAGCGTCGTGCTCATCACCGAGGCCTCGCAGCAGATGTGGCAGGCCGCCATGCGGTCAGGAATCCGGGACCTGCTGCCGCCGTCGGCCAACGTCCCGGAGATCACCGAGGCGCTGGAGCGCGCATCGGTGGCCGCCAACGGACGGCGCCGCGTGCTGCGCCCGGCCACCGAGACCGAGCGCTACACGGGGCGGGTCATCACGATCGCGTCGCCCAAGGGCGGGGTCGGCAAGACGACGGTCTCTACCAACCTGGCCATCGGGCTCACCGCGGCCGCGCCCCAGTCGACGGTGCTCGTCGACCTCGACGTGCAGTTCGGCGACGTCGCGTCCGCGCTGAGCCTCGTGCCCGAGTACACGCTGCCCGACGTCGTCCGCGGCCCGGCCAGCGAGGACACGATGGTCCTCAAGACGTTCCTCACCCAGCACCCGAGCGGGCTGTACGCGGTCTGTGGCGCCGAGTCGCCGGCAGCAGGTGACACCGTGCGCGGGGACGACGTCACGCGGCTGCTCGCGATGCTGGCGCGCGAGTTCCGCTACGTCGTCGTCGACACCGCTCCCGGGCTGTCCGAGCAGACCCTCGCCGCGCTCGACCGGGCCACCGACGTCGTGATGCTGACCAGCATGGACGTGCCCGGCGTCCGCGGCCTGCGCAAGGAACTCGACGTCCTGCGCGAGCTGGCCATGATCCCCGCCGGACGGCACGTGGTCATGAACTTCGCCGACCCCAAGGGTGGCCTGTCGGTGCGCGACGTCGAGCTGACGATCGGCACCGGTGTGGACGTGGTCCTGCCGCGCGCCGACGGCGTGCCGGCCTCGACCAACCAGGGCGTGCCGCTGCTGGAGAACGGCAAGAAGCGCGACCCCATGGTCAAGGAGCTGCGCCGGCTGGTCTCCCGGTTCGCGGCCACGCCGCTGATGCAGCCGGGCCGCTACCGGGCCAAGCACCGGGCGGCGTCGTGAACCTCGCCGACCGTCTCGCGGCGGCCCACGGCCAGCCGGCGCCGTCGGTGGAAGCGGCACCGACCGCCGCCGTGCCCGTGCCGCGCCCCGCCGTCCCCACCCCGGTGGTCGCGCCGCCCGTTGACGCCCTCGCCCGCCTCAAGGACCGGGTGGGCAAGGCGCTGTTCGAGCGCATGGGCAGCCGGATGAACGACCCGAACCTGTCCGCCGACCAGCTGCGCACCATCGTGCTGGGCGAGCTGGACGAGGTCGTCGAGGAGGAGAAGGTCCCGCTCAGCACCGAGGAGCGGGCCCGGCTCACGGCGGAGCTGGCCGACGACGTGCTCGGCTACGGTCCGCTGCAGCGGCTGCTCGACGACGACTCGGTCACCGAGATCATGGTGAACGGCCCGGAGCACATCTACGTGGAGCAGCACGGCAAGCTCACCCGGACCGGCGTCTGCTTCACCTCCGAGGAGCACCTGCGGCGGGTCATCGACCGGATCGTCTCCCGGGTCGGCCGGCGGATCGACGAGTCCTCGCCACTGGTCGACGCGCGGCTGGCCGACGGCTCGCGCGTGAACGCGATCATCCCGCCGCTGGCCTTCAGCGGGTCGACCCTGACCATCCGCAAGTTCTCCAAGGACCCGTTCACCGTCGACGACCTGATCGGCTTCGGCACGCTCTCGCCGGAGATGGCCGAGCTGCTCGATGCCTGCGTCCAGGCGCGGCTGAACGTCATCGTGTCCGGCGGTACCGGCACCGGGAAGACGACGCTGCTCAACGTGCTGTCGTCGTTCATCCCGGACGGCGAGCGGATCGTCACCATCGAGGACGCCGTCGAGCTGCAGCTGCAGCAGGACCACGTCGTCCGCTTGGAGTCGCGGCCGCCCAACATCGAAGGCAGGGGCGCGATCACCATCCGCGACCTGGTCCGCAACTCGCTGCGCATGCGGCCGGACCGGATCGTCGTCGGGGAGTGCCGTGGCGGCGAGTCACTCGACATGCTCCAGGCGATGAACACCGGCCACGACGGCTCGCTGTCGACGGTGCACGCGAACTCTCCCCGCGACGCCATCGCGCGGCTGGAGACCCTCGTGCTCATGGCCGGCATGGACCTGCCGCTGCGGGCCATCCGCGAGCAGATCGCGTCGGCGGTCGATGTCGTCGTCCAGCTGACCCGGCTGCGGGACGGCACGCGCCGGGTCACCCACGTGACCGAGGTGCAGGGCATGGAGGGCGAGACGGTCACACTGCAGGACGCATTCCTCTTCGACTACTCCGCCGGCGTGGACACGGCCGGCAAGTTCCTCGGCAAGCCGGTGCCCACCGGCGTCCGCCCCCGGTTCACCGACCGGTTCGACGAACTCGGAATCAAGCTGTCGCCGCGCGTCTTCGGCGTTCCCGAGCTCGTGCGGAGCTGGGCATGAGCCCGCTGCTGCTCGTCGGTGGCCTCGTCCTGATCGCAGCCGGCCTCTTCCTCGTCGCGCTCGTCGTGGTGCCCGCAGGACCGCCGCGCGTGCCGCTGAGCCGGCTGGACCCGACGGTCGCGCCCCAGTCCTCCGCGCTCGCCGGTGCCGGTGCCGCCGCCGGTGCCGCCGTGGAGAAGGTGCTCGTCAAGCGAGGTCGGCTGGCCGCCGGCGCCGCCGCGCTGGAGCAGGCCGGCATGACGACGTCGCTGCCGAACTTCGTCCTCGCGGTCGGGATGTGGACGCTCGGGGCGGTCGTCCTGGGCGTGCTGCTCGTCGATCTCTGGCTGGGCCTGGCGATGGTGGCCGTCGTCCCGCTGGGCGCCCGCCTGCTCGTGACGTTCAAGGCCGGACGGCGCCAGGCGGCGTTCGCCGACCAGCTCGACGACTCGCTGCAGCTGATGGCGAGCAGCCTGCGCGCCGGACACAGCCTGCTGCGTGCCGTCGACGCCGTCTCGCAGGACGCCGCGTCGCCCACCGCCGAAGAGTTCTCGCGCATCGTGAACGAGACCCGGGTCGGCCGTGACCTGGGCGACTCGCTGGACGAGGTCGCCGAGCGGATGGGCAGCGAGGACTTCCTGTGGATCGCGCAGGCGATCGCCATCCACCGCGAGGTCGGCGGCAACCTGGCCGAGGTGCTCGACGCGGTCGGCAACACGATCCGCGAGCGCAACGCCATCCGACGTCAGGTGAAGGCGCTGTCGGCAGAAGGCAAGCTGTCGGCGCTCGTGCTCGGTGCCCTGCCGTTCGCGATCATCGGCTTCATCTCCATGACCAACCCCAGCTACCTGCACAAGTTCACCGAGAGCCTGATGGGTTACGGGATGATGGCCGCGGTCGTCGTCCTGATGCTCGTCGGTGGCTTCTGGCTCAAGAAGACGGTGGCGATCAAGTTCTGATGACCACTCTTCCCGTTCCCGTGCTGGCGGCCGCCGCCGCCGTCGTCTCCGGCGTGCTCGTCATCGCCTGGGCGCTGCTCCCGAGGACGCGCGGCCTGACCGTGCAGGCCCGCGACAACCTGGTCCGCGGCATCGCACTCCCGGCCGACCGGACCGGCCCGTCGCGGTCGCGGCTCGGCGGCCGGCTGGTCCAGGGGCTGACGCCCGACGGCACGGTCGCCCGGCTGGACCGGCTCGCCGGCCGGGCCGGACGGCCGGCCGACTGGCCGGTGTCGAAGCTGGTGGCGGCCAAACTGGTGCTGCTCGCCGTCGCCGGTGGTCTCGGTGCGCTGGTCCTCACCGCGCACGGTTCGGCCCTGTACGCCGTCCTCGTGCTGGCCGTGGCCGTCGTCGCCTACTTCCTGCCGGAGCTGCTGCTCTACAGCCGGGGCCAGGAACGGCAGGAGGCCATCGGGCTCGAGCTGGCCGACACCCTCGACCAGATGACGATCGCCGTCGAGGCGGGCCTCGGCTTCGAGTCGGCGATGAGTCGCGCGGGCAAGAACGGCAAGGGACCGCTGGCCGAGGAGCTGGTGCGCACGCTGCAGGACATCGCCGTCGGCCAGCCGCGCCGCGAGGCCTACCTGGCGCTGGCCGAGCGCACCGGCGCGCCCGACCTGCGCCGCTTCATCGGGGCCGTCGTCCAGGCCGACGCGTACGGCGTCTCCATCGCCGACGTTCTGCGCACCCAGGCGTCGGAGATGCGGCTCAAGCGGCGCCAGCGCGCCGAGGAGAAGGCCATGCAGATCCCGGTGAAGGTGATCTTCCCGCTGATCCTGTGCATCCTGCCGACGCTGTTCATCGTGCTGCTCGGCCCCGCCGTGATGGACATGATCGCGGCGTTCAGCAAGTAGTCGATGCGTCGAGTCATACGAACTCGTGGCCATCGCCGCGGCGGATTCAACTGGTCGTCGCAACACCAGCTTGTTGATCTTCGGAGAGTAGTCGGGCGAGGACTTCGGCTGGGGTCTTGAAGCCCAGGGTCTTGCGGGGGCGCCCGTTGAGTTTGGCGGCGA